>JANRBR010000042.1:8647-11283 GCA_030727405.1 Crocinitomicaceae bacterium | reverse complement strand
TACTGTTTAGTTTGTAGAATCGTTTTATCATGTCGTCATATTTTGGACGAAATTGAGGAAGATGTAAGAAAAAAATAAATTTCTGCAAGCTTGCAACGAGTCAAAATCTTTGGATTTACGAATGGAAAATAAGCATTTCTATTTGAGACTTCGTTTTCAAGGTATTATCAAATCCAACAATACGTTCGATGACCTCTCCATCCCGTAAGAAGATCATCGTTGGGGCATTCAGAATTCTGTACTTATCGCACAATTCTTTATTTTCAAGAACATCGATCTTTTGAACCCTATCTAGATTCCCGTATTTGAAGGTTAGTTCATCAAAGAATTTTTCTAAGGTACGACAAGCAGGACAACCTATTGGAAGATAAAAATCTAACATTTCAATGGTCTTTGATTCACTTTGGACTACTCCATTTTTGTCATTTTTCATGGTATATAAATTTTAATGTTTTCACAAATATTTTCATTTAAGTCTTATTTTTACAAGTAGTTATATATTTATTACCTAGACTCTTTTTTATGACTATTGTTGATTATCAATACTTTAAAAAATGAAAAAAATGAAAAAAAATGAAATTAGATCTGCATCACCTGTCGAATATACACTTTCAATGATCGGAGGAAAATGGAAGCCTAATCTGTTATTTCTCATTCAAATTGGTGTCAATCGGTTTGGTTTATTAAACAAGGGAATCCATGACATCAGCAAACAAATGCTCACAAAACAACTTCGTGAATTAGAAAAAGACGGCATCATTACCAGGAAGATTTATCCGGAAATTCCACCGAGGGTAGAATATTTTATCAGTGAAAAAGGGACATCACTTATTCCCATATTAGACGTTATGTTTCATTGGGGACAAGAGCATATGCCCTTTGATGAAGATGGAAATGCATCCTATTAATGAAAAACATTTCAAACTTAGAAGAAACTTGAATGCAGATTCATTTCACCGAACAGAATTTCCATGCAGAACCTCTCGGTGATAGGCGTGAATAAAACGAAGCACAAGACACAAAAACTTATCGACAATCAACAAACGAACATTGTCATTTCGTACATTCGTATATCAATTTCTGACACATGAAAACGCTTATCTCTTGGATTGCCTATACGAATGACTTTGACGCTGGTCAGGTGCTGGAAACGGGACCAACAGCGAATTACCATCAATTCTTTTATAAGTCGGACCGACATATTTTGTTGTCGGCGGCAAGTGGGGACGATACACGATCGGAGTTATTACTGAACTATTTGCAAAGAACGTATCCGGAGCGACGCATTGAATTGCGTTACATGGCCATACAAGATCCGATTGATCACCGGGAGATTCAGGGAAAGGTGAATCCTTTTTTGATTGAATTACGAGAGGATAAACTCGATATTTTCGTATCACCGGGGAGTCCGGCCATGCAGGTGGTTTGGTACTTGAGTCATTTGTCCCTGAACTTAGACACGACCTTGTTCCAGATGCGCGAGGCGCGTCACACGAAGACCAAGGACAAACCCGAATTGATCAAGATTGCCTTTGAGAAGTCCTCGCTTCCGGTGACGGCAATGTACCACCAAGAGGAGATTCTGAAAAATACGGGAGATGACTACTTCATCACGCCGACCATCAAAAAGATTTACGAGAACGCCGCGAAAGTGGCACAAGTGGATGGCGTTACCGTGCTGATCCTTGGAGAAAGTGGTACAGGAAAAGAAAACCTCGCGAAGTACATTCACAAGAATTCCATTCGGAACGAACAGCCGTATGTGACAGTCAATTGCTCGGCGTTTAGCGACACTTTATTGGAATCCAGGTTGTTTGGTTACAAGAAAGGCGCATTTACCGGTGCGGACAAAGATACTCCTGGATTATTCGAACTTGCGGACAAAGGAACCATTTTCCTCGATGAAATTGGCGACATTTCCTCCTACATGCAACAGGTACTCTTGCGCGCATTGCAGGAAAAAGAAATCATGCCTTTAGGTGGAAAAGCGAAAAAAGTGAATGTCCGGGTGATTGCAGCCACCAACCAGAACTTGCAGAAATTGTGCGAAGAAGGAAAATTCCGCTGGGACCTCTATTACCGTCTTTCCGTAGTGGAACTCGACCTCCCTACCCTAGCAGAACGAGGTAAAGCCGACATCAAAGGAATGATCGATCATTTTCTCACACAGAAAAAGAAAGAATTACACCGTCCTAAGAAACTACAACTCGAAAAGGAAGCCTTGGAAGTCCTCTTGAATTACTCCTATCCGGGGAATGTCCGCCAGTTAGAAAACATCATCTCACGACTCTACGTGTTCAACGAAGAAACGGTGACAGCGGAGGTCCTGCCGAAACGCCTCAAGCAAGCGCCTTCCGACCAACCGATGAACATGGAGCACATCGAAAAGGAACACATCATCCGCGTATTAAAACACTTCAAGGGAAACAAGCGTCAATCCGCCATCGCAATTGGCTGGGCGATTAATACGTTAGTGGCGAAAATGGAAAAGTATGGGGTTGATCCGGAAAAGACCTAGGTTATTCTTCGTCCGACTTCACGTATCCTTCGTAGTAGTAGGATTGTTCGATTCCTTTAGAATATTAATTTTATTGTCTTGTCTTTTTTTTGGGGTCAAGCCAAAAGAACAGAAAAAA
>JANRBR010000042.1:0-8547 GCA_030727405.1 Crocinitomicaceae bacterium | reverse complement strand
ATTAATTTTATTGTCTTGTCTTTTTTTTGGGGTCAAGCCAAAAGAACAGAAAAAAATAAATCGAATAACCAAAGTTTATTCAAAAGTCAATTACTCTCGCTTAGTTGAAAACCAAAAACCTTGTAGAAAGGAAAGCATTAAGACAGCATATAGAATAGAATTGATTTAACATAAATCGAATCGCCCTTTAAAAATGTTTTGACTAAAACCAGGATAAATGAAAGGCAATGCACCCATGTTTGAGCACAGCAGTCTGGCGCCCTGAAAGGCGACAGCAAACTGCGTTTGCGAGTTTGGGTAAATGACTGAAATGTTCCGTCGTTTTAGCAAATCATTTTGATAGGCTTGACTTTTTGGTTCTTTGGGGTCAAGCCAAAAGAACAGAGAATTAAATTGATGTAATTTTTGATATTCTTTTCAGTTTTTGACATTCTTTTTGGTTTTTTTCATCCATTTTACTACAAATAAATTCTTGGCATACGCTTTGCCTAGAGAGGTGGAACAAACAAAAAACACCCGAAGCTATGCTGCAACAATTGTCCAAAATCACCCTTGATGAACAGAAGAAGAATGAATACTCCTTGAATCACTTTCGTTATTCGTTTACAGCTGGGAACTTCGAGCAATTGGAAGAGTTATTGGATGACAAAGGAATCTTTTTCAACAACATGAACAAGACGCGTGCATTGGCACAATTAAATAAACTTTTGTTTTCTAAACATAACTTAGGCAGTCTTTGGCCAGAAGTGAAAGAAGGCTACAGCATGGATGCAACTCCAGGGGAACACGTCATTGAATTTCGTTACATGGAAGTTGATCCCTTCGACACCCCAGATGTGTGCAAATTCAACTTTGGCGATGCACCACGAAAAGAATTCAAAGAACTGGTGATTCGGATGGCCTTGCGCTTGAAAAATGGTAGAATCGTCGGCTTGCGCTTTCCAAAAAAGGTGATCAAAAGCATCGAAACCATGGTGATTCAAAACTAAAAGCCATGAAATTACAAGCGCAACTCATATACATCGTGAATACGGACACAGATGCCTACACGATGAAAAAGCATCCGTTCGATTTCGTATTAAAAACAAAGGCCAAACATCCAACTTGGCTCTGCATCCAACTACACCATCCAATTGCGAATCACTCGGGTTTTACACTTGGTGAATTTCACGATGTAACATTCCCGTCCAAACGTTCAGTTTCAATCGGTGAAGGACAAATTTCCATCCGCCGAGCGCATGGCTTGCAAAAGATTAGCTACACATTGATTTCAGCAAATCCAAAAATGAAAGCTTTTATTCAACGAAAAATAAACCACTTTAAAAACGCTTTGCTATGAACGAAAACACGAGCCTACGTGCAGAACAAACTTCTTATCCGCCCTTGCGTACCCTTGCCGATGCCGTGCGGTATTTCATCCAAAGCATGGATGTGGACATGCTCTACAACTTGCTGGATGATAAAATCACCTACCAGGATTTTCACCGAAACGAATTCCTATTAAAACTCGAACGATTGATGGAAGATTTTAAGTCTCACGGCGACACCTTTCTCAATGCTGTTGAAGGACGCTGTGGCGATTGCTACAAAGAAAAAACTGGGTACTTATTCGTCGGAAACAACAGCAAACGTTACATGAATTTATTGTTCGATTTAGAAAAAGGAGAAATCACTGACCTCTTTGAATGCTCGAATTTCAAAACGCAGTTTAAATTTCGACACTTGACGCAACGCGTGTATGTGGATCCACTTAACAGGAATCCTTTTAATAGAAATAGCTTATGAAAATTCTCAGCGACCACTTATTTTACGATTTACTACACGCTCCGTTGGCCGATTTGCAAAAACAGTTTGGAAGTCAACTCAGACGCCTCGAACACTACCGCATTGACGGAAACGACGAGCCATACACCTATTTTTCAAGATACAGCCCATCGTTTATGAAAATCGATCGCTGGACCCTTACCATGAAAGAAGGAATCTATGAAATCCACATAGCTTCGGAAAATGTAAAGAAGCGTTTTCTAAGGTTTAAACCAAGCGAAATACTTGATATCAAATCTGCTTTAGAAAAAGAACATTATCGGGCTACGAAGCTATGCTATAGAGGACGAACCGCTTGTGTTTATCCTAATGATTCAAGCCATTTGATTGTCAGTCGTTCAAGTATGCTTGCGATGGGCTATTAACGTATTTATTCAGTATTTTAACAAAAAAAACATGATTCTCGGTAATACCTATGTTTACGCTTGTCCCGATTGCCAATTTCGCGTATCAAAACGAAGTGTTAGGAGCGGGACCAGGATGGACGCCACATACTATTCAGATTTGCGCATCGATGCACCTGGGTATCCTAAAATTCCATTACTTACGAAATGTGAACAATGTGAGTGCATTTTTTGGCTGGACGAAACAACAAAAGTTGAAGGCGCAATCGTTTCAGAACCATTACGCTTTTATAACGATTTAGATCATATACAGGAAGTTCAGGATGAAAAGAAAAATCTAGCATTTGGCGACCAATTGGAAGTACATCCCGCCAAAGAACTAGACCTAGAAGGAATCAAAGATGCACTGTTTATGAATGTCCAGCGAGACTGCGAAGAAGAACATTACTTACGTAATCTATTATTGTGGACTTACCACGAACAGTTACAGAACGGGGCGATTCTACGCGAAGAATTAAATGAGGACCTAGATTATTTGGAGAATATTGATGCCCTGTTAAACTTGTTAGCTGATAAAAACTATGATAAAGATGATGACAACAACCCTCACTTTTTCCGTACAGAGCTCCATCGTTACGCGGGAAGATTCAAGCAATGCATGAAGATTCTTAGATTCAGGTATGCACTAAAGTTCTGGCATCCGAACGTTAAAAAAATGAAGCAGCAGTGTAGGGAAAGGAATCGAGATGCATTTGTGTTGAATTGAGATTAAGCAACTTCATCCTTCATACAACTTGAACGAGTATAGTTTTTCTCCGGAATAATAAGCGTCTCTCTTTGTGGTGGTTTGCAAATGATACGTGCACAAGTCATGAGGGATTTTAAGTGGAGCTGCAATACCGTTTCACAGGTCGCTTTGACAAGTGCCTCAAAATGATTGATCCTTTATGAAGGATACACCAAATTAGATCGATCAAAAAATAGATAAAAGATGCCTCACCAGAAATCTCGCAAGGTTTGAATTGAACTAACGAATACTCCTTGCAAGCTTGCAGAAAAGATGCTGTTGGATAAAAAAGAAGAAATATTTGTCCAATAATTTAAAACAACACTTATGAAAAACACAACAACGCTTTACCACTTTATCGTTGACCAAAGTGGATCTATGAATGGAATCGAGGCTGAAACCATTGCAGGATTTAACACACAGTTAAAGACCATTAAAGAACTTCAACAAACGCATTTGAATGAAACCTATTTGTGTTCTTTAACCTTCTTCAATCAAGAAGTGCATGATTTGATCCAGTGCAGAAATGTAGCTGAATTAAAGCCTTTGTCCATTGAATCCTACAATCCGGACGGAGCAACTGCTCTGCTTGATGGAATCGGAAAATCGATTTACAGCATAAAGAACCGATACGGAGCAGACATAGCCGAAGACAAAATGTCAGTTGTACTCATCATCATTACTGACGGGCATGAAAATGCATCTAGAATGTACTCCTATCATGATGTAGCACACTTAATCAAGGAGTTGGATGAGACCGGAAAATGGACATTTAGTTTCCTTGGCGCGGACTTTGATGCGATTCACACCTCACATATGCTTAATATTCGAAAGGAAAACGTGATGAACTTTAGTAAATCTTCTTATGCAGGATTCATGGGTGACGTGAGTGACTCCATAAAAATGTATGCAGATGAGAAATCAAAAGGAAACCTAAAACGGGACATTTTTGATATCTTTAGCAGAAAGGATAGAAGGTAAATTAAACCCCAACAAAGAAGTAATGAAGGTACACCTCATTCGTGCAACAGGATATCCAGTAGAGAACTTTAACCATGTCCTCAACCTCCTTCGTAAACATCGAGGAAGCATCGAGTTTGTACCTTCAGAACCCGTAACATTGCCCGAATCATCCGATTTCAAGATTTATGAAGACAGTGATGCTTTCGAAAAAAAGGAAGCACCAAAATTAGACTTTTCCATGAAGGAATCAAGAATGGCTAATTATTCTCGAATCACCTTTCCTCACAAAGAAAAGGTGATGACTTGGAATCAATTGTTTCAAATTGCTAAGGATTTTCGTAAAAAGAATCAACTTCCCAAGGAGGACCACGTGATTTTACTGACTGATCAATCCAACGAACACAATTGGTTTGGTTGCTTCGACGACACCTTGAAGAATTACTTCATTCAAACCAATCATTGGAACTACTATTTTGGAACTGATTTGGATAGCCGATTCCCAATTGCCTATGAAATTTCCGCATGGATTATGAGAAGCATGATGTTCCGAAGTCAAGTCGATACCTTGAACCACCTACACAAGGAACCACGAGGATGCATGATGGACTTTTGTGCCAAAAAACCACAAATAATTTTAAAAATGCGCACGGGTGACCTCTGCAATGATTGCATGAAGGTACTTACCGAGCGAGATGTCAATCGCAGTCATGCACGACAATTATTTACCATTATGGACGGATTACGTGAAAATTTATTGTTTCGCGAGCGATCCTTGCTTTTGATGGAGAATAGCAAAATGGAAATCAGGGGTTTAAGTAAACGCATTTTCTTAAGTGATCTAGGGGACCTAGAAATCAATTTAAATCCGAAAGAAAAAGCACTTTACTTCCTGTATTTAAATCATCCAGAAGGAATCATGAGAAGCCATTTGGTGGACCATCGAGCGGAATTAAGAAGCCATTATGCGATGTTGAGTAATCAAGCATCCAATCAATCCATCGATTTAGCAATTGACCGTTTGATTGACATTACCGATAACAACATGAACGAAGTCATGGCGCGCATTCGAGGTAAATTTCGTCTAGCTGTCGGGGAACAACAATATCAAGTTTACAGCATCATGTCCAGTCCTGAAGGAACGCATAAAATCCTTTTGAACCGAGAATTAGTTCACTACCTAACTTAAAATTTAACCAATGAAAATCTACCTAGATTTCGACGGAACCGTTGTCGAACATTGTTTTCCTGAAATTGGTGCTTTGAATCCTGGTTCGATTCAGGTCCTCGCGCGGTTGCAGTCAGCCGGACACGAGCTAATCCTCAACACCTACCGAGCAGACATTGATGTGAAACACGTCCATGAAGCACTAGCGTTCATTCATTCCTTTGAAGAAATCAAGCAAGCAATTGAAAAATTCCTTCCCATGAAACTGGACCCGCCATCCTTTGACTTGAAACGCGCGAAAGAAACAAACCAATTGTACATCGACGACATTTCGGAAGGAACACCCATGCGAAGAAACATCACAACAGAATATGGCATGATGGTGGATTGGAAGGAGCTGGAAATAAAGTTAGCGGAAGCCGGATTTTTTGAATCCTCAATAGGTGAAACACCAAACACGTTCACACATGGATGATAGCGCATACGCCCTCCTACCCTTGTTGGGAATTCTAGCTTTCATCAGTAACATTCGGAATAAACGAAGACAGCAAACGATTGAAAAGAAGGAAAAGGAGGCAAAAATGAAGGAATACACGAGGAAGGAAGCAAGGCGACCATCCTTTGAAATACCTGAACAAACCGGTGCGATTTACCGAGACACCTTGCAACAAGAAGCCAGTGTTTGGAAACAGTTAATTCGATTGAACAAGCAAAACAATTGGCGGTATGGCGCCTTTGAAAGCGAGAAATACGTTGAATCTATTTTTCCATTATCGGAGCATCAAGTTGCCTATTTTCGTTATGCACTGAGCGAAGGTGAACTTCATTTTAATGTCGTCGTTCAAGCAAAATTCCCGAAAGAGCTAGCCACAGATCTATTTGTGCTCGCCGCGCACCTCAATAACCTATTGATATTTGGGAAAGTGATTGTGAATGTGCCACTCAACATTGTTCTATTTTCCTATCAAAACGAACTCGCTTTGTACGACATTTATCCAAGGAAATTGGAGGAACACTTGCAAAGGCATCACCGTATTTCCAAAGATGTTTATTGGGCTTTTCAGAAATACATGGATGAAGGCGAAGAACCAGCATTTATCATAGCCGACCTCATAAAAATGAAGAATCAAAGCGAAGAAGCTTGATTTATGAAGTAAAGAAAAACTGATTTTTTGTTACCAATTGAAAGAAATGCATTACAACTTAAATCCTAAATACATGAAAATTCCATACATCATTCTTTGTATGACGGTATCTTTATTATCAAATGCATCCAATCTTCAGACGAAAGATAATCCATTCAATGTCATCGATGCGTACATGCGGAATTGTCCTGACGCCTCAGAAAAAACGATTGCAGACATTGCTTCTTACATCAATCGATCCGCCCGAACTGACTTAGAAAAGGCCCGTGCTGTTTACATTTGGATGACCGACAACATCCTTTACAATGATGCAGGATTTAATTCAGGTAAACGTGGTGATAACTCCGCAGAGAATGTGCTCAAAACACGCGTGGCAGTATGTGCCGGATTTGCTGATTTGTTCACGGAAATCGCCATAAAAACCGGAATCGAAGCCATTACGATTAGTGGATATGCCAAAGGATTTGGGTATTCTGAAGGTGATACCTTTGACGAGTCGAACCATGCTTGGAACGCAGTAAAAATTGATGGAGTTTGGAAAATTTACGATGCAACTTGGGGACAAGGCAGCGCCACGGAAGATAGTCGTGGGAAATTGAAATCGACGAAGGATTATGACGAACAATGGTTTAATGTTGATCCAAAACATTCCGTTTTCACGCACCTAGCGAAAATCCCATATGAGAATTTTCTAGCTCAAAACACCACCCTTGAAGAATTTGAACGACTTCCATCTTTGAATCCCAGTGCATTTGATTTGGGATGGTTGACTGCCGAAGAATTATTGACGCAAGTCAAAACGAAAAAACCCATTAATCTCCCGGAGGTATTGAGTGTTGATGTTTCGTTCAAACTCGTTCAAGCACCAAAAACAAAGTTCCTTAAACTGAAAGAAAAAGTTTCGTTTGAAATCACCGCTTCCCAAGCGCAGGAATTTTTCTTGATTAACGAGTTAGATGAATACTTTCCTTTTGAAAAAAATGAAACAGGGTACTTCATCCATTTCAGTCCTTACGAATCTGGAGAGATCTATGTTGCTGTCGCTCAAGCAGACGGATACCATACGTTTTTAATTTACCAAGCGAAATAAAAACCTATATTTAGTAATTCCTTTAATTTTACAAACATGACAAAAAAGCTGTCCATTATCGCCTTCTTTCTTCCCCTTTTGGGATGGAGTCAAAGTTTAGAAAATCTACTGAAATCCGCTAACCTATCTGAGCCGACAGAAGTACTCATGGAATTTACCGATAAGGAAAAATCGCACTTTGCCACGGGTGTGGAATTTACCAGTACCAGTGCCTGTATCCCCTTTTACGTGCTCAGCGAAACAGAAAGCGGAAAGTCACACGTTTTAGGAACTTGTTCCGGAAACTTGATACACGAAGAATTTTTTTCCCTTCAAAGCATAACATCTGTAGCATTTCAAGAGGATAATTCAAGTACATGGGTAGGTAAAAATGACAAAGAATGGGTTGTTTTCAACTTGGACCTGCTTCGAACGAAAGGCTGGTCACCGGTGCGCATTCCCACTTCCTCCATTGACTCGATGTTCCTATTAGATGAAGGGCATTTCCTCAGCATCAAGGGGAATCGAAAATGGCACAATCAACTCGATGGAACAGGTCAAGTAGAAACAAACGAAGTGTTTTTCGAGGGGACTGAATTCCATTCGTACTACGGTGGCTTGATTGTTCCAATGAAAGAAAACGACGCACTGGTTTATCGATACATTCAATATACTCAATACTTGTTTTGGGACGAGGCAACACAAGATAACTTGCCAGACCCGAACTACCACTTTTTAAAACCAGATGGTCAATTTAGCGCAGAACAACTCATTATCCCTCCGAACGAATCATCCCCCTATTCTGTTATTAAACGCAATGGAAAATTGGGCGTATATTCATTTATAGAAGATGCCATGGTGGAAGAGGATCTTACATCCTACTACGACATACCTTATTATGGCCCACTCATTTTGACAAACGAATACGTCGCATTTTCTGGTGAAAATTGGATGCGTTTGCCTTGTCAAAACCCGTTAAAAATTGAATTCGATGGCCTAGGTGAAGACATGGTTACATGCACCGTTACAAAAAAAGACGGATCGATTCTTCGCTTTGTCCTTCCTGGCGGGGAGATTATTGAATGATTCTTTTCGAATGAAAGGCATCTTAGTTCGATCCTCTTAACGAGAACAAAGCGCAGAATAAAATAGTTCCCTTCGAAATGTATGCATATCTTCGCGCCTTGAATGAACAATGGCATTGGAATCGATTGGTATCCCGTGCGCTACTCTTAAGTTATGAAACGGAT
>JANRBR010000041.1 GCA_030727405.1 Crocinitomicaceae bacterium | reverse complement strand
CCCCGACCAGCTGATTACAAATCAGCTGCTCTGGCCAACTGAGCTACATCGGCAATTTTAATGTTGGTTTTCTTAAAATAAAGAACTTTTTTCTTTTCCCAAAGACCAATTTGGGATTGCAAATGTATGAAACTTTTTCTTATCTCAAAGAATTTTTTTAAAAATATTTCAATTTTTTTTCTCCATCCTTTTTGCGATGCTTACCTACGTGGAATTGATTAATTTTGTTTCAATGTCAAAACGAAAAGTGATTGTTTCAGTATCAAGTGATTTGGTCACGGATAACCGTGTTCATCGAACCTGTTCGCTTTTGCATGAGATGGGCTTGGATGTTTTGTTGGTCGGCCGAAAAAAAAAGGCGAGTCCCGATTTGGTGAAAAGGGCTTACCGTACAAAACGACTTCGCTTGTTTTTTGAAAAGGGTCCGTTCTTTTATATGGAACTCAATTTTCGTTTGTTTTTTTTATTGCTTTTTTCAAAAAAGCATCTTTTATACGCAAACGACCTGGACACCTTGCTTTCAAATTTTATGGCTAGTCGACTTTCTGCATCGAAACTCATATACGACAGCCATGAATTATTTACCGAAGCTCCTGAACTTATCGATCGAAAAAGAACACAGTCCATTTGGCTTAGCATAGAACGTTTCATTTTTCCTCGTTTACAGCACATCGTTACTGTGAATGATTCAATTGCTGAAGCGTATCAGAATCGCTACCACAAAAAACTACTGGTCATTCGCAATATTCCAACTAAATTTCAACTCGATCAATTACCAACAAAAGACCAATTAGGCATTCCTCTTGATCGATTTCTACTCATCATGCAGGGTGCCGGTTTAAATGTTGAAAGAGGAATTGAGGAAGTTGTGATGGCCGTAAAAGACATGGATGAAGTAGCACTCATGTTGGTGGGTGATGGGGATGTCATGCCACTTATTAAAAACATCATTCAGGAACATCACTTAGATCAAAAAGTATTCGTCTATGGCCGACGTCCTTATATAGAGATGATGCAATATACTGCTCATGCTGATCTTGGAATCACAATGGACAAGCCGCTAAGTAAAAATTATGAATTCTCACTTCCAAACAAACTGTTCGATTACATGCATGCCGGGGTGCCAATTTTGGCTAGTAACCTTGTCGAAGTTTCACGTGTCATTCACCAATACCAAATTGGTACGATCGTTGAAGAAGTCAATGTTCAATTAATTGCACAAGCCATTTCGCAACTCAAAGCAAATCCTGAAAAATTAAAAACCCAGAAAACAGCTTGTTTACAGGCCGCTCAAATTGAAAACTGGGAAATGGAAAAAGAGAAGTTGCGATCATTCATCGAGAACGTTTTGATCGATTAAGCGCTCAAGCTCTGTCAGACGATATAAATCAAACATCCATAATTGAAAATATCCTTTCCTTAATAATGAGGTAAACAAAGGCTGAGTGATTTTCCCAAATAATTGAAAGGTCTTCAGGAAGATTTTATTTCTGGAAATTCTTTTTTCCCAAGAAAGCAGTTTTTGCTCTTCAATGAATTGAAGATCGTTTAATTTGATGGCAATTCTTACCAAATTGCTAATTGCTTCTTTCGTTTTGTGCAGGAATGCTTCATTTTCAACCAAATCACTGTTCAATATAGGATTGTCGATATGCAAACACTGCACCCCCTTTTTTCTCAATTGATAACCGAAAAGGGTGTCTTCATGTCCGTAATGATGCAATGACTCATCAAATGGATTGCTTTCGAAAATTGTTTTTTTTACTATGAAATTATTCGACTTGAATCCACTCTTATTATCCTTTTGTCGTTCCTCTAAGGATTTACTTTCCCTGGACTGACTGTAGCGCCAACGCAATAGGTAGTTTCGTGCTGGTCGTTCCGAGACCTCCTCCCTACCCCCTACGATTAAATTGGGCTTATGTTCTTTAAGGAAAACCAGGTATTTCTCTATGAAATCATCGCGAAAAACCACTGAATCACCGTCTAAAAAGAGGATGTATTTTCCTTTAACAAATGGCAAAAAGGCATTTCGGATTTTAGATCTGCCTATGTTTTGAGGCAATTCTTGGTAATCGCAAAAGGTGCCGACCGATCTATTTTTTTCTTTAAATGTAAAATCAGAGGCATCGTCGATGAAAAGGAGTTCAACCTCTGATGAAAAAGATTGTGATTGCCGATTCAGTTCTGTCGCTAATGGACGGATATCCGTATTATAAACTGGAATGCATATCGACAATAACATGATTGTTATTTAGGCCATTGTATTTGGTGTACCAAAATTCATCGGTGGAAATCCTGCTTGAGGATCATCGATTACCCCGAAATTCTGTTCGTATTTTTGAATGTTATCTGACAATGCCTGTAAAAATCGTTTTGCGTTTTGAGGCGTCATCAGTACTCGAGAACGAACCTTTCCTTTTGGCATGCCCGGCATAATCTGAACAAAATCACATACAAGCTCTGCAGGTGAATGGGTAATGATGGCTAAGTTTGAATAAATACCTAAAGCAATGTCTTCAGATAATTCGATGTTCATGTGGTTTTCTTCGTTTTCCATTTTGATTTTATTATAATGTATGTTCCTTTTCTTCAAAGGTAATCCCAAAAGAGGCTAATTCATTCATAATTGGTTCATATACCACTTTATTTACGGGTAATGTGACTCCTTTTTCTTTTAGTTCACCTGCTAAGATGAGCTTCGCAGCAATTGCGACTGGCAGCCCAACCGTATTAGACATGGCGGTGTACACTTCATCTTCTCCCAAAGCAACGAGTGAAGAAGTGATTTTTTTGCGTTCGTTTTGCATGTGATACTCAAATTCATGATACATCACCAACATATCTTTGTCTCCTGGTTCCAATTTCCATTTTGGCTCCAATAATTGTTGTAGCAATTTTGCTGGACTGGCATTTTCAATTCCATAGGTAAAGGAATCGTCAAAAATCCCCATGCTTTCGAATTGATTAAATAAATATGCTTGCTCATCTCCCAAGACCTTTTTAAATTTATCTTCAACCGAGGTGCTTGGTTCATAGGGCAAAAAGGCATTTAAGAAAGCTCTCGGCGTCAAGGTTTCAGAATTCGTCATGGCGTACGAATCATCCGTCATTCCTAATTGAATAAACACATCCCATCCTTGACAATAATTTGGTCTCCGAAGTGTCCCGCGGTAAATGGTCGGAATTCCATCAATTCCGTATGTGGAGGAATAAATTAGTGAATTGCGATTGGCATATCCGTCAAATGCTCCGTATGGAGGAATTTCTATTCGGTCTAATTTTTTAAATAATTGAGAATAGGGGATGTACTTGTATTCGTTGTTATCCATGTAGCAAGCTGCAGGACCTTGTCCAGCAACAATTACATTTCTTGGATTCCAAGTAAACTTATAATGCCAAGGATTATTGTCAGATTCTGGCGCCAATAATCCTCCACAAAAGGACTTAAAGCTGGTTAGTTTTCCTCCAATATCCTTGATGTGATCAATGACTTTCATGGCACTCATATGGTCAATTCCAGGATCTACTCCAATTTCATTCATGATGACAATTCCTGCTGCTATCGCCTCTTCATTCAATGCGCGCATTTCTGGAGAAATATAGGAAGGCGTGATCAAATCTGTTCGTAATTCTATGCAATCTTTTGCTACCTCTACGTGGTAAATGGCAGGCAACATAGAAATAACCAAATCCGCATGTGCAATTGCTGGCTTGCGCTCCTTAGAGTCCAAGGCATTAAAAGACATGGCTTCGGCACGTGGGTGCCCATTGATTTTTTTCTGGACCAAGCCTAAATTTTGATCAACAATTTTTACGTGCCAATTTTCAGCTTCTGAATGAGCTAAAAGATACCTAATGAGTGAGGATGCAGACAAACCTGCACCTAAAATTAATATGGTCTTCATTCCTTTCTTTACATTATCCTAAAACGGACCTTTGACAAATTTATAAAAATGTTTGGATGGTCTTAAGAGATCTGAATCATTTATCAATAAGAATTTCAAAGGAACTGACAAGCGATTTGCCCAAGAAACCTCATCGTGAGCAGTTTTGTGACAAATGAGTGTGAGGTAGTTTGGACCAATTTCAAAGCCCTGCTCTCCAAGGGTTTTTAATAGAAGCTGATGATATGGTCCATAAAATGCATCCAATGTTTCCGTACCCCGATCGATGTATAATTTTACTTTATTTGGTGAAGGTAATTCTTCTGCGAGGTACCTGTTAAATGGAAGTGCTAATTGCTCCATGGTATCTTTACCCGTCATTTGGTAGTTTATCATCGGTGTGTGTATCGATAAACAAGCTGCCCCGCCAAATGATTTTGGTTTTTGTGTTAATCCATAAAGCGAAATTAATCCGCCCATGCTGGATCCAATCATGAATCGATCCGCTCGCTTTCGACTTACCGCATAGTTTCTTTCCACAAAAGGAATTAATTCTTTCGTAATCCAATTCAAATAATCATCCGCCCTTAAACGACCATTCCATAAGGTTTCTTTGAGTTTTTTAAGGTAATTGGAATCCATGTATTTTGTGACCTGTTCGGGAAAAAATTCAGCATAGCGATTGGTCGGATCATTGTACATTCCAACCACAATGAACGGACGTGTAATTCCATTTGAAATGAGGCTATCCGCTGTTTCATCCACTCTCCATTCTTTTTTATTCCAAGTAACCGTTGAATCAAACAACATTTGTCCGTCATGCATGTAAATTGTAGCATATTTTTTTGTTGGACGATAATCAGAAGGTAACCAAATCAAGACCTTTCGATTCATCGAATCTCGGTAAGGAAAATCAAAACAATTTAAAGTGCCTTTGGCAACTTTTTGATCAAGTATTACGGAATAATCCTGATGTTTTATTTGTGCGCCAAGTGTTCCTATTCGGATGAAAAAAACAATCAAAAAGGGAATAAAAGGCTTCATTTTTTACGAATGATGAATTAATTTCACAAGATTACCTCTTTCCTAGCAAGAATCAAACGGACAAGTCGTATTTTTGCACTAAATTTTTGCACATGTTAGACAAACTACTTGCTTCTCTATTCTCGATGCGATTCATGACAATAGGCTTATTGCTTTTTCTCCTTGGCATCGGTACTGCAACATTCATTGAATCCATCTACGGAATTCAAAGTGCAAAAATCATCATTTATAATGCCACATGGTTTGAAATCCTTTTGGTCTATTTGGGATTAAACCTAATCTCCAATATCTTCAAATACAAAATGTTTCAACGTGAAAAGATTGCGATGTTGCTTTTTCACCTTTCGTTCATTGTCATTCTTTTCGGAGCAGCCATTACGCGGTACATCAGCTTTGAAGGACTAATGGTCATTAAGGAAGGAACCACATCCGATTTTATTTACACCTCTGAGCCTCATTTGCTTGTTCATATGCAAGACTTGGCAACCGGAAAAACAAAAACGGAAGCGCACAAATGTTATTTATCAGAAATCACCGATAACGATTTTGCTTACAATACCGATTTTTCGAAAAAAAACATTGCAGTAAGTTTCGTTGATTTTCAGCCTAAAATGATTGATTCACTCGTTGTTCGTCAATCGTTTAAAGAAACTTCCCTAGAATTAATTACGGACGGTATGACCTCGAATTTCTTAGCGGAAAATGATTTCTTCATGGTTGGTATGGTTCCACTTTCTTTTGGACCAGTTCCTAAATCTCCTGGAATGCAAGTGCGCATAAAAGGCGATAGCATTCAAATTAAAACGGCCGTTCCCCTTACTTTTTTACCCATGTCGCTTATGAAAAAAGCACGTCAAAATGGAGAAGAAGTGCCTGACTCCATGTTTACAACGGTTCCTTTAAATCAATGGGTTGAATTCAAAACAACGACATTATATCATTGTGGTGATCAGCAATTTGTGTTTAAGCGCGCCTTGAAACATGCAAAGAAGTTCCTTATGCCTTCTGGAAAGAAAAATGTAGGTTCAGATTATTTAACCGTGCGTGTTTCCGACGGCAAGGCGAGCAAGATCATTCAATTGGAAGGAGGAATGGGTGCCATCCCTACTCCAGCGCGTTTCGCCATGAATAACGTGATGTATCAATTGGAATACGGGTCCATACGAAAACCAATCGATTTTCAAGTTTTGTGTAAAGATTTTAAATTGGATAAATATCCTGGAAGTGAATCTCCCTCTTCTTTTTCAAGTGACTTAACCATTATTGACCAAAAAAGAAAGGTGAAAAAAGACCGTAAAGTTTTCATGAACAATGTGATGGACTATGATGGCTATCGATTCTTCCAATCTTCTTACGAACTAGACAATCCTGCAACTCCAGAAAACGAAGAAGGAACAAAATTAAGTGTGAATCATGATTGGTGGGGAACAAACATCACGTATTTAGGATACCTATTGATGAGCATTGGAATGCTTATGTCACTCTTTGCTCCAGTAGGACGCTTTCGAGAACTGAATGACCGTATGAAGAAATTAAAAGCAAAACGAAGTAGTTTAATGAGCCTGATGCTCGCATTAGGATTTATATCCATTCAGGCAACCAATTTCGCGCAAGAACATGTTCACAATGCAAATCCTGTCGCAAACATTTACCGAGTCATGACTGAGGAACATTCGGAAAAGCTCGCATCCTTATTGGTGCAAGACTACGAAGGACGTATTTCTCCGATGCATACGTTGTGTGACCAATTGTTGCGTAAAATACACCGAAGCAACCGGTATAAAAATTACAATGCGGTGCAGACCATCATGAGCATCCAAATGTATCCACAATATTGGATAAACCAGAAAATCGTTCAAGTCCCTAGTAACCTTCGTGCTCCGTTGAAACTGGGAGAATATGCAAGCGTGATGGATTTAGTTGATGCGAAAACGCAGCAATTTAAATGGTTAAAAGAATACAAAATTGCGCACCAACGCTTAGAATCTCAACGCAATGAATTTGATAAAAAACTCATAAAACTCAATGAGAAGTTTGAAGTCATTCAAGGAATCATCATGTGGAAATACTTGCGCGTTGTTCCTAAAAAAGGCGATGCTAATCACACATGGTTCATTCCTTTTCAGGTAGACACCGCAGCATCCTTACAAGTTCTAAGTTACATTTCCTTGATTGACGAAGGAGCCAAAAAACACAATTTCTCAAAGGCAGAAAGTGTTCTCAAAAAGATTAAGTGGCATCAACGCAAAGTGAGTGCATCCGTTGTTCCTTCCGAAAAGGCCGTTAAAATGGAGATTTCCTACAATAAAATGGAGATTTTCAAGCATTCTTATCAAATGCTGCTTACATTAGGTTTTCTGTTGTTGATTGTTTCATTTATCGGAATTTTTCGTTCAGCAAAATCGCGCTTTGTTCAGGTCCAAAAATGGATCAACCGTGTGATGATTACACTATTATTGGTGGTGTTTGTTTATCTAGCATCAGGTCTTGCCATGCGGTGGTACATCTCCGGCCATGCACCTTGGAGTAATGGTTACGAAGCAGTGGTTTTCATCGCCTGGGTAACCATGATTGCTGGATTTAGCTTCACACGTAAAAACATTGTCATCCTCGCTGGAACAGCCATTCTTGCTTCTTTGATGATTTTTGTTACTGAACTGAGTTTGTTTGATCCAGAAATCACGCCTTTGGTACCTGTTTTGAAATCGTATTGGTTAAAAATCCACGTGGCAATCATCACTGGAAGTTATGGATTCCTCGGTTTAGCAGCGATACTTGGCTTTTTAAATTTAATCCTATACACCGTTCGAAACGAACGCAATAAAGTCATTGTAACCATTAACATCAATGAATTGACCTATGTGTCAGAAATGACCATGACCATCGGATTATTTATGTTAACCATCGGTACTTTCCTAGGAGGAATATGGGCAAATGAATCATGGGGTCGCTATTGGGGATGGGATCCAAAAGAAACGTGGGCATTGGTTTCAGTTCTTGTTTACGCCGTGATTTTACACTTGCGTTTCATTCCAAAACTTAGCGGAAAATTTGTTTTCAACGTCATGTCTTTCTGGGGTTATTCTGCGATTTTATTTACCTTCTTCGGTGTTAATTTCATGCTTGTAGGATTGCACTCGTACGCAAATGGTGATGGACTAGGTAAATTTCCTGCTTGGTTAACCTTAACCATTTTGTTTTTTGTGCTTTTCACCGTCATTGCTGGAATTCGTAATTACAAGATGGAACAGAAAAACAAAAAAGACCTATTGTCCGAATGATCGCTGAGCGCATACTTCATGAGGACAACCACGTGATTGTGGTAAATAAATTGGCGTCGGAAATCGTTCAAGGCGATAAAACGGGTGATGTAACCATGCCGGATGAAATCAAGGCCTACCTCAAAGAAAAATACCAGAAACCAGGAAACGTCTTTTGTGGTGTCGTACATCGATTGGACCGTCCAACAAGTGGGGCCTTGGTTTTTGCACGAACGAGTAAAGCACTTGAACGCTTAAACGCTCAATTCCGAGACAAGGAAACGAATAAAATTTATTGGGCAATCGTAGAAAACGCACCGGAAGAAACGACTGGAAAATTGATTCATCATTTAAAAAAGAATGAAACCCAAAATAAAAGTTACCCAGTCAATGCATCGGTTTCAGGATCCAAACAAGCCATCCTTTCTTACCGACTTTTAGCTTCTGGTGATCGCTACCACCTTTTGGAAATCACCTTAGAAACGGGACGACATCATCAGATTCGCGTTCAATTGAGTTCCATTGGATGCATCATTAAAGGAGATGTGAAATATGGCGCCAAACGATCGAATCCTGATGGATCCATTTGCCTTCATGCGCGCTACTTAAAATTCACACACCCAACATCAAAAGAAGACATCTCAGTAATCGCTCCAGTACCTTCTGACCGACTTTGGCAAGAAATCACGAAGGGTTTGTAAACCACTTTTTTCGCCAGAACTGAGCCAATTTGACAAGAATTATGAGTGCAGGAACCTCAACTAAAGGTCCAACTACTCCCGCAAATGCTTCTCCAGAATGCAGACCGAAAACCCCGATGGAAACCGCAATTGCCAATTCAAAATTGTTGCCTGAAGCTGTAAAGGATAAAGCCGCAGTATCTGAATAAGTTGCTCCCATGAAGCGGGATGTAATAAACATCAATACAAACATCAAGGCAAAATAAATCACCAATGGCAACGCGATTTTCAAGACATCAAAAGGAATTGTCATCATCATTTTTCCTTTTAGACTAAACATGACCACAATGGTAAACAAAAGGGAAATTAAGGTCCATGGAGAAACAAAAGGGATGAACTTTTGCGTGAACCATGCTTCTCCTTTTTTCTGGATGAAGAACCAACGACTAATAAGTGCCAAAACAAAAGGAATTCCTAAATAAACACCAACTGTTTTCGCAATTTCGAGCATTGAAATATCCAAGCTTAAACCTTTAATCCCGAACAAAGGCAAGACGATTTCTAGGTAGAAATAGGCATAAGAAGAAAAGAAAAACACTTGCAACAAACTGTTGATTCCAACCAAGCCTGCAACTAACTCTCGATTTCCATCCGCCAACTCGTTCCATACAATGACCATCGCAATGCATGGAGCAAGCCCAATTACGATTAACCCGGTCATATACTCAGGATACTCTTTTAGAAAAAGCACGGACAATAAAAACATCAAAAATGGACCAACAATCCAGGTGATAAAAAAGGACACCAATAACAACTTGGGCTTGGAAAGTATGCTTGGAATTTTAGAAAACTGCACTTTCGTTAAGGGTGGATACATCATCAATATGAGGCCTATCGCAAGGGGAATATTCGTCGTTCCGTATGAAAGCGCATCTAATTTTTGATCCATATCGGGAACAATATTGCCGATAACTACCCCCAATATCATGGCTAGAAAAATCCAGAGCGTTAGGTAGCGATCTAGAAAAGACAAGCGTTTCACTTCAGTTTGATTCGTCATATTCGTTGTTATAATTTGGAAAATACATAATACAATTCTATCGCCATTTGATGCACGCGACTCAAGTACATTGCAGCTTCTTGCGGAGTGCCATCATATACTTTCGGATCCTCGAAAGGCAATCCTATTCGAAAATCGGCGCCAAGTACAAAAGGACAGTTTTGCTCTGCATGCGTGCACGTCATGATTGCTGCGAAATGTTCTTTAGGATTACCTACATCGTCAATAAGTTTAGAATACGCATCCAACGAATAAGTGGAACCCCATGAAACGTTATAATGTAGATTTGAACCATTGTCTGCTGACTGAATCTCCATGCCTATGGAACGAAGCGCTACAATTGCATTCGGATGAAATGCCGTTACTTCTGTGCCCGCAGAATAGGTTTTAATGCCTGTTACCTGATAAAAGTCAGCCGCCAATGCGCAAAGAATTTGTCCGAAATGACTTCTTCTTGAATTGTGTGTGCAGATGAACATCAATAAAGATTCCTTACCTGCATTTCGATTTCCTTGGATATAGGAAGTCAACTTGTTCAGCAATAATTTTCGATCCGCAGGAATCAACTCAAATTGAAGGATGATTTCTTCTGAAAACTGATTCAACTTTACATTCATACGCTCAATTTTAGCAACAACCTCCTCCTGGTGTACACGTCGTTTTTGTGGATGGGGATAATTCAACCAAGTTCAACTTCAATTTTGACGGCGGAATGCCACATTTGTCCTCCGCTAAACAGGCTGTTTGAGTAGTCAATAATTGAAAAGAGATGCCGTTAAAAGCAAGTTGGTATTTACCAATGGTAGCACTTTGGTACTCAACCTCGATTTCCTCATCTGGCAAGTTCAATGTTCGCTCTGACAATTCAATGATTTTCATCAATTTATCCGCCTGAAGTCGGTGATCAAAATCTTCGGCCTCCCACAATTGAAAACAGATTCGGTCTTCCAAACGCGTGGTTCCTCCACAATCAATAAATCGTTTCTGAACATGTCCAACCTCAGTAATGTGGAAATGCGCAGGAACGGTTGATCCATCAAGTAATTGAAACGACACCGTTGTCATTCCTGTCAAATTTGATTTAAATTCACTTAATTTCATGGCTTCTTTTATTTAACAACATGTTGGACTTTGATCGTATTTGAGGGATGCTAAAAATGCGTCCAACTCCTTTATTTTATCTTGGTTCAAACAATAACAGAGGCTCGTTCCAGAAACATTACCTTGAATGATTCCCGCATTTTTCAGTTCTTTTAGATGCTGAGAAATGGTAGGCTGAGCAAGCGGAAGTTCATTCACTAGATCGTTACAAATGCATGTTTCCTGGGCTCGCAGAAATTGAATGATGGCAATCCTGGCTGGATGACCCAATGCTTTGAATAATAAAGCTAAATCGTTAATTTCCTCGCTAAACACCGCGCTTTTTGTTGTTCCCATCTTGTCGTATAATATTGCTACATTGCAATATTACGATATAAGAACAAATTTATCGAATAAAAAGTGAAAAAATTAAGCGCGAAAGATTTTTGCAAATGTTTTCCAGATGATCACAAGATCTTGACCTAAGGTTGGATTGGAAATGTATTTCAGGTTCAGTTTTAGTTTCGCCGGCATGACCTCATGGATGTAGGTATGTTGTGGATTATCCGACTTTGCTAAAAGTTCATTTTCATGGAAATAGGCCAAGGATGCTTCATCTGTAATTCCAGGTCTTACGCGAAGAATTAGGCGCTGTTCGTCAGTATACAAATTAACGAAATCTTTTACTTCAGGCCGCGGTCCAACGATGCTCATTTCGCCCTTTAAAACATTGATGAACTGTGGGAATTCATCTAATTTGAATTTACGCAAATAGTAACCCACCTTCGTAATTCGTGCATCCCGAGAACCCACCGTAATCTTTCCGCCAAGTTCCGAATTTGTGCGCATGGACCGAAATTTCAGCAAGCCAAAAGGTACCCCGTTTCGACCAATTCGTTCTTGCTTGAAAAAAATCCCACCCCTTGATTCAAGGACAATGCTCAATGCAATCATCAAACCTAAAGGCAGGAAGAAAAGGAGAACAATTCCAGAAAAAATGATGTCAAATAGTCTTTTCATGCGTAACTTCACATTTGATACAAAACTAATTCATTTTCTGAATCATGGCGCAGGAATTACAGGAACAAGTGAAGCAAGCGCTGAGTGATCAAGCTTTTCGAGCCGAGACCTTGGTGCAGCTTCAAAAAGACTTTCAACGATGCGGACTTGAATTAATTTCTAACGAACTATTGGAATTGCTTCCCAGTATTGAAGAATGCATCAAACCCGTTTCTACGCCCCAACTTCAGCAACTAATTTACCTCATCGATGTGCCAGAATCCATTTTTCTCTCGCTTTTACGAAAAGATTCGTTTCACCAAGAATTAAGTGAGGTAATTTTGATGAGGGAAGCATTAAAAGTATATTTACGTCATAAATTTAGCGAACAATGAATACCTACAAAGCTTCCATGGATACCTTGACCAAGGTACTTACAATTGGTGTGAGCATCCTCTTGCTTTTAGCTGGATTTGCACCACTTTTGTCTGCGAATGGATTTCAATTAGTAGAATGGATCAACCCAAGTCCCTTTTATGTCATGCCCTTTGCATTCATCATTATTCTTATCTTGACCTATGGTTTTAGTCCAAAAGGATATGCAATCACTGAACAGGACTTGGTGATTTTTCGTCCATTTAAAAACAAACATTACCCCCTTGAAACACTAAAAAGCATTTCATTGTTGACCCCGGAAGAAATGAAATGGACTGCTCGTGTTTTTGGCGTGGGTGGTTTATTCGGATATTTTGGATTGTTTCGGAACAAACGCTTTGGTAACATGCTTTGGTATGCAAGTAGACGCGGCAATTTTGTGGTGCTTGAGCGCAAAACAGGAAAAACACTTGTGCTTAGTCCAGATGATCCAAATTCATTTGTTTCGTCCCTGCAACAATCTAATAAGGGCTAAAACGGAAAAGAATCGGTTTTCACACCTTGTATTGCGCGTAATCTCAGTTGATTTATTAAATTTGTATCTAAATTAATGAGTATGAATTTCATTGCGTCAAGCACAAGCTTACTAAAACACCTTCAAAGTATTTCAGGAGTACTGAATACCAGCAATACCTTGCCGATTTTAGACAACTTTCTTTTCGAAATTTCGAATGGAGAATTAACGGCATATGCATCCGATTTGGAAACAACCATGGTAACAAAAATGGAAGTTCAATCTGAGGAAGATGGAAAAATTGCCGTTCCTGCTAAATTGTTGTTGGACGTATTGAAAAACCTACCAGATCAACCGTGTACCTTTAAAGTGAATCCAAGTAATTTCCAAGTTGAAATTGTATACGATAATGGAAAATCGCGCATGGTTGGATTTAATGGGGATGAATTTCCGAAAATTCCTGAATTAGCTGGGAAAAGCGCCATCAAATTATCCGGAGATCTTTTATCGAGAGCGATTAATAAAACGCTTTTCGCTTCAGGAAACGACGATTTACGTCCAGTAATGAGTGGTGTTTTTTGTCAGTTCTCTGCAAGTGAAATTACCTTCGTTGCAACCGATGCACACAAATTAGTTCGCTTCAGAAGAACCGATGCGGAGGCAAGTGGAAGTTCTGCTTTTATTTTGCCGAAAAAGCCTTTGAACATGTTGAAGTCAAACCTTCGTGGAGATGAAGATGTGTTGTTGGAATACAACGAATCCAATGCGGTTTTCACCTTCAATGACTTGATTTTAGTATGCCGCTTAATTGATGGGAAATACCCGAACTATGAGGCTGTCATCCCGAAAGAAAATCCAAACGTTTTGACCATTGATCGCGCTCAATTGCTTTCTTCCATCAAACGCGTTTCCATTTTCTCCAACAAAACAACGCACCAAATCAAACTTAAATTAGTTGGTTCTGAATTATCTCTTTTTGCGGAGGACATCGATTTTGCCAACGAAGCAAGCGAACGATTAACATGTAATTACGATGGGGATGATTTAGAAATCGGATTTAACTCTCGTTTCCTAATGGAAATGTTGAACAACTTAGATTCCGATGAAATCAAACTTTCCATGAGTGAACCAAGTCGTGCCGGAATCTTAACACCTTCCACTCCAGCAAACGAACACGAAGACATTTTAATGCTCGTGATGCCAGTGATGCTCAACCGTTAAACAGATTTTACATACATGACTCAAGGACTGAGCAACATTCGGAATTTATCCTTGAAGGAACTTCAAGATGAATTTGTAGCTAGAAATGAAAAAGCATTTCGTGCCAAACAAGTCTACGGATGGCTCTGGAAGAAAAATGCCGCGTCCTTCGATGAAATGACAAACCTGAGCAAGGACCTTCGAGAATGGTTGCCGACTCACTATTACATTGATCACATTCAACTGCAAGATCAACAAATAAGCAAAGACAAAACCATCAAATGCGCTTTTACCATCGAAGAAGGAAAAGTAGTTGAGGGTGTTCTCATTCCAACGAATTCGCGCATGACAGCCTGCATATCTTCTCAAGTTGGATGTAGCTTATCCTGTACTTTTTGTGCGACCGGAAGGTTAAAATTACTGCGCAATCTAAGTGCAGGAGAAATCGTTGATCAAGTCGTATACCTAAAGAATCAAGCGGAAGGACGATACGAGCAAAACCTGACCAACATTGTTTATATGGGGATGGGTGAGCCACTGTTAAACTATAAAAATGTCCTTCAATCCATTGACCGTTTGTGCAGTGAAGATGGACTCGGAATTTCACCCAAAAGAATCACCGTCTCAACCGCCGGAATTGCCAAAATGATCCGAAAATTAGGCGACGATGACGTGAAATTCAATTTGGCGCTATCCCTACATGCCGCAAATGACAAAAAACGGGATAAAATCATGGAAATCAACGAGTCTAATAACCTCGCTGAATTATCTGAGGCTCTTACTTATTTTCATGAGAAAACGGGATCACGTGTGACCTTTGAATACATCATTTTCAAAGACTTCAACGACGAAATCGATGATGCAAGAGAATTGGCGCATTTTGCTAAATGTGTTCCATGTAAAATCAACATCATCGAATACAATCCAATTGAAGGGGGCGATTTCCAACAGGCTGATGCTCGAAAAGTGGATGCTTTTGCTGCCTTTCTTGAAGCAAAAAACCTCATTGTCAATGTGAGAAGAAGCCGCGGAAAAGACATCGATGCAGCTTGCGGACAATTGGCCAATAAAAACAAAGCTATTCTAAAAGACGAGCGCATTCTAAAGTAACATCCAATGAGTTACATCGTCTTCCTATCTGAAAACCATTCGATATGATCAAAGTCTCTCACCTCCGAAAGGAATTTGAATTGAGCCGACAACAAAAGAAAGAACTCAATACCACAGACAACATCGCAGTAGCAGTTGATGACCTAAGTTTTGACTGTCATCCAGGACAAGTTTTTTCATTACTCGGTCCAAATGGCGCTGGTAAAACAACTACCCTTCGGATGCTCTCGACCATATTGACTCCCACATCTGGAACCATCGAGATTGCTGGAATCGACGCGATCAAATACCCGCAAGAGGCACGCGCTAAACTTGGGTTCTTAACGGGTTCTACTGGACTCTATGCCCGTTTAACGCCAATCGAAATCATTGATTACTTTGCCGCTTTGTACGGTGTGCCTCAAAAAGAAAAAGAAGAACGGAAAAAATACCTTTTCGACTTATTGAACATGAACGATTTCCTTCATAAGCGCATTGGTAAATTAAGTACCGGAATGAAACAAAAAGTTTCCATCTGTCGAACGATGATTCACAATCCCGAAGTGGTGATTTTTGACGAACCAACAAGTGGTTTAGACGTCATCACCGCGGAGAACATCATCAAGCTGATTCGTGATTGCAAGGACCAAGAGAAAACCGTTATTTTTTCGAGTCACATCATGAGTGAAGTGGATTTGTTGTGCGATGAACTGGCCATTGTACACAAAGGACAACTCAAATACAATGGAATGATGTCCGATTTTCGACAAAACATGGAAGCTAGTAATTTAACGGAAGAATTCATCCGTATTGTTCAACGATAATTTAGCGCAAATGATCTTTACCATATTCAAAAAAGAACTCATCGATACCTTACGTGACAAACGCACCATGCGTACGATGTTACTCATTCCTTTACTGGTGTTTCCAATTATATTGACACTGTACGTAAATGTTTCCTCCTCTTTCGAAAAAAAAGCAAGTGAGGAAAAAATCAAGATCGGGGTTTGGGGTGATCTAGGTGCAAAATATTGGAATCAACTCAATGAAATGCCCAAAGGATTAGGGAAGAAGGAATTGAAAAGCTTTGAAGATTCAACTGCGCTGAAAAAAGCCATTGAACAGGGAGAAATTCAACTTGGACTCATCGTACCAAAAAACGAAGCAGAATTGGCACGAACGAAACAGTCCATTCCCTTAACTTGGTTGTTCGATGCTTCCTCCATTG
Organism: Crocinitomicaceae bacterium; assembly: GCA_030727405.1. Lineage (GTDB taxonomy): Bacteria > Bacteroidota > Bacteroidia > Flavobacteriales_D > Crocinitomicaceae > UBA952. The sequence continues at coordinate 31,129 of JANRBR010000041.1, read as the reverse complement.
GAAGACAAGAACGTGCGGAAGCGTATATGAATCACATGTCTGACAAAGCAGAGGCCATTCGTTTTAAGGAACTTGGCGTAAATGCAGCTAAACTTCATCCGCTGGTGCCTGTCTATCAAAATTGTGCCAGCGATAAAAAAATGATTGGACAAATAGCGGGTGGTATTTTACCCTACATCTTCATTGCTTTTGGATTTATTGGATGCATGTATCCAGCCATCGATTTGTTTACAGGTGAAAAGGAACGAGGGACGATTGAGACCCTACTCACCACTCCTGTTTCAAGGTGGCAAATTTTAGTTGGAAAAATGATGGTCATCGTAACATCCGGAATGTTGGCAGCAACATGTGCACTAATAGGATTGTTTGTATCCATTGAGTTTTTAGACATCGTTCACAACAAAGAGATTTTAGACATCGTACACGGAATACTGACACCGTCGTTTATCATCGCCATGTTCAGCCTCCTTTTCCCACTAGTCGTTTTCTTTGCGGGTGCAATGATACCAATCGCGGTTTATGCAAAATCATTTAAAGAAGCACAAAGCATCATTACCCCTTTAAATGTTGTTATGGTTCTTCCTGCTATGATTGGATTCTTTCCTGGGATTGAATTGAATGCTACAACAGCAGCAATTCCTGTGGTGAACATCGTTCTTTCTACAAAAGAATTGATTTCAGGCACCTTATCTGTGGGATATTATTGCATTAGTTTGGGAATCATGTTGCTTCTTGCAACAGTTTCAGTACTCGTTTCTTACCGCCAATTTGGCAACGAAGCCCGCATTTTAAACTAACGAACCAAGTGGATGAATCCACTTTTTTCTTGCTCTTCAAATTGGAGCAGGTAAAAATACACTCCGGCTTCAAGCAAATTTCCAGATTGATCGATTCCTGAAAAAGGCGAAGACGTTTTCGTTCCTTCATACACCATGTTTCCCCATCGGTTGACGATTTTCAAGGAGAAATCTTGGCATGTTTTAAACTTCCAAACTATGTCTAAATAATCATTGATGCCATCGCCGTTCGGTGTAATCACGTTTGGGAAATCAAAGTCTTCGTAAGTGTTAACATTTATAATGGACACTGGAATACTGGAGGGACTAGAAACGCAGCCATTGATGGTGATGGTCGCTACATATGTTCCTATTTGTGTGATGTCCACAGGGAAAAATACCGCTGAATTATTCGAAGTGAAATTCAATGGTCCCGTCCAATTGTATTGCGCATTCGAAACTGGATCAATCGTTAAAGTCACCACATCCCCTGGACATTCAACTGGACTGTTTCCGGTCAAAATAGGTGCAGCAGGAATCGGATAAACCGTTAAATTCAATGTGACTACTGAATCACATCCCGCAACTGTTTGCAAGGTTTGTTGATACACTCCAGTGTTGCTTAATGTTTGTCCAAAAAACAAGGTGCTTTGTCCTTGACATAAGGTCATGGAACTACTTGATGTTAAGACCGGATTCACTGTTAAGGTCAAATTGATGATGGAATCGCACCCAGCAAGTGTTTGAGTGGTCCGAGTGAAGGTCCCTGACGTTGTAAGGGTTTGTGTGCCAAAAGCATAGGATCCACCTTGACAAATATCTGCTTGAATATTCGCTGTTAGAATGGGGTCCACCACCAAACTTAAGTTGATCGTAGAATCACAGCCCGTAGGGGTTTGCAATACTTGTACATACGTTCCCGATGCAGAAAGCGTATTTCCAGCAAACACATAAGTGGAACCTTGACAGATGTGCACGGTTTGGTTGTTTGTTAAATTCGGAAGCAATGTCAAGTCCAACACAACCGTTGAATCACAGCCTGAAGTACTTTGGAAAAGAACCGGATGGAATCCTGAAGTGGAAAAAGTTTGTGTTCCCAAGGCATACGTTTCCCCTTGACAGATGCTTACCGAAAGTGTGTCAAGGTAAAAAGGAACGACTGTGACTACAACACTATCAAATGATGGACATGAATTGGGATTCGATGCTAGGTTCGTCATCACCGTATACGTCTGAGAAATGGGTGTATTTCCCGTATTCGGTAAATTAATGGTTGGATTGGATATAGAAGTTGTGTTCAACCCTGGTGCAGCAGTCCAAGCATAAATGTAATTGGGATTATTCGCACTTCCGATCTGTACTGATTGCCCTGTGCATACACTCACATCTGGACCTGCATTTGAAGTGGCAATGTCCGCGAAAATGGTAGCGTTGCGAATCGAATGTCGGTCATTGGATCCACCAGTACTTGCCGTCCAACCCATGTAGCCCGCAAAATTCAAATTATACGTTCCTGACAAATATTGGGTGCCATTTACGGATACCGTTACCACGCCATAATTGTAACTAATGACTGCTGTATTGTAAGCGTTTGAGCGAAGAAAATTCAAGTTTCCGCCAACGTTGTTTAAGGTCGTGATCCCTGCGATGCATTCATTGTAACCAGGTCCACTATAGATTTGAATTTCAGGATTTGCACCACCACAATTATTATACGTATCAAAAACAACCTTGATTCCATTAGCTGTAGAAGGGATTCCAACACCACCTCCGGAAACAAATCCAGTTGGAGGAACATCTAAAAAACAGAATGCAATTCCATCTGCACTATTTCCATCGAACATGCGGAAATCAAATTGCACGTTCCATTGGTAACATGTACCTAAATCAATGGATTGACTGTAAAATATCGCTCCGCTTGAATTACCAATGTTATTAGTTAAAATCAACTCATCTGGATCTACGTTTGCATCTCCCCCTGTGTCACCGGTAAAAGCGGCACCGGTCAGATTCCACCCGCTAGTATTCATGTTAGGAGAACCAACTAATTCTGCGAAAACCAAGGTTTGTGCTTGCATTTTAAAGCCAAGCGAAACACAAATGAAAAACAAAAGAAATCTGAATGGCATACCTTGTGATTTAAACCTTAAAATTGCTCATTATATCGTGAACAACGACAAAATGGACGTTATTTATAGAAGAAAAGTTGCTTAAATAAACTCCGCTAACTCGATCCATCGTTCGGTTAAGGCATCTATTTCTTCGACCACTTTACCAAGTTCCTCGCCGTTTTTCATCAACAACTCATTCGACAATGAACCACTGGATAACGCTTGTGTCAATTCCTCTTTCGACTTCTCCAATTCTGGAAGCCTGCGTTCAATGGTTTCGTATTCCTCTTTTTCCTTGAATGTCAGTTTGCGTTTTTTTGTATCAACGGTGGATGGAGAAATGATTTTTTCTTTGATTTCAGGTTCTTCCTTGGTAATGTTTTGTTTAACTCCACGTTTTTTATCCAATTGTTGTTGTCGAAACACCGTATAATTTCCAACGATGTCTTTCAGTTCTCCCTGTCCTTCGAAAACGAATAAATGATCCACCATTTTATCCATGAAATAGCGGTCGTGTGAAACAACGATTAAACATCCTTGGAACTGACGCAAGTATTCTTCCAAAACGGACATTGCGAAAATATCCAAGTCATTCGTTGGCTCATCGAGGATCAAGAAATTTGGATTACTCATGAGGACACGCAATAATTTCAAGCGACGCTTTTCTCCCCCACTCAACTTATGCACAAATTGATAATGCATGTCTCTTGGAAACAAGAATCGCTCTAACAGTTGTGCTGCTGAAAGTTGACGCCCTTTTTCTAACGGAATGTATTCAGCGACCTCACGCACGACATCAATGACCTTGAAATCGTCCTTGACTTTAATCAAATCTTGTGAATAATATCCAAATACAACCGTTTCTCCAATGACAATTTTTCCTTTGTCCGTCTCTTCTTGTCCGACCAACATTTTCAAAAAAGTCGTTTTTCCAGTTCCATTATTGCCCACAATTCCTAGCCTTTCTTGACGTTGAACGTTGTAGGTGAAATCATTTAATATGACCCTATTTGGATACGCTTTACTCACCTTATGGAATTCCACGATTTTAGAACCGAGGCGCTCCATTTTTACGGGCAATTCTAGTTCGTCTTCATCCAATCGTTGAGAAGCTACTTTTTTCACATCTTGGAAAGCATCCACGCGCGCTTTTTGTTTCACGCCACGAGCCTTTGGTTGTCTTCGAATCCAGTCCAATTCCTTTCTAAACGTATTTTTCGCCTTTTCGATGGTGGACTGTGTCTGTTCTTGTCGTTCCGCTTTCTTTTCTAAGTAATAAGAGAAATTTCCTTTATAGCGGTAGATGGTTTGATCTGCCAATTCTAAAATGGTATCACAAACAACCTCCAAGAAATAACGGTCGTGGGTCACCATGAGAATGGTTGACTTCGAGGAAGACAAATACTGTTCCAGCCATTCAATCATGTCGAGGTCCAAGTGATTGGTAGGCTCATCGAGAATCAAGAAATCGGCATCTGAAAGCAATACTTTCGCCAATGCAACACGCTTTTTTTGTCCTCCAGATAATTCGCTGATGCGCTTATCCATGTCATCCAATTTTAGGACGGATAAAATTTGTTGCACGCGAACTTCTGTATCCCAAGCATTCAGTTCCGTAATCGACTGATATAATTCCTCTAATTTCGCTTCGTCGTTTTTCGCAACGGCGATGTTGTATTCCTTGATTAATTTCAGTTCAGGTAAATCGTGATCGAAAATCGATTCGAGGATGGTTTGATCCTCCCTCATGTTTTCGGTTTGTTCCATGAACGCAACGCGAATGTCTTTTCGAAACGTCACCTTTCCAGAATCAACTGGTTCCAATCCCATAATGCAGCGCATCATGGTCGTTTTTCCTGATCCATTTTTCGCGACAATGGCCACTTTTTGACCTTGGTCGATTCCAAATGTTAGGTCAGCGAAAATCATCCGTTCGCCGTATGATTTGGTTAAATTTTCAATGGATAAAAAATTCATAGTCTCATTCCCGTATGTTGGGCCGGCAAAGATAGGGATAATCAATGCTGTTTTTGCAATTTTTACCTAGACAGATAAAACATAGATTCAAGTTATGGTAATTTTTCTAAAGTTTGTAGATTCGTAAAAAAAGAAAAATGAAAAAAATTATTGGATTTTTATTATTGACTCTTTGTTCTTTTTCAATCTTTGCTCAATCGAAAAAAGACCAAATCGAAAGTTTAACTTTCTCACTAGACAGTATTCAACGCATACTTCTTACGGAACGACAAAATACATCTACGAAAATGCAAAAGCTAGATTCGATTGTGGCTTTTCAAGAAAATGTAATACTGAAAGAAAAACACCAAGTAGACACCTTGAATCTAGAGCTTAGAAGGCTTAACTTGAAAATTCTTGAGGTGAACCAAGAGAAGTTGATAGAGACATCTGAATTAATAGAAAAATACAATGTTAAAAATAAAGAGAACCTTGCTTTGATGAAAGAGTTGAATTCAATGAAAGATAGTTTGCATCAAGAAAGGAGCAGAAGCAACGAGAAGAATGATTTTCTGAAAGAAGCAGTTGAAATCACGAAAGCTTCATTATACAAGCCAGCGAATGCTACCATGAACGAAATAGTGGATTGGTTAAATCAATTTACAATCCTATCGGAAAGTCAAACAATCCATTACGATCTTGAAACAGCAAGATTCTATGGCGGTGAATCAGCGTCAATTGAAATGCTTGGAAAAGTGACCTTAAAAAACACCTTGTTTCAGGAAGGAATTGTTTTTAATGAACGATACGAACATGAAGGTTCTATGTATCAGCTTTTCATTCCTGTTTTAGAAATTCAAGACGTTAAACGATTGATTGATCGATTATGCAGAAACATGGGTGGATGCGTTTCTTCGGATGAAATGGAAGTCAATTATGAAAAAACTGACTTTGGGGTAAAGGTTTCCTGGGGAGGCGGCTGTTAAGACTACCTCAATCGATCCAAAGAATCTAAGAGCAACTTATCTTTTTGAACGCCACGCATGGCAAAATACGCAAATGGAAGTCCAGCTACAAGTAAGTAAAAACCAATTCCTACATGTATGCCCGTGATTTCTTTCGGAGAATATCCATTGATTCCAAAAGACGTAACAGCCAAGATTGCCAATACCAACAACAAGTAAATAAACAAAATAATTTTCGACAAGGTGAATTGGCGTTTCAATGATTTATAAGACATCATCGCTAGAAAAACAAGCATGACAAATACGATCACAAACAAATAGGCATACTCAAATTGTCCCATCCACTCGATGTATCCACCTTTTACACTTTGACGTTCCACACCAAAAACAGACTGTGAAAAATTCATCTCACCATCGGTCATGGCAAAGATTTCAAGGCCAGATAATAAACTAGCCAAAACGGCCATCACAATAATGAAATAAATGGTTTGTATGCGCTGTAACATATGCTAAATATTAAAGTTGAGTTGTTTTTTGTCTTAAATAAAAATCAAGGATAACCATTGCTGCCATCGCTTCTACAATTGGTACTGCCCTTGGAAGAACGCATGCGTCGTGTCGGCCTTTTCCTTCTAATTGAACAATATTTCCCGAAGAATCAACGGTTTCTTGCGTTTGCATGACTGTCGCTACAGGTTTGAATGCTACCCTGAAATCAATGGGCATCCCATTGGAAATGCCACCTTGTATGCCACCAGAATAATTGGTTTTGGTTTCTCCACTTGCCAAGAATGAATCATTGTGCTCACTACCGGTCATGCCTAAAGAAGAAAATCCTGATCCAATTTCAAAACCTTTTACAGCATTGATGGAAAGCATTGCTTTTCCTAATTCAGCGTGTAATTTATCGAATACAGGTTCACCTAGTCCAGCCGGAACTCCAGTGATGATACATTGAACAGTTCCACCAATGGAATCACCCAATTGCTTTACTTCTTCAATGCGAGCAATCATATGTGCAGCAACGGTTGCATCCGGACATCGAACAGGCGTAGCTTCTATTTGTGTTTCTGTGTAAAATTCCTTGTTGTTTAATGAAATGGTGCCTACTTGAGAAACATAGGTGCTGAATTGAATTCCAATGGAATTTAAACATTGTTTTGCAATGGCCCCAGCGACCACACGACAGGCAGTTTCTCTGGCACTGCTGCGTCCACCGCCTCGGTAATCACGGTGTTCATACTTCTTTTGAAAGGTAAAATCTGCATGTGATGGACGAAAAACATCTTTGATGTGATCGTAATCTGAAGATTTCACATTGGTGTTTGGTATGATGAATCCAATCGGCGTACCGGTTGTTTTTCCTTCAAAAATACCGGATAAAAACTGAACTTGGTCCTGTTCTTTTCGAGGAGTTGTCAGGCTAGATTGACCCGGTTTACGTCGATCTAACGCTAGCTGAATCGCATTTAAATCCAAAAGGAAATTAGCTGGAACACCATCAATGACTCCCCCAATGGCTTCGCCATGAGACTCACCAAAAGTACTCAGTTTAAAAAGGGTGCCATAACTTGAACCTGCCATGTAACAAAAGTAATGAATTTGATTTGTTCAAAGTTCCTATCTTTGAATCATGTATCGATTTAAGGTTATTTTTATTGGAGTCCTTCTTGCTTTAGGCAGTTGTGCCCCTGCAAGATTTGTGGAACCATTGAAAAAAGGACAACAAGTCCTTACGGGTAATTTCGGTGGACCGGTAGCAAAAATTCCTGGGATTGGATCGATTCCAATTCCTTTTACAGCAGTTGGTTATGGATATGGTGTCAGTGATAAAACGACTGTTTTTGGAAACTTACACACCACTTCATTAGCATTTGGTGTAGGTCAAACAGACATCGGTGTTTCACAAAGCATTTGGAAAAATGACAAAATGGGCATCAGTACGCAAGGAACAATGAATATTTTAGTGGACTTTTATACGGGTGCAAATCGTTTTTGGCCACAGGTAGACGCCAACTATTATTTCAGGTATGGGAAACATTCGAAACCTGTTCAATTGGATGCGCTGTGTAAAATAGAAAGCAAGCATTATAATTTGTTATATGCCGGAATAAGTAATTGGTTTGACCCGTACAAAATAGAATCTCAGGGACGTCCAAATGCACAATTCTGGATTCCAAGTGTTCAAATTGGACACCAATGGATCCGTCCAAAATGGAGCTACCAAGCGGAATTAAAAATGCTTGCTCCCAATCAATCTAATGAAAACATTGTTGTGAATTATCCAAGCCTGCTGAATAATCGCGGCGCAATTGGACTATATTTCGGCATCACTTATCACTTAAAATAATGAAATACATCCTAGTTATATTCATCGGACTTAGCCTTCTATCTTGCCGTAAACGCCTTGATTCATTTTTGTTTAATGCGTCAAAACTTGAAAGTTACCAACTGGACAATTACACGGGTGAGGTTTCCTTGGAGCTCAATGGACAATTTGCTGTTCCAGACAGCATGATTCACCGTGTTCATTTTCCAGTAGAAATTGATGGGGGAATCGTTCAAGTACAAGGGATTTATGTGGGTGATACGAATCAAATCAGTCAAGATACCGTCATTTTATACTGCCATGGAAACAAAGACCACATGGATTTCTATTGGTGCCGAGAAAAATTATATGCACACATGGGCGGACTCGGAAGATACGGTGTACTCATGTTTGACTATCCAGGCTTTGGATTGAGTGAAGGAACTGCCACTGAAAACAACATGTACGCAGCGACCTCATCGGCCATTTCTTGGTTGAAAACGCGTGGTTTAACAAATGAGCGATTTATGATGTTTGGATTTTCCCTAGGTTCTGCAGCTGTTTGTGAGGTTGCCGGACATTCAAGTGATTACGCATTGCAGCCATCAAAAATTATTTTAGAAGCTCCATTTGCTTCCGCTGAAATCATGATTCAAGATGCAGCACTACTATCCATGCCAGGTTCATTTTTGGTTGATTTAAAAATTGACAATGCTACAGAGATTAAAAAAGTCAATGTCCCTCTCCTTTGGATTCATGGGAAAGCTGATTCTTTTCTATCCATGAAAAGCCATGGTCAGTTAGTTTACGATAACAAACCAGGAGCAAAAGAATCTGTTTTAGTACCAGGAGGAGAACACGAGACTACCCCATTTGTCATGGGGTATCAAGCATACATTGATCGCCTTACGGCATTTATTCAATCTTAATTCAATACAGCAAATTTCAGCTGGCCAAGTTGACCATCTTTCATCGATTGGATGTAATAAATCCCGGAGGTCATGCGTGGCAATTGAATAAGTTCATTCGTTTGATTGGAAATGCCTTCCAAAATCAATTTACCATTCACATCATACACGGCATATCGCATTCCAAGTTCCAGTCCTTGAAGGGTAAATGATCCTTGATTTGGATTCGGAAATACATACAATCCATTCGCAGCTAATTCATTGATGGATGCACAATCTTCCACCAATATGGACATCGTTGCACTTGCCACACAGCCCACTCCATCAGTATAGGATGCAGTTACCATGTGTAAACCAATTCCAGCGACAGTCGGATCAAACGAAGATCCTATGACACCAGAACCGCTGAATGCCGTTCCATTTTGATCAGACAATAGTGTAATCATCCCATCAAGCAAACAAATGACTCCGTCCGTATCAGATGTAGAAATGACCACATTCGGTGATTGATTAACCGTTATGATCTGCGTTGTGGTATTGCTTCCAGCAGCATTTGATACCGTTAACTGAACCGTATAGGTTCCGGCATTCATAAAAATATGCGTTGGATTTTGAACGTTAGATGTGCCACCATCTCCAAAGTTCCAAGACCAAGACGTTGGATTATCAAGTGAGGCATCATCAAAGTCAGTAAACATTCCTGAACAAACCACCGATCCTGTAGTGTTAAATTGGGCTGTTGGACTTACAGCTGGACCTTGATTGTTGTAAAATATGCTGAAGTCATCAAAATAAAATCCATCCTTACGCGTCGCATTGTCTGATCTCAACTGAAAACGAACCTTTATCACTTGACCTAAATAATCGCTTAAATTAATTTCTTCCAATACCCAATTGGTCATAATCCCATCATACACGGGTTGATTATTTGGTTGAACACTGCCGTTGGCACTTGTCCCCGCATTCGTGTAATTGCCGCATTGTCCGATCCATGTAGATCCTCCATCTGTAGAAACTTGAAATTGCACATAATCATAATCTGCCTCGATGTTCCATTTCGCATAAAAGCTAATTTTTGCCGCGTATGCATTGGACAAATCAATGGTAGGGACGTAGGAATAAGTTGTGTTCGCATTATTAACGTAATTTCCAGAAGGTGAGTCTGTAAAACACCTTGGAGAGGAAACAAATGTGCTAGTGGTTGTATTCCAGTTTCCTGTCCAATTCGATGAAACCGATGCGTTTTCGGTTACTTGTAGGTTATATGCACCAAAGGTCTTAATGATCGTATCGCGTTTTACCCACAAACCATTATCCGTTTTAACGATGTATTTGATCTCATCTCCAAATTGAATCGCAGGATTCAAGGTGTATGAAATCGCTCCTGCTTGCGTTTGCATCAGGTTCATATTATACACGATTGGACTTCCAACGGAAGCAACGTTCAATAATGGTTGAAGGGAAACGGTAACAGGACCAGACATGCGTCCCAAGCGGTTTGCCGAATGATTGAAATCACCACTTAAGGTTGAAATATTCATTGGGTCTGTGTCTTTCACTACAACATAATTGCGCGTGATGTGCGCCAAAATTAAGTTTGGAAACACCATTTCTTTACACGTGGCAATGATTTCAGATGACGGTTGCCAAAATGCTGTACCTACTTCAGGTGTGTGAACGAAAATCGTGTCTTTAACTCCAACACCAATGTCCATTTTGTACATGTAATCATCGGAATCACCGGATGCTGGATAAAGAGCCGAACTTTTCATAGAAGTGTAACCATTGAATTCCACCATGTGATCAGTGTGCGCTTGAAAATAATCATGGTGATCAGCAAATTCTGCTACCGTTGTTCCAATCGGGAATAAAATATCTTCCGCATAAGTATGTGCGTTAAAAGCCGTTACAAAATTATGGTTTTGAACCAACCAGCGCATGGCTTGAACCTCTGGTTCAGAATAAGGAGCTGTTCCACAGTACGTATCATTGCTCGTATTGGTACTTGTTCCTGTTGTCCCCCAACCATAACCATAATTTCGATTTAAGTCAACACCATAAACTCCTCCTCCGTTATTACGACGGTTCTTTCGCCACATTCCTCCTCCATTGGGATTGGTAGTTTCATTATAAACATACCCATCAGGATTGATGCACGGAACAAAAAATAATTGTGTTTCATTCACTAAATACGTAATCTCCTCATTGGTTCCATAATTTTCCAATACATACCACATGAAGAAAATAGTTTCCATTAAACTCATCGGTTCACGCGCATGGTGAATTGCAGTGTAAAGCACTTTAGGTTCCGTTTCATTCACGTTGGGATTGTCTGAAATTTTGACGTGATAAATGGGGCGATTTTCATGTGTAACAAACGATGATATGGGTGCTTTTGCTGTAATTAAATTGGGATATTGTTGCACCATGGCATCTAGTTCCGCCAACATTTCATTGTATTTTAGGTAACCACCCATAGTACCTAAATTAAAATTGGTTGGAGTCGCCGGATTGGCATAAATGGAGCCCGAGCCCGAAGTACTCGCACAAGAAGCGTTTTTCAAACCAGACTCCTGTTTTTCTGGATGATTCAGAATGTCGATGTAATATTGTTCAACATCTTCTATAAGAACCTCATAATCAAATTCATATTGATCCATGATGGCGCGTTCTGCACTGGAGAAATCAGAAATAAAGAAAGATCCTTCTTTTCGAATGCCGTGATCAACCGTGACACCTAAATTTCCTAATTTGATCAATTGATCATTGGTTACAAACACCTTTAGACGAGAATAGTCCTGTGCGTTGGCCGACCAAGAAAGACAGATAAAAATGAGTGAGAGAAGCGTTAATTTCATAAGTTTAGTTTAGCACCACAAATAAACAAAAAATGCATCTGAAACACAATATTTTATCAAAAAAGAGGCAACCTTTTTGAGATTACTTTGTCTTTGTTTTGAAGTGCTTTCCAAATATTGTACTTTAGCATGAATCCATGAAATGCATACTTAGTTTAATTTTTGTCATCTCTTCTTGTGTCCTTTGGTCACAGAAGGTTTGGATGATTCCCAATCAAGGTCAATGGGATGAATCCATTCGTTATAACATAGATTTAAATTCAGGTAAATTATTCCTTGAAAACCAAGGAATGACGTTCTTCATGACCGATGCGATGGCACATAACCACCACGATGGAGAAGAATCCACACATGAATTAACGAAATACCACGCCATAAAACATGTATTTCCATATGCAAACAATGGTGTTGAATTCAATGGAAGTGATTCTAGTTCACATTACCTTAACTACATGCTTGGAAGTGATCCATCCAAATGGAAGTCAAACATTCATGGTGTTTCCAAATTAACCCTCCCATCTTATTTTGATGGAATTGATTTAATTTACGATGGAGAAATGGAACAACTCCGTTTCTCGTTTGATGTCCAACCACATGCTGACTTAAATCAATTATCCTTTTACTTTGAAGGTGCAGATAAAATTCAAATCGATTCACAGGGAAACCTTGTACTCACGCATTCACTTGGAACAATTACCTATTCTGCACCAAAAGCATGGAACATTTCTGAAAATGGAAAGAAATCGGAAGTTATGATGCTCTTCCAACTTCAGGACAACCTCGTTACTTTTGTTTTACCGGAAGGATACGATTCATCTGAACGCCTATACATCGATCCAAGCTTAACCTTCTCCACTTTCTCGGGTTCAACCGCAGACAACTGGGGCTTTACTGCAACACCTGATCCAAATGGAAATTTATTTGGCGGAGGAATCGTATTTGGGACTGGTTATCCGATTACAACCGGGGCATTTGATAGTAGCTTTGGTGGAGGAACAGGAATGTTTCCAATGGATGTTGCCATAACCAAATTCAATGCAAACGGAAACGCACTTATCTACTCGACACTACTTGGTGGATCAGGAAATGAAACGCCACATTCCCTCGTTTCAGCACCGAATGGGGAACTTTACATTTATGGAGTTACTTCATCTGCTAATTTCCCCATTACCACAGGAGCATATGACAATTCATTTAACGGTGGACCATATCAATTGCAAAATGAACTAGAATTTAATGGTTCTGACATCTATATTGCTAGATTGAACCCAAGTGGGACAGCATTGCTATCTTCCACATACATAGGTGGATCTGGGACAGACGGATTAAACACCGTTTCACTTAATTACAATTATGGGGATCAATTTCGAGGAGAAATTGTCTTAGATAACAACCAAAACGTATACATTGCCAGTTCTTCAGCATCCATTAATTTCCCGATGGTTGGCGCATCCCAGTCCAATTTAAATGGTAGCCAAGACGCCGTTATTTTTAAATTTAATTCCTCATTGACAAACTTGCAATGGAGTACTTATTTTGGTGGCTCAGGAAACGAAACAGGTAATTCCATCTCTGTAGCAAACAACGGTTCAGTTTATATTTGTGGGGGGACTTCCTCCACAACGATTCCTGTAAGTTCTGGGAATGACCTTTCATTCAACGGAGGATTGAGTGATGGATTTATCCTAAAAATGAATGGTGGAGGATCGTTTCAAGCAGGTTCCTACATGGGCCTATCGGAATACGATCAGGCCTATTTTGTACGGACGGACATCGACAATCTCCCTTATGTGTATGGTCAAACAGAATCCTCATGGCCCATCTCCGCGGGATGTTATGGGAATCCAAATTCCGGACAATTTGTGCGGAAATATTCTGCAGATTTATTAAACATCACCTGGACAACCATGATTGGTGCTGGATCAGGTCACGTTGAACTGTCTCCTACAGCATTTTTGGTTTCGGATTGTTATGACATTTATTTAGCTGGATGGGGCGGGGTATTGAACCAAACCTATGCTCAAGCATCCTTTTCAACAACGAATGGTTTTCAAACAACCTTGGATGGTTACCAACAGGCGACCAATGGAAGCAATTTTTACATTGCCGTATTGGATCAGGATGCAAGCTTGCTGAAATATGCAACCTTCATGGGCGGATCAGCTAGTAGTTATAACCATGTTGATGGAGGAACAAGCCGATTTGATAATGCTGGAAGAATTTACCATGCTGTATGCGGTGCCTGTGGTGGAAATAATTTTGGTTTTACGAGTACTCCTGGTAGTTGGTCCCCACAAAACATGAGTTCCAATTGTAATTTGGCAGCATTTAAATTTGAACTAAATACGATTCAAGCCATTGCAGCGCAACCTGCTCCGCTCATTTGCATTCCTCAATCGGTTTATTTCATTAATAATAGCGTCAATGGCAATGCGTATATCTGGGATTTCGGTGATGGTTCTAGCTCAACCTTAATGCAACCCATTTATCAATATACAACACCTGGGATTTATGATGTACAATTAATCGTTTATGATTCAACTGGTTGCTTTGCACCAGATTCAGTTACCGTTTCTGTCAATATAGGTGGATTTACTGCAGGTGCCGTGCAACCTACTGCATCGATTTGTCCAGGTGATTCATACCAATTGGATGCTTATGGTGGAACAACGTATAGTTGGAGTCCAGCAAATGTCTTAAACAATCCAAACATTGCCAATCCAATTGCAACCATAAATGTTACCACTACATTTAGCGTCATCATTTCTGATTCGTGTGGATCAGATACGGTTCAAGTTACTGTTAACGTTTCCGCACCAAGCGTAACCCTAAGCAACGATACAACCATCTGTCTTGGTGAATCTGTAGATTTAGTGGCAACGGGTACAGGAACCATTGCTTGGACACCTTCCACTTTTTTAAGTAATCCATCTTCTTTTACAACAACTGCAACACCGACATCCACCATCATGTATACTGCAACAGTTACCTCTGCGAATGGTTGTACCGCCAGTGATTCCATGCAAGTTCAGGTATTTATTAATCCTCCCATTCCCATTCTTGCTGATACCTTGACGATCTGTTATGGTTCTTCAGGTTCTACAACGATTTCTGGAGGGAATGGTTATTTTTGGTACCCAAATAACAACCTAATTGGTCAAACGAGTCAAACCGTTGTGCTGAGTCCAACAATCGAACAGTACTACTATTGCGACGTATCGAATAGTTGTGGTACTGTTACAGATTCCATTTGGGTAGACATCATCACCCCGCAAATTTATGCAGGAAACGACACCATTGTTTGTCCTGGAAGACCCGCAGCAGTATGGGCAAGTGGCGCGGCTTATTATGAGTGGTTTCCACAACCGAATACGACTTCTAATGATGGAGCGTTTGCAGTTGTACAATCCCAAATTAACACAAACTACATCGTGATTGGCACCGATGCAAATGGGTGTCAAGATACCGCAGATGTATTGGTTAATGTGTTTCCGCCACCTTTCATCAATGCAGGCGTGGACGTATATGCACTCATGGGAGAGACCGTTCAATTCAATGCCATCACAAGTGGTCCTGGAAATATCTTATGGACACCTCAAGATGAATTTACCTGTCCAACTTGCGCCAACACCAGCGTTTCGCCGAATCAAAATGCCGTATACAATGTCTATTTCACAGATGTGAACGGATGTCTAGCGCAAAGTCAAGTGAGTGTTTTCTTTGATCCCTTTATATACATACCGAATACCTTTACGCCAGATGGAGACGAGCACAACAATGAATTCAGGCCAGTGCTTGGAAATATTCGGGAATTTGAATTGTTTGTCTACAATCGCTGGGGACAAATAGTGCATGAAATGACGTCAACAGATGATTATTGGGATGGAACTTACCGAAATCACCCTTGTCAAGACGGTACTTATGTGTGGAAATTAAAATACAAAGACTTCGCAAATAATAAAAAAGAATTAACCGGACACATCAATTTATTACGCTAGTCCAAGTCTTTGCGCTAAATTTGCCTCATGAGTGCACAAGTAAGCGTTTTCACCTTCAATGCCTTCCAAGAAAATACCATCGTCGTTTCAAACGACCTTAAGGAAGCCATCATTTTTGATCCAGGATGTTACTCCAAACAGGAAGAAGCACATCTTGTCGATTACCTTTCTGAAAATGAATTGAATGTCATTGCCATTCTTTATACGCACGCTCATATCGATCATATTCTAGGTGCAGCATTTGTTCAAAAACAATTTAATGCGCCTTCTTATTTGCATCCTTTAGATCATGTCACTTGGAACGCTGTTGCTAGTTATGCGCATGTATATGGATTTGAAGCTTATCAGATCCAAGATATTCCAACACATACCCTAGAAGACAATCAAGTGTTGAAACTTGGCGCTTTCAATATCCAAGTGAGACACACTCCCGGACATGCGCCCGGACACGTCATTTACTATTTCGAATCGGACCAATTCATCGTCAATGGTGACGTGTTGTTTAAAGGTAGTTTCGGACGAGTTGATCTTCCAGGTGGAGATTTGGCAACATTAAAATCTTCTATTTTCAATATTCTTTTCCAATATCCTGAGGAAACCATCGTTTATTGTGGACACGGGCAAGAGACAAGCATTGGTGCGGAAAAACGAACGAATTACATTCATCAATTTTAAGGGTTTTGATCATAGGAATTAACGCACGAAACATTCTTGGCTCCAAAATGGAAGGTTTTGGTAATTACTCCTATGAACTCGTGATGCGCATTACCCGAAATCAACCAGAACAATCGTTTGTATTATTCTTTGATCGACCGGTTGATTCGAAATTTGCCTTTCCGAGCAATGTGAAAACGGTAGTTTTATTTCCCCCTACTCGCCATCCGTTTCTATGGGTCCTTTGGTTTGAATGGAGTTTGAAACGGGCATTAAAGAAACATGGTGTGGATGTTTTATGGACACCAGATGGATTTTGTTCTTTGGGATCTTCCGTTCCACAAATAGCGACCATACATGATCTAAACTTCGAACACTACCCACAAGATTTACCTTGGTTAGTGGCTCGTTATTTTCGCAGCTATTTCCCTAGATTTGCGCGAAAAGCATCCCATATTTTGACCGTTTCTCAGTATTCAAAAAACGACATCGTAGAAACGTATCAGATTCCCAGAGATAATATTTCGGTGGTATACAATGGAATTAGCGATGCCTTTCATGTGCTTTCCTCTGACGAAATCATGGATACACGTCGACAATATGCTAATAACCGAGCGTATTTTTTGTTTGTTGGATCCTTACATCCACGTAAAAACGTTCACCGTTTAGTTGAGGCCTTCACTTCTTTTTGCGAATCCAACCTGGACATTGATTTACTCATTGTAGGAAATGCCATGTGGAAGCAAGAATCATTTCATCTGGACAGCCAAGTGAAAGACCGCATTCATTTTTTAGGACATGTAACAAGCGAAGAATTAAGTAGAATAATGGGAGGAGCATTCGCCTTGAGTTATGTTCCCTATTTTGAAGGATTTGGAATTCCCCTTGTTGAAGCCATGCGCTGTGGTATACCAATTATCAGTGCAAATACCTCATGTTTGCCAGAAATTGCCGGAGATGCGGCTATATATTGCGATCCATTTTCAATTGAAGACATTAGCGATAAAATGAATGTACTAGTTCAAGATCAAGCGTTGCGTGTTCAATTATCATCCAACGGAATTGAAAGGGCGAATCAATTTAGTTGGGATCAAGCAGCACAAAAAGTATGGCAGGTTCTCACACACAATCATTCCAAAAGCGAATAACCGTATCTTTGTGACATAGCCCTGTAGTTCAACGGATAGAATTAGCGTTTCCTAAACGCTCGATCCAGGTTCGATTCCTGGCAGGGCTACCATATCACTTCAATAGTCATATTAAGTGATGAATTTCATTCATCAACTAAATCTCTTAGATTCTAAATCCAACAGTCAATTGCAGCAACTGATTTTTATAACGCGGAGTAGTTGAAACTCTGTTTTTGTTGTTCGTATGAAAATCCAAAGCAGCTCCTGCTGAAATGACAAGCATGTCTAAATTAAGGTCCAATCCGACAACAAATCCGAGAATATTGTCCCTTGATCTTCGTTGTTAAATTGCTGCTCCTACTCGGTGCTATTTGAACCAAATGTGTACAGATTTTTCTCCTTTAATAAGTAAGATAATTGGGGTCCCG
Source organism: Crocinitomicaceae bacterium (assembly GCA_030727405.1). Classification (GTDB taxonomy): domain Bacteria; phylum Bacteroidota; class Bacteroidia; order Flavobacteriales_D; family Crocinitomicaceae; genus UBA952. The sequence continues at coordinate 13,037 of JANRBR010000041.1, read as the reverse complement.
CCAATATAGAAAGATACTTAATTGGCTTAAATTGAACCAATAAGGGCACGTCATGAAAGGTCGTCGTTCTCATATTTGAATACGTGAATCCAAGAAGACTTCCAGAACCTTTATATCCTTTCTGTGAAATCATTAATTCAGGTTGAAAACCCAAATATTTCCCTAGAGACAAACTAACAAATGCGCCTCCTGCAACTTCATACTTCGGATCAGCCACGAAATCCTCTCCTTTGGAATCACAAACATTTGACAAGTTTTTTAATCCAGCCTTCAAACCAAAGGATAACAATTCTCGATTGTCCTCAATTTGAGCTTGCACTGGTTTTGAAGCAATTATTACAATAGGATGATAGAAATTTATGTATGTGTATATTATTAGCTTGAATAAATTAATTAATTCCACGTATGAACCTTTATAGTAATGCACTTTGCCAAAAGCTAGGCGCACATGTTTAACGCATGATTTATGCTCCACAAAAACTAATTATTGATTCAGAATTGGATTCATGATATGATGTATCCCAAAGAACAGATAATTATCTTATATCTTTTTTCAATAATTAAGTCGCGACCACTTGAAATCCAAAAATCGTTGAACCTCCCTCATCATTTCCTCGTGTTGTGAAATTGTTGGATGCTGATCATAACCAGCGTTATAGGTATTTTGGTAGTTGAAAAATAGCAATCGCTGATCTCCAACCTTTCTACGCAATTGTAAAACCTTTTGAATGCTGTTTTTTAATTTTTCTTTGTATTCCGGTTTCGCCATTGGACTTGTGCAACAGATGATCCAACTTTTTGGATACACTTTCCGCAATTTTTGAAGAAAAGAGAGGTAAGCCTTTTCATATTCCTCCATTTGCTTGGCACTATCATTTTGTCCGAGTGTGATGAAAACAATGTCCGGTTTAGGAGCTTTGTCGAAGGACCAACTTTTTGACTTGACGTGAAAATTAATTTTTGCATAAACATCCGGCATAGTAAAGAACATGCCACAACAACTGTGTTGCATTCCGATTCCTGAAACAGCGCTTAAAATCCAATCAGCATGGTTCTTTCTTGCTAAGCGTGCACCATAACTGAGGTATGCATTGTGGTAATCATACCACGAGCCCTTACCAAATTTAATGGAAGAAGAATCCGATCCATTTCCACAAGTAATGGAATCACCTATGAATTCAAACAAGCGTTTTTTCTTCGTTTTTATGGGTAATAATTTAGCACACTTGATTCCTAAAAACTCAATGAATCCGATGGAGCTTTCGGTGTTTTTACAAATGAGCACATGGTGTTTTCCAGGTTTTGAGAATTTGAAAAGGGAAATAATATTGACCTTCTCAGATAATTGAATTCTTTTGGTATACTTATGATCGATTACGATTTCGATGTAGTTGTGCAAAAATCCAAATCGTTGTTCATCATTTAAAAAAAGCTCCGCTTCTTTACCGAATAGTTCGCACTCCATGTAAGATCCCGGAGTCCATGATTTGGGGGAATTTCCTTCCGAAAAATCAAAGCGACCGACGTAGCGTAAACGGGAATCATCTCCACGATAAAAATGAGGAGTCTCACTTTGGAAAAATAGGGTCAACCTGTAAATAACCAATGTCAAAACAATAAGTCCAAGCACAGATAGCACTATTTTTCTCATGCTATTATGCGCGCTTTTTGTCTCTCAACTTCATGAAAGGAACCTCGATCCACTGGTAAAGCACAAATGAAATCGAGATGGTGAACAACCAGAATAAAGCATAATCTACTCCCCAATACCCATTCAATTCTTGATTGAGTGAATTATTGAAAACTCCATGAATGCTGTGTTTGATGATGGCAATGGTCACTACATTTAAGTTCACCAAATACATGGAATAAGAAATCAAACTAAAGAATGTCACCCATTTGGTCCAATTACCAAATCCTTGACGCCAATTCGATAAAACAGGCAAAAGAAAAAAGATGCCTAATGATTTTAAACTTGGGCACCAGATGTTTGAAAAAGGACCCCAACTTTTCCCCATTTGAAATTTAGAATAATACAATAAAAAGAGGCAAACAAATATTAATAGTTTGTTCCATTTTGCATTCCATAATTTGGGATAGTAATAGGCGAAAAATGCCGCTAGTACCCCATACATAATGGAATCCAATCGAGGAATTACTTGGTAGTCAATTCCACTACTTAAGAATTTTTTAAACAATTTGAGCTGGTAAGGATTGGGGTTTTCAACCATCCCCCATGAATGGTATAAGTGGTATCGGTAATAAGTTACCAAAGCAATGATCGCGATAGAAACAGCGAAAATCGTCCATTTTACAGAAGATTTAAACACCATCAATAGGGTAATTAAAATCAGCGGTACAGTTAAATAAAACCATTCCTCAATGCTTAAACTCCATGCTTCCGCAAAAAATCCTGGTCTAACATGGCCTAAAATATTCTGTGTAAAGAAGAAAAATCGATACCACTCATCAGGGAAATTTCTCGGGTAAAATAGCAACGTATAGCTTAACAGGAGTAATAAAACGAATAGGTATACTGGAAGGGTTCTCATCCACCTTCTTTTCCAAAAGTCCAATAAAACAGGAACACTTGGCTTCTCTTTGTTTAGGATTTTGATTAAAATTCCTCCGATTAAAAATCCACTTAAAACAAAAAAAATAGCCACCCCATCAAATAAATATGGATTGATCAATTTATCAAACCATTCTGGAGCCAAAATCAAACTATGTCCTAGCAAGACCATAAAGATTGCTATGAATCGCAATAAATCCAAACCGAAAATTCTATTTTCAGATATTTCAAATTGAAATAGTTTACGCATGAACGACAGGATTAACGTTTTTTATTAGTTGAAATCAAATTTAAACAATGTTTTATGAATATCGTTGATTAGGGTCTAAATTGTCCCCATAGAGTATCCAATCTTTGGCCAGATAATTGAAGGAAGTCAAGATACAATTAGTAAATTCGCGAAAAACATTGATGCATGAAAACGGTGACTAGGTTACTTTTAATTTTTGTCTTTTACACGCCCCTTCTTGCTACGGTGAAGATGCCTGATTTATTTAGCGACAACATGGTTTTGCAACAGAACAGTGTCGTAAAATTGTGGGGTAAATCATCGACGAAAACCACGGTTAGTGTCAAAGTCAGCTGGACCAATACCACCTTCAGTTGTTCACCCAAAGTAGATGGAACATGGGAGCTGAGTATTTTCACTCCAAAAGGTTCCTTTACCAAGCATAACATCATCATTAGTGACGGAAATGCGCTTACCCTGAAGAACATACTGATTGGTGAAGTTTGGTTTTGCGCTGGGCAATCCAACATGGCCATGACCTTTACTGGTTATCGAAACGAAACCATCGCACATGCGAAAGAAGAAATAGGTAGAGCAAATGAAGAATCAGGTATTCGCATGTTCAATGCTGAAAAATTCTCTTCGTACGAATTAATCGTTCCTCCTAAGGGTCAGTGGTTGGTGAGTTCAAGTAAAAACCTGTCTTCTTTTAGTGCAGTTGGCTACTATTTTGCCTTACGATTGAAACGAGAATTAAATGTTCCAATCGGAATCATCAACAGCAGTTTGGGGGGATCGACTATTGAGGGCTGGCTCAATCAAAGTAACATTGCCAAATACGACGATTATCCCATGAATGCGTCCATTCCGGATTCCATCAGTTACCTAAGACCTAATGTGATGTTTCAAGGAATGGTGCGTCCTTACCGAAATTACAGCATCAAAGGAATTGTATGGTATCAAGGAGAAGGAAATGTGGGGAGACCAAGTACCTATCAGCAGAAATTAATCGACCTTGCCTACTTGCTTCGATTCACTTTTGATAACGAAGAACTTCCCTTTTACCTTGTTGAAATTGCTCCTTATCGTTATGAAAGTATCGTGAGTCCTGCGCAAATTCGAGAAGCACAATTTGCTGCGAGTCAATCGCTTTATTTTTCAGGAATCGTTTCTACAAATGACCTTGTTCCAGTGGAGGAAGCTGACCGAATTCATCCTTCCAATAAGCAATCCATTGGTGACAGACTTGCAAATTTATCCTTGTTGGAGACCTATGGTTTTGACACCTTAGAAGCACATTCGCCAAGTTTTGAACGCATGGAAATGATTGGAGACACCATTGTTTTACATTTCAAAAACACGTACAAAGGATTACAGAATGAAGGCGAGGAAATTACCGGATTTGAATTGGGGAATGAGCAACATGAATTTCATCCTGTTCGAGCTACATTTGGAAAAGACCAGCATAGCATTGTCCTGATTGTAGGGAATCAAACAAGTACTCCAGCCATACGCTATTGCTTTAAGAATTATCAAGTTGGGAGCGTGAAAAACAGTTCGGGCTTGCCACTCATTCCTTTCCGTACAGATCAATGGGCAGAGTAAAATAATGCGCGTTAATAAAAACACAATCATTTCATTAACTTTAATGCATATTTCAACTGTCATGAGAAATCGTTTTGAATGTAAAATCACTGTGCTAATTGACGAAAATTTGATATCAAGTGCATTCAATCGGAATACACATGGGTGATTTTTTAAAACAACAAAGAGAAGTGATCGGGGTGCTCATCATTTCTGCTCTTTTCATCTGCTGTTTGTTTCCTCAACTTGTATTTCACCCGAATGACATCCTTTTGGTGGGTGAAGGCGATGGACTCAAGTCGTATTTTAGTTTTTATTACCACATAGAATACGATAAATCATTTTTACATTTTAAGGGGATGAATTACCCGCACGGAGAGCATTACATGTATACCGATGGTTTTCCTTTGATTGCTTGGTTGGTACAAGCACTCCCCTTTCTTAAGCCCTTTGGCATTGGCTTGATTCACATGAGCTTAGTTTTGAGCTTATGGCTCACACCGCTTTTCATTTATTTCCTTCTTAAAAAATTCAACACTGAAACGTGGCTGGCACTTTTGGGCGCATGCTCACTTTTTCTCTTACAACCACAATTCCCTCGTTTATTCAGTCATCTTAGCCTAGCCTATTCGTTGTTTTTTCCGCTTTCGTGGTACATCCTGATTCGGTACAAGGAAGAGAAAGCATCATTAAAATGGAACTCCATATCCATTGTCAATCAATTGTTTTGGTATTTCATGCACCCTTATTTAGGATTTATCATCACGCTTTTTTATGGATTAGACTGGTTGTTTCATCAATTTAATCGATCAAGGTCTTTGAAAGAACGACTTTTCGATTTGTTTCCTATCTTGACTCCGGTCGTTTTTATGCAACTCTTTTTGAAGTTAACAGACCCTATTACTGATCGACCGGTTAATCCTTATGGTTTTTTCGAATACCAAGCGCATTGGAAAAGCATTTTCTTGCCTCCATCTGGTTCCATTCACCGTTGGTTGGAACCTTATATGTCGTTTATTGAGGTGCGATGGGAAGGTCAATCTTACATTGGTTACCTTTCGATTCTGATGCTCATTATTGGCATGATCATGGTGATTCCATTTGTACGAAATCGTTTCCGTTCGATTGGAACCATGCATCGATCATTACTGTATGCATTTATCGGAGCATCCATCCTATTGGTCTTGTCTTTTGGGTTTCCGTTTAATGGAAATCCGACTTGGTTGAACATTGTCCCATTCCTTAAACAATTTAGGGCCCTAGGTCGCTTTTCTTGGCCCTTTTATTATGTTGCGGGCGTCATGGGTTTTGTTTTATTATCTCATCTATACCGTCGATTTTCAAAAAGTAAAAAAAGCCATTCCTATATCACTGCTGGTGTGATTTCCCTATTCATCAGTGTGCAATTCATTGAATCTTGGAACTTGCGATCATTTCCAAAATCGTTTACTCCAAATATATTTCAAGCAAAAAATTTGAACAGGGAACAAAAACAACTCATCGAATCAAGTAAAAAAGGTCGAGCAAATTATCAAGCTATTTTGCCTCTTCCATGGTTTCATGTAGGATCTGAAACCTTTGGAAAGGAAGCTTCAAGTGAAACACTTCTGTCTTCTTTTCTCATCTCTGCCCATACGGGAATTCCCATTCATGCTGTGATGATGGGAAGAACGTCCAAGAAACAAACAATGGATTATTTTCGCTTGTTTAATTTAACACAAACGCATCTTTTGAGTGTTGATCGTTCTTTATTGCTCGTTCATCCCCTTGAAAACAGCCTTTATGCCGAAGATGAGCAATTGATCTATGACGAAAGCAAACCCTATTTCAACAACAAGCACGTAGAATTAAGAATCCTCTCAAAACAAAGAAAGAAATGGAAGGAACCATTTTCATACGAACTCGTTTTTAAAGATGACTTTGAAGATAATTCACGTTGGCAATCCATGGTGAAAAATGGCCGTTTTCATGGATCAATTGAAAACTACAATACCATTTTATCACTTGATTCAACGAAATTAGAGCCAAATCAATGGTATGACTTATCCTTTGATTACTACCCCGATTGGACACAACCTATTGCTAATGTTTGCTACTTGGAATTTATCCATCCAGAAACAAAAGCAATCACATGGTTTTACAATAGAAGCATTGGTTCCTTTCCTGGAATATCCGAAAAAGCGATTCGCGTCAACTTACGATTTAAAACACAAGTATTTCGCTGTGAGTACCATTGCTTTTTAGTGGGGAATTCAAAGAATGTCCATTTTGACTTAGACCATTTGGTTTTGAAAAAAAGATCAAATTAAAAAGGACAAATCCCTTTGCCCTTTTCATCCATTTTTAAATATCTAATTGATACACCTCAGATAATGAATTATTATCACGAATGGTAATATCTAAATCTTTTATGATTCCATCGTGAATGCCATAAACCCAACCGTGAACATGAACTTGTTGTCCGCCTTCCCATGCTGTTTGCACAATGGATGTTTTGGCTAAGTCCAAGACTTGTTCCACCACGTTTAATTCCACGAATCGGTTGAAACGTTCTGTTTCATTTTCAATGGCGTTCAACTCATCCTGATGAAAACGATAGACATCCTTAATGTGGCGAATCCAGTTGTCAATTAAACCAATGTGCTTATTCGTCATAGCCGCTTGAACGCCCCCGCAACCGTAATGACCACAAACAATGATGTGTTTTACTTTCAGGACATTGACAGCATAATCCAATACAGATAGCATGTTCATGTCTGAATGCACAACCATATTGGCAATGTTACGGTGAACAAATACTTCACCTGGATTTGCACCAATAATTTCGTTGGCAGGAACACGACTGTCCGCACAGCCGATCCATAAAATGGGTGGACTTTGACCCAAGGAAAGTCGCTTGAAGTAATCAGGATCTTGATCCAATTTTGATCTTACCCAATTCTTGTTGTTCTGAAGTAATTGATTATATAAGTTTTCCATTTGGATCCTTTTTTAAATGTTGAAAATTAATTAATTCAAAGTCTATTTCCTTGTGAACGGAACCAAACTTTTTAAAATCTAATAATATTTCCAGAATATCTTGATCGATGCTTTTGCAATTACTTGCATCAATGATCAATTTTGAATTCGATGGAGCATTGTGCAGAGTCGTATGTATCCCAACTTTGTTTAGAAAAGTGACTTCTTCAGCCAATCGAATGGTTAACACACCATCTTCCTCTTTTTTTGAAAAGTGATTTTGTGAATTTCTTTTAAGAATGTAAAAAATGGAAACCACCAAACCAATTCCAATTCCTTTCAGCAAATCGGTGAATAATACACCAACAATAGTCAAGATAAACGGAATAAATTGATCCATGCCTTTTTGAAACATTTCTTTAAATAATCCCGCTTTACTCAATTTATAACCCACCATGATTAAAATGGCAGCAAGGGATGCCAAAGGAATTTGATTTAGCAAGGACGGTAGTAATAGGATGGCAAAAATCAACAGGAAGCCATGAATGACTGCCGCTAATTTTGTTTTGACTCCGGCACCTATGTTGGCAGAACTTCTAACCACAACTTGCGTAATTGGCAAGCCACCGATAAAACCAGTTACGATGTTCCCAATCCCTTGGGCCATCAATTCACGCTTCGTTGGGGTTGAACTTTTTTCAGGATCTAACTTATCCGTCGCCTCTACACTTAACAATGTTTCTAAACTTGCAACAATGGCAATGGTAATGGCAATGGTATAAACGTCCCAATTGGTGACTGCACTAAAATCGGGAAAAAAAAGTATTTTGGATACTTCATCCATGCCTTTAAGTACCGGTAATTGAACGAGGTGTTTTGAGCTTATTTCTAAATAAGTCCCTTTAAAAAGCAATTGTATGATGACACCAATTAAAACAACAATTAACGCGCTAGGTATTAGTTTGAATAATTTATTTTTCTTGAAAAATGGCTTTTCTAAAAGCACAATGAAAATAATGGTTGCAACCCCAATGATGACAGATCCTAATTGAAACGCATTAAGCGAATACAAAAGTTCTGTAAACGTATTATGTCCATCCATTTGCCAAAACGACTCATCCCCGAAGAAATCCTTGTCATAGCCCAATAAATGCGGGATTTCCTTTAAAATTAAGGTTATCCCAATAGCAGCCAGCATCCCTTTAATCACAGAGGTTGGTACATATTTGGCTACAATTCCTAAATTAAACAACGCGAAAAGCAATTGAATTAGGCCCGCAAATATCACGGCAAGCAAAAACGCTTCATACGTACCAAGAATACCAATTGAAGAAATAATTATGGTAATGAGTCCAGCAGCTGGACCGGAAACACCCACACGGGAACCACTAATGAAACCGACAATAATTCCACCTACAACACCTGCGATGAGTCCAGGAAAGACACTTGGCAATGAAGGAATTCCTTCCACGTTTGTGGAAGCCAATCCAATCCCTAAACAAAGTGGTAATGCTACTAAAAAAACGACTAATCCAGCGAGAAGATCATTCCCGATGTATTTCACTATTTTATTCATGTTCTAAAAGAATTTTAATTAAAGTTTTGATGACAATCTCTAACTAAAGTATTCTGGAGGCACATGATTTTTTAAGGATATATAATCAGATTTGTGGTAAACATATCGAAAACACTTATGTGCACGAATAGAATGAGACAAATGAATCGATTCATTGCAAAAATACTCCTTCTCCAATTCTTCTTCTATCAAGGTTGAAAAATCACTTTCATCGGCATCCAATTCATCAGATAGTTCTCCATCGGCTGAAATTTCTGAATCTGCCTTTGAATCCTTCATTGAAAGAGTATACGATGCCCATGTCATCATGAGGATTTGGCTGACAAAAGCAACCAAAAAAAACAGGGCTAATTCGCTTGAATTACGATTCTTTTTCATTTCGTTGCTAGATCACTCCTAAATTTTTACCAACCTTAATAAAAGCAGCGATTGCTTTATCTAAATCAGCTTTGGAATGCGCTGCTGAAATTTGAGTTCGAATGCGCGCTTGACCTTTAGCTACAACTGGATAAAAGAATCCAATTGCATAGACTCCTTCTTGCAACAATTGATCGGCAAATTTTTGAGATAATGCGGCATCGTATAACATGATCGGCACAATTGGGGAATCCCCAGGTTTGATATCAAATCCCGCTTCGATGATGTGTTTCTTAAAATACAGGGTATTTTCTTCCAAGCGATCACGCAGTTCCGTAGTGGAACTTAATAAATCAAATACTTTGATGGACGCACCAACAATCGAAGGAGCTAATGAATTAGAGAATAAATAGGGACGTGACCTTTGACGAAGCATGTCTATAATCTCTTTTCGACCAGTCGTATATCCACCCATGGCTCCACCAAGTGCTTTACCAAGGGTTCCCGTAATGATGTCAACTCTTCCCATAACATCGCAATGTTCAGGTACTCCACGACCCGTTTTCCCAATGAATCCAGCTGAATGACATTCATCCGTCATGACCAATGCATCGTATTTATCTGCTAGGTCACATATTTGATCCATTTTCGCGATGTCTCCATCCATGGAAAAAACACCATCCGTGACGATAACACGGAAACGTTGGTCTTGGGCTTTTTTCAATTGCTCCTCAAGGTCATTCATGTCTGAATGCTTGTAACGGTAGCGAGCGGCTTTTGCCAACCTTACACCGTCAATGATGGAAGCATGATTTAACTCATCTGAAATAATAGCGTCCTCATCTGAAAATAAGGGTTCAAAAACTCCGCCATTAGCATCAAATGCAGCAGCATAAAGGATCGTGTCCTCTGTACCATAAAACTGAGCGATTTTAGCTTCCAATTCTTTATGTATGTCCTGAGTTCCACAAATAAAGCGAACGGAAGACATACCAAATCCATGGGTGTCCAATGTACGTTTAGCTGCGTCAACCACCTCTGGGTGAGAAGACAGTCCAAGGTAATTGTTCGCACACATGACCACCACTTCTTCTCCAGAAGAAACCGTCACGGTTGCTCCTTGAGGACTGGTAATGATGCGTTCTCTTTTTAACAAACCATTTTCTTCAATGGAGGTCAATTCTTTCGATAAAAAATCTTTAATGGATCCGTACATATCAGTTCTTTGCGCGTTCTTGAATTTTCTTATTTATTAGCTGCGATAGCAATTTTGCCTCTTTTTCAGTCAATTTACGTCCAAACGTTATTTTCTTTTGAAAATAATCGAAGAAAAAACGTTCTCCTCCATTAATCCAAGGTGAGGATTCCCATATGGACTGCAAAGAGCCATTTTTTGGGAGTTCGTAATTGAAATTTTTTATGTTATCAAAGTAATACGGGTGAGATTTCCCGAAGGATAAAATACTTTTCTTTAAATGGAAGGCACGGTCATCAATTTTGATGAACTCTTGTCCAAACATGATCCATAAAAAAGATTTTGTTACCCGAAAGGCGTAATAACACCAAAATACCACAAAGATCCATAGAATAATTGCTTCTTGGTCTTTTAATTTCATGACATTAAGCGCCCAGAAAACTGTTCCACCAATCACATACCACATAGACAACCACGCTCCCATGATGGCATTAATCCACCCGTTTTTTTCTGGGTCTATGACAATCGTAGTCTTATTTCGATGGTCAACGAAACTGATTCTATTTCCTATCCATTTCACCTTACAAAAGTATAATAAAAAAGCCCCATTTTACAATGGGGCTTTTAAGAAAAGTTAATTTTTTAGAAATTCCATACGTCATGTTCCCATTTACGTATTTCTTCTTTGATTCTTTCAGCTTCGTATAACGCATCTACACCATATTTGTAATCTTGAATCTCACGATCAAACTTATCAGATACTTTATAAATTGTTGCGTTAAACTTACGTTTCCAGAATAAATCGTCCATTGACATCCATTGAGCATCGTTTTGATCATTGTACACGTAATAGTTTACAATAACGTTTCTCAACTCAGGGAAATATAACCAAAACATTTCGTTTTCTTCTACTTCTCCTGTGTATGGAAGCGCACCTTCGTAAGGAGTGCCGTCAATACCATAAACAAGCAATTTACCTCGTTCCTTTGGTTGGGTTGGGTCCTTTTGCTCCACGTAGCTATACCTTGCCACCGGTGCAATCGCAATGATTCGGCGATCTAACAATGAACGTTCTTTGTCAAAAAACCAATCCTCTTTGATGTTATAAGCAATGATGTGGCTTGAGCCAACATAACATACGATGTCATCATAAGAGATATTGAAACCTACGTCACCTTTATCCCAATAACGTTGTAAAGTTTGCGGTTCAGCAACATACATGTCAATGATGTCTTTATTTTGATCGGCCAAATCTTGATCACTTTTCAATGAATCAATGTATTCTTGTAGCGTTTGATCTGTTTTCATAATCGGCACTTTTCCACCACCTATAGCGGTTTGCTCGATTTCGAATTCAGCACCTTTTGCCCTTGAACTCATTGCTTTATTCACTCTATCACGGTATGTTCCAGATGTAAAATAATCATCTTTACCAACACGCATGATTGGGTATCTCAAGGTATAACCATCCTCCACAGTTAAATAATCAGGACTAGAAACTTGATAAACTGTAAGGTCCCCCAACATGATGTGTCGCTGAATGATTGTCCACAAAGACCATCTTTGTTGGTCTTTGTTCCATCTTGGATCATCAATATCCGTTCGATTCATAGGATTATACAAGCTTCCACCAAGTGGATCTCCATCGAACGTATCAAATGGATAGAATAGCTCATGATTGATTCTTTCACGGGAATCAATGCGAGAAAAAACACGTTTAGACCAAACCATATCGGCTTCCCGAACATACTCTGGCTGAATAGCTTGTCTTACAAGAACTTCTTCTTTTAAAACAACACCATCAATTACACCATTTGGCAGCACATTAACGGGACCTCTTAAGTCACCTGACTGCACCCCTCCTTGTCCGAATGCAGCTGTCATGTACACAAAACCTAAACCAAAAATTACTTTTTTCATAACTTGAAATTTTACTGTGTCACTTTGAGTCCAGCAGAAACCGATGCGGAACCTCCTGTGGAAATACCATAATTAAGTTCAACAGTAACCATTCTACCCACTCTTGCCTTTGTTAAGGCACTTGAAGGTATTCTTGATCCTTTAAATTTAATAGGTTCATTATCTCCAACAGTAATTCTTCCACCAGTAATGGAGAACGATAGCGACGTTAAAGGTGAATCTTGACCTAATCCCACCGTTACGTTACCACCTGATTTTGAAATCGTGGTTTGTTCAACATTTGGACGAGGAAGCGTTCTAATTTTATACTTGAATTGACCAAAAGACTTGGATTTACCATCTTTGTCTTTCGCTGTTAAAGTAATTGTTGCAAATCCAGCACCGTTCGGTTTCACAATGTACCCCTTTTGAGATACGCCGTTCACTGTAAATGTTGAAGGTGTACAAGAACCTTTGTCAATCGAAATACTAGAACTTACCATTCCTGCTACAACCGGAACCACTTTGTTCGGATAACCTAAATAAAGTACTGCTAGTTCAGGCAATGAAATAGAACCTTGCGGTTTTGCAATGGAAACTTTCCATGACCATGGTCTAGGATATTCTACTCCTGATTTGTTACGAATCATCACCGTACCATTCAAGG
>JANRBR010000040.1:2771-48125 GCA_030727405.1 Crocinitomicaceae bacterium | reverse complement strand
TCGTTAAAAGCCAAGTTTTCACTTGGCTTTTTTTTTTGCTTTTCTATTCAACCAATTCACAGAACTGTTTTGAACCAATAACCTAAAAAACTGGCATTTACCCAACGAACGGTTCAATTAACAGATTTCCATTTCATATATTGACAAAATGCAAGCCAGACGTTCGATTCCGCGGTATATTTTTACACCCGTCGAAGCGCTAAAAAGGTCTGAGTTGCTGGTGCAGACCGATTGAATGCCTTATTCGTTTCACGCGACATGTATTTGCGTTCAAACAGGCCGTTTTAAGCGTATTTTTCATGCGTTCATTAATGGAATATTGACTTTGGCTAGAAAAGCGCTTAGACCCTCCTTAAACATATGTTTGAAGTACTCCAATCGAAGTTTAAATTCAAGCCCAACAATAAACACTCATTCGCAACAAGGAACAAGTCGTGTTATTCAGTAAATATTCGATCTTTTCCGAAAGTTGAATTCAAAAAAAAGCCGTCCATTTGGACGGCTTTTCACAGTTTATTTTAAACTTATGATTTTAATTTTTTAGAGAAGTCAATCAAAATTGGCGTTGCTACACAAAGTGAAGAATACGTACCAATGATCACACCTACTAACAAGGCAAATAAGAACCCTTTAATGGCAGGTCCACCGAAAATAAACATGATCAAGACAACCACAAATAGGATCATGGACGTATTGAATGTACGACTTAGGGTTTTATTTAAGGATTGGTTGATGATCTCACGGTGGTTGTCCGTAGCGGAGCTTTTACGCAAGTTCTCACGAATACGGTCAAAGACAATCACGGTATCATTCATGGAATAACTGATGACCGTTAAGATCGCCGCAATAAAAGCCTGATTCACATCCAAGCTAAATGGCAAATAACCATGTAATAATGAGAATACCGATACAACGAAGAACGCATCGTGTGCGATCCCAACAATCGCACCAATGGAATATTGCCAGTGACCAAAACGCAACAAGATGTATGCGAAAATAGCCAACATCGCAAGGGACATTGCAATCGCAGAAGAAGACCAAAGTTCACTTGAAACAGATGCCGAAATGAATCGTTGTCCTGTTATGGTATGCGAACCTAATTTCGCATCACACGCATTTAATCCTTCCGATAATTTGGATTTCACCTCATCCATCGCACCTTCTTTTTTCAAGAGGTAATTCGTTACGATGTCCACGTTGTAATCATTGGATTTCGTTTTCAAGTCAATGGAAGCGATTTCTTTGTTCTCAACAAGCACTTTTTCAAGGTTTGTACGAATCAATTCGATGTCCGCTTTTTTCTCAAACTTCACAGAGAAGGTATAACCACCTGTAAACTCAACACTTTGTTTCAATCCGCGTGTAAAGAGACCAACCATACCTAAAATCGTCACCGTGATGGAGAAGATATAGAAGTACTTACGGTTACCAACCCAGTTGAAGTTGAAGTTTTGGAACAATCCTTTCGAATATTTTGTGTTGAAAGAAACAGATTTCCCTTTCGACAACCATCCGTTGATGAACAAAGATCCAATCACAATGGCAGAGAACAGGGAAGTAAAGATACCGATGATCAAGGTTGTTGCAAACGATTCAATTTCACCCGTACCAAAGATTTTCAAAATCAATGCAACTAGTAAGTGTGTTACGTTCGCATCGATGATCGAAGGCAATGCTTTTTTGGTTCCTGCAGCAATGGCGTGTGATAAATCTAATCCAGCTGCTTGCTCCTCACGAACACGCTCGAAGATCAAGATATTTGCATCCACCGCAGTACCTATGGTTAATACGATACCAGCAATACCAGCAAGCGTAAGTACCGCTCCAAAAGAAGCCAAACTACCAAAGATTAATACAACATTGACTGTTAAGGCGATGTTTGCTGCCAAACCAGCTTTACCATAGTAGAAGTACATGTAAATCAATACCGCTAAGAAGGCAAATGCGAAAGAGATTAAACCAGCTTGGGAGTTTTCAGCACCAATCGTTGGACCAACTTTTTGTAATTCTTTGATGATACATGGCGCAGGCAAAGCCCCTCCGTTCAACAATCCAGCAAGATCTTCTGCTTCTTTCAAAGAGAAACTTCCTGAAATCTGTGTTCGACCAGTTGTAATCGGATTGATTACACGTGGAGCACTATAAACAACGCTATCCATAGTAATCGCGATAATGCGGTCCTTGTTTTCGGTTGTCATTCTACCCCACTCACCTGATCCCTCAGCAGTCATTTCAAGGTCTACCGTTACTTTTCCATCTTGAGGATCAACTCCTTTAGACGCTTTCAAAATGTGCGAGCCATTTACACGTGCTTTTCCACCTTCAGGAATGCGGCAAGCATATAAGTAATAAGCTGTTTTTTTCGATTTATCATCGATTTTTTCTGGTTCTGCAGACCACATAAATTGCAAGTCATCAGGGAAAGTACGTAGAATGTCACGGCGACGTAAAATTTTATCTACAGCCGCTTTATCACCTGCTTCAGCATATCCAATTGCATATCCACCCACAGGTTTTACTAAATCTGCCAATGATTTGTTTTTGCTGTTCATGTTTTTCAATGAAAGTCCAGCATCCGTTTTTGTAGGTTTAACAGCCAAGGTATCCTTTACAGTCGTATCCGCTACCACTTCTTCTACCTCAGCGATTTCTTTTTGAGTAGACAAGCGACTTGCATCTTGCCATTGAATTTGTATTTGCTCCGGCATGAAGGTTTCGAAAAACTCCAAATTCGCCGTAGACTGAATTTTCTTCGCAACTGTATTCTCATCTTGCACACCTGGTAATTCAATGTACAAACGATTCGATGACAGGTCACGTTGAATGTTTGGTTGTGCTACACCGAATTGGTTGATACGTCGGCTGATGATTTGTTCAACTCCGTCCATGGAAGAAGCGATCAATTTTCGGAAATACGATTCGATGTCGCTATCGGAAGATTTGATTCCTAATCCGTCCGCTTTGATCACATAATTTAATGGCAATCCTTTGTTAATTTTCTGGTATGATGCAATGAACAAATCCAAAAAGTCACCGCCGTTTCTTGCATAGTTCGCTTTTGCCGCTTCGAATGGTTTGATGAACTTTAAATCTTTTTGATTTTTAGCATGAGAACGAATTAAATCCGGGTATGAAATCTCCATGGTTACGCTCATTCCACCCACAAGGTCCAAACCAAAAGCCAAAGACAATTGTTTCACCTCTGAGAACGTAGCACCTAAAACTGGATACACTGCCTTTTCTGCTTTTGAGCGAAGGATTTCATTTATGAATGCCGACTTTGCTAATTCCGCACCTTCTGGTGAAAAGATGTCGACTTTCGTATTATTTGGCAGGAGCACTGAATCACCAGTTACTTTCGCCTCATTTTTCAATTGTTGAACTCTGATTGCAGCTTCTTTCTCCGCTTTACGCTCGACGCTATTTGCAACTCCTGTAAAGGAAAGCTGATAGACACATACCGCTGTTAATGTTATCGTCAGAAACCAAAAAAATCCTTTTAAACGCATGTTACTTCGTGTTTGAAATTTAATTAAGGTTGCAAATATAGAATTTAGTATCCTGAAAGTCAAATAAAAGTTTGCCTTTCCTGAACATTCCTAAAGATAAACGAACTTATGGTTTAGATTCAGTTATTGTATTCGAAAAATCAAGAAGCAATTGAGCAAAATTGTCCCATTCATTTTCCGATAAATCTGGCTGATTCATGGCGGTTTTACACACCGTGAGAAGGCTGTTAGATGAAAAAATCTCTTGGATTTGAATCCGTAATTGGTTCGGAGTCAATTCTTTTAGAACGAATCCATTTTCTCCATCTTTCACCTCTTCGGCTAAGCCCCCAACCTTGCTTACAAGGACAGGTAGTTGAAAGGCATCACAAATGGCCTTGATTCCCGACTGAGTAGCTGATTTATAAGGAAGTATACACAAGTCTGCAGCACTAAAATAAACGCTTACCTCATCCGACGGGATGAATCGGTCGTGGAAATAAATCTGTTGGTTTTTTGACTGAGAAATTAATTCATCGTATACCGTTCGGTCGCCATAAATCTCTCCAGCGACGACTAATTGGTAATTATTATCCAATTCTGAAAAAGCTTTTAAGAGCAAATCCAATCCTTTGTAATCTCGAATCAGTCCAAAAAACAGCAGCGTGTGTTTTGTTGGTTCAATGCCTATTTTTTCCCGGGCTGAGGATTGCTCGGTACGCTGTCCGTATTGCTGGTAACTTGGGTGCTTCACCACGAGTGTTTTGGCATCTGGACGAATGGACAATACATCCGACTTCACCGCTTCAGAAAGCACAATAAAACCATCGTATCGATTAATGAAATAGCGATTAAATGGTTTATCAAAGAATCGTTTTTCATGCGGAACGAGGTTGTGAACCACTGCTAACTTCACGGTTTTTCTTGGCAAAAAGCGCGCCCAAAAGCCCATCATTGGACCAAAGAAACTCATCCAATAATTCGTCAGGAATATAGTTCCATTTGATTTTTTTAATCGCTTCAATCCCCGAAAATAGGTCCAAGGTCGAAACGTTGAAACAATTCTTTCAAAACGAACGGTTTTCTCTTCTTCGTCGAATTGGGATTGTCCCGGAAATAAAAAATCAGGGTATTGTTTTTGAAAGGTAAAGGACTCCACTTCAGTCTTTTTCAGCAAGGACTTCCTCAATTCCTCACTAAATTGAGCGATTCCACCGCGAAAAGGCGGTAAGACTGAAAAAAAAGTGATTTTAGGATGCTTTTTCAAGAAACTTATTGATTTGGATCCACATTATTTTTCTTGCATCGATCGAGGTATTCTTGCAGTTCTTTCCCCTCTAATTTGTTATCAGCTCTCCACATTGACTTGGACAACTGACTGCCATTTTTAT
This sequence comes from Crocinitomicaceae bacterium, assembly GCA_030727405.1. Classification (GTDB taxonomy): domain Bacteria; phylum Bacteroidota; class Bacteroidia; order Flavobacteriales_D; family Crocinitomicaceae; genus UBA952. The sequence goes on along the minus strand of JANRBR010000040.1, from coordinate 43,246 downwards.
CGTAAAAATAAGACCACCCGTGTAGCTTGTCGCTTTTATAGCGCTGTTTGGACATGATTTGACCTGAATTGTAATACTCTTGCCACTCACCGATGCGTTGTCCCTTCAAATAGTCGCCATTGATTTTAAGTTTACCGGAGGGATGGTATTCCTTGTAGTTTCCATTTCGTAGGTTGTTTTCATAATAACAAATGGATAAAACGTTTAAGGTTCCAAATTCCAGTTGGTCCTTCAAATAATAGACAATCTTTTTGCCATTGAGCATGTCATTCGCATACATTTCGGTACTTAATAACTCACCAGCTTCGTTGTAATTAACCCAAATAGAATCTTTTTTTTGATTTCGATAAAAACCCTCTGACATTAAGGATTGGTTTTCAAAATACATTTTCACACTGGCTAAATAGTTATTCGGCTTATTATCGATTACCGCTTTGATTGTTCCTGATTCATAGTAATACCTAAAAACGCCAACAGGCTTATCATCCTTGAATGTTCCTTCATAAATCGGAATGCGTGTTCCTGGGTAATTTTTACGCCAAACACCTTGCTTCAATCCTTTTGCATCGACCTGATTGGCTTGAGAAAAAGCCACACTCCAAAAAAAACAAATGATTCCAATGTATTTCATATCCACTCTATTAAATCGACCAAACGCGTCAATACTAGGTCTGGTTTCGTACTGGTTTTTTCTTCACTTTCAATGAGCACGGTTTTCATTCCAAGATTCTTACCAAATTCAATGTCTCCATCTGTGTCTCCAACCATGATTGATTTTGAAAAATCAATTTCTGGAAATTGCTCTTTGGCTAGATCCGCCATTTTTCGGTGAGGCTTTCGCATGAATGGCTCCTCCCCTTTTCGTTCGATTGCCGCGAATACAGCAGCTATTTTTGCTCCGGAACGCTCAAAATCTTCCTTCATTTGCTGATGCAATTCCTCTAACTCCTTTATTGATATAAGTCCTTTCGCTACACATTGTTGATTGGTGACCACAATGACTCTAGCAAATTTAGCAAATAAGGTACATGCCTGTTCGAGGACTGCTTCCTTAAAATGAAAATCTGAATAATCCAGTATGTATCCGCCGAAAATCCGTTCATTTATGACTCCATCTCGATCTAAGAAGAGCGTCCAAGTTTCATCCACTTGCGCAAATTTCTGCATCAAAACAACTCGTTTTCTACTAAGTAATGGTTTCGTGTGGAAGAATTTCTACCAATCAATTCTGAGATAAATCCAGCTAGGAAAAATTGACTTCCGATGATCATCGATACTAGGGCCACAAAAAATTCAGAGCGTTCTGCCAATCGTTCACCAGTGGGATTAAAGAAAACTTTATCAATTCCCATGTATAAAAACAAGGAAAATCCAAGCACAAACATGAACATCCCCCAAGCACCAAAAAAGTGCATCGGTTTTTTACCGAATTTCCCCATAAAGGCTACCGTCATCAAATCCAACGGCCCATTTAAAAAACGGTTTAAGCCAAATTTAGTGACTCCGTATTTTCGAGCTTGGTGTTGAACAACTTTCTCTCCGATTTTCGTGAATCCAGCGTACTTTGCCAACGCAGGAATGTATCGGTGCATGTCCCCGTATAATTCAATGCTCTTTATCACGGCATTTTTATATGCTTTGAGGCCACAATTGAAATCATGTAAATAAATTCCGGTAATTCTTCTCGCTGCCCAATTGTATAATTTAGTCGGAATGGTCTTCGAAATAGGATCATGTCGTTTCTTTTTCCACCCAGAAACAACATCAAAATCCTGCTGTGTAATCATTTCATACAATGCAGGGATTTCATCTGGTGAATCTTGCAAGTCAGCATCCATCGTGATGACCACTTTTCCAGCGGCTTTTTCAAAACCCACATGTAAAGCGGCAGATTTACCGTAATTCCGTTGGAATTTAATTCCTTTTACATGTGCATCCTTGCGGCGCAATTCCTCGATGATTTCCCATGATCCATCCTTGCTACCATCATCAATGAATATGACTTCATAACGAAATGATTTCTCGTTCATGACACCTTGAATCCATCGGTGCAACTCAGGTAAAGACTCCGCCTCATTGTAGAGTGGAATCACAATTGAAACATTTATTTCTTCTATCATAGGAGAATCAAAGTTACCGATAATTATTCATTTATAGTTTTACCCAATGTAGAACTTGATTTTGAAAACGAAGCAAATACATCCCTGCTTGCAAATTGTCCGTTTGCAATTCCAAGAATGAATCCAAGCATGTTCCCTTCATGTATTCTTTGCCCGTTAAATCGACCAACGTGTATTCACCGATGGAGCCATTTCCTTTCAACTTTAAAATGCTTGAGCCAGGATTTGGATAAACCACCCAATTCTCTTCCTTCTGCACATTCAAGGCTGCTATTGGTTGATTTGTAATGGAAAAATGATCAAAACCTGCTTCTGTTATATTGACGTTAGGATTTAAATCCGAAATAAGGACTTGAAGCTGCATGCTATTGGTAAATGGAAGCAAACCGCTAATTGGAATGCTCACATATTCAAAGGACATAGGATTTCCTTGAGGTGATTGCGATTGGTAAATAAGCACATTGTTCGTGCCATTCGATAAATATATTTTTAGTGTGTCATCAAATTGTCCAGGACCATGGTAACAGAAAAATGAACTAGCAAAGTTGATGTGTGGCGTTGCGTAGGGACTGAAATCCATCTGAGGAGAAAGCAATTGCGTAAAGCCTCCATCAACGTCATCGAGGTCTGGATTTAAGCCCACATCGTTTCCAGTCACAAATGCCATTTTACCACAATCCCACTCTGCATCCAATGCTGAAACCACAGCTGTGGTCGGATTCGGAACGCCGCGCTCCCACATTCCGGAAGTAGCTGTTCCACTGACACTCCATCCGAAGTCAAACTCAAAATCATCGTAATAACCTGGAATGAGGAATACCGTTATCTCATTGTTTGATGCTGTTACAATCGTATCCGTACAATACGTTTGATAGCCCCATTTTCCTACAGTTAAGCGATAACTTTCTTGGTAAAACATGGTAAATTCCTCCACACCTAGTCCATTCGTAATTCCATCGTGCTGAATGATTGGGTGCGTAAACCGAATGTTGGCATCTGTAATGGGTGCATTTGTACCGTATTCGAGTACAGTAACATTTGTGTAATAAGGTTCAATGGGAATCATTGGTACATTTATCGTGCTTAACTGACCGTTGATTAAGGAAACTGTTAAGGTCATCGGGTAATATCCTGCTTTGGAAAAACTGACAGAATAAACCCCAGATACAGCAGTTCCAGTGGCATAAAATCCTTGTTGATTGGTTTTCTCCAACATGACAGCACTTGAGAGTTGGACATTTGCATTCGCGAGCGTTGCACCGGTTACGGCATCCGTCACTACACCCTCTAAGTAACACGCTTTTTGGTAGTTGACATCCAAAATAAATAAGCCTTTTGTGATATCCGCTGCCACTGATTTTCCGGAAGGAAAAAAGGGATAAACTCCCCAACAGCCATCGAATCCAGGAGTTTGACCAACATATGTGTCGTAGTTGCCAACTTGAATGATGTTGTAAGGATACGTAGCATCATGAACGATCACTCCATCACTGTAATAACTCGTTATCAAATAATCGCCCAAGACATGTACATTGTGAGGAATAACGATGGAATTCTGGGAACTTTGAACACGGTCCAATTCGGTAATATTCACCGCATTTTGAATGTCATAGGCAGCAATAAATGCACCTGATATTTCATCGGTTGTATACACTACTTGTCCATTGGCGGATGGCCATATATTGTGCGTAAACGTATTGGGGGTCGTTTTTGTACCCATTAAGATCGGGTTCGCTTTATCCGCAACATTCACCAAACTAAAAAATCCATCATAGATGTGCGCGATGTACAACGTATCGTTGCGCTCAAATCCATCGTGTACATAAAAAGGATCATAGGTTCCCACTTCAATTGGATTCATGGGATCCGTATGGATGTCCAACATGATTACGCCCCCATTTCCTCGATTGGATCCAAAAATATAGGCAAAACCTTCCGGAGATGTGTAACACGTGTGAGCTGACTGCCAGGGATTGGAGCTAGGTCCAGTATAAACTTCCGATGTCAAATTAGTAGATTGAGGCAAGGGACTCAAGTCAATGATGAGTAAACCATCTTCCGCTTCGGTAGTGACGTACGCATAATCACCTGAAACACAGGGATCTCTCCAAATGGATTCTGTTCCAGGTAACCAAAATATTTCTTGAGGATTCGATCCATCGGTGATGTTCACAATCGACGTTCCTTTGGATGTACCAACAATGGCATATTCATTTCCAAGTTCATCTACATATCCCCAAACATCATTTAAATTGGCCTCGTGAAGAAGCTGATAATCTACATGAGACAAGGAATCAATGTTCAGTTGAGCCTGAAGATTCATTCCTAAAAAGATGCATAGAGTGCAAATAATTGACAACCTAAAATGAACATATTTTTTTTGCATAAGCTTTTGTTTACAGGTAAAAAATTGCTGCTATCACGAAAATCAATATGATGACCAAGTATTGCCACAGATCCGGGAAATATTTGACAAACGCTTCTTTCCAATTCATAAGATAAAATTAATCAAATAGTCTTGTGTTCAGTGCTTATTGTTTGATCAACTCTTTGGTATAAACGCGCTGATTTGTTATGATGCGAACCAAATATGTTCCTGCATTCATGCCACTTAAATCCAAAAAGGATTCCGCGAAATAATCTGAAGCAGTCATTTTTTCCATGAACAACCTTCGTCCTGTCAAATCGTACAACTCAATGGTTGCATCATTCATCACAGAACCGCTTACTTCAACAGTGGTTAAACCGGTGGTTGGATTTGGGAATACCGCAATTTCATGTGCTAATTCTTCTTCTTTGACACCCAATGTGAATCCAACAGAAAAATCATAACGGTGGAAATTTCCAAAATCAGCCGGGAAGAATTCTATGTAAGACCCACCCACTTTTCGTAGGCGCATTTGTCCAGTTGTTTCACCTTCCACTTGACTCGAGTACCAGAAGCCTAGTCCATCGTTGTCAGAATCTTCAATGATAATGGAATAACAACCCGGAGCTAAATTAAATGTATCCTTATACTGTGTTTGATTCGTCAACACATCGCGTTGAAAAATGATGTTCCCTGCGTGATCAATTAAGCGGTATTTGTTTTCGTTTGCTTTATTGTTGGTGGTCAACCAAACATAAAAGGCGCCATCAATCCGCTCTGGTGCATCAAACTTAACGGACTTCAAACTGTTTTGGTTGTATTCATCCTCTCCAATAATACCATTCACATCAGCTACCCAAGCGGTGAAGGTTTGATTGCTGTATAAATCCGTCCACCAATCAATGTTATCTACCGGCAATTCAATCACCGTTTCTTCTAAGAATCCTAGGTTTCCTGTCCAATCGTAAACAATGTTATCTCCATAAGTTATCCAAGCGAAAATGCGGCAAGAAGTCAAGGGCTGCTCACCTGTATTCTTTAACACAATGCGTGGATTTTGACAGGTTGGATTCCATTTGCTGTAATATTCCCAATTGTTTGGATTCAACACATCAGAAATGGACGCGTCGTTTTGAAAATTAGGCGCAGAATACGAAATCAAGTCATATGCTGCAATGTAATTTCCACCAGCTTGACCCGGGTCATTTCCTGGGACAGGATTAATGGCATAATCTAATTTCACCGTATCCCCTGGATTGACAAAGGATGTCAATTCAAATTCATGTTCTTTCACACGATCACCTGGACACCATCCTTCTCTTGCATATGGCCATGTTCCACCTTGACTTATGTTCGGATTGTCTCCGCAATCAGTTGACTGCCAAATGTTCCAGTTGAATCTCGGGATGCCGTCAACTTTGATCTGGTGACTATTCGCAACCCATTCGCAGCAAGCGGCATTTCCAACTTGACCATGTCCAGACATCCGTGTTTTGATTTTAAACATTTCGGAGGAATCAGACAACACAATTGGTTTCTCCTGCAAGACTACATCGCCTGCCATTTGAGCGAAATTATACGATTTAAAGTCACTCCAAATAGGTTGACGCGCATGCACATCCCTAGGTGGAATTCCTTTAATGAAAGCGAATTTCAAATCAATGAGTTCTTGGGTATTATGTGCAGCCAAATCCACTAATCCTTTTAGGTACATTTGGTAGTCTGTCACGTCGTATTTCCATGTGAATCCATTTGGACCTAAATCAAACTGAATGCCATAAGGCGTGATGTAGCGAGCAATCTCCACATCGTTTATCAATTCAAACGGAGGATTGTAACAAACAATTGGACTGTTCAATAACTGAGTAGTGGTAGAATAAGGCGTTTGAGACACAACTAGGTTGTTTTGATCGTATACCGTAGATGATCCTGCTGGCAATCCGATGTAACTATTCACGATGTCAAAATGACGAAATAAAGGCATTTGTTCGAATACCACTATAGGCTCAATCACTTTGGTTTGATTCAATACAGTTGTTTGAACGAGCGCAGTCGTTGAACCTTGTCCAAAGGAAAATTTAGGCATAAAAGAGGCTTGTTGAACACCCGCATTTGGTAATTCGTTGTTTTGAATCATGCCTGATTCAGAAGGCATTAATTTGAAGTGATTTGGCGAATGGTCTACCGCGTAATTCACCTCATCGAAATCATAATACACTTTTAAGTTCGACCAATTCGGATGACTGGCATCAATTTTCTGCTTGTAATTTGCCTGAATGGTTGCTTGACTAAGTGCCGCATTGTACACCCTGAATTCATCGATGCTTCCTTTCCATTTCAAGGCTTGATCCTTGCTTGCGCCTAAAATAAACCGATGAATGTAGCCAATGTTGCGGTTTAAGTTTGTGCCGGAGTGCCAGAGTGTACCATTCTTGTAAATAAACATTTCGCCCGTACTTTGTTTTTTAACGAAGGCCCAATGATTCCATTCATTATCTATCTCATTGGCGGACATCGCTTTATTGATTCGGTCATAACCTGTTTGGTTTCCAGCATCCCAATAAACATTGTTGTTGCTCCAAGGCATGTGAATATTCATGATTCGATTACCCAGGGTATCGTAAGCTTCTAAAAAAGTAGTATTTGTTCCTGCAAGCCCATTTCCTTTTGACCAAAACTCGATGGTTACTTCAGCCCCCATGTTTTCATCGGAATATTCTAGCATCGTATAGTTGTTTCCGTTGAAGTTCAAACAACCATTTTTCCCTTCAAACAACAATGCTTGATTGGAAGTGATGGAATTGGTTTCAAAACTTAATGAATTGGGCGAAGGAACATCGTTTTCAAAGTAAAATTCCAACAGAATGTTTGAAACACCATCCCAAGTAAATGCTTGGTAAAACGACAAGACATTCTCACCAAGAATCAAAGGAGCCAATGCATTTGGAATACCGGTTGAGGCATTATAAACTTCGGTGAAACCAGTTGACTGAAAGGTGAGTAATTCTGTTGCAGAAGTAGCCTTGATTCGGATGCTCGGATAAAATAACTTTCCATCGATGGCAATGTCATTTAAGTACAATTTCATGGATTGTAAATCACCAGCTTGCACACCAGCTTGGGTCAATTGAGCTTGGGTTAAAAGCAATTGATAACGGCCACCTTTCTCATTGGTTTTAAACGGCCAATTCTGCGCACCATTGGACGTTGATGGAGTGGAATACATTAAACCAGAAAGCACTCTCGTGTTTTCATTTCGCAAGTATGTATTGGACTGCGTATATGGAAGTGGTGTGTATTGAACAGTGTTTGGTGCCGTCCAGTTGGATAAATAACGACTTGAATTTTTTGCCACCGAGTCGAATACACCTGTGTGATCAAAAACGCGCGTGTAGGTGAGGTAATCCCATTCACCACAATTGTATTGATCCCAAGTTGTCAGCGGACTGCATTTTAGTTTATAGAACATCATGACCTTTTCGAAACGCATGGTATCCAATTCCTGAGGAAACTGAAACAAAGCTCTTCTAGACGTGATCGTATCAAAGGTGAAGGTTTGTACCCAAGTAGTATCCTGAGCAAATGATTGCATTCCAATCAATAAAAAAGAGAAGTATAGTAGAATTTTGCGCATAACAACGTTTTATGGCCCCTAAAATACAGATAAGTATGGAGGAAAAAAAATCCTAAAATTCAAAACTATCGGCTACAGCAACAGTCTTGAATTGATTTGAAGAGAGGTAGTTGCGTTTTGAAAGCCTAGCCACCAATCCTTGCTGTTTTTTTTGCTCGTCGTGGGTAGAAATGATGGTCTTAGCCGATAACTTTTTTGCCAGTTCAAGTGCCTTATCGAGTCCCAGATTAACGGTTCCGCCTAAATAAAATGGCAAATGGTAACTTGTCATGGTCGCAATGAGGACATCACAACTAAATCCTTGTCTGATTTTCGTTGTACCGTGAGGTGCATACACCATTGAGGTAACGGAATCCTTGACATGATAAGCATGGTGAACTAAATCCAAAAAAGAGGTAATTGATATTTTCTCAATCGAAAAGGGAGCTTCTTCCAAGGTCAAAAAGGTTTGAAAATGCCTCCATTTTCGGATTTTTTTCGCGATACCAGGCAAACAAACCAATGGAATGGTTGGATCCATTTGGATTAACGTGGATCGGTCGCAATGATCGCTAAAGGGATGAGAAATAAAAATAAAGTCTGGACGCTCTAGATCTTCCGTTTTAGGCTGAGGATCAAGGTGAAACTGTTTTGAAAACAATGGATGGAAATCCACTTGACTTTCAGAAAACCAAGGGTCAACCAAGATTTTAACACCTTCGATTTCCCAAAGCCAGGAACTATCTGCATTTAACTTGGTGATTTTCATGAGGCATTAGCTCATAAACATCTTGATGGAGAGGCTTAATTTTTCTTTAATTTCTGTGCGATCTACGATAAAATCCAGGAAACCATGTTCCAACAAAAACTCAGAAGTTTGGAAGCCATCTGGCAAATCACGTCCAATCGTTTCCTTTACCACACGAGGACCAGCAAATGCAATTAAGGCACCCGGCTCCGCAATGTTAATGTCACCAAGCATGGCAAACGATGCCGTAACCCCTCCAGTTGTTGGATCGGTCAAATAAGAAATGTATGGGAGTTTCGCTTCAGACAATTGTCCCAGTTTCCCAGAAACTTTCGCCATTTGCATCAATGAAAATCCGGCCTCCATCATTCGTGCACCACCTGATTTTGAAATGATCATGAATGCTGATTTCGTTTTAATGGCTTCATCGATTCCACGGACAATTTTTTCTCCCATAACAGAACCTAGAGACCCACCAATGAAGCTAAAATCCATGGCGGAAATGATCAGTTTTTGACCGTCAATGGTTCCTTTTGCAGTGCGCAAGGCATCTTTTAAACCGGTTGATTTTTGAGAAGCAACAACGCGGTCAACGTATTTTTTCGTGTCTGTAAACTCTAAAGGATCACCAGAAGTCAAATCAGCAGCTATTTCCGTGTATTTTCCGTCGTCAAAAATCAATTGAAAATACTCTTCCGATCCAATTCGTTCGTGGTGTGAACAGCGGTCGCAAACATAATTATTTTTAGCCAGGTCGTCACTGGTAAACAATGTTTTACATTTTGAGCAGCGCACCCAAAGCCCTTCTGGAACTTCTTTTTTATCACTCGTTGCTGTGGTAATTCCTTCTTTACTTCGTTTAAACCAAGACATTTCCTCCAATTTAAAGTGTATTAATATTGTTCAAATCCTCAAATGATTGCGTTAAGCGTTTGATGAAAGTTAATTCACCCTCTCGCATCCACTTTCTTGGATCATAGTATTTTTTATTGGGCAATTCATCCCCTTCAGGATTTCCAATTTGAGTACGAAGATAATCCATTTTTTCATCCACATAATCACGAACACCTTCTGTAAATGCAAATTGCAAATCTGTATCGATGTTCATCTTTACTACTCCGTAACCGATTGCTTCTCGAATTTCCTCTACCGATGAACCGGAACCACCGTGAAAGACGAAGTCAATTGGATTGGGTCCTGTTCCGAATTTTTCTTGGATAAAGGTCTGAGAATTCTTTAAAATAACCGGAGTCAATTGAACATTTCCAGGTTTATAAACACCATGTACATTCCCAAACGCAGCAGCAATGGTAAAACGTGGACTTACTTTCATTAATTCTTCGTAGGCAAAGGCAACTTCTTCCGGCTGAGTATATAGTTTGGCGTTATCGACATCGGTGTTGTCCACCCCATCTTCTTCGCCACCAGTGATGCCAAGTTCAATTTCCAAGGTCATCCCTATTTTGGACATGCGCTCCAAGTATTTTTTACAAATCTCCAGGTTTTCGATAAGGGGCTCTTCACTTAAATCGATCATGTGAGAACTGTATAAAGGCTTTCCTGTTTCCTTATAAAATTGCTCGCCTGCATCAAGCAGTCCATCAATCCAAGGAAGCAATTTCTTCGCACAATGGTCCGTGTGTAAAATAACGGTTGCACCGTAAGCTTCTGCTAAGGCATGAACATGTTTCGCGCCAGCAACACCACCTAAAATCGCCGCTTTTTCCTGATCGTTCGACAATCCTTTTCCTGCGAAATACATGGATCCTCCGTTCGAAAACTGAATGATTGCGGGAGCGTTTAGTTTAGCCGCTGCTTCCATCACACCATTCACGGTACTGGAACTCGTTACATTGATTGAAGGAAGGGCAAATCCTTTTTCTTTGGCCAAATGAAAAATGGCTTGAACCTCATCTCCCGTGGCAACTCCCGATTTAATTACTTTACTCATTGTCTTGTTGATTGATGTCGCAAAAGTACTAAAATTAGGCTTACAGCAACGATATGACCCGGGAAAAACAACAGATGAAATTCTCCATTCTCTAAGTCAGATAGAGATCTATATGAGCACTCATCAAGATTTTTTCAATCATAACAATAATCACTAAAACTTCGCGTTAAAAAAGGAAAACTTTTATTTCGCCTATGGTTCAAAAATTTTACTCCGAAACGTTATTTGAAAATGAAGCCAAGTTAAAACCTTCCAAAGCTGCCATTGATTTTATCCTCAATTACAGCAAGTGCATGGAAGTGAGAAAAATCAAAAAACAGAAAATTTTCATTTGCAAAAACTAAAAAAAAAGCCCTGACAGAATCGTCAGGGCTTTTTTTATGTCTTCAATTTTATATCAATGATTTTCTGAATCAACTCAAAAGGCAATTCTTGTGTTAACGGAAATTGAATGGACCCTTTTGCAAACTTATATCCTTTCAATTCTTCATTTAGATCTTTAATTGGTCCTGCTCCCGGATAGAGTCCAATGTGTTTCGCGTATCCAGCATAATGAATGAAATTTTTTCCCTTCAACTTAAACGTGGGAATCCCATAATTCTTAGTTTCCTCCAATCCTTCTACGGCATTCATTAGAAAACTACGAAGCTCCAATAGTTTTTCCTGCGTTTCTTTTGGAAAGGAAAGGATGTGTTCTGCTACTTCTGGATGCATCGGATTACGCTTCGCAATACGTTTTAAATTGATTTAAAATGGCTTGCCAACCTTGTTGTTGTAATTCCACGGTATTTTCGGATTCTGCTTGGAAACGTTCCGTAACGTGGGTGGATTGACCTAAATCCGCAAACTCAACTTCCCAACGACGACCGTCTTCCAAAGTAATGGATAAAAACTCCTGTTCTTCAATGGTGTCATAAACTCCGCTGAAATCGAATCCTGCCGAACCATCCACTGCTTCCATGCGCATGGTAAACGAACCCTCTTCGCGCAAATCAATCTTTGCACTTGGACAACACCAAGACTCGTGTGCGAAATTCCATTGAACGACGTGTTCACTTTTCGTCCATTTCGTCCAAACCTCATTTATTGGAGCCTCAATCATGGCTTCCACCTCTATCCATTCTTTTTCCATAAAACAAATATACGGAAAGTCATAATTCCATCCATACATCCCGATATTCATTACCTTTGTTAGACATGGAATTTAAACTAGTTTCTGATTTTAAACCCACGGGAGACCAACCTGAAGCCATTCGTCAATTGGTTGCTGGATTGAACGCAGGTATTTCCGACCAAACCTTACTTGGGGTAACGGGAAGTGGGAAAACATTTACCATCGCGAATGTTGTTCAACAGTTGCAACGTCCGACCTTAATCCTATCGCACAATAAAACATTAGCGGCTCAATTATACGGTGAATTCAAGCAATTTTTCCCGGAAAATTCCATTGAATATTTTGTTTCTTATTACGATTATTACCAACCTGAAGCTTATTTACCGACAACTGGCGTATACATCGAAAAGGACTTGCAAATCAATGATGAGATCGAAAAACTTCGTTTGTCCGCAACCTCAGCTTTGTTATCGGGAAGAAAGGATGTCTTAGTGGTTGCCTCTGTTTCTTGTATTTACGGCATTGGAAACCCTCAAGAATTTCAAGAAAGCATCCTGCATTTAAAAGTTGGTCAGACCGTTGCACGCAATAAATTCCTTTTCCGTTTAGTGGAGAACCTATATCAACGCGCTGGAGATAAATTTGAGCGGGGCATGTTTCGAGCAATGGGTGAAACGGTGGACATCTTTCTTGCTTATGCGGATTATGCCATTCGCATTGGTTTTTGGGGCGACGAGATCGAAACCATATCCTCCATCGATCCGGAAACGAGCGAGCGCATCGAAACGTTCAGCGAAATGGATATTTTTCCTGCCAACTTGTTTGTTTCTAGTCCAGAGAATACGCGTCAAGCCATCGAGCAAATTCAAGATGATTTGGTGGTGCAAGTACAAAACTTCAAAGAGGAAGGTAAACTCGAAGAAGCTAAACGCTTGGATGAACGCGTAAATTACGATTTGGAAATGATTCGCGAGCTTGGCTATTGTTCAGGGATCGAGAATTATTCTCGTTATTTTGACCGACGTCAACCTGGGGAACGCCCCTTCTGTTTGTTGGATTATTTCCCAGATGATTTTCTGTTAGTGATCGACGAAAGTCATGTGACGCTGCCGCAAGTTCGTGGAATGTACGCTGGTGATCGGGCAAGAAAAACCAACCTCATCGATTACGGTTTCCGATTGCAAGCAGCGATTGATAATCGTCCCTTGAAATTTGAAGAATTCGAAGGATTTCTTAACAATACGATTTACGTTTCTGCGACACCTGCCGATTATGAGATGCAGCGATCCGAAGGAGTTATTGTTGAACAATTGATTCGTCCAACAGGCTTATTAGACCCCATCATCGAAGTGCATCCCTCAAAGCACCAAATTGATCATTTAATGACCGCTATTCAAGAACGCATAGCCGTGAATGAACGCATACTAGTGACAACTTTAACCAAACGAATGGCCGAAGAACTTCAGAAATATTTCGATAAACTCGGGATACTTTGTCGCTACATTCATAGTGAAATCGATACCATAGAGCGCGTTGAAATTTTGCGTCAATTGCGTTTGGGTGATTTTGATGTACTGATTGGTGTTAACTTGCTCCGGGAAGGACTTGATTTACCCGAAGTTTCCCTCGTTGCCATTCTCGATGCCGACAAAGAAGGATTCTTAAGAAATGAACGATCCCTGGTGCAAACCGTTGGTAGAGCCGCAAGAAATGTCAATGGAAAAGTATTGATGTACGCAGATAAAATGACCGATTCGATGCGACGCACCATATCAGAAACCGAACGAAGGAGAGCGATGCAAATTGCCTACAACATCGAACATGGATTGGTTCCAACAGCACTGAATAAGTCGAAAGAGAAAATCATGGAATCCACCAAAGTAGCAGATGGAGACACCGCTGGACGACAATTAAAATATACGCAAGAAATTCAAGCACAGTTAGCGGCGGAACCCGTTCAAACCTATTTGAATCCGAAAGAACTCGAAGCGCGCATGAAAGCAACTAAAAAAGCGATGGAGAAAGCAGCAAAGGAACTTGACTTCATCGAAGCGGCACGCTACAGGGACCAATTAAAAGAACTAGAACAACAAAAAAAATAAACATGACACGTTTGCAACAATTTCAAAAAATAGCCATTGCTGAAGGATTCTCATGGATTGGCTTATTAATTACGATGGTATTAAAATACCAGTTTGAACTCAATTGGCCGAATAAAATCGTTGGATGGATTCATGGAGTGCTTTTCATTGCCTATTGTGTTTACCTGGCGCTGTTTTTCTTTACCAAACAATTTTCATTTGGAAAGTCCTTGGTCCTTTTCATTGCTTCCTTTATTCCCTTCGGGACATTTTGGGCAGAACGAAAATACCTAAGAAACGAGTAAAACCAGTTGCAGCCAATTGCAAAATGGATGTTTTAATTTAAAGAGGAGGAAAACGATGACAGATGGTCAAGCTGACAACCTTTTCGTTTTTTTACCGTAACCTACTTAAAAATGAACGAATTATGAAGTGGATTAAACGATTTTTCTTGCTGATTTTAGTACTTTTTGGACTATTTTTACTCGTTGGGCTTTTTGCTCCAACGCAATTCAAAGTTGAACGCAGCATCGAAGTTTCTTTACCGAAGGACAGTGTATATAACTATTTGAAATGTTTAAAAAACCAAGATCAATTCAGTGTTTGGGCAAGAAAAGATCCAAAAATGAAGAAATCCTACGAAGGGACCGATGGAACCATTGGATTTGTCTCATCCTGGGAAAGCAAAGATGAAAATGTTGGAACCGGATCGATGGAAATTGTCAAATTGACACCTGGAGAACGGGTGGACATGCACCTAAAATTCAAAGTGCCCTTTGAGAATGAAGACGATGCCTTTTTTGAAACCAGCAGCATCAATGAGCAAAAAACACGTGTAATCTGGGGATTCAAAGGAAATTCACCTTATCCATGGAATGGCTTATCCTACCTATTGAATTTTGATGATATGATTGGAAAAGACTTAGAAGGCGGATTGAAAAAATTAAAATCGGTGTTAGAAAAATAAGATTGATTACTTTTGTTTAAAATTGAAACTACATGGCAAATAACTTACTGAAAGGAAAAAGAGGAATTATTTTTGGTGCATTAAACGACCAATCAATCGCTTGGAAAGTTGCTCAAAGAGCACACGAAGAAGGCGCAACATTTGTCTTGACCAATGCTCCTATTGCAATGCGCATGGGTGAAATAAACACACTAGCAGCAGAAACAGGGAGTCAAGTCATTCCAGCGGATGCAACAAGCATCGAAGATTTAACCAACTTGGTCACACAAGCTCAAGAAATTCTTGGTGGTAAAATTGACTTCGTTTTACATTCCATTGGAATGTCACCAAACGTGCGTAAAGGAAAACATTACACGGAAAACGATTACAATTACTACAATCAAACCATGGATGTTTCAGCGATGTCCTTGCATAAAACGTTAGCAACTTTGTACAAACAAGACGCCATGAATGAATGGGGTTCTGTCATTGCATTATCCTACATTGCTGCGCAACGTATTTTCCCTGATTACAACGATATGGCTGATGCTAAATCCTTGCTTGAATCCATCGCACGTTCGTTTGGATACCATTACGGAATCGCGAAGAAAGTGCGTGTGAATACCATTTCACAATCACCAACGGTAACAACGGCAGGACAAGGGATCAAAGGATTCAAGGAATTCATCAATTTCTCGGAACAAATGTCTCCATTAGGAAATGCTTCCGCTATTGCATGTGCTGATTATTGCATCACGATGTTCTCGGATTTAACGAAGTATGTAACGATGCAGAACCTATTCCATGACGGAGGATTCTCCAACACTGGCGTTACGCAACAAGTAATTGAACGATTTGGCGAATAAGCCAACTTCCACATAAAAAAAGCCCCTGACAGAATCGTCAGGGGCTTTTTTATGCGTTTAACTTTCAGAGGATTAATCCTCTTTCCAATTTTCTTTTGATTTTGTATAAGGAATCGCTGCTGCATCCAACTTCGTTTGAAGCACTTGAACACGTTTGATGACCTCATCCAATTTCACGCGAAGTTCTGCATATTCAGCATCGACAATCGCCTTGTTTGCTTTATGGGTATTGCTCACTCCAGCAGTATTGTCGTACAATTGGTATTCCACCATGCCAAGTCTTGATTGAATGCTCGGAGCAACTTCAAACTCATGTCTGGCACGAATCCCATCGCCGTCCATTAAAATATGGCAATCGTACATGATCGTTTTTAATTCCTTGATTTCCTTCAATAAGGTGATGTCTGTATTCGGATAGTTGATGATTGCTTTTTCCATTAATTTGATTTCATCGTTCGTCTCTTCCATGAGGCGACCTGCACCAGCCACTTTACGGTTCAACTCCGCAACTTCTGCTCTGAAGGAAGCTAATTCTTGCGGGTTTTTCGCCACTAATGTTTGATTGTTCAGTGCCTTCACTTCAAAAGCAGTTTTCGAAACCAATTCCTCCACGGTGCCATTTTTAATGAGGGAAATACTCACGTAATAGGTTCCTGGAGCCACTAAAAATCCATTTCCACCAGACCCTATTGGATTGGTCGAATTGGATCTAAGGTTCCAAACAGTTCTGCTGATTCCTTTTGCAGGATCTGTGGACATGCGACGCACTTCCTTACCAGATGCATCTGAAATGATCCAAATGATTTTGGCTTCTTCATCTAACTCCTCTTTTCGTAATTCATCAAAAGTTGGATACGTCACATTTTTCTTGTCTTTTTCGAGTGCTTTTTCTTTTTCTTGGCGCAAGCTTTTTAAGGTTTTGTATTCATCTTTCAAAGACAAGGTAAATACCGCTCCAAAGGATGGATTTTCTGATGCCCACATGTTATGGCCTTGAAATCCTGTCCCATCTAAACCAAGTGGATCAGCTGGAACGTACGAAAGTGCATCCTTTACTGGGAATAAATGTGCTTTTTTATCCATGTTTGCTTTCGACAAAGAACGAAGTGGCGTATAGTTATCAAGCACATAGAACCCACGACCAAAAGTGGCAGCAACTAAATCGTTTTCTCTTTTTTGAATGTCTAGGTCATACACGGCAACTGTTGGCAAGCCAGCCAATTTAGTCCAGTTTAAACCACCATCCGTTGTGAAGAAGGCACCGAATTCAGTTCCCACAAACAAAAGATTTGGATCGACATGGTCTTGTTTCAAACAATACGTATTTCCTCGAACGGGTAAATTATTAGTGATATTGGTCCACGTTTTTCCTTTGTCCATAGACTTCAGTACATAAGGTTTAAAATCACCGGACCTTTGAGGATTAAACACCGCATAAACAGCGTTTTCATCGTGCAAACTTGCGGTTAACATATTGACACGTGAATAAACTGGAACTCCTGGGAATACGCCGTATTTCGTCCAGTTTTGACCATCGTTTTCAGATACTTGAATCAATCCATCATCGGTACCAACGTACAACAATCCTTTTTTCACCGGGGACTCATCCAAGGCAACGATGTTTCCGTATACCGTTGTGGACGCATTTTTCATCACTGCGTCAATGGTCCAGACTTGATCCATGACTTCCAACTCATTGCGGTCAATTTGCTGAGTTAAATCAGGTGAAATGGTTTGCCAGTCATCGCCTTTGTTGCTCGACTTAAACAATTTATTTGCGGCAAAATACAAGGTCGATGCATCATGAGCGGAAACAATCAAGGGAGAATCCCAATTCCATCGGTAAGCAGTTTCTCCTTTACCTGGCATTGGTTGAATTGGAACTTTCTCACCCGAAGCACGATCGTAGCGAACAAGCCAACCATATTGCGCTTGCGCATAAGTGATGTTTGGATTTGACCAGTCAGTTGCCGATTCAAAACCATCTCCTCCATTGGTTATGAACCAATCCGAATTCAATATCCCTGCTGCATTATTGGTGGAGGCAGGTCCACCCATGGAATTATTGTCTTGAGTTCCACCATAAATATTGTAGAATGGCGCCGCATTGTCTGTTGCTACTTTATAGAATTGAATGATGGGTAAATTTGCATAGTATTTCCATTCTTTCGCATGTGTGTAGGTCTCATATAATCCACCGTCACACCCTACCAACCAGTGATCTGTATTGTTAGGATCAATCCAAATCGCATGATTGTCGACGTGTTTATTTGTTTCGCCTGTCCCTTTAAATGTCTTCCCACCATCTTCTGAATGATGCAGATAAGTATCCATGGCAAAAACTTTGTTTTTATTATTTGGATCACACATGATTTCTTGGTAGTAATTTCCACTTGTATTGAAATCACCTTGTTTATTGAAGCTTTCACCTTTGTTTGTTGAGCGATAAACTCCCGCTTTCCTATACCTTGCCTCAACGATTGCATAAACATAATTTGGATCAACAGGAGAAACTGCGATTCCGATGCGTCCCATATCTCCTTTCGGTAATCCAGCATTGATTGGATTCCATGTTACACCGCCATCCGTTGATTTGTACAAACTGGACTCTGGTCCACCTCCGACGTAGGTCCATTCATGGCGTCTGCGTTGATGCGCGGCAGCATAAAGAATATTGGGATTTGTTGGATCAATGGCAATTTCTGAAATTCCCGTATTATCGGAAACAAACAAAGTTCTTGTCCATGTTTTTCCTCCGTCTGTTGTTTTGTAAACACCACGTTCTCCTCCGCTGCTCCAAAGTGGTCCATATGCCGCAACCCATACAATGTTCTCATCGCTAGGGTGAATGATGATGTTCCCAATGTGTTCGGACGTTTTCAAGCCCATGTTGGTAAATGATTTTCCACCATCGAGTGATTTATAGACCCCATCACCGTATGCTGCGGAACGTTGGTTGTTGTTTTCGCCTGTTCCCACCCAAACTGTGTTTGGATTTGAAGGAGCCAATTCCACGCAAGCAATTGAGTACGATCCGTATCCATCGAATATGGGCGAAAAGGTAATGCCATGGTTATTGCTTGTCCAAACTCCACCACAAGCTGCAGCAATGTACCAAAGATCTTTATTCGTTGGATGAACAGCAAGGTCTACAATTCTTCCAGAAGTTAGGGCAGGTCCAACCATACGAAAGGACAACGCACCAACCGTACCTGCATCGTAGGGAGGCTTGACAATTTCTGGCGTATTTTTTTTCTGAGCGTTCAAGCCAAAGACGCTGATTAAGCTAAAAATAAAGGTGATTTTTCTCATGGATTTCGGTGCTAATTTTGAAGCTTTAAAAGTACAATATTTCTACTAAAATCGAATGATTTCGATATTTCAAGTGAATTTCTGTAAATTAGCTCGGAAAATATTTCGTCACGCATGCAACTTTTTGAAGGATTTTTAGTCTTTCAAGGGCTTAAATTAGGAACAACACCATTATGAAAAATATATTATTTGCACTCAGTTTTTTCACATTTTCATCGCTTTTTTCTCAAGTAATTACGGATTCACCCCTATACCAGAAACTAAAAGCATCTGGACAATTAGGTACTGTATCAGTTCAACCAAATACGAACATTGGAAACGTTAAAGGAAAACCAACGGTAAAACCAAATACCAACTCAAAAGCGAATGCTTGTGATTGTTACATCGAACCGGATTCTACCTATATTCTTGCCATGCTACCGAACGACGATGGTTCTACCGGATTGATTCCAATTCCATTTGATTTCAACTTATACGGACAAACCTTTAATTCCATATACATCAACAACAATGGAAACATCACCTTCAATGGTCCTCTTTCTACCTTTAGTGCCACTGCCTTTCCTTCGACAGGAAATGGTATTGTAGCACCCTTTTGGGCAGATGTAGATACCAGAAACGGGAATGGACAAGTGGTGTATAAAATCACGCCGACGGCCGTTTACATTAACTGGGAAGATGTTGGTTATTTTTCCATGCAAGGAGATAAATTAAATACTTTTCAGTTGATCATTACAAATGGCTCTGATCCTGTCATCGATCAAGGAAACGTGGCATTTTGCTACCAAGACATGCAATGGACTACCGGAAGTGCTTCACAAGGTGTAAACGGATTTTATGGAATCCCTGCGACATGCGGAGCAAACAAAGGCGATGGATTAGCTTACTTCTTGATTTCTCGTTTTGATCACCCAGGTGTAGATTTTGATGGCGCGTTGGGAAATCCGGATGGAATTAGTTGGCTGGATTACAAGAGTTTTGCATTCGATGTATCAAACAGTGGAAACGTTCCTCCCATTCCAGAGGGAATTGCTTCATGCGATACCTTTAAGATTTGTGCAGCTGGAGATACAGCACAATTTGCCATTAATTTCCTTTCTCCAGAAGTGAATCAGACTACATCCATCACCTATACCAATGGTGGATTATCAACATTATCTCAAGTGGCCAATATTTCTGGAAATACAGGTTCCATCGTTTTGGAGGCCATCGGAACATTAGCAGCAATCGGAACCTACTCAGTCACTGTTACTGCAACGGATGATGCCATCCCTACTCCGGGAGTCACTTCTTTGACCTTTGTGATTGTCATTGATACCATTGTGAACAACCTTGACTCGGCAGCTTTACTGGGTACTGGAATGTGTGGAAACGTGGATTTGAGTGTTTCGAATGGTCCTTACGACACTTACCTTTGGGATGATTTTACAACGACCCAAACTAGCGCGGTATCGTCTACACAAATTTATGGCGTAACAGTAAGCAAAAATGGATGCTACAAGTACGTCAGCGACACCATCATTGTGATGAATCCTGTTCCAGTGAATCTTCAAGGCGTTTTAACATACTGTCCGCCAGACACGTCTACAACGCTATCGGTTCCCAACGAACCTTATTACTCTTCCATCACTTGGGGTTTAACGAATCCTGCATTGGATAGTTCATTTACGGTAGATTTAGCACTGGGAACGTATACCGTTACCCTTGTTGACTCAGCAGGAATGTGTACAACGGATACAACCTTCTCTATTTTTGGTTCTGCCGCAGCTTCTATATTAGGTGACACCCTGCTTTGTTCACCAACACTTCAAGTAGCAAATACAGAATCCTCCGGAGGAACATGGACAGCGAGTTCGAATCAAGTCGTTTTCGATGACTCAGCGAATTTAAACCCACTTATTTCGGTTAATTCACCAGGAACCTATACCATTACTTTCACAGACAACACGTGTAATCAATCCTATTCTGCAGAACTTGTTTTACCTGTCAATCCTTCCGTATTCTCGAATGTCAACCAATGTAATCTGACCTATAATGTGAGTGGTACAGTAACGGATCTTGCTGGAGGGACTTGGACCTATACAACACCAAGTGGTGGGACATTAAATTTCTTACCATCTAACACGAGTGCCAATCCAAGCATTACGGCAACAACTTCAGGGACTTACCAATTAACCTACACGGATAACGTTTGTAACCACACCGCATCTACAACCATTCAATTGTATACTTTACCAAGCATCGACGTGGATACCTTGGCTTGTAACTACAACTATTACATAACAGGAACAAACTCTTCCCTTGGGGGAAATTGGACAGCAGTAGATACGTGTTTGCATTTTTCGAATGCCGCATCTGACAACCCGCAAATCACCACCGATTATGCAGGGATTTATACGATTAGTTACACAGACATCGCGTGCAATCAAACTTTGACAGCACAAATTGAATTCCCACCTTACTTATACACACAGGTATTAGATACCAATATTTGCAATGGTACTACGTTTTCTTTGGATCCATTAAAAGTGAATTCAGCTAAAGACAGCACGATGAATAATGTATGGACTTTGCAAGCAAATTATGTTCCTAATCAATATGGGCTTTGGAACATTCCAAATGCAACAACTCCATTGATTGTGACGCAACCTGGAAATTACATTTACACCTTATCCAATGAGTGTTATTCTGTTTCAGACACATCTACGATTGGTTTCAAACCTTGTGACATTATTGCACCAAACATCATTTCACTTTCCTCAACAGTTGGAAACAACAAGTTTTTCGTCCAATATTCCGGATTGGAATCGTTCCAATGCACCATCTTAAACCGTTGGGGCAACGTGATCTATGAATACAGTGATCCAGCAAGTTATTGGGATGGAAAAACCAAAGGAGGAGATGTTGTTTCGGAAGGAACTTATTTTTACCGAATTGATGCAAAATTTGAAGGAGAAGAACCGATCGTGAAACACGGATTTGTGGAAGTCAAACATTAGAAAGAAGATTTAAGTCTACATCAGCAGGCAATTCGTTTCTAATAATATCTGTACCTTTGCCACATGGCAATAGCACGCATTACGTATTTAGGTAATCTACGCACTTCCTGTGAACACCTTGCATCAGGAACGAAAATCCTAACAGATGCTCCAGTGGACAATCATGGTAAAGGCGAAGCATTTTCTCCCACGGACCTGGTCGCTACCTCATTGGCATCTTGCATGATGACCATTATGGGGATTTACTGTGCAGAACATGGAATATCCTTTGAATCATGTGAAGCTAGCATTGAAAAACACATGGCAAGTGGACCAAGAAGAATTGAACGCATTGTCGTTCATATGGATTTATCCGGAAATCAATGGGACGATCACACCCGCAAAAAAGTAATCATGGCTGGACGTGCTTGTCCGGTTGCTAAAACACTCGAGGGCAATGTTGAGCTCGAGTTTAATTACATCTAATGGAACAACGTACAGAGAGAAAATACCGCAAGGAACGCACAGATATTATTTTTGGAATTCGCGCGGTGATTGAAGCCGTGAATGCGGACAAGGAATTGAATAAAATTTTAATTCAAAAAGGCTTACACAAAGAACTTTTTGAAGAATTAAAATCAGCACTTCAAGGAAAAAATTACTTTTTACAATTTGTTCCCGTTCAAAAATTAGATACCTTAACCGAAGGAAATCACCAAGGGGTTGTCGCCATGATTCCACCGATATCTTACCAGGAAATTGAGCCTTTGGTAGATGCCTTATTGGAAAAAGACGAAAAACCATTTATTGTTGTTTTGGACCGAATCACCGATGTTCGAAACTTTGGAGCGATTGCTCGAACCGCTGAATGTCAAGGAGCACATGCAATTTTGATTCCATCAAAAGGTTCTGCTTTAGCGACTTCAGACGCAATGAAAGCATCTGCGGGAGCATTAAACCGCATTCCTATCTGCAAAACGGATGACTTAAAGAATTCCCTTTTCTATTTGCAACAATCAGGTGTACGCATCGTCGCATGTACTGAAAAAGGCAATGTGCCTTTATACGAAACAAACCTTCGCGGATCTGTTGCGGTCATTATGGGTTCAGAAGAAAGTGGAATCACCACGGATTTATTAAACATGGCTGACATAAAGGCGAGGATCCCTATGAAAGGGGAAATTGCCTCTTTGAATGTTGGTGTGGCAGCAGGAATGGTTTTTTACGAGCGTACGCGACAAGAACTTCGCGGATAAATTAGCGCATTAATCGAATGACCATTTCGGGAAGCTGTGCCAAATCGTTAATGACCCAATCGTAGTTATACCTATTTTTTTCAATTGGATCGAAGTGGATGGCATGCATGCCCACTTGCAACGCACCAGCCACATCGATGTGGTAATCGTCCCCAATCATTAATGAATCCGATGGCTGTGTACCAGCCTCTTTCATGGCATGTTTGAAAATTGCTGGGTCCGGCTTGTTTTTTCCTATCATTTCGGAACAAACAATGACATCGAAAAACGATTGCAAGCCACAATTTTCCAATTTAATGAACTGTACTTCTTGAAAACCATTGGTGATAATATGCAGGGTAAAGCCCATGGACTTCAATTCCTTTAGTGTCTCAATGGCATTTGGAAACAGCAAGGTTTGCCTAGGCGATATCGTAACGTACGCATCTCCGACACGGCGAATTAAGGCTTCATCTCTAATTTTAAACTTATTAAATGCTGCACGAAAGCGTTCATAACGAAGTTCTTCCTTCTTTATTTTACCTTTCCCATACAGCTTCCACAAATGAGCGTTTTGTTGAATGTATACCTTATGAAAACGTTCGAACGAGCCCACGTGAGAAAGAAGTGCCTCCTCCTCTATAATCTGACGCAGTGCTGCCTCCGAATTTTGATCGAAGTCCCAAATGGTTCGATCCAAATCAAAAAAAAGGTGTTTAGTTGAATACAAAATAAACCAAAATTGAAGTCAGACTAGCGTTTACGGCTAAACCTAAAACGATTAATGGATACGTTTCCCATCGCTTGCCATAAAATTTGGCTACGACCATGCTCCCA
Source organism: Crocinitomicaceae bacterium (assembly GCA_030727405.1). Classification (GTDB taxonomy): domain Bacteria; phylum Bacteroidota; class Bacteroidia; order Flavobacteriales_D; family Crocinitomicaceae; genus UBA952. The sequence continues at coordinate 19,077 of JANRBR010000040.1, read as the reverse complement.
AGAGGTACGGATAGAAAAAATGGGGCGTAAAAACAGATGCCTACTTGACCGAATTTCATCTTAATGCGCACTATAAAGCGATTCATGCGCGTAAATTTTTTCTTTTTCTTCGGTGTTTGTCCACTTGCAAGCAAGAGTTCGTGTTTTTTTTTCGTTCTTTTTTTCAAAAAAAGCAAGATAGCATCGCTACCAAAATAGCAAATTAAGGCGCAAACAGAAGCACCTGAAAATGCCGCCAACACCGTCTCAAAAAATGTCATTCCCAAGCGCGGACCAGGAATGGTCGACACAGAAAATTTAAACACGGCAAGAAAAAATATTGACCAAAAGCCTGTCCAGTTCATTGTTATAATTTTATACCATATGCTAAATCGCCCGCATCCCCTAGTCCAGGAAATATATAGGATTGAGCGGTTAATTCTTGATCGATTGCGCCTACCCAAATTTCCGTGTTGGTAGGGAAATTTGTTTTAATCAGTTCCAGTGCATCCGGAGTGGCGATCGCAGAAACGATGTGAATTTGTTTCGGATTACCGTGCTTACGAAGCGCTTTATAAACCGCGACCATGGAGCTTCCGGTTGCCAACATTGGGTCACTAATGATCCATGTTCGACCGTCTAATTCTGGTGCTGCTAGGTATTCAACGTGTATATCAAAATTTTCTGCAGTCGTATGTTTTCGGTAAGCCGAGATAAATGCACTATCCGCTCGATCAAACATCCGTAACAATCCAGAGTGCATGGACAATCCTGCTCGTAAAATGGTGGCTAGCACTGGGCTTTCTGCTGGCACTTCCGAAGGTGAAATTCCCAATGGCGTTTTTGTCTCAATCGATGTGGACGCCATTTTTTTTGACAGTTCATATCCAAGAATTTCCGCAATGCGTTCCATGTTGAACCGAAAGCGAAGCGGATCTTTTTGTATTTCCTCGTCCCGAATTTCGCTTATAAAACGATTAAAAACGGAGGATTGTATAGAACTATTGTGAATCATATCGATTTTTTAGATGTAAACACTTAGTAAAATGAACAGCCTGTTTGACTTATTGTTCATTCATGCAAGCCATGGTTTCGTTGTACCAATCCATTTGTTTTGAATCCGGTAAAGATTCAGCATGCTTCTCGCAATCGGCAGCCAAATCAGCATCCTGTTCTTGTGTGGCTTTCATCAAATTCTTTCCGCATTCGCATGCATTTGGATCCTTTGAACATGCAATTAAAGTCAAAAATAAGGCACTAAAAAACAATCCTTTTTTCATTCCATGAAGATACGAAAAGCAAAGTGAAATTGCCCCACTTCATCTTCATTAATTTTTGTATTTTCGCACTACATGAAAAAGTTTACGTTCCTTCTACTTGTATGCACCTGTCTGTTAAGCTCTTCTGTTAGTTGGGGACATCAATACTTTTTTGCTTTCGCGGAAGTTGAATACAACGAAATGGGGCAAAAATTTGAAGGATCAATCGTTGCAACAGCGCACGATTTTGAGTTGACCTTAATGAATGCTCATGGACTCAAAACAAAACTGGAGAATATCGCACCAAATTCGCCTGAAGTGAAAATCATGGAGGGCTATTTGAATCAATTTTTAACCCTATATTATGGATGCAGCTTCGATTCAAATGCTGTAGATGCATATTGCACAGCTGATTGGAAAATCGAATCGTTTCAACTATTGAATAACGGCAACATTGAACTCTATTTCTCGGCAGCAGCCGAACACGTTTACACCTTGATTCAAGTGGACTTTCGTTTTTTAATGGATGCCTTTCCTGAACAACAAAACAAGCTGACTTTTATTTACCGCGAGGATCGTGAAACACTCAGTTTTACGAAAGCGCAATCCCAACAATATTTTGCTCTAAAACCATGAAAACAAAACTGATCTCATCCCTTCTTTTGCTCGCAAGCTTTCAACTTTCAGCACAGAAAAAATTCGCTCAATTGGATCAAGAATTACCTACTCCAAATGAGTTTCATACTGCTTCGGGCGCTCCTGGACACCATTATTATCAGCAAAAAGCGGATTATAAAATGGACTTAGTCATCGATGACCAGAATCAAAAATTAAGTGGATTTGAAACCATTACTTACACCAATAACTCACCCGATCAATTGGATTATTTGTGGTTGCAACTAGACCAAAACATCTACGATGAAAATTCGGAAACGAAATTAATTGAGGTAGAAAAAATGGAAGATTTTAAATCCATGGGAGACATTCGTAAGCGTGATTTCAAATACGATGGTGGGTTTAAAATTGAGAAAATCACCAATACTTCTGGACAAAATCTTTCTTACTTCATCAACAAAACAATGATGCGCATCAATTTAGAGAAGCCCTTGATGCCACACACAAGCATTACCTTTCAAGTGAAATGGTGGTACAACATCAACGACCGCATGCAAGTGGGGGGACGATCAGGATATGAGTATTTCGAAAAGGATCAAAATTACTTGTATACCATCGCGCAGTTCTTTCCAAGAATGTGCGTGTACAACGATGTAACGGGTTGGCAAAACAAACAATTTTTAGGACGTGGTGAATTCACTTTGCCCTTTGGCGATTACGAAGTAAACATTACCGTTCCCTCTGATCACGTTGTTGCAGCGACAGGTGAATGTCAAAATTACGGCAGCATCCTCACCGCGGATCAAAAGAAACGTTTGGAGCAAGCCAGAAAATCTGATAGCCCAGTCATCATTGTCACCCAAGCAGAAGCAGAAAAAGCAGAGGGAGATAAATCGAAGAAAACAAAAACATGGACCTACAAGGCAACAAATGTGCGTGATTTTGCCTTTGCAACTTCCCGTAAATTTATTTGGGATGCTCAAAACATGCCCGTGAATGGTAAAAAAGTGCTTTGCATGTCTTATTATCCGAAGGAAGGGAATCCACTTTGGGAGCGTTATTCGACGAAATTAGTGGCGCATACGATCAAAACCTATTCGAAATATACAGTTGATTACCCCTACCCTGTAGCTATTTCCGTTCATAGCAAATGGATTGGAATGGAATACCCGATGATTTGTTTCAACGGTGGACGTCCAGAAGCAGATGGTACCTATTCGGAAGGTGAGAAATACGGCATGTGGGGAGTGATCATTCATGAAGTGGGACATAATTTCTTTCCAATGATCATCAATTCAGATGAGCGCCAATGGACATGGATGGACGAAGGATTAAACACCTTTGTGCAATACCTGACAGAACAAGAATGGGAACGTGGTTATCCTTCTCGCAGAGGTCCTGCTTATATGATGGCGGATTACATGCGCGGCGACAAAAGCACGATCTCACCCATCATGACAAACTCTGAGTCCATCATGCAATTTGGAAACAATGCGTACGGAAAACCAGCAACAGCATTAAACATTCTACGCGAAACGATTATGGGACGCGAATTATTTGACTACGCTTTCAAAACGTATTGTGAACGATGGAAATTTAAGCATCCGACACCTGCGGATTTCTTCCGCACCATGGAGGACGCATCAGCAGTTGATTTGGACTGGTTTTGGAGAGGCTGGTTCTATGGCACAGACAACGTAGATATTTCGATTGACAACGTGAAATGGTTCCAACTGAACACGATGAATCCAGTGGTAGAAAAAGGACTGAAGGAAACATTAGACAAACAAAAAGATCCTTTCATTGGAGATACGCGAAATCTAAGCAGTATTTCAGAAACGGTCAATGAAAAAGACCCGAACATCGATGACTTTTACGGTCAACGAAACATTTTCTTCGTGGATGCTTTAGACAAAAAAGAATACGAAGATTTTTCAGCAAAATTGGACCCGAAGGACTTGGCTTATTTAAATGCAAATAAGCAATTTTATGAAATCAGTTTCAAGAACATTGGTGGATTGGTGATGCCTTTAATCATCGAGTTTACCTTTAGTGATGGAAGCACTGAGGTGCGTAGAATTCCAGCTGAAATTTGGAGAATCTACGAAGACAAAGTCAGCAAAGTATTCATCTTCGATAAAGAAGTGAAATCCTTCCGATTAGATCCTTTCTTGGAAACGGCAGATACAGACTTGTACAACAATGCTTGGCCGCGTGAACTTCAACCAACACGTTACCAAATTTACAAGATGGAGGAAACGAAAAAAGAGAATCCAATGCAACGACAAATACGTGTAGAGGAACTTCAGAAGAAAAATTAAATCTTTTGGAAGGCAACTAACTCACGAACGTTGTTGGAGCTAATCAAGAAGTAATAATTTCCAGCAGGAAGTTTGGATGTTTCCATTGGGATTTCATGTTGTCCCGCAGGTAATTCTCCTTCAAAAGCTAAAGCCAATGCTTTGCCTTCTTGATTCATGACGAAAACCTGGTATTTCTCACCCTTCGCAATAAAACGCAAGGTGGTATTAGATGGCGTAGGATTTGGAAACGCAATGGCTTTAAACTTCAATGCTTCTTCCTCTGCGATTCCAACGCTACAGCCTGAAAGGACATCCAAATAGGTAATGCTTTGTTCAAATAAGGACTGAATGCTTGTTTCTGGAGCCTCAAACCAATCGCGCAGAATGGATGCATACACATTTCTAAAGTCAATCTGCATAGGAACACCGGCTTGTTCATTGATTTGATTGTCAATGGTTGGATTCGGACCAATGATCCCTGTATTCACGCAAGATCCAAACAACATAATTGGCGCAGCATCACCGTGATCTGTTCCATACGAACCGTTGCTAGCGATTTGACGTCCAAATTCCGAGAAAGTCATCCCTGCGACACGTTCCTCCAATCCCAACAATTGTAAGTCGTTTTGAAAAGCTGCTACTGCGTCCGAAATCATTTTCAAAAGCAAGGCATGGCTTCCTTCGCTTACATTGTTTTGATCCACCTGTGAATCGTGGGTGTCGAATCCGCCCACATTTAAGATGTAGACTTTCGTTTTTAGTCCCCCAGAAATCATTTGAGCGATGTATTTCAATTGCACTGCTAATGAATTCAAGGGATCGTACATCGTGGACAATGAATTTCCTGCATTGGCAGAAGCACTTATTTGCGTGCCATATTCATTGGTTTGATTGATCAAGGTAGAGATGTATTCAATATGAGAACCATAATACGTCCCATCGTTAACGACACCGGTTAATAATAAATTCGATGTGTTAAATGGGTCATTCACTGCATGCGAAAAGTTCCCCATCAAACCTTGACAAGTAGTAGAGACCTCAGACCCCATAGAAATTGCAAAAGGATCCGGGAAATTTAAGTTTGGATAATCTTCTGGGAAATTCGGATAAGTGCTATCAAAATAGCGACCTAGCCAACCACTTGTTTGATTGATGTCCATGGAACCCGTTGACCAAATATCCATGGAACGGAAATGCGATCGATTGGCTTCTGGATAGCCGACGTTTTGAATGATTGAAAGCTTTCCATTATTGAACATATTCTGCATGCCTGTCATTTCAGGATGCAAAGCCACCTCATTTGTCAAGCCCAACAATTGGTTTTGCGGAATGAGGATATTCGGTCGCTGAACCATCAGATTGGCATATTGATCGATGGGAAAAACCATGTTTAATCCATCGTTTCCTCCATTCATCCGAATCAGAACAAGTACGCGGTCCTCCGCATTTTTGGAGAACTCGAACAATTCCTTAGAAATCGCCTGCATCGAGAAACCATTGGATACAAAAGGCAAGGATAAAGATGCCAAGGAAGCATTTTTGAGAAAGTCTCTTCTTTTCATGGTTAAATCGTTTGGAATTGAGGCATTTTTAAAATCACATTCATCAGCGCTTGCATGCGTTGCGTAACAGGAGTAAAATACGTTGTATTTGTTGGGTCATTCAGGTAATCGTTGTATTGAATGGTCCATTCGAAATCTGGCAGTCCATTGGTTAAAATCAATTTTAAGGTTAATTTATCCGCCGGGTCAATGGCTTTTGGAAAAAAGACATCGCAAATGTCATCAATGACTTGTGGAGCACTAGAAGGATTGGAAAGCCCATTTAAAAAACCAAGGTGATTCATTTTCAATACATTCGTTCCAATCGGAATTCCCGAATAAACCAAAGCCGAAACAATGTCAAATCGTTTTTTGATATAGGTGGAATTGATCCAAAGTTTTGAATACGCTGGCGCCTGGTAATAGGACATCCAACCAGCAACACTAGGCGGAACGATGTAAGATTGTCCCATGGTATCTGCCACGTAATATACCGAAATGTAGGTTTGATAATCACCAACCAAGCCAAAATTTGGTATCGTTTGAGTGGGATTCATCGCTCCCATGATCATTTCCAAAGGATTGCGAATAATTGCCCCTCGAACGCTCATATCGTAAAAATGATCACTGGTCAACAATTGCTGCATAACCGGTAGCACCTCATAATTATTTGCAATAAACGTTTGCGCTAGCGCGGCGATGACATCCGATTGAACAGCAGGTGTAATGTCATAATTGACGAAATAGCGGTAAATCTTGGAGCAAATGTAAGTTGCCACTTGATTTTGATTGAAAATCACATCGATGAAATTCGCATACTCATTTGCCCCAGCTGCAGGGATTACTTGTCCGTTAAAGTGGTAGGACAACGTTTTACTTGAGTTATCGTGTAAAATGGGATTAAAGCTTGCCGTTGCCTGTGTCGCCGTAGCACTTCGAATACCTGTTACCGTATAACCCGTTAAAATTTTCGCTCCAGCAGCAACATCTGTTTCCGTGTAAGTTGAATAATCTCCGGCCGCAATTTGATTTCCTTTTCCAATAGAGAATAATTCGAGGAGTTCTCTCGCATAATTTTCATTCGGAGAAAACACGTTGTTGGTTGCCCCGTTTAGAAACAACAACATGGCAGGATCAATGGTCACATCTTTCATCAGTTGCTTGAAATTACCCAAAGCATTTTGACGCAATAAATTCAGAAAATGGTACATCGCCCGTGATTCTGCCGTGGCGGTCACACCAAAATGATTCTGCCAAAAGAAGACCATTTTTTCAGCAATACACAATTGCTCTTGGTTCAAGTTTTTAGCAACCCATCCACCTAGTGACTTAAACCGGGCATTTTCCGTTTGTTGATTTTGCGCTTGATTTGCTGGATAAACGGCATTCACCCATGAAGATCCTTGCGGTACGATTAATTCACCCGCATCAAAAGCCAGAGGTTCATCGGTAATCGGAATTTGAAGAATGGATGCAACGGTTGCATTCATCCCATTCGAAACGGCATCTAAAATCTGTTGATTTGTCGCTCCGAATGTTGTCCGTCTTAGCAAATGAGCCGCTTCCGCTTTTGTCCAAGGTCCTGTGTATGTTTGCATAACTAATGTTATTTAGTTAAAGCTACGATTATTCGACGAGAATTACAATAAATGAATGTTAACTTATTTATTTTAATGTTGTTGAGGAAATCGAAGCAACCTTTTTCTCATAATGTCGTTTTGAAAAGGAATTTTAACATTAAATTTGCTTTAAACCTATTTTACATTACTACTACAATACTATGAAGAATATTTACATCGTTATTCTCCTATTTCTCTCCGCTTTATCAAATAATGGCTTCTCCCAACCTCAAACCGCTACCTTCAACTACACTGGTTCTACCCAAACATGGACAGTTCCTCCCTGTGTTTACAACATTTCCGTTTCGGTAAAAGGTGCGCAAGGTGGTGGACCAGGTGGACTTGGAGCAACGGTTTTGAATCCAACAATTGCTGTAACACCGGGACAAGTTCTACAAATCAATGTGGGACAATGTCCAACTGGACCAGCAGGTGGATGGAATGGCGGTGGAAACGGACATGCATCGACTCCTGCTACCTATCAATCTTTTGGTGGTGGAGGTGCATCTGACATAAGAATTGCCCCATATGCTTTAACGAATCGCATAGTTGTTGCCGGTGGTGGTGGTGGAAAAAATGGTTGTTCCCCGCAATACAACGCTTTAGGTGGTGCTGGTGGATGTGTCACTGGTATGACAGGCATTGGTTCTCCATTTGTAGGAGTTGGTGGCGGTGGTGGAACAGCAACTGCAGGTGGAAATGGCGGTCCTCCATGGGGAGGTGGTCAACCTGGTCAATCTGGAACTTTGGGTAACGGAGGGAACGGTGGATTTTACACAACTGCTTCTGGTGGAGGTGGAGGTGGCGGTCGCTACGGCGGCGGCGGCGGCGGCGCTGACAACTGCTGTACAGGAGCTAACGGCGGCGGTGGCGGCGGTGGCGGTTCTAGTTTGAATCCGGCTGGTGGTACATGTACCCAAGGAAACAATACTGGAAATGGCGTTGTTGCCATTACATTTACACCTGGTTCCGTTTCAATTACAACTTCAAATACGGGTGCCTATTGTGTGGGACAAACAATACAATTAAATGCAACAACAGGTGCAAGTAGTTATACTTGGACTGGTCCAAACGGTTTTACATCAACCTTACAAAACCCAATTATTCCAAACTGTACGGCTTTGGATGCTGGTGTTTACACGATGTCTTACGATGCTGGAGGATGTCTTTCATCCAGTTCAACAACGGTGGTTGTGAACATTCCCGTGAACCCAACTTTCAATCAAATTGCTCCCTTGTGTCAAAATGCAACGGTACCAAATTTGTCTACGATTTCAACGAATGTACCAGCGATTCAAGGTACATGGAACCCATCCATCGTCTCGTCCGCTGTCGTTGGTACGCAAACGTATACGTTCACTCCAAATGCTGGAATTTGCGCCAATACGGCAACCATGAACATTCAGATTTTACCGAATGAACAAGTAACTTTTAACCAAATAAATCCATTCTGTATTGGTGATACACCAACGGCATTGCCTGCGACTTCAACAAATAACATTGCATATACTGGAACATGGAGTCCTGCAACGATTTCAACAGCGGTAGCAGGGACAGCAACTTACGTGTTCACACCAACTGTCGGACAATGCGCATTAGCGAATTCAATGGACATTGTGACCTATGCTTTAACTACGCCAAACTTTAACCCGATGGGTCAAATTTGTCAATACATGACGAATTTGGTGATTCCGACAACGGCACTTAACACAACTCCATTCATCAATGGTCCATTAATTACTGGAACATGGAATAGCCCAACGGTTATCACAGCTTCTCCAGGAACAGTAAATTACACATTTACACCTACTGCAGGACAATGTGCGTCTACATATACGATGCCAATTACGGTGGATCCATTAATCATTCCTGCATTGACACAAGTTCCTCAATTATGTCAAGATGACCCAAATCCTATTCTTCCATTGGTAACGAACAATGTTCCAGCGATTACAGGAACATGGAATCCACCTTTAATTGATGCAGCAATACCAGGAATTTTCACGTATACGTTTAGTTCCGACGCTGGACAATGTGGAGATACCATCGATATGACAATTACTGTTGTACCTGCCGTTCCACCTCAATTCGAAGCGGATACCTTAACGGGATGTAATCCATTATATGTTACCTTGACGACACCACCTGTGTTAGGAGCCATTTATACTTGGTCTTGGAATGGAACACAGATTGGTACGGGAAGTACCTTTAATTACCAATTCGATCAAAGTGGATACCATGACATTACTTTGGAATACAATTTATTGGGTTGCATCGAAACAACAACGTACAATGATTACATCTTCATGGAAAGTTATCCAAGTGCTTCTTTCTCCGCTGTACCAAGTGCAATGACGGAAACAACACAGCCGATTCAATTCATGAATTCAAGTGTAGGTGGAACGACCTATGTTTGGGACTTTGATGATTCTTACACCTCGACAGAGCCTGATCCAAACCACATGTATGTTGGTGTGACCGAGAACTTATTGGTGACCTTAACTGCTTACACCCCTTTAGGATGTTCAGATGAATACCAATTGACCATTCCTGTGATTGCAGATCCGATTTACTATGTTGCGAATACCTTTACGCCAGATGAAGACGAACACAATCAAACATGGCAAGCTATTTTCACGACAGGATTTGATCCATTTGCTTTCAGTTTAACGGTATATAACCGTTGGGGAGAAGTGATTTGGGAAACACAAGATGCAACAGAAGCATGGGACGGTACGTACGGACCATTAGGCACAAAAGTTCCTGCAGGTATTTATACTTGGCGCATGCAATACGAACCAAAAGAAAATGATGACCGAAAAGTTGTTTCAGGACACTTGAATTTGATTCGATAATCGAAATCCTTACTAAACAAAAAAGGCGCTAATATTAGCGCCTTTTTTGTTTTGATTAAATCGTTTATTTCTTTCGGAAGAAGATCTTAACTGGCACCCCTTCGAAATCAAATTTCTCTCTCAATCGATTTTCAAAGAAACGTTTGTACGCATCCGGAACGTATTGAGGTAAATTACAGAAGACAGCAAATGCCGGTGCGTGTGTTGGCAACATTTGAATGAACTTAATCTTGATGTATTTCCCTTTGACACCTGGCGGTGGAGTTTGTGCAACGACCTCCAACATGACTTCATTCAATTCGTGTGTCGCAATTTTACGTGTACGGTTCTCATGCACGCGCATCGCGGTTTCTAAGGCCTTGTGAATGCGCTGTTTCGTTAAAGTGGACGTAAAGATGATCGGAACGTCGTTAAACGGCGCCAATTGCTCGCGCAAGTTAGCTTCGTACTCTATCATCGTGTTTTGATCCTTTTCAATCAAATCCCATTTATTGACAAGAACAACGACTCCTTTTGAGTTTTTTTCAATCATGTAAAAAATACTCAAGTCTTGCTTTTGCAATCCTTCAGCAGCGTCCATCATGAAAAGACATACATCTGCATTTTCAATGGTTCTAACCGAACGCAATACAGAATAGTATTCGATGTCCTCGGTTACTTTCGCTTTTTTGCGAATTCCAGCCGTATCAATCAATAAGAAATCAAAATTAAAGGCTTTATAGCGCGTGTGAATGGAATCACGAGTCGTTCCTGAGATGTCCGTTACGATGTTTCGTTCTTGACCTGTGAACGCGTTGATCATGGAAGATTTCCCAACATTCGGTCGACCAACAATGGCGATTCTAGGCAAACTATCTTCTTCACGGATGGATTCGTCTTCTTTGTTGAAATACTTGACCAATTTATCTAGGATTTCTCCTGTTCCACTTCCGTTGGTTGCACTTAAATCAAATACCTCCCCTAATCCAAAGGAATAGAATTCAGAGGAAAGTCCAACGCGGTCTGTATTATCCACTTTATTTGCCGCAATCATACAAGGTTTCTTGCTTTTGCGCAACAACTGAGCGACTGTTTCATCCATTTCAACGATGCCTGTCATGACATCTACCATGAAAATGATCACGGTTGCTTCTTGAATGGCTAATTCCACTTGTTTGCGGATTTCACCTTCAAAGATATCTTCTTTCACGGTTGCGTATCCACCGGTGTCAATCACGGAAAACTGATAACCATTCCATTCTGACTTCCCATAAATTCGGTCACGCGTCACCCCGCTAACTTCTTTCACAATCGCATCCCTAGATTCGGTTAGACGATTGAAAAGCGTTGATTTACCCACATTTGGACGTCCAACGATTGCTACTATATTACTCATGTTTTTTTTCTAATTAAAGGATCTTAATATCCATACTTTTTAAGCTTGTCCGCAGAGGTGCGCCAATCTTTGTCCACTTTCACAAAATTCTCCAAAAACACCTTTTTTTCCAGGAATTTTTCCATGTCCTCGCGAGCAGATCGACCGATTCGCTTCAACATTTCACCACCTTTGCCAATGATGATGCCTTTTTGCGAGTCGCGTTCAACAATGATTTGGGCACGAATGCGTGTGATGCCAGCTTCCTCTTTGAATTCTTCGATTTCAATTTGGGTACTGTATGGAATTTCTTTTTGACAATGGATGAAAATTTTCTCCCGTATGATTTCCGAAATAAAGAAACGCATAGGTCGATCCGAAAGCTCATCTTTCTCGTAGTAAGGAGGATTTTCAGGCATCAAAGCTAGAATCTCCGCCCATACATTGTCAATATTAAAGTTATGCAAAGCAGAAATAGGGAATATTTTCGCATTGGGAAGTTGTTCCTTCCAGTAGGTCACGCGCTCCACTAATTTCTCTTGATTGGATTTATCGATTTTGTTGATCAAACACAGCACAGGAACTTCCAAACGCTTAATGCGTTCTAGGGTTTCCTTGTGGTTCATGTCATTTTCCAAGGTGTCGGTAATGAACAACAAAACATCCGCATCGCGGATGGATGAGTTCACGTAATCCATCATGTTTTCGTGCAGTTTGTATGCTGCATTCACAACACCTGGTGTATCAGAAAAAACGATTTGGTAATCTTCGTCATTAACGATCCCTAAAATGCGGTGACGCGTTGTCTGTGCCTTTGAAGTGACAATCGACAATTTTTCACCAACTAATTGATTCATTAATGTAGATTTCCCCACATTAGGGCTACCGACAATATTAACAAATCCTGATTTATGTGCCATTCTTATTGAATTGAGTGCAAAGATACACGTTTTAAACGGTATAAGGTAACGGAATGCGCTTCTATAGAACAGGAAAGGAGGCTCAACTTTGGAAAAATAAATTAAATTCGTTCCATGAATGCACCAAAGAACCCCATGGATCGAAAGATCATCTTTCTCATCATTGTAGCCGCGCTAGGATATTTTGTTGACATCTACGACCTTGTCCTTTTTGGGGTAGTCAAGGCAGAAAGCTTGGGGGATATTATGGTAAACGCCAGCGAACAATCCATTGCCGCAACAGGGAAATTCTTGTTTAACATGCAAATGTTAGGGATGTTAGTTGGGGGCATCCTTTGGGGTGTTTTAGGCGATAAACGCGGTCGACTCAAGGTGCTTTTTGGGTCCATCCTACTCTATTCCATGGCTAATTTACTCAATGCTTTTGTGACCGATGTCACGACCTATGCGGTGATTCGTGTAATTGCCGGCATTGGCTTAGCAGGAGAACTTGGTGCAGGAATTACCTTAGTCTCCGAGATGATGTCCAAGGAAAAACGGGGCTATGGCACCATGATCATTGTGACCTTTGGCGCATTGGGAGCGGTGGTTGCATCATTGGTTGGTTCAGAGGGAGCTTGGATTGCTTCTGGAATTGAGCACCTATTCGGATTGAAATTACACAATTGGCAAGTCGCCTATGTGGTAGGTGGATCGATGGGAATCATGCTTTTATTTTTGCGCATTGGCACCTTAGAATCGAATTATTTCAAGGCAATGAGCGAGGACAAAGGTATTCAAAAAGGCAACCTAAAATTAATTTTCTTTCAGCGTGAAAACCTCATCAAGTATGCACATTGTGTCGCAATTGGTATTCCGATTTGGTATGTGATTGGACTATTGATCATGAATTCGAAGGACAATTTTGGACCATGGCTGGGTGTTTATCACATTTCAAATGGCGTTGCGGTCATGTATGCGTACATCGGTTTATCCGCAGGAGATTTGGTCTCTGGTTTCCTAAGTCAGCTCCTAAAAAGCAGGAAAAAGGTGGTCCAATTGTACTTAGGATTTACCCTTGTCTGTGTCATTAGCTTTTTGCTATTACACGCTTATAACATCTCGGAGAATACCTATTATTTCATGTGTTTTTTATTGGGCGCAGGAACGGGATATTGGGCGATCTTTGTCACTATTGCGGCGGAACAATTCGGCACGAACATTCGCTCAACAGCAGCCAACACCATCCCCAATTTAGTGAGGGGTTCCGTTAATATTGTTGTGCTGTTTTTTGGATTGCTGGTAAGCGCAGGAATCAACGATGGGGTTTCGGCAATGATCGTTGGATTAGCCTTTATCGCCTTAGCGTTTTACAGCATCTCCAAGCTAAAGGAAACGTTCGGAAAGGATTTAAACTACTTCGACGAAACCTTGTAGATTTTCTGGGAGTAGTTTTCAAAGTCTTCCGTCATGTCTTGATCCACTTGAGCAGTTACAGAGATTGGAATGTAATCCACCACTACATTGGTTTTATCGAGACCGAAGTCTTCCGCAGGTTTCAGTCCTGTGCTTTTCACGAAGCGGTATGCTTTGATGCAAATGCGTTGGAACGCCGTTAGGTTGTTGTCTGTGGAAACACGCGAATTCAACACGATGAATTTAAAATCCACTTGCTCCACCTTTCCTCGAAGCGATTCGAATACGCTGTCACCAGTCAATTCACCCTTTTCGATCATTTTGCAATGGATTTTGCGCATCATGTATTCGATGCGGTGTTCTTCTTTGAAACCAAGTTGTAAACTCACGTAGTAGCAGCGTTTGTCAATGATTTCATTCACCGAGTAATGCACGCCCCAAGGCTCATTTAAAATATCTAAATGTAGGAACCAGAAGATTCCTGCTTTACGTGGTTTTTTATTGAACAAGGAATGAAAGACCGTTAAGTCGAGTTTATTTGGGGAATTGCTTCGTGTTGGGAACACCAAATTAGTTGCTTCAAACATGATTCCTTTGTCCTCATGCACCGCTTCCATAAGCGGAATCACACTGCGCATTGGAACGTATTCCGTTATGTTTGAACGCAATTGTTTAGCCTTGTAATATAAGTAAAGAAGGGCGAAGAAGGTACAAGCTAAAATCAGTGTGAACCAACCTCCAGATACGACTTTACCTAAATTTGAAAGTAAGAATACACCTTCGATTAATAAAAATATTCCAAAAATTAGAACGTAGACATATTTGATTTTAGGATACTTCATCATCAACAGGAAGCACAAGAGAATTGAAGTCATAACCATATCTATGGTAATTGCAAGGCCATACGTATGTTCCATCGCACTTGATTTTCTGAAAATTGCAATGACTGCAAGGCAACCAATCATCAAAAACCAATTAATGAAAGGAATGTAGATTTGACCTTGGTGATCTGAAGGATACTTCACGCGTAGGTTCGTCCACAATTTCAGTTTAATTGCCTCATTCATGAGCGTAAAGACACCTGTAATCAAGGCCTGCGATGCAATAATCGTTGCTAAGGTCGCAATGGCTACAGCAAAGGGCATTAAATAATCAGGTACCATAGAATAGAATACCGTTTTCGAACCTGTCAAATGGAAACCCGGCTTTAAGCACAGTGCAGCTTGGCCTAGGTAATTCAAGACCAATAGACTAGAAACAAAGGTCCAACTTAAACGAATGTTACCTTTTCCACAGTGGCCTAAATCTGAGTAGAGTGCCTCTGCTCCTGTTGTACACAAGAAAACAGAACCTAATACTGTAAATCCACCATCGACATTTGCCACAAGATTATACGCCCAATAAGGATTAAATGCTTGGAGAACTCCCCAATTTTGAGCAATGTTTGTGAAACCGAGGTAACCCAAAAAGATAAACCAAACAAACATTACTGGACCGAACATTTTACCTATTACGGCGGTTCCAAACTGCTGAATGACGAATAACATCACAATGATTACAACAACAATCGGTATAACAGGCATGTCCGGAAAGATATTGTTAACCCCTTCCACTGCGGAGGATATAGAGATTGCCGGTGTAATGAATCCATCTGCCATCAGTGTTGCACAGCCAATTAAGGCAGGAATGATGATCCATTTGGCATTTTTTTCCTTTAGCAATGCGAATAAAGCAAAAATTCCACCTTCACCTTTGTTGTCCGCATTGAGCGCAAAATAGATGTATTTTACGGTAGCGATGAGGATTAATGTCCAGATAACACTCGAAAGCGCACCTAGAATAAAATCAGGTGAAACGTGTTTTCCTTGACCAGTGATGGCTTGAAACACATAAAGTGGCGAAGTACCAATATCACCAAAAACAATTCCTAGGGTGATTAAAAGACCAGCAAAACTAATTTTCTGAGTAGAAGTATGTGACATTTAGGTAAAATTTTTCGTGAAGTTAAGGCAAAATTTTTCACATCAATACAACTCATGAACAGGAATTTGACTTTTTAAATGAAACTTTTTTTATCAAGGGACATTTTGAGAAAAAATGTATCTTTGTGTCCACTGATTTTTCAGTCAATGAATGCCCACGTGGTGAAATTGGTAGACATGCCATCTTGAGGGGGTGGTGCCAATAGGTGTGCTGGTTCGAATCCAGTCGTGGGCACTCTGATCAAAAGCACTTGTTCGTAAGAACCGGTGCTTTTTTTATTTTCAACGAGTCCATCCGCTCGCGGATGAGCGAGGTGACAAATAAAAAAAACACCGCATTCGCACTAGCGAATGAGTGCTTTTGATCCACTGCACGTCGCCCACAACTGGTTCACCGACCGACAGGGAGGTAATCCCTTTCTTTTAGCCATAAGATTAAATAAATCGAATTTTCCAATATCATTCATGAGCTAAGCGAATGAAT
>JANRBR010000040.1:0-2671 GCA_030727405.1 Crocinitomicaceae bacterium | reverse complement strand
ATGAGCTAAGCGAATGAATATAAATTCTATCCTACGAACTATGACTCATGAGTGAAACGAATGAGCATGAGCAAAGCGAATCATCATTCAACCCTCCTTAACCTTCATGAGCAAAACGAATAAACATAACTTCACGCCTAAATCCCATGATTGCTTTATTCATAAACAACCTAATATGTGACAAACCATCACCGATCATCCATCTGATTCCAAAATCTGCTTATTTTTGAAAAAATAAGCACCATGAAGCACTACTCCATTATTATTTCAGCATTGTTGGTGTTCTCTGCATGCACAAATCAAGAAAAACCGACCAATGCAGAAGAACCCAAAAGCATCGTTGCAACGGATGAAACGGTCCGGGAGTTGCAACAATCCTTATCGGACGTAGAGAAAGAAGAGCAACGTCAATTAGCGGAAGAACTGGCGAATTTGACAACGATGTCCATTGATCGCAAGAACCATGATTATGGCAAAGTAACTGAGGACAGTGACAATACGACGACGTTTAGGGTAACGAATACGGGGAAAAAGCCCTTGGTGATTGAAAAAGTATCAGCAAGTTGCGGTTGTACCACTCCTTCAAAGCCAGAGAAACCCATTCAACCTGGGAAGAGTGACGAGATAACGGTGGTTTTTCATCCGAAAGTAAATCAATTAGGTCAACAAAATAAGACGGTAACAGTCATTGCCAATACCGATCCTAAAATGGAAGTATTGAACATTTCGGCGATGGTCGTCAAAAAGTAAATCGAAGTAAAATAACGCACATGAAAATACACGTATTAAATACGGGATACTTTAAGCTGGATGGAGGAGCGATGTTTGGAGTCGTTCCGAAAACGCTTTGGCAAAAAACAAATCCGGCAGATGAAAACAACATGTGTTCGTGGGCGATGCGATCCATGTTGATTGAGGACGGTGAACGATTGATTTTAATCGATGCGGGCATTGGTGACAAGCAAAGCGAAAAGTTTTTCTCCCACTATTACATGTTTGGGAATGACTCCTTACATGGAAATTTAGCGAAATTGGGCTTTCACGCCAATGACATCACGGATGTTTTCTTAACCCACTTACACTTCGATCATTGCGGCGGGGCGGTGGCATGGAACGACACCAAATCAGGGTATCGCACGGTGTTTCCAAATGCACGGTATTGGAGCACAGAAAAACACTGGGATTGGGCCGTTGCACCGAATGCACGAGAAAAAGCGTCTTTTTTGACGGAGAACATCCTTCCGATTCAAGAGAGTGGACAATTGCATTTCGTTGAACGAGAGGGAGATTTCACGTCAAATGTCCTTCCGGGAATGGACGTACTTTTTGTCGATGGACACACCGAAAGCATGATGATTCCGCACCTTCACTACAAAGGGAGAACGGTGGTATTTATGGCGGACTTGCTTCCAAGTACGGGGCACATTCCCCTACCCTATGTCATGGGTTACGATACGCGTCCCTTGTTGACCTTGGATGAAAAAGCGAAATTCTTGAAGCATGCCGCTGCGAATGACTATGTTTTGTTTTTGGAACACGATTCAGTGAACGAGTGCTGTACCTTGGTCGAAACCGAGAAAGGCATCCGCTTGGGCGAATCTTTTTCCTTTAGCGCGCTCTAAATGAAGACACCAAAGGAAATTGTAGAAGGCATGATGGCGCAAGACGCTTTCAGTCACTTATTGGGCATGAAGCTCCTATTGATTGACAAAGGATTGTGTACATTGCAATGCGAAGTCACGAAAGAGATGGCCAATGGATTCGGCATTGCCCATGGAGGGATCACTTATTCACTGGCAGATTCCGCCTTGGCTTTTGCCGCAAATGCGCATGGCACGCATTGTTTCAGTGTCGACACGAACATTGCGCACCTCAAGAAGGTAAAATTAGGCGATGTACTTACGGCCATTTGTACAGAGTCGCACCGTGGGAAACGCACGGGAGTATATGTGGTAGAGATTCAAAATCAGGATGCTAAGCGCGTTGCCTATTTTCGAGGAACCGTTTTCATCGGATCTGAAGCATGGTAAATTCAACATATTTTGATTTTTTTACCTGTATCTTTTGTATTTCTACAAAAAAGTCGTACTTTTGTATCCGCTTTAACGAAAGCATTACACAATTCTGAAGCAACTGTTGTTGCTCACGTAAGTGAAAGAAATTGGTTTGGTAGTTCAGTTGGTTAGAATACCTGCCTGTCACGCAGGGGGTCGCGGGTTCGAGTCCCGTCCAGACCGCAAACGCTTCGTTAAAGACACGTCCTATATGGCTGTAGGAAATAGAGACCCTCGAGATGTATCAACTATCTTGAGGGTTTTGTTTTTTATAGACTTTTTCTTCCCATTTCTCAAGGGACAACAAAGGGGACAACAAATCACCATTAGATCACGCTGAAAAATAAGATACGACCTGTATCAATAAGAAAACCCTCGTGAAGTTTGCGCTATCTTGAGGGTTTTGTTTTTTAGGGATTTTGAGTTTTTGTAAAACAAAATGTAAAACATTTTAAGATCTATGGAAAGCAAATAAAGCCAGAATCCGATCTAAAGTTTCATAATCAATTTGGCTTTTAGGGTCCTTTACCAGCTCAATTTTAAAGGCCATAAATGCAAAATCATCCCAATACTCCTCATCTGTTTTCACCTCATCAGGATACATTTCAAGTTGATAA
>JANRBR010000039.1 GCA_030727405.1 Crocinitomicaceae bacterium | reverse complement strand
CCCCTCCTATCATTAAGAAAGAGGGGTTTTCTTGAGGTCTCAAGCAGATTCGAACTGCTGTAGACGGTTTTGCAGACCGGTGCCTAACCGCTCGGCCATGAGACCATCATGGGTTGCAAATTTAGGAAAATTATATTTCTTTCCAATCAATTTGCTTTAAATTATTAATGAAGCATCAGTGTTTTCGATATAAAAACGCCATTATCTGTTTGCATTCGCAAAACGTAAGTTCCTTTTTGTAAATGGGAAAGATCGAATTCTTGCGCGACCACATGGTTTTGCTCAAATTTAATCCTTCCCATTAGATCAATGACTTGAATGGTTAAAAATTTGATTTCTCCGCCATTCACATAAATCATTCCAGTACTAGGATTTGGGAATATTTCGATGTTGTTCACTTCCTCTGCTATACCTGATGAGGTACAAACTTCATTCACAGGAGTTCCGTCACAATAGTTGGCAGGATATAAATAGGCATTTTGAAGCGGTGAATTGGCTGCTTGTAAAGCTGTTTCATTGCAAGCCAATTGTCCAACCAAAAAATCGCGAATGAACCGAATGGAGGTATCCATGTATGCGGTATTTCCCAGGTAAGGCACATGTGGCGCCCCAGGAAATGTGTAAAACTGATTTTCTACACCAATTGCACATGCACGTTCATGCAACATGCGACTTCCATCTAAATACATGAGTGGTGTCCCTGGATTTACTACTCCACGGTTGTACTTCACGGTCCCATCCGCTGTTCCGTGGAAGGAACATAATGGAATGTCACCGGATTCGAGCCAGCTATACCTTGCCAATGCACCACAACCATTAATTACTCCATGCACCTTGGTAGAATAACCTGGATTCCCACTGTTTCCCTCCAATCCACCAAGGGTATTCATGGTACTTGCACTTAAATAATCAGCAATTTCACAAGGATCATTGAGGTAGGCAACATGTAGGGCAGTTATGGCACCTGCGGAACTTCCTCCAATGAAAATATGATTGGTGTCCACTTTATATTGATTAGCTGTTTGACAATCTTTATAGAAATAACGGATGGCTCCTTTTAAATCTTGAACTGCACGTACAACAGCTTTCACTGCATTGGCTGAATCAAAGGGAAAGAATCCAAGACGGTAATCGATGCTGGCACAAACGTATCCTTTTTTCGCAAAACTTTCCGACCATGTTTTGACGTCGTTGTCTGTTTTTGATCCTCCAATAAAACTCCCTCCGTGTACCCAAATAATTAACGGTCGAGCAAGTTCAGTATCGCCCGTTGGCTCATAAAAGTCTAGTTTCAATTGGTTGTTTGCGCCACTCCAGGTATTGTTTTGTCCGTAGATCACATCACTTGTCAGTGTGAAGTTAGTGAAAACATCATTCGCGTATCGACCGCTACTACAAGGCGATTGAGCATAAGTTGTTAAGCTGATTAACATGGTTAAAATGAAGGTAATTTTTTTCATAGTTACAGGTTTGATTAAGGAAAGCGTACTCCGTCGAATTTGTTAGCGTTCACTTCCGGTATTGTTGAGTGGTATTTCTTGTTAATGGCTTTGATGAACGCATTTGCAAAATGAGCGTTTCCACGAGGACTCAAGTATATTCCATCTAGTGAGTAGGCGCCTCCGGATACGAATTTCGCAGTCATACTCACCCCGTTATAGGTGAATCCATCTGCTAGTCTTGAAACCAATTGATCCGTATTCACTAATGCTAAATTGTATGTTTGAGCAATTTGACGAATAAAATTATTGTATGATTGAATTTTCCCTCTGAGTAAGGCAAGTTCTTCGACATCTAAAACAAATTCATCTCGAATAGGGAAAAGAACACCCATTTGATTGCATTTAACAGAATCTAAAGGTAAACTTAGAAGTAATAATTCGGAAGATTGAATCTGGCGAACAGCGAACATATTCGCACTTGAATCGACTATCATGAATGGATTTGAACCCAGTTGAAAGTAAAATCCAAGAGGATTATAGATGTTGTTTAACGTTCCAACATTGCCATTATCAAGCGTCAATCCGTTCCACGGAATTGTCCTGAAATAAGGCATTTGACTGACATCAGGTATTGTTGCAATTGCACCTTTGGCACCATTTGCGGTTAAATTCTGAACGACTTGCTCGTAGTTTTGTTGAAATTGAAGATCAGAGGGCAAGGTTTCGTTTGTCCCGCCGGATTTTGCATAACCTAAAACGTCTTCCAGTCCGATGTACAATTGAAAAAATGTGGCGTTTTGTGCTAGTAATTCATCAAGTAAGCTTACGTTTGGAGATGCACACATTCGGTTGTAAAAAGCATTCGTTCCTGCTAGGCTTGGGTTGGTAAATTGATTTAATCTTAACCCAGGAATGCCAAAAACTGTAAAGGGATTATTGGCGTCGTAACAAGATTGACTGATACTGCTTACATCTCCGGTGCTGGCATCTCGGACAGGCGATAAAGAAACAGTTCCTTGACAATCGGTTTTATACCCCAAATGTAGCGGTGAGAGTCCAGCGGTACTTATTCCGATGGAAGCACTATTTATAAAAGGGGTAATCGCAGGATAGGAACCAACTAATTCAAATTGTGCTGCTAGAATGTTCGCTAAGGAATTTTTCTGACCTTCATTTTTAAGGCCATCATTCATGTATCCACCCATTTGCCCGTCCCCAATATAAATGACCTTCGATACATCAAGTTCACCTTTCGATGGAATGGGGCTTTTTATTTTTGGTTCACAGGAAAGTATTCCCAATGAGGTAAAAATCAATAGACCGATGATTTTAAGATTTCTCATTACCATACATAGTTTAACGAAATACCAGGAGCCAATGCAATAGAGGTGAACGTTCCATTCAACTGTGTTTCCAAGTTCTTATCCGTTCGTTGCATGCGAGTCAAATACAATGATGCATCGATTGAAAAATGATTGTTTGGAGCAAAACTGAATCCACCTGTTCCATAAAGTCGATTCGCATCTGGTGTTTCGGGGGTAACATACCCTGATTGAACAGGTGTGAAGCCAAATCCACTGCCAAGTCGGAGGGTCCATTTTTTCGTGGCAGCGTAAGAAACTCCTCCGCGGAATGCAAAAATACTTTCGTATTTTCTGGCCGATTTTGTGTCACTAAGAGCGCTGGTGTTTTGGGCATAATCGAACGCAAGCGTGTCGTACACTTTCCAGTTGACGTGATTAACATCCAAAACGAAACTCCATTTCGAGTTTAGATTGAAACTAAGGCCAAGTGTCAAGACACTCGGCAGGGGTAACTGACTAGAAAATATTCCATCTGGAAAACTACTCGTTAAAGCACTTGGAACACTAAACGTTGCGAGTCCATTGGAAACCGACATCGAAACCTTTGATCGATAGGATAGTCCAATGGAGAAGTTTGGATTTACATGGAAAAGAACTCCTGCATTGTATCCAAAACCAAGTGCTTTACCTGCAAGTTCGGCGCGGCCGTAATTTCCTAGGCTGTCTTGAACGGGAATATCCTTTTGCAGATTTACACTTCCTGAACTCACTACAAATCCAGCTCCAAATCCAAGTCTCTCATTAAATCTATAGGAAAATGTAGGTTGGATGAAAATCGCTTTTAAGGAAAGTCTTGTCAAAGCAAAACGACCGATCCAATTCGGTTCCCACTGCACGGTACTTCCAAAGGGTGTGTAAATCGCAAGCCCTAAAGTGAGGGGCTCAAGTGATTTTTTAAAGCGGTAAAGCCCATAAACCGAAAATGGAGTTCCAATTGGATTTTGAGTGCGATAACTTGTTTTTGTGGACGAATCGGTGAAGAGGACATTTGCAAAAATAGGTGTGCCAGCCACGTTGACCTCCGACTTATTTGCAAAGGCACTGGTACCTGGATTGAAAAACAAACTAGAGGCATCCAAAAAATTTGCAGATCCTGCGCAACCCATTCCTTGTTGTTTTTGACCTTGAAAATTAACTTGAAAACCTTGTCCGTAATACGAAAAAGAGATCAGCAATATGCAAGAAAGGCAAAGTAGGTTGAATAAAGATTTCACGGTTTTGACTTGGGTTGTATCAAATATATTAAATTTAGTCGAACAAAACTTAAACCTCCACAATGAAGAGAATTCGCATTTTTTTGGTCCTAGCATCCCAGTTATGCTTCTTTCCATTATTTTCCCAGAATATGCCTGCTTACGAAATATATACAGCCAAAGGCAAAAAAACAAGTTTCAAAAAGTTAGTGGAAGCAACTGAAAAAAAGGAATTGATTTTATTCGGTGAGTTTCATGACAATCCAATTACTCATTGGTTGCAATTCGAATTGACAAAGGAAATGTATGCGCAAGTTGGCGCACAACTCGAATTGGGTTTTGAAATGTTTGAACAAGATCAGCAAGCTTTGCTTACCATGCATTTAGCCGGTGGTTTAACTGAAAAACAATTCAAGGATTCCCTTCGTTTGTGGCCAAATTATGAAACGGATTATGCTCCATTGATTGAATTCGCTAAAACCAAACAATTGTATTGTGTCGCTTCCAATGTCCAGCGTAAATATGCCTCCCTCTTGTTTAAAAAAGGCAGAGCTGCATTTGACACGATAAGTCCGGCGGTCAGAGCACAAATGGCGCCAATTGATTTTAGGGTGGACACTAGTCTTTCCCAATACAAAGAGGTTTTCTCCATGGGTGGACATATGGGTCCAAACATGGGAATGAACATGGTCGAATCACAGGCATTTAAGGATGCTACGATGGCACAATTTATTTTAGAAAATCTTGGGAGGAAAGAGGGCACAGTTCACCTTCATTTTAACGGGGCCTTTCACTCTGATTTTTACCAAGGAATCCTATGGTACGTGCAGCAAAAACAACCTGAAATTCGCGTGTTAACCATTTCTACTGTGACACAGGGTGATGTTCGAAAATTAGATAAGGAGCATATTGGACGTGCGGACTTTATCATTTGCGTCCCTGAAACCATGACACGAACACACTAAGAATTTCTTGAAATCGCAGTAACTTTTGCGGAAATGCTTCCTTGTATCGTTTGTGTTACTATTTCAGTGTCGACTTGAATAATGGCGTTTTCATCGATTGCTTTACCATTGATTCTGGTGATGCTATATCCTCGCTTCAATACATGAATGGGGTCTAGGAATTTTACTTTCTCTGCTAATTGTGACAAGTTGCGTTCTTCTTTATCAAGGAAAAATTGAACGTGAGGCTTTAACCGTGTTGCTTGGTTTTCGATGTGTTGCAAGTGAATGGTCAATTGATTTCTCGATTGGGACTGAACTTGAAATTGGAGGCTTAGAAAGCGTTCTTTTGCCGATTGAATTCGTTTAATAACACCATGATGCACAAGATTAGCAGCGGAAGTAAGTGCTTGCTTTTTAAGTGAAAGGCTTCGTTCACTTTGAAGCGACATTTGTTTAGCTAAGTGCTGTATTTCTAAATCGAACTCCCGAAAAGTAAGCACAAGGAATTCGGCTAATTGAGTAGGGGTGATGGCATTCCGATATGCCACCATTTCGGCCACGGTTAAATTCGTTGAATGTCCGATGCCTGTCAAAACAGGAATGGGAAAAGAAGCGATTGATTTGCAAAGATCAAAGTGGTTGTAGCACGTCATACCAACTTCTGCCCCTCCGCCTCGAACAATCACGACCACATCAAAAAGCTCAATGCTGTCTTTAATTTTTTCCAGTGCGGCGCAAATGGAATGAACGGCTAAATCTCCCTGAACATATGCTTCAAAGAGTGTTGTTTCGAAGCGATAGCGATAGGGGTTTTCTTGTAAAACTTGATAAAAATCCGAAAGTCCTTTACTTGAATCACCTGAGACGATGGCAATTCGCTTCGGTAAAAGAGGGAATTCCTTGGTTTGATTGCAATTAATTAATTGAAGTGCTTCTAATTTTTTCAATGTTTCTTCTCTTTCTCGCTGTAATTCACCGAGGGAATAGGAGGGATCGATGTCTAAAATTTGTAAGGTTAATCCAAAGGTCGGATGAAATTGAATTTTAACTAGGAGCAAAAGTGTTTTGCCATCTTGAAGAGGTTCCTTGACCACGCGGATAAACGCTTCATTAATTCGTTCAAGTTGTTGCTTCCAGATGTTTCCCGTCATTTGTGCAACAATTTTACCACCTTCTTTTTGGACCAATTCCGGAAAAGCGTGACCACTGGGATAGCGATTCATTTTATGCATTTCGGCTTTCACCCAATATTGAGTAGAATAGCGGTCTTCCATTGTTTTTTGAATGGATTGAACGACTTGTTTAAGTGAAAATACCTGTTTTTCGGGCTGACTCATGCGCTTAATTGGAAGAATAAAGGTAGAAAAAAGACCTTAGTTACTTCAAAGGAATTCCACGAGAACTGACTGGACCTGAGTTTTTGCTTTTTTCGATGGTGATGACAAAGGTCGTGCCTACACCCACTTCACTTTTCACTTGAATGGATTGTCCATGTGATTCCACAATGTGCTTTGCAATAGCAAGGCCGAGACCTGAGCCTCCTTCGTTTCGATTCCTGCTTTTTTCCACTCGGTAAAACCGTTCAAATAAGCGCGAAAGGTGGTGTGGTTCTATACCTGGACCATTATCTTTAAATTCCAACAAGTAACGGTCTTCGATGTCTAAGATAGAAACCTTAAGTTCTCCGTTTTCTTTTCCATAGGAGATGGCATTTGAAATCAGATTCGTAAATACTTGTCCCATTTTATTACGGTCCGCTTGCACATACTTGGCTGAAAAGCTTTTTTCAAAATTTAGCTTAAAATTTTTCTCTTTCCCGATGAGTTCAAACGTTTCAAATGATTCTTTCAATAATTCAACGATGTCAAACGATCGAATTTCCAAGCGAAGGTTTTCTGTTTCCATGCGTGTAATTTGATCCAAGTCGTCCAAAATACCGGTGATGCGATCCGTAGATTTAGAGGCGCGCTCGAGGAATGCTCTGTTGACATTTGGATCTTCGAGTCCACCATCTAGTAAGGTCAGTAAATATCCTTGAATGGAAAAAACGGGTGTTTTTAATTCGTGAGCTAAGTTTCCAAGAAATTCTTTTCTGAATGCGGCCTGTTCTTTTAATTTGGAAATTTCAATGGCGCTATTTTCTTTCCATTCAGAAACGTTTTTTTCAGCATCTTCCATGAGTGAATCAATGGATTTTGAAAAAGCAATGTTTTCTGGTTGATTTATTTGAATCGATCGATAGATCAGTGATAAGCGGTATTGAATAAAACCTTTGAGTAAAAAATAAAATACCAAGTATGCAAAAATGCCTGAAACGATTGGAATGGCAATGATGAGGTTTTTACTCAGTGCAATCATACTGAAATGTACGATGAGTGTAAAAAGGAAGCTGATGAGCATAAAAGCCAAACTCCCATAAAAAATTAATAAACTAGGTCTTGCTGTTTTCATTTATCCTTGAAGGTATATCCGACACCTTTTATGGTACGAATATAGTCATCTCCAAGCTTTTCACGTAATTTTCGAATGTGAACATCGATGGTTCTTTCACCAACTACGGTCTCATTTCCCCAAACAACGGCTAATATTTGGTCGCGGTTGAACACTTTTCCAGGCCTACTCGCAAGCAATTCCAATAGTTCGAATTCTTTTTTAGGTAAGGTCAACGTTTCGCCATTCAGTACTACGATGAAGCGATCACGGTCAATCACGATACTTGAATTTGCCATTTGATCGGTCGATTTGATTCTTCTCAAAAGCGATTCGATTTTACTTAATAGCAACCTAGGTCGTATGGGTTTATTGATGTAATCATCTGCGCCAGCTTCAAATCCTGCGATTTGTGCATAATCTTCAGTGCGTGCCGTTAGAAAAGCAATGATGGGTTGATTTAGGTTTAAATCTTTCCGAATGATCTGACACGTTTCGACGCCATCCATTACCGGCATCATGACATCCAAAAGGATGAGGGAAGGGTTGATTTGTTGAACAATGCGCAATGCTTCTTGTCCATTGGAGGCAACATACACTTTATAACCTTCTTTTCGGATGTTATAAGAAAGGAACTCCAGAATATCTGGTTCATCATCAACGATTAAAATGGTATGTCCTTTTGAGTTCTCCATAGGAATAAAAAAAAGGCTGCTAGATCTAAATCTAGCAGCCATTGAGGTTAAATTATTTTTGAATCATCAATTTTTGAGTCTCACTTACATTTGAACTTGTCAAACGAACGGTGTAGAAACCAGATGATAAATTGGCAACATTAAATGTGATTAAATTAGCTCCCATTTGGTTAGAAACTTGATTGTTTAATACACGACCTGTTGCATCAATTAATTCGATGTTCATGAATTCAGCAACTTGCTCAAATGTAACATGTACTTCTTCATTTGCTGGATTAGGATAGATGGACAAGTTTGATGTTGACAATTCATTCATTCCAACTGTTACATCAACTAAGAACACCACCGTGTCTGAACAGTTACCATTGATCGCTGTTAGAACCACCGTGTAAGCACCGTTCACTGCGTAAGCATGAGCAGGAGCAGTAGCTGAAGAGTTCGTGAAATCACCGAAATCCCAAGAATAAGAACTTGCTCCAGTTGACGTATTTGTAAAGGTTGCTACGTTACCGTTTAAAGACATGGTACCAGATGCTGTTGGTGTAGCAGTGAAGGTAATGTTAATTGCGCTTGAAGCACCAACTCCATCACATGCATTTGCATTGGTTGTTACAACGTTTACGTTCGGAGTGCTTGCAGTTAATTGAATGCTTTGAGTCGTTGCGCCTGTTGACCACAAATAACTATCAGAAGTTGAAGCAGTAATGGTAACAACATCGCCCTCACATGCTTGTGTTGCAGAAGCATTAATTGTTGGTACTGGTGCACTTGAAACGTTTACTGAAATCGGCGTGGAAACAGAAGAACAACCATTTACATCGGTAACAGTTACCGTATATGAACCGGAAGCGTTTACAGAAATAGTAGCCGTTGTAGCATTGGTTGACCAAAGATTTCCGTTTGATGCACTTGAAGTTAAATTCACTGACCCACCTGTACAAAACGTTGTTGGTCCATTTGCTGCAATTGTTGGAGTAGCAGGTAAAGCATTCACTGTAATCGTCATTGCGATACGTGGACTTTCATCGTTGTTAAGATTCGCTTGACTCACATAATACATAAATGTACCTGCTGTTGACGTTGATGGTGTTGGAGCCGAGGTTGTATAAGTTCCACCTGTAGGCTGAGTATACCAACGCAATGTATTTCCAGCAGAAGCAGCAGCTGTTAGCGCTGTAGCATTTGAACCTACGCAATACGTGTAAGATGCCGTTGTCGTTGTAGGCGCAGCTACGCTGAAGAATTTCGCATTCGTAAAGTTTGCACCAGTTGCTGCTACAGAGCTAGTAGCCAGACGTGCATCAGGAGTAACTCCAAGGGGTGTAAATAAATTCACCCAATTGATTTGAGCAATGGATTGAGTTGAGTCGTTACCATCTGCACCCCAGAAAGATGTGTAAAATGCTGAAGTTGAAGCAGCGCCGCCACTTGTTCCTGCATTGTAGATGGTGTTCGTATTGTTTGCAAAGTTAGTTGTGTAGTTGTGAGCAAAAACAAGGCTGTCACCGTTCACATTATTCACCACTGCTGTTCCTTCGATAGATAAACCTTTTTCCCATCCTGTTACAATTGAATTGAAACAAGAAGTAGATGTATTTCTTCTTAAACGGAACGCTTTTTCAAATTTCTCGCCAATAGGTAAAGCGATTGTACCATTTCCTTTTGGACCAACAATGGTACCATTAGAGAAAATCGGCATGGTTTTCGGTTGTGCAGTTGAACCAGCAGCATCATTATCTGATTCGAAACAGTTGGAGTCACCTGGTGCATCGAATAAGTCTTTGTCACGAATAGATAAGAAGAATTGAACTTTCCCTCTATATCCGAAGTCGGTATCAAAATCATCGTCTAAGCCACGGTAAGCAATAAGGTGTTTACAGTTCACTGTTCCACCAAACCATTCAAAAGAGTCATCTCCACTGAATGATACTTGAACGTTATCTACAATTGTTCCATTACCAACAGATCCAAAGGTAATCCCGTTGATTTCTTTGTTTGGCTCGAGTGCGATACCAGCAAATTCAATTCGGACAAATTTAATGATCCCAGAATTATCTGTATCAAAGTTTCCTCCATATTGTGTATCTGTTGTCGGTACAATTCCCTCGATGTTTGCGACACCACCAGGTTGATTGTTGCGAGCTAATCCTAATACAACGATTCCACCCCAGTCACCTTCATTTCTAGATCCAACAGCTTCGTTGGAAGTAAAAACGATTGGATTGCTTGCACTTGCGTTCGCGATTAATTTCGCCCCTCTTGTAATGATCAAAGTACCTTGGGTTAATTTATCACCACGAATGATTGTTCCAGGTGCAATCGTTAATGTTGCGTTGTTTTTGACATAAATCTTGTTTTGTAGTAAGACAACACCACTCCAAGTTGTATTTGTGGTAATGTCTGTCGATACCGTAGAAGTTGTTGCTGGATAAACGGTATTTTCTGGATCAAAATTAGACCATCCTGAAGTCCAATCTGTTGCTGGAGTGTTGTCCGTTACTGGAAACGCTCCTTTGTAATTGGTCACTGACCAAAATGCGTCCTGGGCACTAAGTAAAGTACTCACGAATAACGCGGCAAAAAGTAAATAGTTCTTTTTCATCTTTTTTTATTTTTGTTATCGAAACAAATTTCCGATATAATTCGCTAGTCCAAGTTATAAGACCCTTAAATATACTTTAAGACTTTGTTAAGGAATCGCGCCGTATATTAACAAAATAAAAAAGCGGCAAACGCCGCTTTTCATCTTTACGATAGAATCGTTCTTAGAATTTATATTTTAGGGATAAACTAATTGTTTGTCCGAAGGTGATTTCTTGCCATGCGCTATCAATGCCTTTGTCGTATTTTTGATTTTTATTGATGTCTTGGAAGAACACCAAATCCTGTGCTAATGCATCTTTCACATTTAATTTTACTTCATATTTATCCTTGAAAGTTTTTGATATTTGGAAGTCTAACACATTACGACCATTTTCCCATACGCTTGGTTCTTGGATACTTCCCGCAATAGCAATTCGTTGTCCAACCAAATTATATGACAAACTAACATTTAAGTCGTTATCGTTGCTGTAGAATAAACCAGCGTTGATGATAAATGGAGATTGTCCCTGCATTGGACGTGTAGAGTTCGGGTATTCAGATTGTCCAAAAACGTCACTCAAATCAACTTTGGATTGAATAAGAGAAGCATTTGTGTAAAATGTGATGTTTTTCCAGAACGAATTCGTGTCCTTACTTAGGAAATCTAATTTCATTCGGTATTCTAATTCTGCACCATAGCTTTTCACTGCACTTACGTTTTTGTAATACAATTCTGGTGTACCAGATGTACCGGTGCGCAAGATTAATTCAATTGGATTCTGAAAGTCTTTATAGAATCCTGAAACACTAATCACTTGACCTTCACCAGGGAAATACTCCAATCTTGCATCGTAATTGTTGATCAAAGCACGTTGCAATTTTGGATCACCAGCGGTTAAGTTGTCGTTTAAGAAGTTGTAAAAAGTAAAAGGTGCTAATTCACGGAATTCAGGTCTAGACAAGGTTCTTGAAGCACTTGCTCTGAATTGGAAACGTTTTGTGAAGCTATAAGTTAAATTAATGGATGGTAAAATATCCATAACCGTTGTATCCAGGTCTCTTTGAGCGTTAGAACCGAATTCAATGTAATGGAACTGTTGGTTGTACGATTCCAAACGTGCTCCAGTCACAATTCTTAATTTTGAAAACAAACGGGTATCAATCATCGCGTATCCAGCATGTAACATAGAAGATGCTTGGTAGCTATCATCCACATTTGTGCCTTCTTCTAATTTAAATCCTCCTTGACCGGAATCCATTTGACCTAAATTTTCTGCGCTGAAAATCTGATCTTCAGGAAGTAGAAGTAGATTGCTATTAAAGTTTGCACTACCGGATGGGTCGTATTTACTAAATCCAAGGTTTCTAGCATCAAAGGTACGAGAACGGTATTGGTGCATCCCGCCTGCTTTAACGAAATTCTTTGAATCCTCTTTTCCGAGTTGATAAGAAAGGTCGTATCGACCACTGTAAATACGCTCGTTAAGGTTTGACCAAAACATGTTTCCAGCTCCTAAAGTGGAAATATCATTGGATTGAATCACCGCGAAATAAGGAAGCGTTGTATCCACTTGTTGGTATACGGTTCTTCTTAAGAATGGAATTTGTCTCGATATGTCACTAATCCCCGTGTTCCAAGTAAGTTTTATTTTATCTTTTATGCTGTGATTTCCGATTAATTGACTCGTCAAGATATTGTTCTGAGTGTACCAAATGTTGGTTGACTTCTCATTATACATAGACTCGATATCCATGTCGCGTTTTCCTACCCTTGTATTAACTTTGTCATTGGCACTAATGGAGTATAATGTTTTTAATTGAATGTCATTTTTCGCATTGAGTTGGTATTTCAAGTTGAACATACCCGTATTTAGAACGGATTGGGTGTAAGCTGAATCTCTCAATTCATTTTTGGTCACAACTCCTCCTACTTGTTCTTCAAATTCTCGTCTAGTGACATAATTGAATTGAAAATTATTGGCATAAGAATAAGCAAGTACAAAGCCTAGTTTCTTTTTGTTTTTCAAGGTATACATTTTCCCAATGGAATATTGTAAGTTGAAATTAGGAAGCGTCATACGGTTTATAGATCCCCAAGAATTTGGAATGGATTTAGCAAATGTTGCTTTTTGCTCATTTGTTAAGGCATTGAATTCGGCTGTTGTAGGCAATCCCTCAGGTATTTGTCGTGTCGAAGATCCTAATCCAAAAATGTCCGAATTTCCACTAGTGTAAGTTTTAGAATTTTTGAAGGTAGCAATGCTGTTGTATGCGCCACCAATTTGAATGTTTTGAAAATCTTCGTCTCTAGGTTCCAATGTTTTGATATCGATGACTCCTCCAGCAAATTCACCTGGTAATTCCGGAGTGGCACTTTTCATCACAAATAGATTTTCCAACATATTGGAAGGAAAAATATCAAAAGCAAAGGCTTTTCTGTCACTTTCTGTACTTGGCAAGGATGCTCCATTAATTAAAGCGAAATTGTAGCGATCACTCAAACCTCTTACTACAACAAATTTATTGTCTTGTACACTCGCCCCACTGATTCGTTTAAAAACATCGGAAACCCGTGCATCTGGTGTTTTCGTAAAGGTGCTTTTATTGATTCCATCCACGAGACCACCTTGGTTGTATTGCATTTTAGTAATTTCCGAATCCCCTTTTGGTTTTGTTTGCCATGTTACCTTAACATCTTTTTCTGTTTTCGTTGAATTGTCCATTTCGATTTCAACGATGGTATTTTGACCTGCCGATACAAGGATGTTTTCTTTTTTCAATGAAACATAGCCCATGAAACGAACTTCCAACATGTAAGTACCCGGTTCAATGTTGGTAAAAGAAAATTCTCCTTTTTCATTCGAAAGTGCCATTTTGTTCACTCCCATCAACATGATTTTAGCAGATTCAAGAACACTGCTGTTGTTTTTGTCCTTCACAATTCCTGAAATACTTCCAGATTGTGCGAATGAGTTAAGTTGAAATAAACTAAAAAATAGGATGGATAATAATCGAAAATAGGACTTCATAAAATATGGTTAATTAACGATGCAAAGGAACAACCGTACTTTGATTCGAAAATTAATCCTAGGTTAAGGTTGTGTTAATTGAATTCTGAGAAAACTTAACACTGTCTTAACACAAAAAAGGGAGGCTTCAAACCTCCCTTTTGCCATTCATTTAAGTTGGTTTAATCAAATACCACTTTCATTTCAACACGCCTATTTTTCTGACGGCCTTCAGGAGTGTCGTTGCCAGCGATTGGATTTTTCTCCCCAAAATACAAGGTGATTAATCGTCCGCCATCAATGCCTTGAGAGATCAAGTAATTTTTCAAAGATTCTGCTCGTTTTTTTGAAAGCACCAAATTAGCATTGTCATCACCTTGGTTATCTGTATGACCAGCAATTTCCAATTTCCAAGTCGGTTTTTTCTTCAAGACATCCGCAAGTTCAGACAAGGAAATTTTAGAGGATTCAAGAATAATGTCTTTTCCAATTTCAAATTCTAAATTATCAAATGCCGTTTTCAACACTTCAATCACTTCTTGTTCAATGACAGGACAACCTTTGTTAGAAATCGGACCAGGTGTATTTGGACAATCATCATCTTTATCCAATAATCCATCGTTATCGGTGTCAATATAAGGACAACCGTTGTTTGCTTTCGGGCCAAAAAGGTTTGGACAATCATCATCTTTGTCTAATAAACCATCTCCATCGGTATCTGGATAAGGGCAACCATTGTTTTCTTTTGGACCTGGTGTATCTGGACAATCATCGATGTAATCAAACAAGCCATCATTGTCTTTATCGGGACAACCCATTTTTTCTTTAGGGCCGGCATGATCTGGACATGCATCATCGCTGTCTGTTATTCCATCTCCATCTTTATCCGGACATCCTTTCAAAGAGGCCAATCCTGCTATGTTTGGACAGTCGTCATCTTGGTCGATGATTTTATCGCCATCAGTATCTGGACATCCTTTAAATTCTTTGAGTCCGGCAGTATTTGGACAATCATCCTCCGGATCAATGATTTTATCTCCGTCGGTATCTGGACAGCCATTAAATTCTATGATGCCTGCAAGGGTAGGACACGAATCTTTTTTATCCATGATTTTATCTCCATCTGTATCTGGACATCCGTTAAATTCTGCGATTCCTGGAACGTCGAAGCAATCATCTTTTGAATCGGGAATGCCATCTTTATCCGTATCCGGACAGCCGTTAAAAGCCCAAATACCTGGCACAGTTTTACATTTATCATTCTTATCCGACACTTGATCCTTGTCTCTATCTTTTACCTTTTTATATAGAATCGGAATTCTGGTTCCAAAGTAAAACTCCACTCCGTTAATTTTGTCTTTTGCTAAAAGCACGCTCATATCGGTTACGCCCAACACAACCGGCCCTAGGCGCGTCGCAAAGCCATATTTCATTCCGCTATATTGGTTCATGGAAATTGGCATGTAAAGTCCAAAATAGGGACTGTCAAAGCTTGGCGTTATGGAGAATTGATTCGCCGTTTTCACTTTCGTGTCTTTGCTCTGAGAAATAACGTTTACCATCGTGGTAGCGTTAATGTAGAAACCCTTCCAGATTTGATAGTCAAATTGCATGCTCACAGCAGTTGGTGTGCGCATTTTGAAGGTTTGTGATGTTTGTTGTAGCGCAACCCACTCGGTGTTTCCTGCAGCTGCAGATTGTTGGATTAAGGTGTCAATTATTCCATCAAATCCCTCTAAATTCGTTGCCGTTTCAAAGCGCTGTAAGTTAAATAAATTGGAGGTATTTACGGCGAAATTACGGCTTAAGCCACCTTTCGTAAATTTCATGCTACCCATGTCTAAAAGGGAAATTCCAGCACGCAACTTGTATTTGTTTTCATCCCGTCTCCATAAATTTGTTTCGCCATCCATGTCGTATTTAAAATCCGCATGTTTCGGTCTCCATTCATAAACAAGTCCAATATCTAGTCCAAAACCAAGTTTCGATGCTGGGGTTATAAGATCTTGGACGCTTGGGTCGATTCCATTTAATCCGTTATTGATGATTCCATTCGCATTATCTGAATATCCATAGTCGAAAGTACCGGAGAGGTACTGAGAGGTATCCTCATTGACCAAATTGTATGAAAAATCGTCTGTGTAAACATATGCTGCAGCGTGTCCAACTAATAATTTTGGTGCAATACCTATCTTTAAAAAATGCTCTTTGTTATCCATGAGAACTTGAGAATAGTTAAAGCCAAGTTCGGACCAAGTCATGTAGTTGACGTTGAATAATTGCTCATTGAATACTTCGTTCCACAGGTTAGGGTATTCCAATCCTTCTTCAGCGAGTACAGCCAATTTAGGGTCCATGTTATCGACATTGATAATTGTTCTGTTCTTCACATTGAATCCAATGGCTGTTTTTTCATTGATGTGAAACATTGTATTCAATACATCTACTTGAAAATTGATGTTTGCACCAAGTGTTTTTGTGGAGAATTCATCGTAATTGTGTACAATAAATCGATCGATGAAGCTTTGATTTTGAGGAGTGAAATCTTGAGACCATGCGTTCAGAATGTTTTGATCAGCAAATGATTTAACCCACCAGTACCCTTTTCCACCTTGTGCAGAACGCATCGCGTTGGCATCAAAATACCCAAAGTTTTGGTACACGTTTAAGTTCGTGCCGAACAGGAGCATATCAAATTTATAGCGCCCATCAACAAAACTAGCGGGATTGGTTTGGTTTCCGATTACTCCGGAGTAATTCGTTCCCAACCCTAGGTAACTTTGTGCTTGAATTTCTACGTGAAAGGTGAAAATAAGCAGTGCAACAAGTAGTTTTTTCATTGTTTCGTGTATTGGATTAAGTAGGATCCTAGAAAGGTAGTAATCGAGTAAGCATTTGTTCCGAAAGCACTCACTTGAGCCTTCGTTTCACCGTGGCGATTGTTTTGATCGAATGCCTGTCCGAGCTGATTCATTAAATAAAGCTCATTATCAATGGCATCTAATACACAAATCAGCGGAGAACCATTTTTGGAAAGTTTGATGCTCATCGATGTAATTTCTTGCACCGGAAGCGATTTTTCCCATAGTATTTTTCCGTTTTGTTGGTAAGCATAAAGTTCTTTACCACGAGATAGAACGAACACAACTTCTTTGTTCCATTCATAGGACCCGAGCAATTTAACGTTACTTTTTATTTTAAATTGTGTGGCCTTACCCTTTATGCTAAGACTAATGGAGCTATTTTTTATTGATATTGGTATTAGTTCTTTGCCTGTATTAACAATGCGATATGTACTATCAATTGAGATTTTGGAGAGGGTTTTTCGTTTCCCGAGATCAATGGTATAATACATGGTATTTGTGCGAACGCCAAGCATAGGATTATTCGCTCCATTTGTTACTTCCATTTGTTGAATGTCTCCAACTACTTGGAAAGGTTTTACAAGAGCTCCTTTGTCGTTTAGCAATTGAATGCTTGTTTTAGCATTAGCTAACACAAATCCTAAAACGTTGTTCGCTGTATAGGCAAGTGGTTGTGTTTTAGGATAATTTGTCATGTTGAAAACGAGACGGCCGGTTTTATCAAAAAGTTGAACTTCAGAAGCAAATTGGACAGCAACAAACGATTGTCCATGTTCAACAAGTCCCATGGATATGACAACTTGTGAGCATTTCTTTTCCCATTTTTTCAATCCGTTGATGTATCCTATTAATTTTTGTTTGTCGGTGTATGCAATGACATTGCCTCTTTCTGGTAAAGCAACAAAATCCAAAACACGCTCACCTGGATTCATGACAAAGTAATCTTTCACGTCATTCGATTGTTTTCTCTCCACGGAATCGATGAGTCGGCAAGTTGTCTCAAGCATTTTGTTTTCGTAAACACTGATCGTTTTTTGACCTTTTCGTGAAACCTGACGAGAGGCTACTTTTCGAGGTAAATTTCCATAGATTTGATTGATTTCTTGTTCGTCTTGAGAAAGAGTATTGGCTAGTTCTGCTTCAGAAATTAAAAAGTCAACCAAATCTTTCGAAGTTGAAACCACAGCAAATCCATTCGATTGTGCTACGTAAAGGTCCGATTTTGACTTCGTTAATAAACGCGAAAATCCTAGGTTTTTGTAAGATGCAGCATCTTCATTGCTCGTTTCGATTTGAAGTTTATCATTTAGAATGTCGATGGGTGTGTATTCTTCTTGGTAATCAAAAACAGCAGCAGTTGCAGAGTCTTTACCAACGAACACAACTCCATTTGAAATCATTTGTCCCGCGAAATGTGATTTAGCAAATACTGGATCAATTTCGGACAGGTAATTTTTTTCGTAAAAAGCATAAGAGTCAATGTTCGAAGACAGGAAGGTAGCGAAAATGCGTCGGTCGTCAATTGTTAAAATGTGCTTGGCTGTTATTTGACTTTTCGTGTAGGTATAAATACGGCCACTTTTGATGTACATATCGCTTGTCTTTCTCTTAGTTGCGCGAGGAGAAAGGATGACCTTACTGAAACTTGCTTTGGTATCTATACTAAATATTGCATCTGAGGGTTGATTGAGCTCTCCATCGTATATAAGCAGTTGATTTCCTTTGAATATTCCATGCAAGGCACCATATTCAAAAGAATTTAATTTACCCATCTCAAAAGGAAACAGTCCGTTTTGAAATAGTTTTTTAATTTCTTGTTTTTTCCAGGAATGGGCTTTCTCAATGAGAAACAAAACACGTTTGGAACCAAAAATGAACGAAGCTGGTTCTTTTATTTTTGGAACAACGGAAGAGTAAATCGATTGATTAAGGGAAAGTGTTTGGATGTTGTGTTCATCCCAATTGACTTCTTCTGGGTGATGGATGGCCCATACGACCCCATCTTGGGTAGAAAAATAGGAGCGAAAGTCCTGTGCATTTTCTTTGTGCAGTAGTCCATAAGAAACAAAGCCAATCCAACAAAAAAGAACAATGCCAATTATGGCAAGGAAGGAACGTTTAATCATTGTACGTTTTTCTTCAAAATTAGAAGGAATTAGCGGTGTAAATTTGCAAAAAGCCGATTTAAATTAACAGAAGAATGTTTAATCGAACAATTCTAATTGGCTTTTATCTGCAAGCAATTGAAAAGTCATACGATGGTGTGGACTCGGCCCATGTTTTTCGATGGAATTACGGTGTTCAATCGTGGGGTATCCTTTGTTTTTTTTCCAATTATAAACGGGAAATTCCACATGTAGTGCGGCCATGATTTCATCTCGTTTTGTTTTCGCTAAGATAGATGCGGCCGCAATGGATTGGTATTTTGCATCGCCTTTGATGACACAGGTATGAGGAATGTCCGGATATGGGGTAAATCGATTCCCATCGATCAATAAAAACTGTGGCTGCATGGATAATTGATCAACGGCTCGGTGCATGGCTAAAAAACTCGCGTTTAAAATATTGATTTCATCGATTTCTTGATGACTAACGACGCCAATGGCATAAGAGAGTGCTTCATTCATGATTTGATCACGCAATATGAGCCGATTTTTCTCATTGAGTTTCTTCGAATCGTTTAGTGCTGATATGGGTTTGTCCGGGTCTAAAATCACCGCCGCAGCAACAACTGGACCGCTCAAGCATCCGCGTCCAGCTTCATCACATCCGCATTCGATGCGCCCCAATTCAAGATATGCGAATAAATTTGCCATTGGGTTCAAAATTGCAAAATAATTTGTAGATTAGCATATAAGATATAAAACCTCCTCGCCATGAAACATGTACTTTTTGGATTTCTTTTGTTTTTTACCGGAACTATTTCGTATGCTCAAACGGCTAATACCGCAAGTTGTTCATCGTCAAAACAATTAAAAGAAGGTGTTTCTTCAGGAAAAATTGAAGTGATTCTTCCTAGTCATTTGACTCCAGAGGATGTTGCTAGTTATGCCAAATATTACGAGCCATTTTTCTTTGTTGATTTCAACTCGAAAAACCACACCGCTACATTTCAAATGGTTAGTAACACTGCAGAATCTCGTCGTGTAATTTTACGTTTTTTATCTGCGAATCAAATTCAAACGATAACAGTAGATGGAAAATCTTACCAATTGCAAGATTTCTATCAAAATTTCCTGGAAAAATGAAAAAGTATTTTGCCCCTATTTTAAGTATTGGTTTACTTCTGCAAAGCTGTGGTTCTTCAAAAGAAGCATTTAAGCATTATGGGCCAACTCAAGTGGACAGTGCAAAAGCGATTTCAATGGAGGACATGGTGAAGCAATTTAACCAAAACCCTCAACAGGATGCCTTTACATTCTATGCTCCAATTGTGAATGTTTGTCAAAGCGCGGGCTGCTGGGTGAATGTTAAGAAAACGGACGGTGATTTACTGCGCATTCGTTTCAAAGATCATTTTGGTATTCCACCGAAAACGGAAACAGGAAACGTCGCTTATTTTCATGGGATTGCTTATTACGATACAATTTCTGTGCAGCTACAGAAACACTTTTTGGAGGACGGGAACGCACCACAATCAGAAATTGATAAAATTGTTGCTCCTAAAATCGAATTGAATTTTCAGGCCGATGGCGTGCTGATTCCTACCGCTTCTTCAAAGCAAAAATAACCAAGAGTATAGGGCATACGTGAATGGTCAATTCTAGCCACACATTTGTGGTAAGAAAGATGG
Source organism: Crocinitomicaceae bacterium (assembly GCA_030727405.1). Classification (GTDB taxonomy): domain Bacteria; phylum Bacteroidota; class Bacteroidia; order Flavobacteriales_D; family Crocinitomicaceae; genus UBA952. The sequence continues at coordinate 219,354 of JANRBR010000039.1, read as the reverse complement.
CCATCAAGTTTGTTGGTATAAGAAGTATGGCCAACAAGTGAAACCTACCCTGAAGTTTTTTATCTGAAATCATATTTCCCTTTTGGAGTAAAGCAAATATGAAGAGGGATGTCGTCTTGATGAAGGTCACTTATTTCGGTGAATTCATCAAATAAGTTCAATCCAATAAATAAGCAGTCCTTTTTACATTTGCTAAGTAGTCGGTCATAGAATCCTTTTCCGTATCCCACGCGATGTCCGTTTTGATTTATAGCTAATAGTGGAACAAATACAAGGTCTAATTTCGCTTCTGGAATGATGCGTCCCAGTTTAGGTTCGGGTATTCCAAAGCTTGAAAGTTCTAGTTGATTAGACCCTTCATAAAGTACCAGGCTTAGTGTGTGATCAGTGAAATTAGATTTAGACAATACTACATGGCCGCCTTGGAGGGTAATGCCCTCTAGCAAGCCGTAAGTGTTTATTTCGCACTGTTTTTCAATGGGAAGATAAAGACTAACATATTTTCCTTTAAACGAAAAAGAATCCATCACAAGTGCTTGAACTTGTGATGAGATTCTTGTTATTTCGAAAGGACTCAGTCCAGTTCTCTTTTCCTTAATGAGTTTTCTGATGTCAGACTTGAGCATCCATCAATAAAATTACATGCGTAATCCTAATGCATTTAATTTACGGTTGTCAACTACTTCCGCTTTTTTACGCAAAGCACCGATAGCCAATCCTTGGAAAGAACCTTTCAATGTTTTCACCATTTCATCGCGTTCTACCTTGTAATTGTTGGTAGCAGGGGCTTTTGTTGTTTTCATGATTTGAATCATATAGACACCGCTTTTACCTTTTAATGGCAAGGTACGTTTTCCATTTTTCATGACAGAAGAAAACAACATTCCGATGATTTCTGGCTCGTAGCCTACATTGGCAATTTGTGGGTTTGCAAAAGTAACTTCAGCTGTTTGTGCCACTAGGTTGCAATTTTTTGCAACAGCCTTCAATGAATTACCTTTTGACATTTGATTTATAAAGCGTTTCGCTTTTTTCTCAATGATCAACTCTTTTTCCATTTCCGCTTTTACGTTTTCATAGGTTGGCTCACCTTTTTCTTTTATGGACGCCACCATTCCGATGACATACTTATCCTTGTCTTTGATAGGATAGGAAGTTAAGGATCCAACTTCAACACCATCACTGTATGCTAATTCGAGGATTTTGTCTGCAGCCATCGATGTCATAAATCCATATGCTTTCGGAGCATTGTCTTCTAGAACAATTGATCTAGATACATAGTTAGCTTGACGAACGATGGTGTCGAATACACTCACTTTTTTCAAGATATCCGCTGTTTTACCAATTTTACGGTCCAATTTGTAAAGAATGTTATTGATTTCACTTTCCTTATTCCCAATGGTCTCCTCAGATGCTTTGAATTGTTTTGAGATAGAAGCCAAAACTGGTAATTGAGAGGCATCTCTTTCCATTACTTCCACAATGTGGAATCCGAATTCTGTTTTAACAACTCCGAATTTATTTAATGGCGCAGTTGCACAGTATGCTCCAAATTCAGGAACCATATCTCCTTCAAGGAAATTATCAATCACTCCACCTTCTTTTTTCGATTGTGTATCATCTGAGTATTTGTCTGAAATAGCGGTAAAGTTCTCGGCATTGATGACTTTCAATAAGCTATCTGCCATTTTACGCTTCGCTTCAATCGCATTCTCATCTTTCGTGCCGTTTGTTGCCAATAGAATGTGTCTTGCTTTTAAACGAGAAGGTGTAAATCCAATCACTTTGGAAATGATCATGCTTTCTTTCATGGCGTATGGACCAACTACTTGACCAATTTTTGCCAATTTGAAAATGGTATCGTATGAATTTGGGTACGATTGGTATTGATTTGCTTTAGGATTGTTTTCAGGAACAGCAGTTGAACGCTTGCTGTTGAAGTAGATTTTAATGTCGCTATTTCTCAAAACATATAACGAGTCATTTGTGGAAGTAATGAATCCAGCTTTTAATTCGTTCAACATTTTATTCATTTTGCTTGTATCCGCTTTTGATGGCGCAACAACCACATCAAACACCTTCACTTCACGAGAAGAAGTGCGAATCGCATATTTTTTATCTGCTTTGTGTTTTTCGTAATATGCTTTGATTTCTTTTTCTGAAACTTTCACATCCGCATCAGCGATATCAGAATAAGGTCGGAATAAGAAGGAAATCGATTTTGTTTCTTTCGTAGCGTAGTATTTATCTTGTGCTTCTAAGTTCGTTACATAAGCTGCTTGATCTAACAAGCCGAAGTATTTTTCACGTTTTCTTGTGTCTGTGTAGTATTGTTTCGTTCCATTCCACTGTTGAACGGCTTGAGGCTCTTTGCTAGTTTTAAGTTTTGTCAAAGTAGATTGTAATTTTTTTCTACCTTCAACCATCGACTGAGGTGATACGGCACCTGTCAAAGAGTCAACAAAAAATTGATTTAAATCTTGAATGATTCCGAATCCATCTGTTGCCAATAAATAGGCGTTAAATTCACGATCTGAAACGGAAATCCCAAGTGCATCGTATTCTTTGCTTAAAATGGTAGAATCCACTAAGTAGTTCCAGCTATTATCATTTGCGGTTTCCATATCGGAATCCGTAAACTCTTTATTGTTTTGCATCGCTTGGTTTCTACCTTGCTCTTGGAATTTGGTACTTGCAATGTTGTAATCTTTTGGATCAACTTTCTCTCCATAAACGGTTCCAATCCCAAACTCACCTTCATTGATTCCTAATAAATGTTGGTAATCTGAAAGGATGAACGTAACTAACGCAAGACCAACAATACCAACAAGTAATCCTGATTTCGAACGAATTTTTCCAATAATTGCCATTTCACTAAATTTTAAGATTGCGAATATAGCAAGAAATGATGAATTTCCCTATTAATTTAAAGAAAAAAGGAGGCTTATTTGCCTCCTCCTTTTTCAGTTGTTCCACCTTTTGGTGTTTTTGTTTTTGATGGGTTTTGTGGACTTTGTTGAGGTGTCGTCGTATTAGTGCCTCCCCCAGATGTTGGTTTTACCGGTTCTGGCTTAGTTGGCTGAGTCGGCTTTGCTGGCTTTGCTGGTGTTTGAGTAGGATTTGTCGTTGGTTTATTCGGTGTAGGAGTAGGATTGACTGTTGGTTTGGTTGGCGCCGGTTTAGTTGGTTTGGTTGGAGTCGTCGTGGGTTTAGTTGGAGTAGGTTGAATTGGTTTAGGTTGCGCAGGTTGATTTTGTGGGCTATTATTTTTTATTTCTGTTGGACTTTGATTTTGTTGAATCATTCCACCAGATGTTCCATTGTTTGGAGTTCCTTCCTGAAAATCTAGGTTGTATAATTCAGTGTCTGAACCACAAGCACTTGTTGCTGTTAATTGGACATCATTGTTCCCTGAAACTAAATTGATTGAGGCACTTATGTTGCCATTGGAGTTAACAAAGTTCGTTTGTTCCACGCCATTCACCAATAATTGCAAAACAGTTGTTGGGGCGTAATTAATCACAGTTGCCGTGTAAACGACATTGTTAAACGTGACCGTGCTGCCAGATCCAAGGTCTGTTGTAACAATGATTTCGGGCACAAGGCAACTTTGATAACGAATGGTTCTCAATTGCGAGGATGTACCACAAGCATTTGTTGCGGTTAAAACGATTTCATTGACACCTTCCGGTAAATTCAATGTTGCGGTTAAACTCCCATTGTTAAAGGTGAAATTATTCACTGGATTACCGGATACACTGAGGTTAATTCCTTGGGCACTTGGCATGTTCTGTATGCTCGCTTGAAAAGGGAAAATGGAACTATTTACACCGTAAAATAGATCAACTGGATTAATAATCGACACAATTGGTGCCACGCATGGATTGAACATCACTGTGATTGTTTGACTATCATTTCCACAATTGTTTATCGCGGACAATACGATTTGATTGACACCATTATTCAGTGTAAGAATCGCTGAGATTTGTCCGTTGCTGAAACTTGCATTTGGAATGATGTTTCCATTTAATGTTAAGCTTATTCCTTGGCCATTTCCTATGTTTTCTATGTTCCCAGTGAAATTGAAGTTTGCATTTGTTACGGAAGAACTTGCGCTTGATGGATTGGTGATGGTTACTTGAGGAGCAAGGCATTCTTCGTATTTAATGGTGCTTGTTTTGTAATCGGTTCCACATGCATTGATCGCTTTTAATACGATTTCATTGTTTCCATTAGCTAGTGAAAGATTGGCCGTTACCGTTCCATTTGTAAAATTGAAATTGGAAATATTAACTCCGTTGACCGTCAAACTCGTTTGTTGAGCAGTAGCATTTTGAACAGTCCCCGAAAATGCGTAATTATTTGTACTAACGCTTGCTAACGATGTGGATGGATTTGTAATGGAGACGATAGGGGCTATACATGGATTATAACTGACACTGATTGATTTAGTATCCGTCCCACAGGTTCCATTTGCACTTAACACAATGGAATTATTTCCGTTCGATAATGGAATGGTTGCAGTAACTTGACCAGAATTCTCATTGAATTGAACTCCTGATACAGGCACTCCATTTACCGTTAAACTTAAGCCTTGTGCACTGGTCATGTTTTGAACTGAGCCAGAAAACGCAAGTGTATTTGAATTGGCGGTGAACGTTGTTCCTGTTGGACTTGTAATCGTGATAACTGGTGGATTACATGGTTCATATCGGATGATGCAATTCTGCGCGTCATTTCCACAGTTGTTTGTTGCACTTACCGCGATGGTGTTAACGCCGTTGTTTAATGTGATATTAGCTGATAATTGTCCGTTCGCGAAACTATAGTTAGAAATAGGATTCCCATTCAAGGTCAAGTTAATTCCTTGGGATGAATTGAGTTGAGAAATGGTAGCTTGGAAATTCACCATTGGATTAGATACGCCAAAATTGGTGTTATTCGGACTAACAATTTGTACTTGAGGTGCCGTACACGCGGTATAGTTGATGACTTGGGTTTTGGTATCCTTACCACAAGCATTGAGTACTGAAATAACAAAGGTGTTTAATCCAGGTGATAGGTTCACGGATGCAGATAATTGACCGTTGGCAAAGTTGAAATTGGTTAGCGCAACACTATTTAATGTAAGGCTAATTCCCTGAGCCGAACTCATATGTTGAACCGTTGCTTGTAAGTTAAATGCCGCACTTGTAACGCTCGTATTATTGTTGCTTGGATTGGTAATTACCACACTTGGTGATGTACAATTTAGGTAGTTGACATTGGTTGATTTCATGTCCGACCCACAGCCATTAGTCACCGATAAAACAAATGTGTTGATTCCGGCAGTTAAATTAACCTGCGCTGTTATATTTCCATTCGAATACGTGTAATTAGAAATGGCAGTACCATTTAAACTTAACAGGATTCCTTGAGAATTCGCCAAGTTTTGAACACTTGCGGTGTAGGTGAAAGCAGCAGTTGAAACCGTTGGATTCGTGGTAGATGGACTGCTCACTGAAATGATGGGAGCAACGCAATTATTGTAGAAAACTGTGATTGTTTTGATGTCGACACCACAGGAATTTGTGCCTTTAAGAACAATGGTATTTAATCCATTTTGAAGATTTAAATTGGCATTTAAGTTCCCATTCGCGTAGGCATAGGTTGCAATTGAATTTCCATTTAAACTCAAAAGGATTTCTTGAGGTCCCGTAATATTTGAAAGAGAGGCTTGAAAATTCACATTCGCTGCGCTCACTGTGATACCGCTATTGCTTGGATTCAATATGGTAACTGTTGGAGCTGTGCAAGGAGTGTATTGCATATTCCAATTGTGTTGATCTGTTCCACAATTATTTGTCACACTCAAAACAAAAGAATTGGCTCCAGAAATTAAATTTATTCCTGCACTAAATTGGCCATTCGTGAATGTAAAAGGACGTTGAATCCCATTTTGTGTGAAGACAATGTTTTGAACATTAGCATTGGAAATATTCGCTGAGATCACTTGAGATGCATTTGCAAAAGCGATAATGGAACTGGCATTGTTGGAGAAATTAGAAATAACCGGCACAAGGCAATTGTCGTAGTTTACCAAGATCGTTTCAACATCTGCTCCACAATCGTTACTTGCACTGAAAACAATGGTATTTAATCCTGGAGCAAGTGTGAGATTTGCTGTAACGGCATCGTTTCCATTGTTAAATGCCGAGGAAACACCATTCAGTTTTAAACTCATTTTTTGTCCGCTTGCGCCAAGAATAATCGCGTTAAAGGCGAAATTTGCATTCGTAACGGTCGTTCCTGTAGCGATGGTAGAATTAAGTTGAATGGTTGGTGGTATACATTGAACGTAGTTCACAGTGATCGTTTTTGCATCATTGCCACAAGCGTTGCTTACCGAAAGGGTGATCGTATTGATGCCGTTGCTTAGGTTAATGCTCGCTTCAATCATTCCATTGTTAAACGTGAAGGGTATTTGTTGACCGTTTTTAACCAATTGAATGTTTTGTGTTTGCGCGATGTTGCTTGCATTTGCTTTAAATGAAAGCGAGCTCGTATTTGTTGTCCCTCCGGTAGAAGTCGGTTGAATCAACGTGATTTGTGGGGCGATGCAATTGTTGTAATTAACGGTGATTGTTTTGGAATCACTTCCGCAAGAAACACTTGTTGCTGTAACCACAAATGTGTTAATGCCTGGTAAAAGCGTTGTTACGGCATTTATTTGTCCTGCTGCTTGATTAAAGGCAATGGGAGATCCGTTTTGTGTTACCGAAACGGTGGGTGTGTAAAGTAGGGAGCTTCCAACGGATGAAGTACTTGCAAATAAATTATAAATGGCTGTGTTGGTTGTTCCGCCTGTTGACAGGATGGACACAACAGGTGTTTGTCCTGTACAATTAATGTTGTTAAATTGGACTGTTTCGACATCGGAACCGCAATTATTGGTCGCGGTGAGTGTAAGGCTATTGTTGCCATTTATTGGATTTAGTCCGAGTTCCACTAAACCTGTAGCGGCATTGTAGGTAAAATTAGCTTGTTCAATTCCGTTGAAGATCAGTTTAATGTTTTGCTTCGAACTAACGTTACTCACCAAGGCTTTCAATCGTATCGGATTGCTTGTAGAGGTAATGGACTGATTTTGTGTTGGACTTTGAATCGTTACAATAGGAGCGTTGCAATTCTGAAAATTGATCGTAATGATTTCGGAATCACTTCCACAGTTATTACTAACTTCCAAGTTAAAGGTATTCAAGCCTGCAACAAGTGTAACGGGAATTTGTATTTGCCCATTGGACTGAATGCTTACATTGTTGAGCAGTATGCCATTTTGAAAAACCTTTACTTTCGCATTCGTTAGCGTACCGTTCATGTTCGCACTCAGCGTATATGCGGAAAGATTTGTGGTGGTTCCAGATGCACTTGGACTTATTAATTGCAAGGAAGGAGAAACACAGTTGTCATAGTTGATGGTTGCATTATATGTATTAGACCCACAATCATTGGATACAGTCAACTGAATGGTGTTTACACCTGGAATCAACGTTATCGCTCGCTGCAATAGTCCATTGTTTGGGTTGTACGTTGCGCCATTGAGAGCCATCCCATTCATCAATAACTTAATGTTGCTGGCATTAACCGTTCCTTGGATGATGGCACTGAACGCGAAATCACTTGACTTCACAGTTGTTGAACCGCCATTTGGGCTGGTAAATTGAGCAGTTGGTGTGGTGCAATTCAATAAAGTAACAGTGATGGTTACCGCCTCATTTCCGCAATTATTATTGGCTGATAAATAGAAGGTGTTTTGTCCAGTATGCAATTGAACGACAGCATCAATGATTTGTGTAGACGCATTATAGTTGAATAATACAGGTTGATTTAGGTCGTTTAATAGGGTTGCTCCAGCTGAACTAAGCAGGTTGCCCACCTTACATTCAAGTCTATATTGGCTATTGGTTACTGTTTTGTTATTCCCAGACAATACCGTAATGACAGGTTTTGGACAATTTGTTGCTGTTGTGTAATTGTTGACGTTATTTGTGTTGTTTTCAGCAAGTGGTCGATTTGCCCTTGATTTAAAGTGAATCTGAAGGTATCCTGACGTGTAATGGTACCAATCATTTTTGGTGCGAGGAGTTGCTGAAATGAATCCATCAAAAGAATCCCCTCTTGTAAAGGTTGTTTTGTGCTCAATTCCGATGCTCACTCGTTTGCCGATTTGGTAACCAAGACCAAACCCCAAACTTGGCATCCATTTCACATTGTATGAATTATTTGATCCGCCGTCTAATCTTGTTTCATAGAGTCCGTCAAGTGTAGAGGGAAGTTGTGGGGAAATAGGTCCATTCTGGATCAAAGAAGAATAATCATAAAGGGATGACGAGTCTAATCCATTCAATAAATCACCATACGTTTGCGTCCAAGTCAAACCGATTCCACCAAAAACATAGGGATCAAATCCCGTTCGTTCCTTTACATTATTCAAATGAAGAACCAATTCCAGGCTTAGGCGTTTTACTTCTGTCTGAAAGTTATTGACGTAAACGGAAGAGCTATCCAATTGATAGATGCTTAAAGGTCCACCAGCGTATTGATTTAATGAAAAGGTATCGACGTCTTGACCAACCCAATTTCCGGTTAAATATCGAGCGCGTATATCAAAACTAATGCGTTTGCCGTAATCATAGTTAAAGGATCGTCCCAGTGTAAGGCCATACCCCGAACTATTGACATTCTTCACATCATTGGTATTCCAGGTTACCCCTGCATTCAGTCCCCAAAACCAATTTGAACTGAGGTCATAAGCAACATGTTGTGCTCGAGCAAAGGAAAAACTTAGGAAGAGTATGCTTAGAATGTACCATTTTTTCATAATTCACTTTTTTCGGTTTACACCTATTTTCATGCCAAATTTCCGAAATTTTCAAGTAGAAAAAAAATCCAAACGCTTCATCGACAATTTAATGAAGGATTTAGTGGAAGTAGGTATATTTTTTAAAGCGTAAAATCAACATAAAATCTGTTGCGACCTCACGTTGAATGGTTGCGCCTAAAAGGTGTGTTTTGTTATCGAACACCACTTGAAAATCTTTTTGAAACTCACCATAGCGAAAAAAATGCACCTGGCTTAAATTTCCAAATGAATCATAGGTGTATTTCCATTCTTCATCCGCTAATTCATCTTGTTCATTGTAAAACGCTTTGGAAGAAAGTAAGCCACGTTCATTATACGTGTATTTTGTAGTGTGCTCGATGGAACTTACTCGGAAATGTGTGGTTTTGTCAATTAAGTATCGGTCTTGGTTATAATGACTTACCACATCTAAGTACGGAAGTCTGTAGTTGTTAAAACGAATCTGCTCGGTTTCATCTGTCCGATTGATGTATTGAAAATATTCGACATTGACCAAATTGGACTCGATTACTTTTTGCAGCTTGTACGAATAAATTTCACGGAAAGTACTTTCTGATTCGAGTTGATTTAAGCTATCATAAGTACATTTAACGGTAGTGAATCCTTCATTTTCGCTTTTACGGTGTTCAATGACCAGGCCTTTTGAATCATAAGTATATTGATGAAGGACACTGTCTTTTTTCCGATTTGAGCTACGAATGTCCAATGTTTCAATGAGTTGCCCATTTTCATCAAATTTGTATCGAAACCAATCACTTGTTTCGCGAACGATTTCACCTGGTTTTTTTGTTGAATAGTTACCTTCAATCGATTTGATTCGATTTGTTCGAACGATGTCTTTGTTGAAAAAGGGCTTGTCCGTAAACGCTTCTCCATCTTGATTCATCAATAGTTGACTGAATCCAGGAATGGAAAAAAACCATAAAAGTTGAACGAATAAGAAAAACCTCAAGCCTTAATTATAAAGTGCTTAACACGCTTTTCCAACTTGCTTTTTCAGCAAGAAGTCCTTCCAGTTCTTTGATGGAAACACGAATTTGCTCCATGGTATCTCGATCTCGAACCGTCACGGTGTCATCTGTTAATGTTTGATGGTCGATGGTAATAGAGAAAGGCGTACCAATCGCATCTTGCCTTCTGTAGCGTTTTCCAATGGAGTCCTTTTCGTCGTATTGAATGGAGTAGTCAAACTGAAGTGACTTCATCAATTCCCTCGCTTTTTCCGGAAGTCCATCTTTTTTCACCAAAGGTAGAACTGCTGCTTTGTAAGGCGCTAAAACAGGAGGGATGCGCAACACGACACGTTCCGATCCATCTTCCAATTTCTCATTTTGATAGGCAGCGCTTAAAACCGATAAAAACATGCGGTCTAGTCCGACAGATGTTTCCACCACATATGGCACATAACTTTGATTCAATTCGGGATCAAAAAACTGCAGTTTTTTACCAGAAAATTGCTCATGTTGCTTTAAATCGAAATCTGTACGTGAGTGAATTCCTTCTAATTCCTTGAATCCCATAGGGAAATTGTATTCTATGTCACAAGCAGCATTGGCGTAATGTGCTAGTTTGATGTGGTCATGGAAACGGTAGAGGTTTCCTCCTAGGCCTAAGTTTTTGTGCCACTTTTCACGCGCTTCTTTCCAATACGTATACCAAGTCATTTCTTCTCCAGGTCGAACGAAGAACTGCATTTCCATTTGTTCGAATTCGCGCATACGGAAAATAAATTGACGCGCAACGATTTCGTTTCGGAATGCTTTACCAATTTGGGCAATACCAAATGGAATTTTCATTCTGCCAGATTTTTGGACGTTCAAGAAATTAACAAAAATCCCTTGTGCAGTTTCAGGTCTCAAATAAATGGTCGAAGCATCTCCGGCAACAGATCCTAACTCTGTAGAGAACATCAGGTTGAATTGACGCACTTCGGTCCAGTTTTTAGAACCAGATACGGGACATACGATTTCAAGATCGATAATTAAGTTTCGAACAGCCTCTAAATCATTGTTTTCCAATGCTTCGCGCATTCGACCTTCAATGGATTCAATTTTCTCAAGGTTTCGAAGTACATTAGGATTGGTAGCCCTGAATTGTGTTTCATCGAAATCCGTTCCAAAGCGATTTTTTCCTTTTTCAACCTCTTTTTCTATTTTTTGACGGATTTTCTCCATGTGTTCTTCCAATAACACATCCGCACGGTAGCGTTTCTTGGAATCTTTGTTGTCAATTAAAGGATCGTTAAATGCGTCTACGTGACCTGATGCTTTCCAGGTTGTTGGATGCATGAAAATGGATGCATCGATGCCCACGATGTTTTCGTGCATTTGCACCATTGCTTTCCACCAATATGTTTTGATGTTGTTTTTCAGTTCAGAACCCAATTGTCCGTAATCATAGGTTGCTGCAAGTCCGTCGTAAATTTCTGATGAAGGGAAGATAAATCCGTATTCTTTTGAATGCGAAATAATGTCCTTTAATTTGTCTTGATTTTGATCCATGCTACAAAGTTAGTCCTAATTGAGAATGGAGCGATAAAATCTAAAAACAATTTCAACAAAGCATTTTTGAAAGAATGGGGCGATTGCTTACTTTTACATCATGCGTTTGTATCTAACTACTACTGAATTTATTGAGACAAGTGAGCTTATTGATCTTTCAATGACCCTTCAATCCAGTCCAGAAAATGTTCGGGCTTGGTATGTTGATCCTCCCAGAATGGAACCTGTTCGAGCGAATGGATTTATTGGCAGCATTGAAGAGGGTGGAAGTGTGAACTTTCGCGATGTTTATTTCAACCCGCATGGACATGGTACGCATACGGAATGTTGCGGTCATATTACCAAAGAGGTGTATGCTGTCAATGATGTGCTCAAGGAGTATTTTTATCGTGCAACGTTAATAACGGTGGATCCGGTAAAAATGGAAAATGGGGATTTGCTTGTTCAAGCAGCTCAAATTGCACCTTATTTACAAAAGGACTTCAGTGACGCAGTGCTCATTCGAACTTTGCCGAATGCACCAGACAAAAAATCCATAAATTATTCAGGTACAAACCCATGTTATTTTGACATAGAAATTGTTGATTTATTGAATAAATATGGGGTGAAGCATTTTTTGGTTGACCAGCCGTCTGTAGACCGAGAAGAGGATGGAGGAGCCTTGGCCTTTCACCATGCATTTTGGAATGTTCCCAATAATCCAAATTTTGAACGTACGATTACAGAATTAATCTATGTCCCGAATGATGTATTGGATGGCACGTATATTCTAGAGATTCAACTGGCTGCTTTTCAGAATGATGCCAGTCCAAGTCGGCCAATACTATATAAAATACAATAAAAAAAGGGCTTTTCAGCCCTTCCCTAGTAGTAGACATTAAAGTCTGAGTGGTACGATTTAAATAATAAGGACAGGCTCTTTTTATATATATTCCCGAGGGACGTCAACAAAAACTATTAAACTCTTATCAAACTAGAAAATGAAACTGCCTCTCCAAGCAGCCTGTCAACTTCTACATATAAAAAGAATCCTGTTTCTCTCCTTATTTCGTATTAAATGTAATTAAGAACTTTTTATCAATTTGATACAAATGAACATTGTGCCATTGAGAATGAATATTGTAGTACTTTTTGTGAATATTTCATTTTGTCCTCAAGTGAAATAGCGGATTTTTGTTTTAATCGCATAAAAAAAAAGGCACCTGATGTTGTGCCCTTTTCGTTTATTGTTGGAGGCGATATTATTGTATCACAATTTTTTTCGAACCGTTTTGACCTTTCACTTTCACGTAATACAAACCTTTGTATAGTGTATCTGCGTTGAAATAGGCGATTGTACTTCCTTGAACAATTGGTTGAGTTTGGATTAGTTTCCCCAATGCATCGTATAATTCAACCTCGTAGGTTTGATTGGTCAAATCATTCACTTGCACCATAATGATCTCATTACTTGGATTTGGATATGCTGACCACTGATTATCAGTTAATTCAGAAATTCCAGTAGATGATGTGTATGTTGTGACTGTTTCAGTGATAGTAGTCACTTTGGATGCTGTTTTCACACCGTAAAATGTTGGTCCAACCACATAAGGATATGCTGAATTCCATTCCTCATTCACAGTCGCGAAATAACAATAGATCCCATTTGGATATTCTGGAGTAACGCAAAACCGTCCATTATGAACATCTAGGTAGTCTGATTGGGCATGATTGATAAATTCATAGTCTTCCCGAAAATAACCTAGGGGATAGGTTGTACTGACAATTGGACCATCAGGAACATCTGTTCCGTCTGCCCAAACCACTCTTGTGCTGATGTTTCTCAACTGGTAACTCGATTTCACGCGTGTGATTCCACCCGTTCCATCCGTGTTTTTATACCCATATGCTCCGTAAATCGGAAAGCCATCATACGCATAACCAATTAAAGGAGAATGAACCGTTGAATCAATGACGTAAAGTCCATCAGCGTCATATAAATCACACACATTCGAAATGACTGTTAAGTCCAATTTAAACGCGCTCGGATTTTGATGGTGGTGGTAATTACCGTTTGCTGGATGACCTTTCGAGCAATCGAATCCCATTTTTTCTGCTGGAATGGCATCTCGATTCCAAGAAAAGGATGCACCCGGTCCACCCGGGCAAGGTGACATTCCGGGTAAGCCGCCACACAAGGTATTTGATGTTGAATTCCATGCCACACCATCTCGGTAGTCAAACAAGGCGACTCCATTGATGAAAATCCCAATATTTCCACCCGTGGTATTTGTTAACGTTCCTGTATTTTGGGTTGGATTAAGTGGCATTTTAAAGATGGCATTTTGATTGGTTGCCAAGGATGGATTGCCATCCATAAAAGGTCCTGTAATGTAGGATGGAACTCCCGTTGTGGTGACATATACCCAATTGTTTGAATACTGAACTGTTTGGACATTCGCCAAGGTTGTTTCATTGATCGGCGTGGAATTCCCTTGAATATAATGTCTACCCGTTATACCTGTCGAATTGATCATCCAATGTTCAATCGCAGGATTTAATTGTGCCATTGCTTGCTGACCGCAAACAATAAGCAAGAATAGAAGGTTCGGTTTTTTCATATAGTTCTGCTTTAGTAAAGTTAAAGGTTAATTCTTTTGAAAACTTGCGTTGCGCTCATTTTTCGGGTATTTAAAGGAAGGATTGAATAAAAATTCAGGATCACTCAATGTTTTTAAAAAGGCAATGAGGTCTTTTTGTTCATTGGAGGATAGCGGACGATTTAGCTTTTTAAGTTCCTTGCTAAAGTAAGGTTGATGCTCATGCATTTCCGCATAGTGATTCAGTACTTCTTTCAAGTTTTTGTATCGACCATCGTGCATGTAAGGAAAGCTAAACTCCACATTGCGTAGCGTTGGAATTTTAAACAGTAGAGAATCTTCCTTTCGGTTGGTGATGCCCATTCGTCCAAGATCATGAAGTGTGGGGTCAAGTGCAATGCCATTGGATTTAAAGTCATTTTTCATGAATAAGGGTTCTTGATGGCACGAAGCACAGTACTTTTTGAAAAGTTGATAACCAGATTTCTCTTGATTTGTAAAGCTCGATTCACCTCGTTTGACTAGGTCATATTTTGAATTTGCAGAAACGAGGGAAACCGTGAAGCTTGCAAGTGCTTTCAATAAAGATGCTGTTTCAATCACACTGTCGCCAAAAGCACGGTAAAAACGACTTCGGTAAAAAGATGACTGGTTTAATCTTCGAAGTACTTCGTCTAGTCGATTGTCCATTTCCTTGGCATGAGTCAGTGGATTAATCGCTTGTTTATTTAAGGAACTCACGCCACCATCCCAATGAAAAAATTGTTGCCAAGCCATATTAATTAGTACGGGTGTATTTCGTGTTCCGATTTTACCATCAATGCCATGACTTAAGGAGTGATCAATGTGTGTAAACCCAGAATATTGTAAGTGACAGTTTGCACATGAAATGGTACTATCTCTGGAAAGATCTGGATCGTAAAACAAGGTGCGTCCCAATTCAAATTTTTCCTTTGAAAGAGGATTTTGTGAGAAGTCATAGTAGGGTTTTGGCCACTTCGCGGGAACATAAAAGGGTGTTTCATCCTTCATCACAGAGAAGAAAATTAGAGCAGCGATCATGCCCCAGAAAATCACTGCAATTCGTTTCATTCTGAACGAAAGGATTTAGAAAGATTCCGACAATAAGATTGTGCCATTTTTCCCGGAATCATCACACGTTGTATCAATGGTAAATCGACCGTTTGCTCAAAAAATGGTTTGATGTCCAAAATGAGCTTGTTTCCAAGGATTGGAAGTTGAATGGATTCGACCGTTTCAAACGGCTCACGGTATCCACCTAAATGGAATTCAAAGGTTTTGTCAAGTAAGGGAATCAATGATGAGGTTCCTGTACATTTGAATTGAATGTAACCAGAATTCCATGCCCAATACATGCCATTCATGGGATTCAAAGGTCCATCGACAATTTCAGACACGTGATACGAACTATCTAGTCCAAAATGGAAGCGGATGGATTGGTATTCTTCAACAGGAAAACCTGAAAATAAATGAAGAGAATTGGTGTCTTCAAGGTCAAGAAGTTTCGGTCCCACTTGTAAATGTTTCCTTGATTCTTGTTTAAATTGAAAGTCGGAAAGATAGAATTTCAATTCATGAAAGATCAAACTATCCTTTCCAAGCTTGTAATATTTTTCTAGCTCTATTTGATCTTTACCCCAATAGACAGACACATTCAATTGCGTATGAGCCTGTTGGAAAAGCACCAAAAAGATAATGAAAATAAAAAATTGTTTCATGGTCTTCCTTGTGGACCAGGTTTGCCTGCTCGCTGTATCATGCGACGCACCAAGCTGTTTAATTTAATCTCCTGTTTCTTCGAACATTTGGATTTTACCCGCATGAAATGATCAAATGTGCATGAGTCAATTTGAAATTGAAGGCGACTGATTTTTTCAAAAATAGCTTGATTTTCTTTTGTTTTTGATCGATCTAACAAGAGTTTCATGCGCCAGGTCTTTTGTTGTTCTAAAAAGCGGCCTTTTTCCTTAATGTGGCGTTGAAATTCACGGTCGACCCATTTTGCGTCCAATCCTTTCATGTCCAGAGCGACGCTTAATTTTGGGTGATGAGGTGGATTACCGTGCTCCGGTTTATTTCGCTCAAATAAAAGGAAGACATTGATGACAATCAATATTCCCATGCAAAGAACTAGGAGGCGATTTGCTTTCATTTTTACAGTTTTAGATGGAAAGGTCGGAACCAAAATTAGCATATTGCGTCTCAAGAATTTGATTTTCAGCTAAATTTTCTTGGTTTGACATATAATAAAATAGGTTGATTAGAATCAAAAGTGTTGTAATGATACTAACGGTCAGTGTGCGCGATTTCATTTTTTGAGCATAAACCGGACTTTTCATGAGTTTATCATGAAGTGAAGTGCTGACTTCTAATGGTTGAATCGTTCGTTTGTTTTTCATGTTCTTTTCTAATTACTTAGATGTTAATGTGTTGTAATCCTTGTGTATCAAATCCAATTTTGTAGAATGGGGTCTTTTAGTTGTTTTAATAAGTGTTGTTTTGCACGAAAGATCAGCGATTCTATGGCCGAAAGGGATAGGTTCATGCTTTCACTGATTTCTTTATAACTCAAATCCTCAAAGTGATGTAGTGAATATGCAACCCTTTGATTTTCAGATAGCTGTTGTACTGCCAGATAAAATGCTTTGGATCGTTCCCGTTCCATTAGTTCTTGTTCTGGATTGAGCTGGGATTCATCCCCCCGTCCTAAGAAGGAATCATCAATTGGAACTTTTATTCCAAACCGTTTTTTTCGTTTGGCACGTCGCATGTATTCCAGGCATTTGTTCAAGGTGATGCGGTGAATCCATGTGGATAGTTGCGACTCTCCTTTAAACAAGTGTTTTGATTGATAAATGGCAATAAAGACATCTTGCGTGGCATCTTCTGCTTCCTCTTGGTTGTGTAAAAGGTGCCAACACATGTTGAGGACCTTTTTTTCAAAAAGGCTTACGAGTTGCTCGAAAGCTTGTATGTTTCCACTTTGGAGGGCGGTGATATCAATTTCCTTGGACACAGTTTTAATTAGATGTCAAGATGAAGAGAAACTTGCACATCACTCAAAAAATAAGCGTCCATTCAACCATTCCGGGTCTAAAATTGCTTGCTGTTTTTGATAAAAGCGAATTGCAGGTTCGTTCCAAGCTAATACTTGCCAGTCCATGCGTTTTACTTTTGACTCCTTTGCGATGCGGATGATTTCATCAAACAGCAGTTGACCGATTCCAAGCGTTCGTTTATCCTCTTTTACGTAGAAGTCTTCCAAGTAAAGACAAGCTCCTTTCCAGGTAGAGTAGGAGGTGTAATGTAATGCGAAGCCCACTATTTCAGCATCTATTTCAGCAACAATTGCCTGGCAAAGGTTTTTCTCGAAGAGGTCCTCTTCTAATCCTTTACTGGTGTTGCTTACTTGTTCTGGTGCTTTTTCGTAAAGTGCTAATTCTTTGATCAACTCAAAGATTGATGGAACATCTGTTGGTTTGGCAGCACGAATGACGACGTTCATTATTTCAATCCATTCAAGTCAAAACGCAAGGTAATTCCTGTTTTTAAGTTTCCTGTTGGATAACTGATGAATACCTTTGGTGTATTTAGGAATTGCTCGTAATAGAAAATAGCACTTAAATGCTCTGAAAGTTTGTAATTGGCATCGAGTTTGAAACTGACGGTAGTTTGACCCGCAGTAGCTTGATTCGTCTGTTCAATTACTTTTCGTATCACTGTAGAATTATCACGGAAAGAGAAATTTATGTTGATCAATAAGTCACTTGGTTTTAAACTACGTACAGGTAATTTCAATTTCGGGATATTAATAACGGTTCCAACAACGATTTCTTTTCCTAGAACTTCAGTAACTTGGTTGTTATTAAGAGAAAGGGTCGTTTGACGGTCTTTTTTGTATTGAAAGTTGGTGGTGATGTTTTTTCCTAAAATGTTCCAAGTTGCCAACATTCCAATGAGCGGCGAGAAACGTTCCGTAATGGTAATGTTTTGAATTTGCATGGAAGCAATATAGTTGTTGTTGATGTCTTGACCTGTAGCGTATCCATTTGCATCTACTGTTGCGTTCAAATTGGTTTGCATGCCGTTTACAGAAACAGAGGACGTATAACCATGATTCAGTTTAAATGATTTTACCACATCCTTCGCAAAGGCAAATTTAGAAAGCCCATTGTAGTTAATGGTCCAGTTTGGTAATGGTAAATTTGAAAGAGGAGAAATGGATTTCGAATCGATCGTTGAATTGGTATATGCCGACAAGAAAGCTCCCATGACAACTTCTTGTTGAGACCCCGAGTAACCGCTGTAGTATCCATTCGGAAGCAAACTCGAATTCGGGTTTTGTGCACCTAAAAGTTGAGATACTTGTTGGCGATTGTTCAACATGTTTTGGAACACAGAAGAGGAAAAGTCTTTTCCTTCTTTAATGAAGGCGGACCCCCAGGTTACCGTAGTATAAGTCAGTGTACTCGTTTCGAATTTGCTTTGACTTTCAAAAGCATTGGTGGTCGTATTCCATCGATAGAATTCACCTGAATTCGTACTGTAATTTCGGCTTAAATTTAGGTTGACATTTAAATCCTTGATCGGTTCAAGCGTTGCCTTTAATTGAAGGTTTGCGGTGTGTGTGGTGGTAAATTGTTTGTTTAAGTTTTCATTTTGCACCAACCAATTATTGTCTCGCGCCAATGTACTTACGTTGTAGCCGTTGGATCTGCCAAGTAGATCATATCCTTGTTTTCCGAAGACGAAACCGGACATTCCAAGACTCGTGCCATTCATTCCAAGGACACTGGATTCTTGATTGTATCCTGGCAACATGGTACCATCTGTTAAGGCATATGTACCGGATACATTTCGAACGCTCATAATCAACCTTGCAAAGAATCCACCGATCGGATTCACCTTTACTTTTTCTTTGTCTTTTATGGCTTGTATTCGAATTTGCTTGCGATCAAAGCGTTTTTTCTGACGTTCGTATTGTTTCAATTCTTTCGCCGTCATTTCTTCAATTGGCTTCTCAGGTTTAAATTCTGGCAATTTAACTGTTCCAGCTTTTGGTTTCCCACCTGCACCTCCATCTCGGCCATCATTTCCAACTTTGGAATTGACATTTCCTTTCATGCCCTTTCCATCCGAAAGTACGCGCTTGAAATAAGGGATTTTGTTATAAAGCGTAACAAAATTTCCTTGTAGCGTCATGTTTACCGTGCGGTTGTTCTGAATGGTATTTCCAAATGGAGCTTGACCAAGTGGTGCTCGTTGCCAATTGAATGTTCCGGTGTACTTCACATTGGAAGTAATCCAATTTGTTAATGGGAATTTATTCAATGGGATGTTATAACTCACACTATAGTTGTGAGAATAGTCCATGGTTCTACCAAAGGTGCTGATTTGTGAACGAATGGTATCCATAAACTCGCGGTATCCTTCTGGATTCGTTGCACGATCTACTCCGTGATTTCCTTCAACAAAGATGGATTTATTCGTTGCACGGAAGGTCGTTTTGAGGTTTTTGGTAAGGTCATAACCAATTTGATAATTACGATTCCAATCAAATCGTTTCAAGTAAATTGGTTCAAATTCGTAGCTAGGAACAATGATGTTTCTTACTTGTCTTTCATTGTATATGCGCGAATAGTCATTCGTGAAAGTGATGTTTTTCGGGAGTAAGAAAAGATTAAATTCTTTGATCCATTTTAACCAAGGAGATTTTTGAACAGGCGCCCATTTTTTAAATGGCTCAATTGCTTTTCCTGAAAACGTGTAGTTGTAATTTAATGCTCCTGTCCACGTTTTTGTACGATCAGCAGTAATATTGAAATCGCGTTTTAAATTTTCAGCAAAGGCGTATGTAGCAGACCAGTTGGAAATGTTCCAAAATTGAGGCTTGGTTCCCGCTTTTGCTTCTTTGCGAACATTGGTAAAGTTGAAAGAGCGACGTTCCGTAAAGTCTTGACCAAGTTTAGCTCGTTCTTTACGAGTGGCTAAATCATAATTTGATAATTTGATGTCAGGATTAAACGGATCATATTCAGGTGTAATCACTCCTAAAGAATATCCGTAGAAGAATGGCAATGAGACACGAGCTTGTTTTCCAAAGAACTGTCCCAATTGGACCGTTGTGTTCATATCGAAACCAACTTTTTGATTACGTTGACGATCTTGAACGCGGCTATCGACACTACCCCAGTTGATACCAGAATAGTTCCCTGAAGCTGAAATATTGGCGAAATCAGCTAATTGTACTTGCATTTGTCCGATCGCAGCGTCACCACCATCGCTAACGAAATCGGTTAATCGCAATTCGTTCACCCAAACATTGACGCACTCTGCATCTCCAGCATCTGGCTGCCAAATGTTATCCGGATCTGTTTTTAATGGATTGCGAACGCCAATCATAATGGTTCGCATGCCTTGTAAGTTTGGACTTCCCTTGACTTTTATTTTGCGTTGTGCATTTTGAGGATCGGCAATTTCATATTCATTCACATAAGAAACTCCCGGAGCACCTTGCTCCACTTTTTTGTTTCGTTCTGTTTTTAAATTTAAGAGATCATCAAAAACGATTTCAATGTTGTTCGCCGCTGCCCAAATGGATTCAGGGTCACTTGTTCCCCAATCAGTCACCTTCATGGGAAGTTCATATTCGTAATAATTTTCAACGTAATCTGTACCTAAACGGACAAATATGCTCAGCTCATTGTCTTTTAATTGATTTTGAACAACGGACTCTGCGTGAACAAACATTTTCATTTTTTTGTATGTGCGGACATCAAATTGAACATTTCGATAAGCCGCTCGCGCATCTCCATCCTGAAGGTTGCATATTTCCAGCACCAAAGATTGCTCATTCATTTGACGTTGGTACACTTGGGAAGGATCGATTTCACGTGTTATCCCAGGAGGAATAACGTAGTTAATTGGCTGACGCTGACCATTTTCTTCGATGTTCAAAGCGGCAATATTGAAGGTGGTTAAGTTAGGATCCGTTTGAACACTTAAACCTGGTTGAGTTAAATCTTGCGTGTAACGACGCCATTCACCACGGATCAATTCCAAACGAGCAAAACGAAGCACCACTTCCTCGTCAAAGTTTTTCAAAAACATCCGCATAAATCGAATGGATCGAAAATCTTGGATCCCATTAATGCGCTTTTCAAAAGCATTTAAAGGTACTTTAAACTGGTACCAGGTTTCTGTTTTCGTACCGTTTTGATACACTTGTTTGTTGGTGATGAAATTATTACCAACTTGTTGTAAATCATTTGGACGCATGCTTACTCGGTATTGAAAGTAACTTTCACTTTCTGCCAAGTTGTTGTCTTGATTTATGTCCTCGTTATCCGGTTGGTTACTTGCCTGAGTTGGATATCCTGCTACATTTGCTGTATCAGACATTTCTGTTGTCGGTGAATTCCCTTCCATCCCGTTGTAACGTTTGTAACGTCCTAAAATATCTAACTGCGCATTGTCGTAATTATCATCTAAGTAATAGGTGTAATCATCATTCGATGGATCGGAAATCATGCGAGCTTTGGTACTTGCATTGAGAGTCGGATTATTTTGAACCCAGTTAACATAAGATTGATAGGACGTTTGTTCTTGGTTGTTTTTCCAACCGTCGATGCCGACATCCTGATTTTTTCTAGATGCAGGATCGTTATCAAATGCATTGACAACAATTTGCTGTGTCGAAATGCGCGACCAAGCCGTTGTATCCATGTTATCCGTTAACGGGACACCTAAGTCAGCAGGAAGTCCATTCTCATAACTTTTACGAGAATCAGGAAGTACATCTTCAGATATGTTTCCTAAGTTAAAATACAAATCCCCACCTGTGTGAAAGGTATTGGGATTTTCATTTTCAGCATCTTCATTGAATGGATCTAAAACCCAAAACTGGATGAATTCAATGTTTGCTACTTCAAAATCGTTGGTTGTTAATCCGCGCATGATGCCACCCCATCGATTTTCTGGATTCACAAATCGCCCCAATGAGTCTACGGTATTCGTTGTGTCATAATTGTACATTCCACGCTCCGTAGGATAGAATGCAAGATCCAATATAGGAATATTGGATATCGATCCATACTGTTGCTGCAGATTCGGGAAGATGTCAATTTGATTTACCAAACGTTGACGACTATCCGTAAGCATTGTTGGATTCTGCTTGATGTGTTGAGGAGTGAGGGAATTGCTTTGATAGAAAACAGGGTCAATGGTGTACCAAACTGCTTTCGCCCTTTTAAAACCGGAACTCAGGTTTTTCGAACTTGCTTCTGGAAATAAGTCAGGTTGACCTTGTGGTATGGATGCCATTCTCCACGCCGAGAACTGACGTAAATCGATGGCACTCTGACTCGCTTCGAAATCATCAATGTAGGATGTTCCTGATTTATTGATCGCTTTTGGTTGACCAGGGATGAGGTGAGCGTATTCACCAGTAAGGGATAAAGTGGACATTTGATTGGTGGAGATCACCGGCAATAGATCAACTAATTTTGTGAGGAACGGTACATTTGTTCGGAGGGAAAAATCCAAGCCTAACATGCTGTTTTTGAATGGTTCGTTTCCAAAATCAACTTTTTGCGTAACGGGACGCTCCATCATTCGAATGTAGGTAGCTCCTAATTTAATGTTCTCGTTGAAACGGTATTGATAGTGACCACCCATCATAGATCTAGCTTGGAAACCAAAGACAGAATTACTTTCAATGGTAATTTTGATTGGGGTATTGGATTCAAGAATTCCGGTATTGAGGATCTTCACGCGGCTAAATGCATAATCAACGGTGTAATCTGTTCCTTCAATCAGGCGTATGCCACCAGCCGTCACCACGACAGCTCCTTGAGGAATGTTCATGACGTTCAATGGAATTTCCGAACTAATCGAAGATTGGAACTCTCCTTTGAACACAAAGCGATTTTTACTTGGGATTTGTTGAGCCGCAGTTTTGGTAGAATCGTATAATTCGGTGAAGGCAATTTTACCAACGTTCACTTGAGGCACACCTGCATCGGTAAGTTTTTCAGCTAGTGTTTTTCCAAATGGTTCAACTGTACTGAAGAAAATACGGCCATTTTTCTTGTTGATCGTTCCTCCATTATCAATTTTGTTTCCAACGATGTTAAACGGTGCGAAATCAAAAACACCATCTGAAAACGGTTGGTTGTTTTGGTTGATTTTATCCATGTCCAACAAGGTCACGATTTGTTTTTTATCGATGCCATCAAAGGGCATAAATGGTTGTAGAACGGAGGTTTCTTTGTTGTTGTAATACACATCGATTTTGAATCCAAGTTGATCCACTTGATAAGCTCCGATGGAATAAACGTTTTTCATCATCAAATCCCAAATTTTATTTTTTGGATTGGTGATGGTTGGCTTGATTAATTTGAGCACTAGCGCTTCTTGTCCACTGGCACCATCTGTAGAGAATTCACCCACTTGAAAGGTTTCTCCTCGATAGGTGTATTCGTATGCTACAGCTAAAACTTCGTCGTTATTCAATGCATTACTAAGGGAAATGTATCCAAGAAGTGAATTGTACGTGAACTCTGCATCTGTTAATTTCCGTGCATTTTCCACTTTTTCAAAATCAATGGCTTGAACAAAGGGTCCAGGTGAATTGACTTGAGTGGAAAGAGCGGTCACCGAATTAACAAATCCTCGAATCATGGGTTGATTTGCTGCCCAGTCGTACAGTCCATTTGCTTGGTTATCTGGAAATTCACCTCCGCTGTAAGAACCTGGATTACCTTGACAATTGCTTTCCAAAGCTTCCCCTAAATCCGAAAAAGCAACAATGTTACGTGTGTTTTCAGTGTTGCTTGTTCGATTGGTTACCCAAACCTCGATTCTTGTAATAAATGCGGTTGAATTAACCATAGGCAAAGTTGACATTGCCGTATCGTAATGTTGCTGATGGTATAGATTCAAGAAATAATGGCGATTCGCTTCGTAGTTATCAGCAGATATTTCAAATTTTTGGATTTGAGCTTTACCGGTTACGTTGATTTCTGTTCGTTTACCTTTAGATGCTGCCGCAATTAAATCAAAGGTGGAACGACCAAATTTTAATTGTGTTTTCACACCGAATAAGGTCTGTGATCCTTGAATCAGGGAGGTTGGAAGATCCAAGGCCACATTTCCCAATGCAATTTTTTGTATGATTTCGTCCTCTTTTCCTGTGTGTTCAATTTTTGAAATGTTCTCGAAATCAAAATTGGCTGCTGTGTTGTACTTCATGTTCAACTTCATCTTTGTACCAATTTGACCAGTAATGTCCATATTGATGTTTTGATTGAAGTCAAAACGCGTGATTTTACGTTGCCTCATCGGCAACAATGGATTGTCCACCCGCGAATGATTTAAGCCCAGAGATAATTCTAGGTTACCTCCAGGAATGATTTTAATTTCATCCGAACCAAAAATACTTGTAAAGGCTTTGCTTCCAATTTTAATGGGCAATTCGAAGGTGCGGTTTTCAGCCGTTTGTTCATCAATGATCTCTTGCCAGTCCATTTTCAACGATTTTTTTTCGTTGTATTCGAGGTAGTCCTCGAGGCTCATCTTAGATGGATTCCGGTATAATAATGTGTTTTTACCTAGAGTTTCTTTGAAAACGTATTGACCTGTTTCAGGATCAAATACGATGGTCTGCTGCATGGAGCTCGGATCACCTAGGTCAAAACTTTGTGGTAAGTTTTGATAAGGATTCATCGGGTTAAAAATAGGGAAAGGTAAGTTGAAACCATTTTGAGCGCTCGCATTTCCAGTCCATAACAATAGAAATAATGCGATGTAAACCGCCTTTATTTTTTTAAATCGTGAATGGTAGTATAATGGTTTAGACACTCTGTTTTAGCTTATAAATTCCTTAACGCTTCTTTAATTAACTCTTCCACACTCTGTGTACCAGTATCGAGTTTATCCAATACCTTTTCAGCGGATTTTTTATCAAATCCGAGGGACACCAATGCGTTTAACGCATCAAAACGATTTCTATTGTTTGATGAGAAAATATTTTCTGTCGAAAGTTCCATTTTAGAAACTTTGCTTTTCAGATCAATGATCACGCGTTGCGCAGTTTTTGTTCCGATACCTTTGATTTTTTGAATGGTAGGAACGTCTTCACTCATGATTGCTTGCGCAATTTCATCGGGCACAAGTGACGACAACATGATCATAGCTGTATTCGGACCAATTCCCGATACGCTGATCAGGTGGTTAAACATTTCGCGTTCTTCCTTATTGGCAAATCCATAAAGAATGTGCGCGTCTTCCCGTACGATTAATTTTGCGTACACATGAATGGACTCATCACTTCCCAATTGAGAATAGGTATTTAAGGAGATTTTCACCTCATAACCAACCCCGCCGCATTCTATGAGCAAGTCCGTGGGATTTTTTTCAATTAATCGTCCGTTTAGCCTACCGATCATTTTTCATTGTTTTGTGCGTCAATAACCGCAATTTTGATCATGTTGCTAATTTCGCGAACGGAAGCACCTAGTTGCAATACGTGAATGGATTTTCTCAAACCAATAAGAATCGGTCCAATGGCATCTACCTCATTCATTTGTTGCAATAATTTATAGGCGATGTTCCCGGAAGATAAATTAGGGAAAATCAAAGTATTCACTTCCTTATTTGCCAATGTAGAGAAGGGAAACTTCTCGTTCATCAGTTCGCCATTCAGTGCAAAATTTGCTTGCATTTCACCATCCACGATCAAATTTGGATGTGTTTCATGTAATATTTCAGCAACTTTTGCCATTTTCTCAGGATCTGGACCAGGTGAAGAACCGAAATTGGAATAGCTTAACAAGGCAATTCTTGGTGTCATTTTCAAACGGCGAACCATTTTGGCAACGTTCACGGTAATTTCCGCGATTTGCTGAGCACTTGGATTTAAGTTTACCGTCGTGTCAGCTAAGAATAGCGGACCTCTTTTTGTGTTCAGAATATACATTCCTGCTACGACATTGACATCTTTTTGCATGCCAATAGTACGAATCGCAGGTCGAAATGAAGAACGGTAACTACGTGTAATTCCAGTAATCATGGCATCCGCATCACCCTGATCGACCATCATAGCGCCAAAATAATTCCGTTCACGCATCAATGAAATGGACTCGAATTCGGTCATTCCTTTGCGCTTGCGTTTTTCGAAAAACATCGAACCATAAGCCATGCGGCGTTTTTCTTCTTCGTCTGATTTGCAATCGATGATTTGTACCTCCGGTAATTCAATGCCGTATTCGGTCATTAAATCGTGTATTTTTTGTTTTCGACCCAATAATATTGGGATGGCAACACCTTCTTCGAATGCTTGTTGCGCGGCTTTTAAAATCTTTATGTTATCCCCTTCCGGAAAAACAACTGTTTTTGGATTTCCTTGAGCTTTGGTTGTAATGTTTCTCAAAAGTTTGTTGTCTAAACCAAGACGACTCTTCAATTGATTCTCATACTCTTCCCAATTTTGAATCGGGAATTGTGCAACGCCAGAATCCATTGCTGCACGAGCAACAGCTGGAGCAACATAATAAATCAAGCGAGGATCCAAAGGTTTTGGAATGATTTGCTCACGTCCAAAAGATATGTTTTTTCCGCCATATGCTTCGATCACTTCCTCAGGAATGGTTTCTTTTGCAAGAGATGCAATCGCTTTTACTGCCGCTAATTTCATCTCTTCGTTTATGGTCGTCGCACGAACGTCCAATGCACCGCGGAAAATGTAAGGAAATCCAAGGACATTGTTTACCTGATTAGGATGATCTGATCTTCCGGTAGCCATAATGATGTCTTTGCGAACGGACATCGCTTCTTTGTAGGAGATTTCTGGCTCAGGATTTGCCAAGGCAAAAACGATCGGATCTTTCGCCATACTAGCGATCATTTCTTTAGATACCAATCCGGCTTTTGACAAACCTAAAAACACATCGGCATTGTTAAAAGCCTCTTCAAATGGAATGTCTTTTGCCTCATTGGCATAGAAGGCCTTCATTTCATCTAAATCTGTACGTCCTTTATGTATAAGTCCTTTGGAATCGTATAAATATAAATTTTTCAATGGCACTCCAAGAGAGTGGTATAAACGTGCACACGAAATGGCTGCTGCTCCTGCTCCTGAAACAACGATTTTAATGGTGGAAATATCCTTGTTGGCTAATTCCAAGGCATTTAAAAGTGCTGCGGAGCTAATGATCGCCGTTCCATGTTGATCATCGTGCATGATTGGAATGTCCAATTCTTCCTTCAGCCTTCTTTCGATTTCAAATGCTTCCGGTGCTTTAATATCCTCTAGGTTGATCCCACCAAAAGTAGGAGCAATGGCTTTTACGGTTTGAATGAAAAGTTCGGGATCTTTTGCGTCAATTTCAATGTCAAACACATCGATGTCGGCAAAAATCTTGAAAAGCAATCCTTTTCCTTCCATTACGGGTTTTGATGCTTCTGGTCCGATGTCACCAAGACCCAATACGGCAGTACCGTTGGTTATTACGGCAACTAAATTGGCTTTGCTTGTATATTTATATACATCCGCTTTGTTTTCTGCAATTTTAAGGCATGGTTCGGCAACGCCAGGAGAGTAGGCGAGTGATAAATCACGTTGAGATGCATAAGGTTTTGTAGGTACTACTTCAATCTTTCCGGGTTTTCCAGAAGAATGGTAATCCAAGGCATCTTGTTTTCTGATTTTCGACATTCCAATATTTTAGGGGAACAAATATACGAAAACGAGGCGAATAGCTAAAACAAAAATCCTCCAAAGTGATTGTTTGTACAATCGCTTTGGAGGATTTCAAGCTGATGAGTCAAATCAAAGACCGAGAAGGACTTCCAAGGGATCTTTAGATCCAAAGATCATTCTTTCTGGGTGTTCTAACATTTCTTTTACTTTCACTAAGAATCCAACAGATTCTTTGCCGTCAATGATGCGGTGGTCATAGGACAATGCAACGTACATAATTGGACGAATTTCGACTTTCCCGTTGATGGCAACAGGTCGCTCTACAACGTTGTGCATGCCTAGGATTGCTGATTGCGGAGGATTGATAATTGGCGTAGATAACATCGATCCAAAAACCCCACCGTTGGTAATTGTAAAGGTTCCTCCGGTCATGTCTTCTGGTGTAATTTTACCGTCACGTGCTTTGATTGCTAAGCGTTTGATTTCTCGTTCAATCTCCGCAAGTGACATTTGTTCTGCATTTCTTACTACTGGAACCATAAGTCCTTTTGGCGAAGAAACGGCAATGCCGATATCTGCATAGTCATGGAAAATCATTTCATTTCCACTGATTTGTGCATTTACAGAAGGATATAAGTTCAGGGCTTCCGTTACAGCTTTTGTAAAGAAGGACATAAATCCTAAATTCACTTCGTGGTGTTTTGAGAATGCATCCTTGTATTTTGCGCGTAAGTCCATGATTGGCTTCATGTCTACTTCATTGAACGTCGTCAACATGGCTGTTTCATTTTTCACAGCAACTAGTCGCTCAGCAATTTTACGTCGCAACATGGACATTTTCTCACGGCTTTGTTCGCGAGAACCTCCCCAAACTTTTGCTGCATCCGTTGAGAATCCTGCTGACATTGCCTCAATTACGTCTTGTTTCGTAATGCGACCGTCTTTTCCACTTGCTTTCACTTGTTTGGAAGAAACGTTGTTTTCATTCATCAATTTCGCTGCAGCTGGAGATGCTGAACCGGCAGCATAAGAATCAGATTTTATAGGGTCTGGATTGGGTGCTGGCGCCGCTTTTTCTTCTTTCACAGGAGCTGGAGCAACAACGTCTGCTGGTTTAACTGTTGGTGCTGTACTTCCCGCAGGTCTAGCCGCTGATGTGTCAATTAAACAGACTACTTGTCCAACTTTAACTACGTCGCCTTCTGCTGCTTTTAAGGTTATGACGCCACTTTCTTCCGCTGGAAGCTCTAGCGTTGCTTTGTCTGAGTCAACCTCAGCAATTGCTTGATCTTTTTCCACATAGTCACCATCTGAAACCAACCAAGTTGCGATTTCTACTTCTGATATTGATTCTCCCGGACTTGGGACTTTCATTTCTAAAACAGCCATTTTTTCTCTTTTAAATTCTTAAATTATTTTGCGTAAGCAAAGATGTCTTTGTACAATTTTGCCAAGCGGATTTCATGCAATTTTTTAGAACCTTCCGCCGATGCTGCTGATGCCGAACGACAAATCCCTTGAACAGGAAGGTGCCTCATGCTCATAGCGATGTGGGTCCAAGCCCCCATGTTTGCAGGTTCTTCTTGTGCCCATAAGATATTTTTCGCCTTGTATTTAGCCAAAATTGCTTCGATTTGTTTTTGCGGCAAAGGATACAATTGCTCAATGCGCACAAAAGCCATGTTTTTAACACCAAGTTCTTCTGCTTTTACCTTCATTTCATAGTAGAATTTACCACTACAAAGAACAACTGTGTCAACAGATTTTACGACAACGCTTGGATCATCTAATACTTCTTGAAAGGATCCCGTCGCCATATCAGAAAGGCTCGATGTTGCTCCAGGGTAGCGCAATAACATTTTAGGAGAGAACACAACGAGTGGTTTTCTGAATTCTCTTTTCACTTGTCTTCTTAACAGGTGAAAATGATTGGCAGGAGTGGAAGTATTTACAATTTGCATGTTTAAATCTGCACATTGTTGAAGAAAACGCTCCATTCTACCGGAGGAGTGTTCTGCTCCTTGTCCTTCGTATCCGTGAGGTAGAAGCATAACTAGGCCACTTTGTGTTGCCCATTTATCTTCTCCAGCGGAAATGAATTGGTCCACCATGATTTGTGCACCATTAAAGAAATCCCCAAACTGTGCCTCCCAGATGGTGAGGGAATTTGGTGTTGCTAATGAATAACCGTATTCAAAGCCGAGTACACCATATTCGGACAAGAGGGAATTATAGATAGAGAAATTTGCTTGTTTTTCAGCCAGCAAGTTCAATGTTTCGATTTCTTCTTCAGTGTCTTCTGTTTTAACAACGGCATGACGGTGGGAGAAGGTTCCGCGTTCAACATCTTGACCGGAAATACGAACAGGGTGTCCTTCCGTTAATAAGGTTGCATAGGCTAGCATTTCTGCCGAACCCCAATCTAGTTTGTCTTCCTTGATCGCATTTAACCGATCTTCGAAAATTTTGGCGATTTTTCGAAAATATTTTTTTCCTTCAGGAAGGGTAGATAATTTCACGCCAAGCTCCAATAACTTTTTCTTGTCCAATCCAGTTTTTGGCGATGAATCGAAATCTTTTTGTGTTCCATGGCGGTATTTCTCCCAGGTTGCACTTAAGAAATCGTACACCAATGCTTTTTCGTTTTTACGTGAAGCGGTGAATTCATCCTCTAAAAAATGTTGGTATTCTTCTTCAATTTTTTTCGCGTCATCAGACGTTAGAATGGCTTCTCTTTCAAGTTGCTGTAAATAGATATCCTTTGGGTTTGGATGTTTTACAATGATGTTGTACAGTTTTGGCTGGGTGAATTTCGGTTCATCACCTTCATTGTGTCCGTATTTTCGGTAGCAAAGCAAATCAATGAAAATGTCTCGGTGAAATTGTTGTCTATATTCCATCGCAATTTCAATGGTCTGAACAACCGCCTCTATGTCGTCCCCGTTCACGTGAAAAACAGGACAAAGTGTTGTTTTTGCTACATCCGTACAATAAGTTGACGAACGTGCATCCAAGTAGTTTGTGGTGAATCCAACTTGATTGTTGACAACGATGTGTATGGTTCCTCCAGCTCTGTATCCATCTAATTGAGCCATTTGAATGGTTTCATAAACGATTCCTTGTCCAGCTACGGCAGCATCACCGTGAATCAAAACCGGACAAACTTTGCTCTCGTCGTGAAACACTTGATCAATTTTAGCACGTGAAATCCCTTCCACGACGGTATTGACTGCTTCCAAGTGAGAAGGATTCGGAGCCAATGTTAATCCAATCTCTTTGTCTCCGTTTATTTTAACATGAGAAGTAAATCCTTGGTGGTATTTCACGTCGCCATCAAAATAACCTACGAAGTCAAATTGTTTCCCTTCGAATTCAGAGAAAATGTCCCGCGGACGTTTTTCAAAAATATTGGTAAGTGTATTTAAGCGTCCTCGGTGAGCCATGCCCATCACGAAGTATTCTACGCCCAAGCTTGATCCCTTTTGCACCAAAGTGTCTAAAGCTGGAATTAGCGCTTCTCCACCTTCAATTGAGAATCGTTTTTGACCAACGAATTTTTTTCCCAAAAACGCTTCAAATCCAGATGCCTGATTCAGTTTCTTGAAGATTTGAATCTTACGGGTTTTGTCAAAGGAAGGACGGTTATTTAATTCTATTTTGTTTCGAAACCAATCAATTCTTTCAGGGTCACGCATGTAGATGTATTCGATCCCAATCGATTGGCAGTACGTTAATTCTAAATGTGCTATGATATCACTCAATTTCGCTGCACCAATGCCAATTTCTTCACCTGCTTGAAAGACCTCGTTTAAGTCTGCTTCCGTAAGACCGAAATTATCAATTTCTAAGGAAGGCGTGTATTTTCTTCGTTCTCTTACGGGGTTCGTTTTGGTAAAAAGATGTCCGCGTGTGCGGTAACCATTGATGAGGTTCAATACTTTGAATTCTTTTAGGTAATTCTCAGGAATGACTCCTTTTTCCTCGAAATTTGTTTGAGCGAATTCGAATCCCTCAAAAAACTTATTCCAACTTAAATCAACATTCTCTGGGTTCTGACGATATTGTTCGTAAAGGTATTCGATGGCGTTAACATCGGCATTCCCCACATATGAAATTTTATCCATGCGCTTCAATCCTTTTTTTTCAGCACAAAGTTAGGAATTTGAGGAAGAAGTGAAGAAATTGTTAAGCAAGGATTAAGAAAGATCACAACCAGTTCATTGTACATTAATTACGCTTCGTGTTCGCCATCAAATTCGCTTAAAAACCTTGCTGCAAAATGAATTCATGAAGTTTGGATGTTTTTATTTTGTATATAAATTCGTAATATAGAATAACTCACCGACCATTCCTTTTGATATAATACGCAAAAAAAATGCGTAGTAAATGGAAGCTCCTTACAGTTGTCGCTTTGTCCACCAGCGGAATTTTTGGTGTTACGTAAATATTTAGCGTGATTTAGAACGTGCCAATCGAAATATGTGATGAATTCCATGTTGAAATAGGTCTAATACCCTTGAAGTTTTTTTTGAACCAGAGATTCATCTTTAACAAATCTTGTTCATGCAAAAGAAATATTGGCAAAGGTGAATGGTGATGAGGTTCCATAGATTATTGTAATTTCACCATGTAAAAAAGAATAAAATAAATAAAGGTTTATGTTGCGTGTATGTTTGGTGGAAGATGAACAAAGTTTGATCGAACTTATCTCCTTCAATTTAGAGATGGAGGGGTATTCTGTTCAGTGTTTTTCCGATGGTCAAATGGCTATGAATGTACTATCGGAACCATTTCATTTTGATTTAATCATACTAGATGTCATGTTGCCTCACGTGAATGGCTTTGATATTTGTCGTGCCATTCGAAAGCACGATTCCACACCGATTTTATTTTTATCAGCGAAGGGAACAACTTCTGATCGTGTTGCCGGACTTAAATTAGGGGCCAATGATTATTTGGCGAAACCTTTTGATTTAGAGGAGTTATTGTTAAAAGTGCAAATCCTCACCCAAGGATTATTTGGTTCGGAAACTCAAAAATTCATGAAAATAGGAGCATTTCGAGTTGATTTCACCTCGTTTAATGTTCAAAATGATCAAGGACATGACATTCATCAATTTTCGAAAAGGGAAATTCAATTGTTGGAATTGTTTCATGAAAAGGAAGGAAAAGTAGTCTCTAGAAATGAAATTCTAGACCGAGTTTGGGGTGCGGATCAATATCCAACTTCGCGAACGATTGATAATTACATCCTTGTTTTTAGAAAATTGTTTGAAATCGACGCAAAAAATCCACAGCATTTTTTCTCCATACGTGGAGTAGGGTATAAGTTCCTTTCTTAATGGGAGGCTTCACCAATTTCTTCTGGACGATGTTCGTGTTTAAAGAGAACAGCAAATAAAATAGCCACAATCAAGCAATACATGGCAAAGGTCATCCAAGTAAAATGCCAATTCGTTGTTCCATCATTGAACGTAAAATACTGATCAATAATCCAGCTACTAGCGATTGTGCCAAAATAAGCGCCGAATCCATTGGTCATCATGATGAATAGTCCTTGCGCACTAGACCTCAAGCGCGAGTCGGTTGTTGTTTCGATGTACATGGACCCAGAAATCAGGAAAAAATCAAATGCCATTCCATATACGATGCAGGAAAGAACGATAAAAGCGCTGCCCATTGGCACCATTCCAAATGCAAAGAATCCGTAACGCAGCACCCAAGCAATCAAGGCGAAAAGCATGACTTTTTTCATGCCAAATCGTTTCAGGAAAAACGGGATTGTCAAAATAAATGCTGTTTCAGAAAACTGTGAAATGGAATAAATGATGGTAGAGTATTTTTCGACAATGGAGCCTGGTTTAAAGCTGCTTAAAAAAGCATCACCATACATATTCGACAATTGTAAAGCTGCCCCAAGCAACATGGAGAAAACGAAAAACAAGGCCATTTTATAGTTTGCAAATAGGCGGAAAGCATCCAGTCCAAGCATCGATCCAAATGATTTTTTTTCACCTGAGTTTTCTTCTGGTTGACAAGCTGGGAGTGTGAAAGCATAGACACCTAATAATACGGCGGTTATACCAGCGATAACAAATTGCATGGAATTATCTTTGCTGCCACTTAAATTTGTCGTCCACATGGCCGCAATGAATCCGATTGTTCCCCAAACTCTTATGGACGGAAAGTCTTTCACGACATTTCCCTTGAACATGTTTAGGATGCGGTAAGAAACTGAATTTGACAAAGAAATGGTAGGCATGTAACAAATCATACTGGCAAAAACGACCCAATACAAGACATCATATTCGGGCATGTCAGCGAAAAAAGCGATGTTTTTTTGAAGGAAATTCAGGTTTGGGATGAGTAATAAAATACTTCCATAAAGAACGTGCAACAAGCCATATAGCCGCTCAGCGCGCATCCATTTATCCGCAATGATTCCGATAAGGGAAGGCATGAGGATGGAAGACAATGCTAAGGTTGAAAAAATCGCTCCAAATTGACCAAATGTCCATCCTTTACCAACGGTACAATAGGTACCAATCGTTGTTAACCAAGCTCCCCAAACAAAAAATTGGAGAAAACTCATGAAGGTTAATTTGTATTTGATGGTTGTAAGAGAGGGATTAACCACGTCGCTTGATTTCATCTCTAATTTTTGAGGCTAGTTCATAATCTTCATTATCAATCGCCTCAGTCAGATGCTTAGAAAGTTCCTCTTCACTGACTTCTTTCCATTCATTATCATCTGCTGAAAACACCTGTTCCGTGTCTTCATCTTCATCAAAATCGAAGGTGTCATCATGGGCATTTTCAGCACCACCGACATCTTCCAAAACCTTACTCAATGTGAATATCGGTGCATTGAATCGAACGCCGATCGCAATGGCATCAGAGGTACGGCTATCAATTTCGGTTAATTGACCATCGCGTTCACAAATCAATTTCGCGTAAAAAATACCTTCTTGAAATTTGTAAATCAACACTTCCTTCACAATTACCCCAAAGGATTTGCAAAAAGATTTAAATAAATCGTGGGTCAATGGCCTTGATGGCACCATTTTCTCTAATTCTACCGCAATTGCTTGTGCTTCGAATCCACCGATAACAATCGGAAGCTTGCGTTTTCCAGCCACCTCAAGAAGTGTCAGAACATATGAGCCAGACTGTGTTTGACTATATGCAATGCCAGTAATTTCCAACTTGATTTTCTGCATTTGGCTTCTTTCTTACGAAGGTAATGAATTAATGTTGATTCGCTTTGAATCGTTTCACTGCTTCCGTTAATCTAGGAATCACTTCAAATGCATCGCCAACCACGCCATAATCAGCTGCTTTAAAGAAAGGAGCTTCTGTATCTGTATTAACGACCACGATGACTTTGGATCCGTTCACACCAGCAAGGTGTTGAATGGCGCCAGAAATCCCGACAGCAATGTATAAATTTGGTCTAATCGCTACACCTGTTTGTCCAACGTGCTCGTGATGAGGTCTCCATCCGATGTCCGCAACTGGACGAGAACAAGCCGTTGCTGCACCCAAAGCCGATGCCAAATCATCAATCATTCCCCAGTTTTCAGGGCCTTTTAATCCACGCCCTGCTGAAACAACAAGTTCTGCTTCAGGCAAAGGAATGTTTCCTTCAGGCTTCTTCGTTTCAAGCACTTTGATTGAGCTATTTCCTGCTAGGCCACTAATTTCTTCAACGCCACAAGTCGATGCTGTTTTTTCTGGTTGAATGCTATTAGGAAGCAAAGAGATGATTTGTTTAGCGCTTGTCACTTTTACAAATCCAACTGCCTTCCCTGAGAAAACATTGACTTTAATTGATCCATCCGCCTCTGGAACGGCAATCGCTCCGGAAATCAAACCGGCCTTCATGCGTACAGAAAGTCTAGGAGCTACTGCTTTCCCATAAATATCATGAGAAAAGATTACTGTTGAAGCAGAAACTTGATCCGCTACTGAAGCAATTAATCGGGCAAGTTGTTGTGGATCTTCACCATCGACTGAGCGATCTACCAAGACCTTACTCGCGCCGTATTCACCTAAATTGGCCAATTGATCTGCAGAGGCTGAACCGTTTGTTATGACGGTAACATCATTGCCTAATTTTTTACCATAAGTAACTGTTTCCAAAGCTGCTTTGGATAATCCAGTTGTTGAATTGATATATACGAGTACCATGTGACTTTTCTTAAATTACTTTAGCTTCATTGTGTAATAGAGCGACAAGCTCATCCATGTTTGAAGGATCAATTAGTTTAACGGAAGATTTTGCATTCGGCATTTGATATGCCACGTAATTGGTTAAATCTTCCACTTCTTCAGCAGGAATAACTGTTAATGGCTTTGTTCTTGCAGCCATAATTCCACGCATGTTAGGTATGCGTTGTTCCGCCATTCCTTTTGCACACGATACAACTGCCGGAAGCTGAACTTCTACGACTTGAACTCCTCCAACGATTTCTCGTTCCAAGGTAAGTAAGGATCCATTTGCATCCAATTTTGTCGCCAAAGAAATAAATGGGAGGTCAAGAGATTCTGCAATCATTCCACCTACTTGAGATCCATTGTAATTAATGGTTTCTTTTCCAGTCATTACCAAGTCAAAACCTTTTGATTTCGCGTAACCGGCAATTTGCGAAGCAACAAAGAAGGCATCTTTTGGATCTGCATCAATCCGAACAGCTTCATCTGCTCCAATGGCTAATGCTTTGCGGATTACCGCTTCATCTGAAACGGTTCCTACCGTTACAATGGTAACATTTCCACCAATGGATTCTTTTATTTCCAATGCACGAACAAGTGCATACCACTCGTCATATGGATTAACAATATATTGAACTCCATTTTCATCGAATTGCGTTAGGTTATTTGTAAACGCGATTTTAGAAGTGGTATCTGGAGCTTTACTGATGCAAACCAAAATATTCATGTTCTAATCTTTTAAAAGTGATGCAAATTTAAGGAAATTAATCTACCAAATTTGGACAATTCTTAATGTTAAATAAAATTAATAATTCAAGGTGAGTGAAAACAATAACGCTGAGAAAAAAGTCAATAATGCCACTTTTTTCAATTCTCCATCGAGCTTTGCTGGGTCCATTGTAAAAAATACTTTTTTCAAATGAATCAATAGAAAAACACTCGGGATCAGCGAAAGGAATAAATACGGGTTCATTGAAAGTTTGGCAAGAAGGTAGACCGTTGTCCACCAAAGCACCGCTCCACCGACAATCAAAAAGGCATGGTATTTTTTTCCTTTTTCATAGCCCAATTTGACAATCATCGTATTTTTTTTCGACAAGCGATCGTTTTCTATGTCCCTTAAATTGTTCAAGTTTAAAACAGCAGTACTCCATAAACCTATAGTGATCGCAGGAAAAAGAGTAAGCCACTCAAAAGACAATCCATACAACCTGAAAACTCCCAAAACACTCACCAAACCGAAGAAAATGAAGACCATGATGTCACCAAGTCCGCGGTATCCATATGCATTTTTTCCTACCGTGTAAGTGATGGCAGCAAGTATGCATAATCCAGCAAGGATGAGAAAAAAGAACAATGATTGGGAGTTTAAATTTTTTGAGCTAATGAAAATGAGGTAAATAGCACTTAACCCAGAAAGAAAGGATGTAATCACAATTCCGCGCTTCATGGAAAGTGGCGAAATATGTCCTGCTTGTATGGTTCGTTTCGGTCCAACACGCTTTTCATTATCGGTTCCTTTTTGACTATCTCCCAAATCATTTGCGAAATTGGAAACTACTTGAAATCCAATGGTCGTGAACATGGCCAATGTGAAAATCAGGCCATCCCATTTGTCTAGAGCAGCGGCAAGTCCCGAACCCACAATGATTCCTGAAACGGATAGTGGCAAGGTTCTTAATCTCGCAGCATTGAGCCAAGCTTTTATATTCATGTTATTTGCGTTTGTAAATGGGAACGGTAGAACATGGTTCGCCGTACATGATAGAAACAACAGTCGATTGTAACTTTTGCACGAGTGTCACCATCGCGAATTCTGGACAGGAAATGTCGCTGCATCCTTTGATGATCACTTTTCCATCTTGGAAATCAGTTAAGTCTAGTTGTTCGATGTTTTTTTTGATGAGCGCTTTTTCAAGTGCTGCTTTTGACCCAACAACTACATTGGCGGACCTTGTGTGAAGGGCAGAAGCCACGAGCATGTATGCCCAAGTAGGAATGATGGCATCTGCAGAGCAATGAATGTAAACCGCATGGTTTTCATATTGTTCCCAGTTTTCTGTTTTGATCCAAGTTCGAAAGTCTTTTTCTTTCAGCACAAGTCCCTGCCAAAGCTGTGACGCCAAGTCAAGTTCCACCATTTTTTCTTTGGGTTTGAAATCAGCCAAGTCCAATTGAATGAGACCGCTTTCCTTGACCTTATTTTTAATTTCGTCCATAACGCAAAGATAGTTGATTGTGAAAAACAGGCTTCGTATTTCTGCGACAGACTGTCAGTATTTTAATAAAGGCATATCTTTTGACTTCGATCATGCCATGCAAACAACAAACCAATTTGATCATCATTTGCGCCATGCGGTTGTTCCAGCGATCATTGTGTTGGTCATGATGTGGTTGTTTTACTGGGCAGACTTCTTGTTCATATATGACTTTCATTCCTTAGGTGTTGTACCTAAACAACTACCAGGCTTGAAAGGTTTAATTTTTATGCCATGGATTCATGCGCATTCAGATGCGAGGCATATTTTAAACAACTCCATTCCAGCTTTTTTACTCATTACTTTATTGTTTTATTCCTATAAAGAAATTGCTTTGCGGGTATTTTTTTTCGCTTGGTTTCTCACCGGATTTCTATTGTGGCTTCTGGCAGCTGACAATGGTGCGCATCACATCGGAATGAGTGGAGTGATTTATTGTCTTGCAGCATTCTTATTTACATCGGGTGTTCTTCGAAAATACTTGCCCTTACAAGCCTTGTCTTTGTTCATTGTTTTTCTTTATGGATCGATGATTTGGGGGATTTTCCCTACCAAGGAACGGATTTCTTGGGAAGGACACCTCAGCGGCATGGTTGTCGGGGTGATTCTAGCAATTTATTACCGACGCCGAGGTCCACAGCGTCCAAAATACCAATACGAAATCGAAAAAGAAATGGGAATCGAACCACCTGATTTCGAAGGAATGTACCTCGAACGAATGCGTCTTAAGGAAGAGGAAGAACTACGGATTCAAGCTGAAAAACAGTCTGTTTCCAGTGAAATTCAAGTCACTTATGATTTTAAGCCCAATTCGGAAAATAAACAAGCCAAGTCTGAATAGTGGTCCAAAGCACAAGGAAAGTTCTATTCTGTTTCGTAGCCGAACTGTTTGCCTTTATCAATCGCCGGAATTCCTTCGGTCATCCATTTTGGTGCAGGCTTATTTTGTAAATAATGATCAAAAAATTGCCGCATGCGAATGCTTAGGTCCATTTTGTATGGAAGTTTAGTAAGGTTGTGGTTATCATCGTTGTAATTCAACATCCAACATGGTTTACCTAGTCTTCTCATTCCATTGTATAATTCAAGCCCTTGATACCAAGGAACTGCTCCATCACGGTCATTTGACATGATTAGTAAAGGTGTTTTAACATTGGGTAAATGGAACAAGGGAGAATTTTCGATGTACAATTCAGGAGCTTCCCAGATCGTTTTTCCGATTCGGCTTTGCGTTGATTCGTATTGAAATTGGCGGTTTAATCCAGAGCCCCATCGAATGCCTCCGTAAGCAGAAATCATATTGCTGACTGGAGCCCCAGCCATTGCGGCAGCATACCTTTTGGTCATGGTAATTAATTGTGCTGTCTGATAACCTCCCCAGCTTTGTCCTTGTAAGCCCATTCGAGTAGAATCAATGGGATAATTTTTTAGTAAGAAATCTGTTGCGCTCATGATGCAATTATATGCCGATTTGGCAGGATGTCCGATTTCATATCGAATATCTGGAATAAACACCAGGTAGCCCGCTGATGCATATTCGGTTGGGTTAATGGTACTTGCTGATGGACGAGGGCTTTGATAGTTGTTTAGGTTATCTGAATTTAGTTCGTAGTAATACAAAAGGAGCGGGTATTTTTTTGTTGCATCGTAATCCAAAGGTTTGTACAGGATCCCTTCTAATTGTTGTCCGTCATAGGTTTTCCACTTGACCAATTCACTAGTTGCCCAGTTATAATTTGCTTGCTGAGGATTCGTTTTTGACAAAACAGCATTCAATTGAAGTCGTTCATTCCACAATTCTAATTCAGGATACTGCGAAACAGTCATTCTACGGAAAAAATACCATTGCTTGTTTGGTGAACGTTCAATCAAAGAAATGCGTGCAGGAATTTCGATGATTTGTCGCAGGCCATTCGCTTCATCTGCATCAACCAGATGAATTCCTTCTTTTTTCGAGGCAAGGTCAAAGCTTGTCACATAACAATCGTTTAAATCAATGTAAACGCTGTCAGCGTCCCATTGAATGAGGTCCAGGCGAATGTTATTTTTCGTTGCCCATTCATTGGTGAGGGATTTTAAATTCTGTGAACTGATTTGATAATCCCAAAGGTCGAAACGGGACTTAAAGTAAACATGCTCTTCGCTGCGATCGAAGCCAAACCATCCTTCCGGACCTGCTTCCATTGGTTGACCGTTGATGTCCTCATTCCAGGTGATGTCTTTGCGATTTGCGTTCATGTTCGAAAGCGATTTCGCCGCGATATCCAGCAAGATGTATTGATTTTTTGTTGGATTGAAATACGTAAAATACTTTCCTTTCGGAGAAAGCATCCCTGGATAGGCGAGACCTTTTGCGAGGATTTCTATCGAGCCATCAATTAACGAAATGCGGTATACATCTTCTAGTCCAGGTGCTTTCCATTGTTGTTGAATGGCGTATGATTCATTGCTTGTTGCCAGGACATAATTGCCTTCGATTCGATTCGAAAAACGGACAGTCAAGGTATCATTGCTCAAAGGGATGATTTTCTCATCACTGAAGCGAAATACATGAATGTCGCTTCGTTTTTTTGTTTGTGACAATTGAACAAGTTGCTGCGCTTGGATTTCTTGGTCTTGATAATGCCAAATGTCCACGCGAACTTTTTCCGATTCCAAAAGCGTGTCCTTTACTTCTGGTTTAACTCGATCACACACGCCAAAGAATAAGAAACGGTTATCTTCAGTAAAAATGGGCGTTCTATTTTCGGAAATCCCTTTCAAGGAATCCAATCCCCTTGTCAACAAGGTATCTCCTAATGTCCACGTTTTATTCGAAATGAGGTCAAAAACAACCAATTCATATTGCTTTACTTTACTCGTGTCGTTACTCGAAAAGAACGCCAATTTTGTGGCATCTTCGTTCCATATTGGTAATTCACATGCAATGTTTCGATCAAATTCTTTGACAATTTGTTGCGTTGTAACGTCATAAATCCTTACTTGTGATGAGTCGTTTTTGAGTTTCTGGTGCGCAACGACTGCAGCATATTTTCCGTTTTTGGGGAGGGAGTATTTTGTTACGTTCGGTAAACTCCAAGAATAAGTATTTGTCCAAATGGTGAGTTGATGTCCATCGCTTTTTGGTTTCTCAACCGGCTTTTCATCCTTTTTAAATGGCCAATGTTTTTGAAAGAACGATTTTTTTTCTTCGAGTGTTGATTTTGGACTTGCTTCTGTCAAATAAGCCAGAACCGAGGCATCCTCACTCCGAGTGAAGGACTTTAATTTGGGAAGTTTAATCAAGGAGTCATCCGCGGTGATGTAAATAAACAAACTATCCTTAGGCCA
The DNA here is from genome assembly GCA_030727405.1 of Crocinitomicaceae bacterium. Taxonomy (GTDB): domain Bacteria; phylum Bacteroidota; class Bacteroidia; order Flavobacteriales_D; family Crocinitomicaceae; genus UBA952. The sequence goes on along the minus strand of JANRBR010000039.1, from coordinate 177,850 downwards.
TTTTTTCCTATCTACTTTGTTCAATTCGCATGTACGTAAGGTATCAAATCCAGGTGTTACCTTCCAGGCGATGAATTGTCCATTTGGATCTAATTGGGCATCCTTGCCACGAAGCAGTGAGTCGTGTTTCCCGGTAGCCGTTTCATACCAATGTAGGTATCCATCTCCAAGAAGTGGATTGATTTCAAAAGTGATCCAATTTCCATTGGTGCTAAATTGTTGTTTTTCCGTTCGTTTCCATTCTTTATAAGAAGTGTGGTCAATGGGTTTTTTCTGTCCCCATCCAAAGGAAACAAATAACAGAAACAAGATGAGTAGGTTAATTTTCATTTCTTGAAATAGATTTAGAGGTCAAGTAAACGCCGGTAAAGATAACGAACATATACAAAATTTTCTCGGAGGTGATGCTGCCACGATAATCTGCTGACCAATGAATGCTTGCAAACAAGAACGTAAATAGCATCACCATGACTGGTTGGGTGTAAATGTAGGCGCTAGATACGGTTGCACTCAGGTATTTCAATCCAAAAATGGTCAACAAATAAGTAAAGAAGGTGACTCCGATGACGACATAGGCTATTTTCCACCAAATTTCGGTTGAAATGCGCTGAAAATTCGTTTGACTCAATTGACTTAACGTAGGTGGAAAGAGGAGCACAAAAATGAGTCCAAATGTAAATACCCATGTGATCACTTGAATGGGACTGTATTTTTTCATTAAGGGTTTAGCCAACACTAAATAAATGGCATAACTTAAAGCATTCAGAAATAAAAACAAATCTCCCAGCCGTGAATCACTGACATGGGAAGATGCTTTAAGCGTCAATAAAATGGCTCCAACTGCGCCCAATGTTATTCCTGTTATTTTCAAGCTTGTTAGACGCTCTTTGAAAAGAAAAAAGGAGAGAATCACCACCATGATAGGATTTAATGCCATGATGATTCCTGAATTAATCGCAGATGAAAGGTTCAAACCATGAAAGAAAAAAAGCTGGTTAATGGCTACGCCGAAAAGACCACAAAGTGCGATTAATGGAAAATCCTTACGTTCGATTGGTTTGCTATTGGTCAAACTAAGCACCAACCAAAACAATAGTGTCGCTCCAGCAACGCGGAATAAAATAAACACGCTTGGTGTTAAATAATCCGGCATAACGCCTTTTGCAAGCACATGACTAGCTCCATAAAGTACATTTACAATGAATAAAGCCAGGTGTGCTTGGAGTGTTTTTTGTTTCATTTAGCAAAGAAATTCCATCGAGTTTTCAAAACTGTTGAGCGGAAATCATCCAATTTCTCGGTAATGTTTTGTTGTGCAAATTTGGCAAACAACTTCGCGGTTCCTTTTCCTTGTTTGTAGTCCATTTCGTCGGCGAAAATAGGTATCAATGCGAGGAAATAAATGGTTTTATCTCCTGCCGCAATGGGCTTTAATTCATCTTCCAATTCTAGTGGATCTGACAAAATGAAATGATTTTGTTTCATTTTGGGCGAAATCATAGCTAATTCCTTTCCAGTAGGGATGGTGTGTCCATGTCCAAGCCATGTGTCTTTTGATACCACATAGTTTTTCAATTTCGTTAACCAATGAAATACCCAATTCATGTTTTCATCTTGTTCATCCAAAAGGTTCCAATAACTTGGGATGAGTACATAGAGTTCTTTCCATTCCTCTCCCATGTGTTTTTCATGTACCTTCATTTGATGGTCGGACAATCCAACGGTCATCAGAATACGTAGTTCTTTTGAACCTGGCAAAGTAATTAAATGAAATGAGTTGCCGTTGCGATTTAGGATTTCTACCTGACTCGCACCAAAACGTTCCTTTAGAAAATAGCTAAGGTCTTGCATGCAACAAATATACACATTCAAAGAGCTACTTTATGATCGATGTGCTGGCATTTTCAAGGAATCAATGGAATCATGGCAAGAGAAAAGAAGCCACCGGTTTGCCTTTCTCGTTATTGATTCACGCGAAAAACACGTGTAATGTCTCCAGTTCCTTTGGAAAGAAATCCGGAATGTTCAAATGGAAAGGAAAGTTGTACGTACCCACATGTCTTGAGCTGAACATTTTTATCTGATAGGTAGGAAACAAGTTCGGAAAGTCCATCGTTGTGTCCGATCAGTAAGAAGGCTTGATCCGAATTTTTCTCATTGATAAATTGCAATAAATCTGTCGCTGATGCCAAGTACAATTCGTCGTGAAAGGAAATGGAAGAATTTGGAAAAAGTCCGGCAATTTGCGCATAGGTTTGACGCGTGCGCATGGCTGTGGAACAGTAAATATGCACTACAGATAGTTGGTTAAAGCCTGCGAATTCCTGGAAGGAGCTTAACTGTTCTTCTCCTTGCGGTAGTAATTCGCGGTCAAAATCGCGTCCAGTCGGACTGACTTGATTTGTTTTGGCATGACGTAAAAAGTGAATGTTCACGTATTGTTTATTTCGATCCGTACATGTTCTCGTAATACGCTTGATAGGCGCCACTCGTCACTTGGTTTACCCAAGCTTCATTTTCCAAGTACCAATCAACGGTTTTGGACAATCCTTCTTCAAAAGAAATGGAAGGAGTCCAACCAAGTTCCTCTTCGAGTTTGCTTGCATCGATTGCGTATCGTTTGTCATGTCCAGCGCGATCTTGAACAAAGGTGATCAGTTTTTCCGACTCTCCTTTTGGGCGTCCTAGTTTCTGATCCATGAGCGAACAAAGGTGCTTCACCAACTCGATGTTGGTCCATTCGTTCAAACCACCGACATTGTACGATTCGCCCATTCTTCCGTGATGAAAAATGGCATCAATGGCACTTGCATGATCTTCTACCCACAACCAATCGCGTATATTCTCACCTTTACCGTAAACGGGAAGAGGTTTATTGTGCTGAATGTTGTGAATCATTAAGGGAATTAATTTCTCTGGGAAATGATGGCTTCCATAATTATTGGAGCAATTGGAAAGTTTGATGGGCAATCCATAGGTATGGTAAAAGGCTTTGATAAAATGATCGGATGCAGCCTTCGATGCAGAATATGGACTTCTTGGGTCATAAGGCGTTTTTTCTGTGAAGAGTCCATCTTCTCCCAGGCTTCCATAAACCTCGTCTGTAGAAACGTGATGAAAAACATGGTTTTGGAGGTCTCCCGACCATGAATCTTTGGCTGCTTGCAATAAATTTACTGTTCCAACGACATTCGTCATGACAAAATCCATCGGTCCTTCAATGGAACGATCAACATGTGATTCAGCTGCGAGATGAATAACGTCCGTTATGTTATATTTTTTGAAAATCGCTTGAATCGCCTGCGCATCAACAATATCCACACGTTCAAATTGATAATTGGGAAGAGTACAAACATCCTTAATATTTGCAAGGTTTCCTGCATAGGTCAATTTATCGACATTGACGATGAAGTAATTTGGATATTTTTTCAAAAAGCGCCGAACAACATGAGAGCCGATAAATCCTGCTCCCCCCGTAATCATAATCGTTTTTTCCATTGCATCCATGCCTTTTCGAATTGAGTAATTTCTAAAGTGACCAGTAGGTTAATTCACTTATTTTCCCGCGGTAAATTCCTTTAACATCGACAAAAACACCCTTTCCATCTTTCAACAACGATTTAAAATAGTGTTCATCGTATCCGCAATATTCTTTATGGTTTACAGCCATGATGATGGCATCATAATCGTTTCGCAGGTTGCTGGTTAAACTCACGCCATATTCATGTTCCATTTCAGAAGAATCCGCATGAGGGTCCATTACATCCACATTGATTTGAAAAGATTTAAGTTCGGTAATGACATCAATCACCTTTGAGTTTCGGATATCACTCACATTTTCCTTAAAGGTTGCACCCATCACCAACACATGAGCTTCCTGGATCATTTTTCCTTGAGCAATGATTTTTTTCGCGGTTTGTTTTCCAATGTAAAAGCCCATGGAATCATTCACATAACGTCCGGAGTTGATAACCTTTGAATGGTATCCTAATTGCATGGCTTTGTGAACCAAATAATAAGGGTCCACTCCAATGCAGTGTCCACCAACCAAACCAGGATAAAACTTCAAGAAATTCCATTTAGTTCCAGCCGCTTCCAATACGTCAAAAGTGTTTATGCCCATTTTATTGAAAATGATGGAAAGTTCATTCACCAAAGAAATATTGACATCGCGTTGCGTATTTTCGACAATCTTTGCTGCCTCTGCTACTTTGATGCTTGTCGCGCGGTGTACACCAGCAGCAACAACCAATTCGTATGTTTTAGCGATCTGATCCAAGGACTCTTCATCACAGCCAGAAACGATTTTAATCACGTTCTGAAGGGTATGTTCTTTGTCTCCCGGATTGATTCTTTCTGGTGAATACCCTACTTTAAAATCTTCAGGAAATTTCAAGCCAGATTCTGCCTCCAAAATTGGAATGCAATCCTCCTCTGTACAGCCCGGATACACCGTAGATTCAAATACGACATAATCTCCTTTTTTCAGTACTTTTCCGACGGTTCGACTCGCACCTTGTAGTGGTTTTAAATCAGGGAGATTTGTATCATCGATAGGCGTTGGAACAGCGACGATAAAAAAGTTAACGTCGTTCAAATCAGCCATATTGGAGGTGAAAAGGATGTCCTTGTCCTGGAAGTCGCTATTGGCTAATTCGCGGCTTGGATCGATTCCATTTCGCATTAAATCGACTCTTTTCTCATTGATATCGAATCCAACAACCTTGACCGTTTTGGCAAATTCTAGGGCAATGGGTAATCCCACATATCCAAGTCCTACCAAAGCAAGTTTGGCTTCTTTTTTTATGAGTTGATCGTAAATCATTTCGTTCATTTAATTTGATTTTTCACTTTGCGCATGAACTTTATTGTGCGTCTCGAACTTTGTAAATGCGTTCAATTATCTCCACCACCTTCATGCCCTCTAAGGCGTTTGTGGTGGGCGAAGTTCTTCCTTTTAGGGTATCGATGACATTGGTGATGACGTAATTGTGATTCGCTGCCGAACCTTTGTATGGACCGTAATCGTTTCCTGGATTTGTTGGAGCTAATTCGGGCATTTCGTAATTTGTAATGTTACAAACTTCCACCTCATTCATGTATTGTCCACCGATTTTCACGGATCCATTTTGACCAATTATGGTCATCGAAGATTCTAAATTTTGATTAGCGACGGACGTTGAATAATTCAAGGAGCCCATTCCGCCATTGATGAAGTCGAAGCTAACGAATCCAGAGTCTTCAAAATCGGTATAATCGGCGTGATTGAAATCGGTAAATTTCCCTTGGATGTTGTCGATGTCTCCGAACAACCAATACATGATGTCAATAAAATGACTGAATTGAGTAAATAAGGTTCCACCGTCCAAGTCTTTAGTGCCTTTCCATCCACCCGCTTTATAATAGCGTTCGTCGCGGTTCCAATAACAGTTCAATTGTACCATGTATATTTCCCCGAGGATTCCATCGCTTACGATTTTCTTGATCCATTCCGAAGGAGGAGAATAGCGATTTTGCATCACGCAAAATACTTGCTTCGATACTTGTAAGGATTTATAAATGATTTTTTCGCAACTATCTTTACTCAAGCCCATTGGTTTTTCGCAAACCACGTGTTTTTTGTGTTCTAAAGCTAGAAGGGCCTGTTCAGCATGTAATCCATTTGGTGTGCAAACATTGATAACATCGAAATCCAATCCGCTTTGAAAAAGTTCTTCCATGGATGTGAAAAATGGAACATCAAAATCCAAGGCCTGACATTCTTCCTTTCCACGCACATCTACCATGGCTACCAGTTCACCTTCTTTGTCTCGGCGAATCATTTCTGCATGGCGTTTTCCAATGTGTCCAGCGCCGATAACGGCAAATTTTATTTTTGACATAAGTTTATTTTTATTCCTTCGTTTCTTCTGACGAAACGATGTATACGTCACATTTCCCTTCTTTTAATTGGTACGTTTGACCCGATTCTGGGCAATGCGCAAAACCTTCCTCATCAAAATTCAAGCGGTGGCCGAATTCCGACATCCATCCAATTTGTCTGGCTGGATTTCCGACAACTAGCGCAAAGTCAGGAACTGGTTTTGTCACGACTGCACCTGCTCCAATGAACGCGTAACGACCAATGTCGTGCCCACAGACAATTGTTGCATTTGCGCCAATGCTGGCACCTTTTTTTACGGTTGTTTTGGTGTAACTATCTCTTCGATTAACCGCACTCCTTGGATTCATGACATTTGTGAAAACCATTGATGGTCCTAGGAAAACATCGTCCTCACAAACGACACCCGTATAAATTGAAACGTTGTTTTGAATTTTAACATTCTTTCCAAGAATAACATCTGGTGAAATGACTACATTTTGACCAATGTTGCAACGATCACCTATTTGACAATTCGGCATGATGTGTGAAAAGTGCCAAATTTTGGTTCCTTCACCAATTTGGCATCCATCATCAATTACAGCAGTTTCGTGTGCAAAATACTTCATTTACTTCGTTATGTAATGATCAAAATTATGGTGATCTGTTTCCATCAATTCTTCTTTGCTCAATCCTTGAAAATACGCATACGTTCTTTTCAGTCCCTCACTTCGATCAATCATTGGTTCCCATTTCAGCAATTGACGAGCTTTGGTAATGTCTGGTTGACGTTGTTTTGGATCATCTACGGGCAAATCCTTGTAAATTACTTTTTGACTTGTACCTGTTAATGCAATAATTTCCTCTGCAAATTGAGCAATGGTTATTTCAGATGGGTTCCCGATATTGACTGGATATGGATAATCACTCATGAGCAAACGAACAATTCCCTCCACTAGGTCATCCACGTAACAAAACGATCGCGTTTGGGATCCATCTCCAAAGATGGTTAAGTCTTCACCTCGCAATGCTTGACCAATAAATGCTGGCAAAACACGCCCGTCGTTCAAGCGCATACGTGGACCATAGGTATTAAAGATGCGAACAATGCGTGTTTCTAGTCCATGAAAATTATGGTAGGCCATAGTCATGGCTTCCTGAAATCTTTTTGCCTCATCGTAAACCCCTCTAGGTCCAACAGGATTGACATTCCCCCAATAATCTTCTGTTTGCGGATGAACGGTTGGATCACCATACACTTCAGAGGTGGATGCAATGATTAATCGAGCACCTTTTGCTTTGGCCAAACCAAGGCAATTGTGAATCCCTAAGGATCCAACTTTCAGGGTTTGAATGGGAATTTTTAAGTAGTCAATGGGACTAGCTGGAGAGGCGAAATGTAAGATATAATCCAATTCTCCAGGCACATGAATGAATTTTGACACATCGTGGTTGTAAAATTCAAATTGTTCCAAATGAAACAAGTGCTCAATGTTTTTTAGGCGACCGGTGATGAGGTTGTCCATGGCAATGACATGGTAACCATCCTTGATAAAACGGTCACACAAATGTGAACCCAAAAATCCTGCTGCCCCGGTAATTAGTACGCGTTTCATCTGTTTTTTTCAATTAAATTTCGACCGATACTCGAATAATAAAATCCTTTTTCATTCATTTCTTCGATGTCGTAAAGGTTTCTTCCGTCAAAAATAACACAATCCTTCATGCGTTTTTTCAATTCGTTAAAGTCGGGATTTCTAAACACCCCCCATTCCGTGCAAATTAACAAGGCATCGGCTTCGTTCAAAACACTATATTCATCGGAAGAGTAACGTATTTTATCGCCAAGTACCTGTTTCACATTGGACATGGCTTCAGGATCAAAAGCACTAATGCTTGCTCCCGCATGGAGTAAGGCGTCGATCATAAAGAGGGCCGGAGCTTCTCGAATATCATCCGTATCAGGTTTAAAAGCCAAGCCCCAAACTGCAATGTGTTTGTTGGACAGGTCGCCTTTGAAGTAGTTCTTCATTTTCGGAAACAAGCGTGTTTTTTGGTCTTGATTGACTTCCATCACGGCATGGAGGATTTTAAAGTCAAAGTTTTTCTCAAGCCCAGACTTGACTAACGCTTGAACGTCTTTGGGAAAACAAGAGCCGCCATAACCAATTCCTGGAAACAAAAAGCGTTTTCCAATTCGGTCATCAGAGCCGATCCCCATTCTTACTTTATCTACGTCGGCGCCAACAATTTCACAAAAATTCGCCACCTCATTCATGAAGGTGATTTTTGTCGCAAGAAAGGAATTGGCAGCATATTTGGTGAGTTCCGCAGATTTCTCATCCATAAAATGGATGGGATTTCCTTGTCTTAAAAAAGGTCTGTAAAGACTTTCCATGATTTTCCGAGCGCGTTCATCACTTGTTCCAATGACTACACGGTCGGGTTTCAAAAAATCACTCACAGCAAACCCTTCCCTTAAAAATTCTGGATTTGAAACAACAGCAAACTCAACTTTTGCTTTTTTGGAAATGGTTTCATACACTTTTTCTGCTGTTCCAACAGGCACGGTGCTTTTATCGACAATTACTTTGTACTCCGTCAATAATTCCCCTAGTTGATCTGCTACTTTCAAAATGTACGATAAGTCAGCTGAACCATCTTCCCCTGGAGGAGTTGGAAGCGCTAAAAAAATAATCTCAGCATCCTTGATTCCTGCTTCAAGATCGGTCGTAAAACTCAGTCGATTTGAATGAATGTTGCGATCCAACAAAACATCTAATTCAGGCTCGTAGATAGGTGTCTCCCCATTTTTTAAGCGTTCAATTTTTTGAGCATCGATGTCAATGCAGGTTACTTTGTTTCCATTTTCAGCAAAACAAGTTCCTGTCACTAATCCAACGTATCCCGTTCCAACAACCGCAATATTTTTCATGATGATTCTAAGTTAATGATAATTTCCAATTAGAACATGGACTAGTGCTGATTGAAAAAGGATTGGACCTGTTCAATGATGTATGCTTGTTGTTCTTCCAGCATTTCAGTGTGTATAGGCAAGGAAATTACCCTTTCTGTCAACCAATCAGTGGTAGGCAAGTTTAATTCCGAACTACCAAAATGGGAAAACATTTTTTGTTTGTGCGCAGGAATAGGGTAATAAATCATGCTTGGAACTTCATATTCCAGTAAATGATCTTGGAGTGCCGTTCGATCCGCATCTTCCAGGATCAGTGTATATTGATGAAATACATGTTTGGAATCATCCGCTCTAAAAGGAATCTTCACACCGGGAATCCCGGCGAAAGCCTCATCGTATTTAGCGGCAACTTCACGTCGAGCATCAATGTAGTTATCTAGTTGTCTTAATTTTACATGCAATACGGCCGCTTGTATGGTATCTAAGCGCGAGTTGCATCCAATGACGTCGTGCACATATTTTTGTTCTTGTCCATGATTGGCAATCATGCGGATTTTTTTCGCAAGTTCTGCGTCATTTGTGCACAATGCTCCACCATCTCCGTAACATCCCAAATTTTTTGATGGGAAGAAAGACGTACAGCCAATGTCTCCAATCGTTCCAGTTTTCACTTTTCGTCCATCCTCTAAATGGTAATCTGATCCGATTGCTTGTGCGCTATCTTCAATGACAAAAAGCCCATTTTTGCGCGCAATTTTCATGATTTCATTCATGTTTGCTGCTTGACCGTATAAGTGAACGGGTACGATTGCTTTGGTTTTTGGTGTGATGGCTGCTTCAATCGCTTTTGGATCGATGCAAAAGGTTTGTGGATCCACCTCGACAAAAACAGGAACGAGGTGAAGCAAGGCAATGACTTCCGTGGTCGCGATGTATGTAAAACTAGGAGTAATGACTTCATCTCCGGGTTTTAATCCCAAAGCCATCATGGCAATTTGAAGGGCGTCAGTACCATTTGCACAAGGAATCACATGTCCTACGCCTAAGTATTCTTGTAAATCCAGTTGAAAGCGATTCACGGCCGGACCATTAATGAAATGGGCATTCTGAATGACGTGTTGAATGGCCTCGTCAATAGATGGTTTGATTTTCTCGTATTGAGAAACTAAATCGACCATTTGGATTTTTTTCATGCGATCTTATTTACGTTAAACAAAGGTAGCCAAACTAAGAAAGTACGGCGCATTTTTGTTTCATTATGTAGGTGAAATAACCTTTTTTAAAGGTTTGAAATGGAAAAGAATACTGAATTCCCCATTTTTCCTATGCTCAATAACTTCAAGGATCTTTCGTTTATTCCTTTTTTAACGTAAACTAGGTTCTTTTTTCAATCGAATCCCTTAAATTTACAGAGATAAAATTCAACGATTAAACATGAACAATCAAACGAGTAAGGGCAATCATTTTCAACGACTTTCTGGATGCTTGTTCTTTTTGTTGAGCGCGTTCGGAGCACAAGCACAAAGCGAAACCAAGAATGAATCCATCAGTACGCCATTAGTCGGCATACATTGGGGAGGAAATCTTCCAGGTGCAGATTTGTTGGCACGCTATGGGTTTTTAAACAACCTTGGTTTTTCTGTAGGATATAAACTTGAAAACCAGTGGTATTTTGGTGTGGATGCCAATTTTATTTTCGGGAATCAAGTAAAAATAACGGGATTGTTTGATCACCTCATTGACGACAAAGGGAACATCACCGACATCAACGGGGACATAGCAAATGTCTTGGTTTACCCACGAGGATTCAATGCAAACGTTAGTATAGGCCGCTTGTTTCCAATGAGTAAAACCAACGAGAATTCGGGAATTTTAGTGCATGGTGGCGTAGGATACTTGTTGCATCATATGCGCATTGAAACAAATGATCAAGTTGTGCCTCAAATCGAATTAGAGTACAAAAAAGGTTACGACCGCATGACAACCGGACTCAATTTCCATCAATTTGTTGGTTATTCCTTTTTGAACAATGGTGGGCCTTTAAATTTTTATGCGGGCATCTATTTTCAGCAGGGACTCACTTATAATCGCAGAAGCATAAATTTTGATCAGCCGGATGTTCCTGTTTCAACTGCCATGCGCTTGGATCTACAAACGGGAATTCGTGTAGGGTGGTATATTCCATTTTATTCAAAAAAACCAAAGGATTTTTATTACAATTAGGAACCTACTTTGTGTAATGGAGTCCCTTCTATTCATGTTGGAACAAGCAAAGATGTTTTACGCTCTATAGGGCAATCAATAAAATCAATTATTTTTACAAGAAATAAATCACGTTGTCATTTTTTTATTCTTTTCTAATTCGTTGCTATGGCGCATTTTTGCACTTGGCCGCGGTATTCAATCCAAAGGCGAAAGCATGGGTAAAGGGACGCGTAAATTGGCAAGAGAACTTGCGTGATTCCCTTCCGAAAGACCGAAAAATCAATTGGTTTCATTGTGCTTCTTTAGGGGAATTTGACCAAGGATTGCCATTGATGAATGCACTGAAAGAAAAAGATCCAAGTTGTTTTTTGTTGGTTACCTTTTTTTCTCCTTCGGGAATGGAACATTACCAAAAAAGGGGTGCTCATGTGGATGCTGCGTGCTACCTCCCTTTGGATACCGTTTCCAATGCGCGGACTTTTATTGAAATAGCAAATCCACATTTAGCGGTTTTTGTCAAGTATGAATTTTGGCCCAATTTTTTAAAGGCTTTAGGTGAGCGAAACGTAAATGTCATTGCTGTTTCTGCCTTATTTCGACCAAGTCAATTGTATTTTAAATGGTATGGTGGATTTTTTAAAAATGCCTTAAAACACATCAAGCACTTTTACGTGCAAAATACGCAAAGCGCGGCGCTACTTAGTCAAATTGGGATCGTTGACCACACTGTATCTGGTGATCTTCGCTTCGAACGTGTCGTACAAGCAAAGGAGCAATCATTGGAGCGCTCCAATCCGATTATGGAAGCTTTTGTACAAGATCATTCAATATTAATTTTGGGAAGTTCATGGCCGAGAGAAGAGGAGATTGTCAGCAGGTCTTTCAGTCTGATGAACGCGGAAAAAATAATCATTGCTCCACATGACATAAGGGAGAAGCACATTGTTTCCATACTCAATCATTTCCCGAATGCCTTGCGCTACACTCACTTGGACACCCAAATACATGAACAAGAAATAATAGATGCTAGGGTTTTGGTTTTAGACTGCATAGGACTATTAAGTTCCGCTTATCGTTATGGGACGATTGCCTTTGTTGGAGGTGGGTTTTCTGGAAGTCTCCATAATATTTTAGAGCCAGCAGTTTACGGATTACCCATTCTTTTTGGACCCAAGCACTCCAAGTTTCCTGAGGCAGCATTGTTTCTTGAAAAAGAATTTGCTCGTGAGGTAGTAGACGAAAATACATTTATTCAATGTTTCCAAGAACTTCTTTCAGGTCATCAAAAACGCAGTCAAAACATGATGGCCTTTATCCACTCTCAAAGTGGAATGGCGAAAAGGATAGCAGAAAACATGAGCAATAATTAGTATGCTCTTTCGTTTCGTTTTTCAACCCAATTGATGAAAGCCTTGTTTACCACTTTGTTCCCTCCAGGCGTAGGGTAATCCCCTGTGAAGTACCAATCTCCAAGGTGATTCGGACAAGCGACATGAAGGTTTTCAACGGTTTGAAAAACGATTTCAACTTCCGCGTTAATGTTTGAAGGTGTCAGTAATTCAGCAATTTTCGCTGAAATTTCCTCGTTGCTGAACGGCGCATAGATCTCTTTGACAAAATTTCGAACTTGTTCTTTCGGAAGGTTCACTTGCTCGATGCATTTTTCATATACTTCCTTGATCACATGATCCATTTTACGATCGCGTAATAGTTGAATGGCCGCTTCAAACGCAATAAAATCTCCCATTTTTGCCATATCGATCCCGTAACAATCAGGGTATCGAATTTGAGGCGCTGAGGATACCACTACAATTTTTTTCGGCGAAAGTCGATCAAGTATGCGAAGAATGCTTTGCTTTAAGGTGGTACCTCTGACAATGCTGTCGTCAATAACAATTAAATTATCGGTTCCTGGACGAACACTTCCGTAGGTAATGTCATACACATGTGCCACAAGGTCATCGCGCGAATCATCTTGGGTGATAAAGGTGCGTAATTTGGCATCTTTAATGGCTATTTTTTCAATTCTTGCACGTTGGTTGATTATTTCCTCTATTTGTTCAGAGTTGGCATCTGGACCGAGCGCTTGAATTTGTTTGACTTTTTGTTTATTTAAGCTTTCTTCAAGGCCTTTAATGAGTCCATAGAACGAAACTTCTGCGGTATTTGGAATGAATGAGAACACACTGTTGTCGAAATCATGATTGACTGTTTCGAGCACTTGATCCACAATCAATCGTCCCAATGCTTTGCGTTCTTTGTAGATATCGGTATCCGATCCACGAGAGAAATAAATGCGCTCAAAAGAACATTTTTTAATTTCCCTTGGAGAATTGATCATTTCCTCCTTTACCTCACCATTCTTGCGCACAATTAGTGCATGTCCAGGCTGAAGCTCGTGAATTTGTTCACTTGTTAAATTAAAGGCTGTTTGAATTACTGGACGTTCAGAAGCAACGACGCAAATTTCATCATCTTCATACCAAAATGCAGGACGAATGCCGTTCGGGTCGCGCAATACGAAAGCATCCCCGTGTCCTAAAAGTCCAGCCATAGCATATCCGCCGTCCCAAACTTCTGAAGCCTTTTTTAAAATTTTAACCAAATTAATTTCCCTCGCAATGCGCGCGTAAATTTGATCTTTGGAATAACCCAGTGATTTGTAATGAGCATATAAATCATCGTTCTCAACATCGAGAAAATGACCAATTTTTTCTAGAACGGTTACCGTATCACTTTTCTCTTTGGGATGTTGTCCAAGATTAACAAGTGTTTGAAATAATTCGTCTACATTGGTTAAATTGAAATTACCTGCGACCACTAAATTTCGAGTAATCCAATTGTTTTGTCTTAAAAAAGGGTGACAACTTTCGATGGAATTTCGTCCAAAAGTCCCATAACGGAGATGTCCTAAAAAAAGTTCGCCGGTGAAACCAGCGTGTTGTTTCAGAAATTGAACATCCTTCAGGTTATCGGGATTTTCTTGTTGAATTTGCTGAAATTTTGAATTGATTTGATCAAAAATATCTTGTGTTGGATTTTTTTTGATCGATCGTGTTCTCGAAATGTACCGTTGACCCGGTTCCATGTCAAATTTTATGTTCGCAATTCCCGCACCATCTTGACCGCGATTGTGTTGTTTCTCCATGAGCAGGTGCATCTTATTGATGCCATACAGCGCAGTGCCATATTTTTCCAGGTAGAATTCAAGCGGCTTTTTTAGTCTTAAAAGAGCTATTCCACACTCATGTTTTATCGGATCACTCATGGTCTTTTTGGTATTTGCCACAAAGATAGTGATAATGTGCAAATGAATGGAACGTGAATGGGATCTTAATAATTGATTTTAACATTTAAATGCACTATTTTTACACCCTGATGCGTTTGCTTTTCATTTCCATATTTTTATTCCAACATGCCTTTGGGCAAAGCATATTCGATGTTGCTAGAACAGGGAACGAATTGGAGATGCGTAGCTTACTTGACCAGCATCCAGAACAAATCAACCAACTTTCAGAACAGGGATTGTCTCCGTTTATTCTAGCGGCTTACCGTGGAAACAATGCGGTGGCCAAGTTGCTGATTGAAAGAGGGGCAGACATTAAAACGTGTTATCCGGAAGGATCAGCCATTTATGGAGTCATATACAAAAACAACATCGAGGTATTAGACCTGTTGCTTAAACAGGGTGTTTCGGTAAATGATACGTGTCAATTTAACCAGTTCGGAACGCCATTGCAGTTTGCAATGAGTTTAAAGCGCTATGAAATCATCGAAAGAATCATGAAGGAGAATCCGAATATGCTTTTATTGGATCAACATGGCAAATCAATCGATGAATTGTTAGCCATGTACAAGGACGAAAAATTAAATCAAATCATACAATCACATGAAAAATAAGTTACTATTTATCTTTTCTTTTATTTTAGCCGCATCCATTCAAGCACAAGTTTATACTACTGGAGTGGTTAGTCTAAGTACCACTTCTGGTTTAGCAATGACGGCAAAAATAGATGTCGGCACACAAGTGACCTTAACCTTAACTGGACCTTCCGGACGTTGGTTTGCACTTGGGTTTAATGCAACAAGTATGGGGTCTGCTAACGACGTCGTTACGGTGAATAGTGCTGGAACGTTAAACTCTTTTGATGCAAGCATTGGAGGATATTCTGCACCAACGGCAGATGCGCAACAAAATTGGACAATCGTGAACGATCAAGTTTCAGCGGGTATTCGAACTGTTGTGGCAACAAGAGCCTTGAACACAGGTGATCCAAATGACCATGTTTTTTCAGCAGCAGCTGGTTCTCTGAGCCTAATTTGGGCAAGGTCTGGAAGTGCAACCTATAGTTTTAGTTACCATGGTTCTTCAAATCGTGGCATTTCCACTGCGAATTTCACCTTGGTTCCACCACCACCGCCTCCAGCAGCACCTACAGGTTCTGCTTCTCAAACCTTTTGTGCAGGAGCCTTACTTTCTCAATTGTCGGCAACAGGAACAGCGATACAATGGTATGCAAATGCTACAGGTGGAACACCATTAAATGGAACATCGGTTCTGAACAATGGAACGACCTATTACGCATCACAAACAGTGGGCGGTGTAGAATCCACCAATCGTTTGGCGGTAGCAGTAACCATAAACAATGTCCCAAATTCCCCAGCGGGAATTACAGGCGCTGCTCATTTTTGTTATGATGGATCAGAAACTTATTCCATTTCTGCTGTAAATGGAGCGACTTCTTACGTTTGGACAACACCAAATGGTGCAACTGGAAGCAGTATTGGAACAACGCTCAATTTATTGTTTAGTCCAAGTTTTGTTAGTGGAACAGTCAGTGTGCTTGCACAAAATACCTGCGGACAAAGTCCAGCGGTGGCATTAAACATCAATCAGCATTTAGCTTATGCGAATACACTGAATATTTCTTCTTGTAGTTCCTACAGTTTCAACGGACAAACCTACAATCAAAGTGGAACGTATCCTTTTCAAGGATCAACAACGTGGGGATGTGATTCGACGGTTGTTTTGAACTTGACCATATCAAACGAAATCGTTACCAATTTAAGTGAAGAGGCTTGTGGAAGTTACAATTGGAATAACCAAGCGTACTTCGCAAGTGGGACTTATGTTGATTCCTTGCAAAGTACCTCCGGTTGTGATTCGATCGTAATACTGAACCTTGTTATAAATCCGATTAGCAGTTTAACGGTTGATTCAACGGTTTATGATTCCTTCGAATGGAACGGACAAGTTTATGCTACTTCTGGACAATACACGCAATTTTTCACAAGCATCCATAGTTGCGATAGCACAGTTACCATTAACTTAACTATTTTGGATTCTGGATTGGATGACATGGCACATGAATGGAGTGTATACCCCAATCCACTTTCAGGCAATCAATGCCTCTTTACAAAAGGACTTTCAAATGGGACATTTCAACTTATCGACTTGAAGGGAAGTGAATTAAAGTCTGGTGAATTCCTTGGACAAATTGATTTAAACGGAATTCAAAAAGGCATTTACCTATTGAAAATCGGGAACCGATGTGCCCGAATCAGTATTCAATAAAAAACCCGATTCAAAGCTTAATGCTTCTTGTCGGGTTTAATGAATTGATTTTGTATTAGGAAGTGAAGACTTCTAGTGTCCGTTAGGCTGACAACATTTAGGTAATTTCTCTACATCTTCCTTTTCTGCGATGATTTCATCGGCGTTGTAACCAATTTTTGCAATGATTTTTTTTATATCAAGAAGGTCTAGCTTGTTGGGATCAAATTTCACCGTTAGGATTTTCGTTTGATCATCTAATTCTGCAAATTTGATCCCTTTTGTGTAGTTCAGTTTGCTCTCGATGCGTTCCTTGCAATCACCACATTGAGCATTCGTTTGAATTTGACTCGTAATTGATTTTTGCCCCAGACTAATAGTGCTTACGAGCAAGAAGATTAGACTTAAAATAATTGTTTTCATAAAGTTATTTTTTTTGTTTCATAGAATAACGGACGCCCAAATAGACGTTCCAGCCCATAATCGGACCCCATACACGGTTAGCATCAAAGTTTGTTCCAAATGGATTCTCTGGCTCAATGATCGGATTTACTTGCTTAAAGTTCGTTAAATTTTCCCCACCTAAATAAAAATTCCATTTTTTATAGATGTGTGTTATTTGAGCATTCAACATTGGATAGGCTTGACTCTTCGAATCATGTTCTTCGATTCCGGAATCCAATACATCAAGCGGTAAACGCGATGCACCAAAAACAGTACAAGTCGCATCTATTTCCCAGCGTTTGTTTCGCGTGCGGTAAGCGATGTTAATGAATCCACGGTTTTTTGGAATCATCACTTGTGGCCGCATGACGCCGTCGTAAAGTGCTTTTACATCAAGGTGTTTGTATGCGAATCGAATTTCCAAGGATTTTAAGGGATTCATCGACCATTCCACTTGAAAACTATTCGAAAAGGAAGCCTGTTCAATGTTTTTAAAAACAATAGCAGAAAATTGAGCATCCCGATCGACGACCAATTGATGTTGGAACCAGGTTCGGTAGATGTCAATGCTGATGGATGAAGGTCTTTTAAACAAATCCAAATCTTTCACTATGGATGAACCGATGTTCCAAGAAATTTCAGGCTTAAGTTCACTTGGCGCAATCCACGTTTTTGAATTGGCTAAAAGAGATACGTTGTCAATCAGGTAGTTTGGAACTCGCCAACCTTTACCACCTGTAATTCTTAAATCAGTCCGCTGCGTTAGGGCATATTTGGCATGAAGCCTTGGAGAGAATTGTCCACCGTACGTTAAATGCTGATCATAACGTGCTCCTAGAACAGCGCTGATTCTCGAACCTGTATACGTATATTCGACAAAAACACCTGGAACGAATTCCGTTCTTTTTTGGTTTAGCAGTTCAGCCCTTTGATGAATTTGTAAGCCAAGAAAGCTCGCCCCTAGTTTTATTTTGTGATCGCTCGTGCCAATAATGTCATCATATATGGCATTTACATACGCTCGTTTTTCTTCCCCGTAAAAATCGCGAATTCCAAACGCTCCATTCAAGGTGTGGTATTTGAAATGATAGACGATGCCAAATGAGCGCATTGGTTTCTTACTAAAAAAACCTGTTTTTGCATAAACATCCGCATGGCTCGCATTCATGATCACGCCGTATCCGATGGGAGTGGCTCTAAAAAAAGTTGTTTGTCCACCCGTTTTCCGATCCTGATATGCATTGAAGCCAAATTGAGCTTCCATCTTTTTCCCTTGAAATGACCAGCGGTTCATAAGTGCAAGGTTATCGCCCATGGGGATGTCTCGAAATCCATCACCATTTTGATCAATGTTTCCAAACATGGAGGATGCATGTCCTAATATTCCAACACTCCATTTTTTATTTATTTGGACACCTGAATTCATGTTTAACTCGGAACGCCCAAAGCGATTCTGATACGCATTGAAATAAAAACGTTCCATTTCACTGGGTTTTTTGATTTCTAAGTTCACCAAGCCAGCCATGGATTCATATCCATTGACAACATTCCCGGTCCCTTTGGTGATTTGTATGGATTCAATCCAAGTTCCAGGAATGGATTGCAAGCCAAAAGAGCTCTCTAGTCCACGTAAATAGGGAATGTTCTCCATTTGTATTTGGGTATAAACGCCGTCTACGCCCATTAATTGAATTTTCTTCGCTCCAGAAACGGCATCGGTGATATTGACGTCAACGGAGGCATTGGTTTCGAAGGACTCAGATAAATTACAACACGCAGCTTTCCGTAATTCACCAGCTCCTATGTCCTCTACATGAAGGGTTTTCATTTTGGAAATTTGATGTGATTTTTTTCGAAGTTCATACACCACCTCTGATTTTGTGGATACGGGTATGAGAAAGATGGTAAGCGAAACGAAGCGATCGTTTTTGGTCACGACAATTGAATCCGATAAGAACCCCATAGCGCTGACAATAAGCGTATCGGGCAATTCTTTCGGAAGCACCAATTCGAAGCGCCCTTCTTTGTTAGAAAACACTCCTGCTTTGGATTTTGAACATTTAATTTTGGCATTTTCGATCGGCGTATTCTTGGTGGAATCTTGTCGAAAAACGACGCCTTTTATTTGTGCCATCGAATGGAAGGTCAATCCGATAAACACGGTTAAAATAATTATTTTCATATCAACGAATGGAATCATGAATACTGACTCGACAAAATCATTGTCAAGTATTTAAAGCGTATAAATGATGCCTTGGTTATATGCGAAAAACGCTATGTTGAATGAGGATATCCTTTCCAGATTTCCGAATAGGAGGAGGGTCAACCCAATTAATTATTGGAGTTTGAATGCAAATTGCATGGAATTGAACCGTTGTTCGCGGTTGTTTTACAAGAAGGTGGTATTGAATCAGTGGCAATGAGAATGCGTGTGTTACCACATATTTCTCATCTAGTTGCACAACGGTTTTCTCATCGTGACAGCAGTTTTTCTTTTTTTCTTTTTGGCAACAAGGAGGTAAGTCAGAACGTTCTTCTGAACAGTGATTTTCTTGATTGATAAAAAACGAGGTGAAGATACCGTCCTCTTCACAGACATGTGTAAAGACAGGGATTCCTATATTTCCTAGAAATAAAAATGCACTTAAGAATACGAGAATCAATGTTTTCACGGAATAAAGGTATGAAATAAATTTCCTCTGTTAAACTAAAGTAAATAAGTCTTTCGTTCCGAGCATACGGGTTGCTGTAAATCCTTCTGCGTAGTCTACACCAATTGGACGACCATATTGCATCATTCTACCTTTAATGAACTGGAAAAATTCTTCTCCAGATATAGGTGTGTTTGGCTCGGTAGACGCGGGATCAAAGAATTGAGTTCGATAGGCTTTAATGACTTCGATTTTTTTCTCCATAAATGAACTTACATCCATCACAATGTCAGGTTGAATGTAATGGTCTTGAATGTAATGTAGCACCAGTCTTGGGCGGTGTGGTTCAAGTGAGATACCTTGAACAATCGTTTCGATTTTCCGGAGTCCAGATAAAAAACAGGCGTCGGCAACAAGCTTACCCGCACGACCGTGATCCGGATGTCGGTCGGATAAACAATTGGCAAGCACGATTTCAGGTTGATGTATTCGAATTTGTTCGATGATTTTACGTTTATTCTCCTCATTTATTTCAAAGAAACCATCCCCCATTTGCAAGTTTTTCCGGAAGTGAAGCCCCATTAAATATCCG
This sequence comes from Crocinitomicaceae bacterium, assembly GCA_030727405.1. Classification (GTDB taxonomy): domain Bacteria; phylum Bacteroidota; class Bacteroidia; order Flavobacteriales_D; family Crocinitomicaceae; genus UBA952. The sequence continues at coordinate 157,627 of JANRBR010000039.1, read as the reverse complement.
GCCTCTTTTGCTTCTTCATAGCGATCAGCAACGGAACCTCTCGTCCCTAATTCACCTTCGGTTAAATCGACAATGCCAATTTTTTTTCCTTCGGCGGCGTAACGCAATAAGGTGCCTGATGCAGAAAGTTCTACATCATCCGGGTGAGCAGCAAATGCAAGGATATCTAATTTCATGGTTTCAGCATTAATGAACGAAACGTAGCGTAAAATTAAAAAAGGACGCATAAGTTGCGTCCTTTTATATGGTTAAGATTGATAGCTTTCAATGCTTGGGCAAGAACAAATAAGGTTTCGATCTCCAAAGGCATTGTCTACTCTTCTAACAGGAACCCAATATTTCCATTCTTTTAAATATTCTACAGGGTAAGCCGCTTCTTGTGGAGAATAAGGGTAGTTCCAGTCTTTGTTGATGATGCAATCTGCTGTGTGAGGTGCATTTTTCAATAGATTATTATCCTTGTCCGCATGTCCGTTTTCAATTTCGCGAATTTCTTCACGAATTTTAATCATGGCAATGATGAATCGATCCAATTCTTCTTTGTCTTCTGATTCTGTAGGTTCGATCATCAAGGTTCCAGCAACTGGGAAAGATACAGTTGGTGCATGGAAGTTGAAATCGATCAAACGTTTCGCCATGTCAGCCACTTCCACTTCCGCCGTGCGTTTAAAATCACGACAATCTAGAATCATTTCATGTGCAACCGTTCCATTGCCACCGGTGTATAATATGTCGTAATGTCCTTTCAGTGATGCCGCAATGTAATTGGCATTTAAGATCGCTATCTCCGTTGATTCGCGTAATCCCTTAGCACCTAACATTTTTATATAAGCATAGGAAATCAATAATATCAAGGCACTACCGTAAGGTGCAGATGAAATGGCGTGAATGGCTTTATCTCCACCCGTTTTGATCAATGGATTGCTCGGTAGGAAGGGTAAAAGATGTGCTGCAACGCCAATTGGACCCATGCCTGGACCACCACCACCGTGAGGAATGGCAAATGTTTTATGTAAATTTAGGTGACAAACATCTGCTCCGATGTTTCCTGGATTTGTTAATCCAACTTGCGCATTCATATTGGCACCGTCCATGTAAACTTGACCACCATTTTCATGAATGATGGAAGTGATTTCACGGATCCCTTCTTCATAAACTCCATGTGTAGAAGGATAAGTAACCATGATTCCAGCTAAAACATCTTTTAATTCGATGGCAACGCGTCTTAGTTCTTCGATGTCAATGTTTCCATTTTCATCGCAGCCTGTCACCACCACATCAAAGCCAGCCATAACTGCAGATGCAGGATTTGTTCCGTGCGCTGAAGATGGAATAATCATTTTTTTACGTTGCGTATCGCCATTCGACTCGTGAAAAGCTTTTATGACCATGAGTCCAGCATATTCACCTTGTGCACCTGAATTTGGTTGCAAAGAGACTCCTGCAAAACCTGTACTTTCAGAAAGGTCTAAGGAAAGTTGTTGAAACATTTCGTGGTAACCAGCTGCCTGTTCAACCGGTGCAAATGGATGTAAATTTGCAAATTGCGGATTGGTAATGGGCATAAGTTCGGAAGCAGCATTTAACTTCATGGTACAAGAACCAAGTGGAATCATGCTGTGAACAAGCGAAAGGTCTTTGTTTTCTAATCGTTTTAAGTAACGCATCATTTTAGATTCAGAATGATGGCTATTGAATACAGGATGACTTAATATGTCATCGCTGCGCTTTAGTTCAGTTGAAATAGCAGATGTTCCTTCGATTATTGTTGCATCGAAGCAGGAAAGAATAGCTTTTACATCTTGTTCTGTATGAGGCTCTCCAAAACTGATGCTTAGTTCTGATTCATTGATGTATCGGAAATTCAATTGTAAAGCTTCGGCCTTCGTTCGGATTTTCGCGCAATCAACTCCTTTGATCCAAATGGTGTCGAAAAAGGATGTTGACCCAAGCGTAATTCCTTTGTTCGTTAGTCCAGCTGCAGCCTTTGTTGCAAGTCCATGAACATGATTTGCGATGGCACGAATGCCATCTGGACCATGGTAAACAGCGTACATACTTGCCATCACCGAAAGCAATGCTTGAGCCGTACAAATGTTGGATGTTGCTTTATCTCGTTTGATGTGTTGCTCCCTCGTTTGAAGTGCCATGCGCAAAGCTAAATTGTCATCCGCATCTTTTGATACACCAATAATTCTTCCTGGTATGTTGCGTTTGTACGCTTCTTTTGCTGCAAAAAATGCCGCGTGTGGACCACCGTAACCCATTGGAACACCAAATCGCTGTGAGGAACCTAAAACGACATCTGCACCCATACTACCGGGTGATTTTAATACCACCAACGATAGAATATCCGCTGCTACCGCTACTTGAATTCCATGTGATTTCAATTGCCCAATCTTTCCACTTAAGTCACGCACATGTCCATGTGCACATGGATTCTGAATGAACGCACCGAAATACTCATTTGAACCTTCAAAGGCATCTATGTTTCCAGTGATTAATTCTATTCCTAGATTAATTGCTCGTCCAGTCATGACGTCTATGCTTTGAGGCAAGGCATCTTCAGAAACGAAAAATTTCGTTCTTCCTGCCTGCACATCAGCTCTAGATCTTGAATTATAGAACATGATCATGGCTTCAGAAGCGGCCGTACCTTCGTCGAGTAAAGAGGCATTGGCAATTTCCATTCCCGTTAAATCCAAAATCATGGTTTGGAAATTCAACAAGGCTTCAAGTCGTCCTTGAGAAATTTCTGCTTGATATGGAGTATAAGCCGTATACCATCCCGGATTTTCTAATACATTTCTCAGAATGACACTTGGAACAATTGTTTCATGATACCCCAAGCCAATAAACGATTTAAAAACTTGGTTTTTCGCTGCCAATTCTGAAACATGCTGCAGGTACTCTTGTTCCGTCATCGCATCAGCGATGTTTAACTCTCCCTTCAAACGAATTTGAGCAGGAATGGTACGGTCGATTAAAGTTGAAATGGAGTCGATGCCGATCGTTGCCAACATGGCTTTTTTCTCTGCTTCACTCGGTCCGATGTGTCTTCTAGAAAATGGTGTCATGAATGTTCTTTTTTGAGATGACAAATATACAATGCAAAAAAAGATTCTTCTAGAAAATGGTGCACGAAGTTTTGAACCGAAAAGGCAACTTTATGAACCTTTTTCCTTCAAGTAAGTGCGGGCTCGAAGTTTGGCGTTTTCATGGATATCCATCCAAAACAAATTCACGTCTCCCACGTGCAAGTTTTTCATCGTCCAAGAAACAAGTCCCAGATAGGAACAAGGCCTAGAAACCCATACAGCACCATCCATTACATTCGTCTCAAAACAATGGCAAAAAAGGTCGTCGTTCGAATAAAGAAATCCTAAATGTTGTTCTTTACTAGCTGAACCTTCGGTTTGCCATGTTACCGGATTTACCACGGCCCTTCCTTTGTACCAACGTCGATAGGCATCCTGGTCAATGTTTTTTTTAAAGGTGTTCCAGGTCACAAATCCTCCTGTTTGACTTGCGCTATTCATAAGCGGAATGCTATTGAATTCATTTCGATGAATGCCAATCCCTGGAATGTAAGCAGCAATTAATTGTCCCCTCAAAGGCTTGTTGTCAAAAAAGTCTTGAAGGATCATTTTTAAATGAGTACTCCCTTGACTATGTCCAGCTAATATAATGGGTCTTCCTTGATTGTAATGATCCAAGTAATATTGAAAAGCATTTTTCACATCCTCATAGGCAAATAGCAGGGCTTCTCTTCCGCCAGAGTCGAGTTGATAATACGATCGAATGTGTGCTTGGCGATAATATGGAACGAACATTCTTCCTGCTTCCACCCAAGCGCTCGCTTGGTATTGTACGGCGGAATTTAACACCTTTTTTTGTTGTTCTACATCCGAAAGTTCTGCATTCCATCGCTTGTCTTTTTTGTCTAACATCAGCGTTGGATACACATAAAAAACGTCCACTTCATTCAGCAAACTTGAATCTTTTACGCGCGCAAGTAAATGACTGGGATAAGCGCCAGGTAAGACGGCCCAATTTTCTTTTTGAGCATAATCCACTTCTTGAGAAAAACAAAATGGTGTTGAAATATTCCACAAGAAAATAAGCATTAGCATGAATTTGTCCATAATTTTGTACTTGATTAACAATGCGATTCAAAAATACATACATTCTTGCGGTTTTACTGATTTCACATGCCATGATTTCAGCTCAAGTAAAATCGGATTCCTTGATGCCTTGGAAGTTGAAATCCTTGTATTCGCTCAGTGGAACACAATCTTCCTTTGTAAATTGGAATGCTGGTGGACGAAACAACATCTCGTTAATTGGTTCCATTGGAGCAAGTGCTTATTATACAAAGGATCACATTAAATGGACCAATGATGCCAGTATCGCACTTGGAGGTATAAAGTACCTCGATAATATTTCGGGGGTTAATTTACAAAAGACCGATGACCGAATGGATTTATCAAGTACGTTTGGAATGAAACTTTCACAAGATTTCTTCTTAACGGTTGCTGCTGGATTCAAGACGCAAATGGTGAATGGATATACCTATCCAAATGATTCCGTAGTGGTGTCAACCTTTATGGCTCCTGGATATTTAAATTTGGCGCTTGGCACAGATTTAAGAAAAGGGGATCAATTTTCTGTGTTTTTCTCTTCTATTGCTTTCAAGTCAACTTTCGTACTGGATGATTCATTGTCCAAAGTTGGTGCCTTTGGAGTAGAAAAAGGGGAGACGTTTCGCCAAGAATACGGTGCTTTTGTGAAAATGAAGTGGAACAAAAATTTAGCAAAGAACATTGAAATGAAATCCAAGTTGGAATTGTTTAGCAACTACTTAAACAATCCTCAAAACATTGACGTCAATGCTGAATTGGTATTTGTATTTCGAGTAAACTCCTTGTTTTCAGCCACGGCACAATGGAATTTGGTATATGATGACGACATAAATATTCGCGATAGCGCTGGTAATTTTGGTCCTCGAACGCAATTCAAATCTGTCCTCGGTATTGGAATCTCTTACAAACTTGAAAACAATTAGGCATGCAAAACCTCCGAGTTATTCTGTTCATTATAATTGTTTCAGGCGCAGTCAATGCCGCTCATGCTCAAATGGACGCATCAAAATGGCAGTTTTTTGCCAAGTATAGCAATGGTTTTACGTTGGCGAAAACCCCGTATTATTACAGTGGAATGTCTGTTGAGTATCAATTTAGACCGAGGTGGACCTTGAACTGGAACGTCGAAATGCAAACAAGAAATGACGATATTTATCAATTACACGGTCCAATGGGTTTAATTGGTGGGCCGGCATTCATGGTTTGGGCCATCAATGGTTCATGGGGATTTGAAGCTGTGGGATCTACCATTGTACTTGGACTAATGATTATGGCGGCACCAGAAGGGATCGGTTACCATATTCCCATTGGTTACTTTTGGGACCTTTCTCCTTATGTGAATGTCCTTGGATTTGATTGGGTGCAAACGAATCAAAACGATGGATTTAAATCCTTGCTATATTCTGCATCTGCAGGCGTCCGTTGTTCTTTTTGGTTTGCAGATCAATTTTTCGCAAAAGGGTTTTTGGAAACAAGGAAGGCTGGCTTCCTTGATTTATCCTTCGGTGGGGGAGTTGCACTTGGGTGGAGTATTCCAGCAAGCAATTAGCGAAAATGTTTTGTGAATAACCGAAATCCCCGCTGTTGAAAAGTGCACTTGTCAGATCATTCAAAGTAGCCTAACTTTGTGAAATGCGAAAAATCATTTTATTCTCCATTCTCCTTTTTTCCCTAAACTCTTGGGGACAACTTAAAGCCATTCGTAACCAAGCTGATTATCCATTTTGGTTGCATTTACCAGCAGACAGTATTTTAAAAAACAATCCACCCGTGTTGATTTTCTTACATGGTAGAAGCTTGTCTGGAACGAATTTAGATTTAGTAAAACGTTACGGTGTCATTCATGAAATTGAAAAAGGACGAAAAGTACCTGCAATCGTCATAGCACCTCAGGTTACGGCAGGTAGTTCATGGGATCCTGATAAAATCTTATCGGTTTTGCGTTTTGTGCAAAAAGAATTTAATACGGATACAAACCGAGTTTATGTGACAGGTATGAGTCTAGGTGGTTATGGAACCTTGAATTTTGCAGGAAAGTATCCTGGAGTTGTTACGGCAGCTGTTGCGCTTTGTGGCGGAGGAAATCCAAAAAACGGTTGTAATTTATCTACCATTCCAGTTTGGATTCAACATGGAAATAAAGACGCGGCTGTTCCTATCAGCGAGTCAGAAAAAATGGTCAAATCCATTAAAGATTGCAACGGTGGTGAAAACTTGAAATATACCGTTCACTATGGAGCTAGTCATGGCGATTTAGAAAAGGCCTTTCGTACGGATGATCTGTATAATTGGTTGTTTCAATTCAGTAAAGACGATCAGAAATAAGTTAAGAAAACCAAATGTCATTGATTAATTGACATCTAGCTTCTTTATTGACACGCTCAATGATGATCTGTTTTCCATTTAATAATTCTTCACGCATCACAGACGAGTCGATCTTTAAATAAAGCGTCTGATGCTTAATGTGAATTTCTTTTGTGCGATGCGCCACAGCCTTACCCATTAATTCGGGCCAAGCAGCGATGATGTCATACTCTTTCATTTTTCCTTCCAAAGAGTATGCTTTTAAAAATTTATCGATGAGGTCTTTTAAAGGTTCTTCATCCGAACTTCGTCTATTGTCTTCTCGCATGAATTAAAGTTAGGTTAAAATCAATGAAAGTTGTTGCTCTTTTACTTGAAACAACCTTTTTTCTGTTTGAATGGATTCAAATAGTTGCCTCATGCGATCCGGATCTGAATCCGTGACAATGACTTGTCCAAAATAATCGGCGGTCACCAAATCGATTAATCGTTGTACACGCTCGTTATCTAGTTTGTCAAAAATATCATCCAAAAGCAAGACCGGTTTGAGTCCTTTGTGCTGTTTCATCCAATCGTATTGTGCGAGTCGAAGAGCAATCACAAACGATTTTTGTTGTCCTTGCGAGCCAAATTTTTTAACGGGGTGATTTTTAATCGTGAAAATCAAATCATCTTTATGGATGCCTGCATTTGAATATTGGGTAGCAGCATCTTTTTTATGGAATAATTTTAAAAGTTCATCAAATGGATGGTCATTCAATTGTGAGCGGTATTCCAGTTCAACATCTTCCGAGTTGAGTCCGATTTCGGCATAAAAACGTTTAAATACAGGGATAAACTCGGCTAAAAACGCTTTTCTTTTTTCATGGATGTAGTTTCCACTTGGCACGAGTTGTTCGTTCCAAACCTCAATGGAATCCATGTCAAACAAGCGGTGTTCAAACATGTTTTTCAACAAGGCATTTCGCTGTTCCAATACTTTATGGTAACGCTGGATCTCTTCTAAATAAACTTTGTCCAATTGCGACAAAATTCCATCCATCCATTTTCGCCTCATCTCAGATCCGTCTGCAATCAAATCACCATCATAAGGCGAAATGAATACAACGGGAAATTTTCCTATGTGATCTGCTAATTTTTCGTATTCCTTTTTATTGAATTTGACGGTTTTTTTACCTCCGTTTTTTAAAGCACAATGAACATTTTGTTCTTGATTGTCGATGCTCCACTTTCCTTGAATCGAAAAAAATGCTTGATCAAATCGAATGTTTTGACGGTCGATTGCGTTCAAATAGGATTTACACATGCTCAGGTAGTACACAGCGTCCAAAACATTGGTTTTACCACTTCCATTTTGTCCCACCAATCCATTAATTCCTTGGCAAAGATCCACTTCGAGGTCTTCGTAATTTTTAAAATTGATGAGGTGTAGTTTGGCTAAATGCATGCAGGTCAAAGTTACTATTTATTTCCCGATGGAGATGGATTTAAGCGCTTCTGTAGCATGGAGTACATTCTCAAATAACTATTCTATTATCTTTGTTCAAAATTCATATAGTTATGTCAAACGCTTTTTTTAAAACTCCGATTGCCGTTAATGAACCAGTAAAAGCGTATGCTCCTGGATCTACAGAGGCTCATTCATTAATTCAAACGTATCAAGAGATGTCGAGTCAAACGCCGATCGATGTCCCAATGTATATTGGCGGTAAAGAAATTCGAACGGACAATAAAAAAGCGATGACTCCACCACATGACCACCAGCATGTGCTTGGTCATTTTAACATGGGTGATTCAACTCATGTAACCAAAGCCATCGAGTCCGCTCTAGAAGCAAGAAAAGCATGGTCAGAACTTCCTTGGGAAGAACGTGCAGCCATCTTTTTGAAAGCGGCTGATTTATTAGCTGGTCCATTTCGCGATCGAATGAATGCTGCAACGATGTTGGCACAATCGAAAAATGTGATGCAGGCAGAAATCGATGCGGCGTGCGAATTAATTGATTTCTTCCGTTTCAATGTTCAATACATGACTCAAATTTATAAGGAACAGCCAGAATCACTCCCAGGAATGTGGAACCGTTTGGAGTACCGTCCCCTGGAAGGATTCGTATTCGCCATTACGCCATTTAACTTTACGTCCATCGCAGCGAATTTATGTGCTGCTCCGGCAATGATGGGAAATGTCGTGGTTTGGAAACCAGCAGACTCTCAGGTATATTCGGCAAAAGTGATCATGGATTTGTTTAAAGCTGCAGGAGTTCCTGATGGTGTCATTAACATGATTACAGTGGATGGACCGGTTGCAGGGGACATCATTTTCAAGCATAAAGATTTCGCTGGATTACATTTCACAGGATCAACGGGAGTTTTCCGTCACTTGTGGAAGGAAATCGGAACAAACTTGGATCGTTACCGAACGTATCCACGCATTGTGGGTGAAACGGGTGGAAAGGATTTCATTATGGTACATAAATCAGCGAGTGCTGCGGAAGTAGCGACAGCAATGTCCCGTGGTGCTTTTGAATTCCAAGGTCAAAAATGTTCTGCCGCTTCACGTGCATACGTTCCCTCAAACATTTGGCCAGAGGTCAAGCGAATTTTTATGGAGCAGGTGAATTCATTTAAGATGGGTACACCAGAGGATACAAGTAATTTTGTCAATGCAGTGATTGACGAACGCGCATTCGATAAAATCGCTGGTTTCATTGATTATTGCAAAGCACAAAGTGATGCAGAAATCATAACGGGTGGATCTTACGATAAATCCAAAGGATATTTCATTGAACCAACGACGGTTGTAACAAGCAATCCGAAATTCCGAACCATGTGTGAAGAAATTTTTGGTCCAGTATTAACGGTATTTGTATACGATGAAAACAAATTTGAAGAAACACTGGAAATGTTGGATTCCACTTCGGAATATGCATTAACGGGATCGATCATTTCAAGCGACCGTTACGCCATTCAATTGGCCACGAAAAAACTGGTGAATGCCGCAGGGAATTTCTACATCAATGACAAACCAACCGGAGCCGTTGTAGGACAACAACCTTTTGGTGGAGCAAGAGGATCGGGAACGAATGATAAAGCTGGTGCTGCAATGAACTTATTGCGTTGGACATCGGCACGAACCATCAAAGAAACGTTTGTTCCGCCGACGGATTATAAATACCCATTTTTAGGATAAACATGATAAAAGGCACCTTATTATTTATTGTTCTTATTTGTACTGGAGTCCAATTAAATGCCCAATGGAAATGGACGCTACACGCGGAAACGGGTTTGAATAAGCAGGATGTTTCTGCTGTGTCAAATTTGGTTCAACAAAATGAACTTGACCCCAAAGTATATTGGAAATTTGCCGCAAGTGGTGGTGTGGAATTAAGCTATACATTACTAAAAGTGGCAACAGTCTTTTCGGGTTTAGGATACGTGAAAACAAACGGAAGGTATGTCACGTCACAAAATGAATACTTAGCAGACGGTAGCCTTGCTGCAACTTATACGAGCGATAAGCTTACCACTGCCGATTTAATTTCTTTGCCTGTCGGCTTGCAATTGAATGCATGGAAACTCCACATTGGTGGTGGTGTCGAATGCCGCTATCGCGTTGCTGGAAGCTTGACAACCAACTATTCTTCTATCGCTGGTTTAGCATCCAACAGTACTGACCTGGGAACAATTGTCAGTGAAAATACAAATGCAAAAATGGATTACGGTTACTTCGCTTATGCATCATTTAATTTCACAAAGCGTTTCGGCTGTAAGATATCCTATTATGAAGGTCAGCGCGACTTAAGTAACGGATTTGAACTGGGGGCATGGAAAGAGTGGGCTCAAAATGTTGGCAATTCTATTTTTTCGTTGAACAATAAGCAAATGACACTAGGTGTCTATTTGAAGATCAATTAATCATTCGCATGATAAAGCTGTTTTTTGGTGTTTTTTTCCTTAGTTGGGTGTTTTTTCCATTTCATTCAGAAAGGAAATTAAACTCCTTCGATTTAACCGTTAAAGTAAATTCCATTCAAAACAACAAGGGCTTGATTGAATTCGCTTTGTATAAAAACCCTGCGGTGTTTACTCAAGCGGGGAAAACGTACCGACTCGCTCGAATGGATGCCAAAGCACCCGAAGTAAAATTTCAATTTACCAATTTAGAATCGACCAATTATGCCGTCGTTGTTTACCATGACGTGAATAGCAATAAAATTTGCGACAAAAACCTCTTTGGAATACCTACCGAGGCATATGGTTTTTCGAATAACAAGCGTCCTAAGTTAAGTGCACCAAGTTTTGAAGAATGTTCCGTGAAATTAGACAAGGACAAAACCATTTCCATTAAAATGGTTTATTAGTGCTGCAAGGAATTTAGCATCGCTTCAATTTGAACGAGAACAGGTTGTACGCCATCATTTTCAATGTAGTAAGGGGTTAAAAGTCGTTTTTGTTCATCGGTCCACTGGCTATTGATGCGTTGAAGTACACTTTCTTTATCGATTAAATCACGCAACATGATGCGTTCAATTCTTTTGTGAAGTGGTGCACAAACCAATACGACTGCATCAAATTGTTTGTAGGCACCCGTTTCAAATAAGATTGCTGCTTCGTTGAAAATCAAGGTGCTCGATTGTTGTGAAGACCAGAAATTAAAATCTTCTCTCACAATGGGATGAATGATTGCATTCACCTTTACTCTAAGTTCCGGTTGGGAAAATATTTGTTCGGCTAGAAAGGTTCGATTCAATTCATTTTCTTCATAAGCCATGTCTCCAAAAAGCGCAATTAATTGACTTTTAATTTCCGGGTGATGGTTGCATAAATCTTTGGATCGTACATCTGAATAATAAACAGGATAAGACATGGCCTCCAAAATTTGAGCAATCATCGTTTTGCCTGATCCAATCCCTCCAGTTAATCCTATGCGTTTTACCATGCTTCGAAATTAAACAAAAATTAATTGTCGTACTTTTGTCCTATGTCAAAAAAGGATTGGTTTGAAGATTGGTTCGATACGAGTTATTATCATTTACTCTATCAAAACCGGGATGAAAGGGAAGCAGAACGGTTCATTCAAAAATTAATGGTTCACTTAAACCTTCCTGCTTCATCCAAATTGTTGGATCTAGCTTGCGGCAAGGGACGTCATGCTAAATTTTTAAGTGATTTAGGTCATGATGTACTCGGTGTAGATTTGTCTCAGAATAGCATTTCAAATGCACGCCAATGGTCTAATGAGCATTTGCGTTTTGAAACGCACGACATGCGAGAGGCGATTGAGAACGAGCAATTTGATGCCATTTTTAATTTGTTTACCAGCTTTGGTTATTTCGACCATGAATCGGAAAACCAACGTGTGTGTAGTGCCATTTCAAAAATGCTTAAACCAAATGCTGTGCTGGTAATAGACTTTATGAATGCTACAAAAGTGGTTCGTCAATTAGTCCCGAATGAACTAAAAACGTTAGATGGCATTGAATTCAACATCACTCGTCATTGCGATGAGAAACACATTTTTAAAAACATTGAAGTCATTGATGGTGACAAGAAGTTCCATTTTATGGAACGTGTTCAAGCACTAAAATTAGCTGATTTCCGTTCTTTGTTAGAATCGAACTTTGACATAGTAAATACCTTTGGATCGTATGATCTGACTCCTTTTGAGGAACAAACATCGGATCGACTCATTCTAATAGCACAAAGTAAAAAATGAATATTGCACTAGTTTTTATTGGACTGATTGTCTCTGTTTTAATAGGCGGATTGGTTGTTACCTATTTGAAAGCGACGAACAAAAGTCAATTCATCAAATTAGCATTGGCTTTCAGCGGAGGATTCTTATTGGCCATCATTTTTCAGCATTTAATTCCGGATATCTATGCTGATGGAAAAGCAAAAATGGGAATTTTCATTTTGCTTGGATTTTTAGTTCAATTGGTGTTAGAATATTTTTCTGGTGGAATTGAACACGGACATGTTCATGTTCACAAAGGACAACCTTTGCCATGGGTTTTGTTCATTTCATTATCTGTACATTCCATCATCGAGGGAATCCCCTTAGGAAATGAGTACATGGGAATAATACAAGATCATGACCATGGCCACGGATCCTTATTCTGGGGGATTATTTTTCACCAAGTACCCGTTGCAATTGCCTTAATGACTTTATTGATGAACACAAAATTGAGTCAAATTCAATCTTGGGGCGTGTTGGTGCTATTTGCCATTATGACCCCAATTGGAGTGCTCATAGGATTTAATGTTTCCCCTGCTCAAATCGGGTTGGATGTCCATGTCATTCTAGCCATTGTCGTTGGTATGTTTCTCCATATTTCCACCACCATTATTTTTGAAACGACCGAAAATCATAAGTTTAATTTAATGAAATTAACGAGCATTCTTGTTGGATGTAGTTTAGCTATGTTGATGTATTAATCCAATTTTTGGCACAAAAAAAAAGCTCCAAATAGGAGCTTTTTTTATTTAAATGACTTTAGAAAGGCAAATCATCGTCTTCCTCTGCTGCCGTAATTGGACTGCTGCTTGCAGCTGGAGCGGAATTACCTAGAGACATTGCTGAAGGGCCATTTGAAGGCATGCCAGCACCTTGTCCAGGACGTTCGATTCTCCATGCTTCGATGGTATTGAAAAATTTCACTTCTCCTTGCGGACTTGTCCATTCGCGTCCACGCAAATTAAACGAAACTTCTACTTGATCGTTCACATTATAACTATCCAACATACTGCATTTGTCTTGAGTAGCTTGAAATAAAATATCTTGTGGATACATGGAAGTTGTATCAGTTACAACAAATTCTCTTTTTGCAAATTTTTCTGTGACTTGTTGTGTTGCTTGGATGACCTTGATGGTTCCTGTGAATTTAAACATTGAATTATAATTTAATTGTTAAATGCTAGTAATGTAAGCCACGCTTCTTCTAATTTATTTTCGCTTAAAAGTAATTTGGCTTTTTGATGCAATTGCTTTTCTAATTCCATTGCGTTGTCTTCTAAAGATACGAAAAATTCGCTCAATTCCATCAACTTATATTCATTTACATCGGTTTCATTTGGTAATTCTTCGATGCCGGCTAATTGACCAAGGTCATTCCCACTTAAATATTGGCTGTTTCGAACATCCACTGGAAGTGCATCAAATCCGATGCCACACGTGCTGATTGGTTTTTTAATTTCGAACATGGATTGTTCATCTGCACGGCAATACCAATCACCACCCATACGAGAAACCAAGTCTATTTTATGCTGGTCAATTAAACCTTTTTCATCGATTAAATCTTCGCGAACATGCATCCGTAAGACCTCACAAATGATTAAGTTGCCGGCTCCTCCTTCGTGTCCGAGTTCTTTCACCTCGTTTACGCGGCATTCAAATTGTACCGGTGCTTCTGCTACCCTGAATGGTCGGATGGTTTCTGATGGCAGGGCTGTTAATCCTGCTTTCTCGAATTCATTGACATCAGGAGAATATGGAGAACTGGCCAAACTCATTTGATGCACCATGTCAAAATTCACCACGTTGATCACAACTTCAGGAAGTTCTTTAACATTTTTATAGGTATCCTTCGTTTCATTGGTCCTCCCTGATCGGGCAGGTGAAAAGATTAATATGGGCGGATTCGCACTGAAAACATTGAAGAAGCTAAAAGGAGCAAGATTTGCTTGACCGGAAGCACTCATAGTGGAGGCAAATGCAATCGGACGAGGTCCAATGGAACCTAGTAACAACTGATGTAGTCGCTGTACAGAAATTTCTTGTGGATTGAAAGTCAACATATCTTCGTCAAAATTACTTTTTTCTTCTCTTTGTTGGCGTGTAAATTTTAAGGAGTTATTCACAGATTTCAGACATCTTTTCATACTTTTACTGTTCTATTGTCCTATGTCAAAATTGATCTTCACCTGTTGTTTATTACTTGCTACATTCTTTGTTCATGCTCAGAATAAAAAGGATGTGCACGGAAAACGCACGGGTAAGTGGGTCTACACAGGTGCGGATAAACCCAATTCAGGTATTGCGAAAACCGGAAAAGTGGAAGAGGGCATTTATGTTAATGGCCGGAAAGAAGGAGTCTGGACCAAATACCACAAAGACGGAAAAACACCAAAGCTAAAAGGAAACTATATCGATAATCGACCGGATGGGGCATATACCCGATATTATAGTTCGGGTCAGATAAAAGAGCAGGGAATTTTCAGTAAAAATGGCTACAAAGGAGAACTCATTCGTTATCATACGAATGGAAAAATTTCCTACAAAGCCTTGTATAACAATGAGGGAAAAGAAACAGGAAAGGTTCAGTATTTTCATGAAAATGGGAAAATAGCATTGGAATACACCATGAAAAATGGACTTCTTACAGGTAAGGTGAGCCGCTTTAATGGACAAGGAAACCTCATTGAATCTTTCAATGTATCATCGACAGGAGCCATTTCAAATGTGAAAAGTTTTTCTAATGCCCCTAAAGCGACCAATCAAGGCAACACTACTGGGTCCGTTATTTATCCACCAAAAATTGCCAATCCTCGAACAAAAGGCTTGAAATTTGTCACCAATGGTTACAACAAAGTGTATAATAGCAACGATGAAATCTGGATGGAAGGAGATTTCAAAAATGGTCAACTTTGGGATGGCAAGGTTTACGACTATGATAATGACGGCATTCTCCAAAAAGTTCGAATTTTCAAGGCTGGCCGTTATCATTCGGATGGACAGTTATAAGATTCCAAAGGAATCATTAATTTTACCCCCAAATTAAGATTTATGAAAGCATATGTATTCCCAGGTCAAGGTGCACAATTCACTGGAATGGGTAAAGATTTATACGAGCATTCGGATTTAGCAAAATCCATGTTTCAAAAAGCCAATGAAATTTTAGGTTTTGATATCCAAAAAATCATGTTTGAAGGCAGCGAGGAAGAATTGAAACAAACCAAAGTGACGCAACCTGCGATCTTTTTGCATTCAACTATTTTAGCTGCTTGCTTGGGTGATTCTTTCAAGCCTTCTATGGTAGCGGGACATTCACTGGGTGAATTTTCAGCACTAGTTGCCAATAAAACTTTGAGTTTTGAAGACGGACTTCGTTTGGTTTCACAGCGTGCGATTGCGATGCAAAAAGCGTGTGAAATGCAACCATCTACTATGGCGGCCATTTTAGGATTAGAAGACGATGTGGTTGAAAAAATCTGCGCTGACATTGATGGGGTGGTTGTCCCTGCAAATTATAATTGTCCCGGACAATTAGTGATTTCCGGTTCCATACCAGCAGTGGAAGAAGCGTGTGCGAAATTGACCGAGGCTGGTGCGAAAAGAGCCATGATGCTACAAGTAGGCGGAGCCTTTCATTCACCTTTGATGGAACCTGCACGCGAGGAACTTGCAGCAGCCATTGAAGCAACACATTTTTCGCAACCAACATGTCCTGTTTATCAAAATGTGAACGCCAAAGCGGTTTCGGATCCATCTGAAATCAAACAAAACTTGGTCTTGCAATTAACAGGGGCTGTTAAATGGACTCAGATCATGAATAACATGCTTGCTGATGCTTGTGATGAAGTAGTGGAGGTTGGTCCAGGAAAAGTATTGCAAGGACTTTTCAAAAAAGTGAACCGCGAATTGACAACGAGCAGTGCAACGATCATTGAATAATATCAAACAAAAATAGACAGAGGCTCACAGCAATGTGGGCCTTTTTTTTGCTTTTTATGGAATTTGATTGAATTCCACATCTCTTAAGAAATCCAAAAACATAAGCTATGAAAAAATGGTTCGCAGTGTGGATGCTTGTATTAGCAGGAAACACAATTGCTCAGTCTGTAACCGGTGACATCATCGGTAAAGTGATGAATTTTAATGATGATAAACCTTTGCCAAATGCTCGTGCGGTGGTGGAAGATCAAGACAAAAAATACTATGCGATTACAGATGCAGATGGACGCTTCCGAATTTCCAGTGTTCCGGTAGGTAAATACACTATGTACATCGTGTATAGAACTGATTCCCTCAAAAATATTCTGGTTGATGTTCCCATTGAAGCGTATTGTAACCTTGGTACAATTTTAATGAACACTAACGCCGTTCAAACAATGAAAGCGGTTCCGGTAGATGGTGGACGCATTCGTTTAGTTTATGGTGAATTACCCGTGAAGGAATTAACTTCCAAGGATATCGTGCACAGCGCAAATAAATTCGACATTAAAGCACTTGCGACGTCAATGTCCTCTGAAATTAAAGTGGACGACGACGGACAATTGATGTTTCGTGGTGCACGAAAAGGTGACATGATTTATATTTTGGATGGCATCAAAAGCAACGAAGTATACAGTGTCCCTAGTTGCTCCATCAATCGCATGATGGTATACACGGGTGGACTTCCAGCAAAATATGGAGATACGTTGGGTGGTGCGATTGTGGTAGAAACAAAAAGCTACTTCGATTTATACCGTGCATACATGTCAAACCAAGAATGAAAACGAAAAGCTTGAAGGAAAGGCGGCAGAAATGTCGCCTTTTTTGTTGGAATTAATTAGTGGTCAATGATGGATAAATTATCTCCCACAGAAATAATCCATGCGCTGGAACGGAAACGGCTGCTTCACCACGGTCCTTTGCATCAATAATGGCGTCAATCTCTTCAATGGTTAATTTCCCCAATCCAACTTCCATTAAAGTTCCTACAATCGCTCGAACCATGTTGCGTAAAAAGCGATTGGCGGAGATTTCAAAGTGCCATTGACCTTCCGTTTGAATCCATTTCGCATGGAAAACAGTACAGATGTTTGTCTTGACATCCGTGTGTAATTTGGAAAACGACCCGAAGTCTTTTGTCCCCAATAATCGTTCCGCGGCGGCATTCATTGCGGGAAAATCTAAATGTTGTGGAAAATACCAACTCAAATCTTGATGAAAGGGGTCCTTTTGCTGATGTATGAAATAACGGTAAGTGCGTTTCTCTGCGTCAAAACGTGCGTGAAGGTCAGAGGCAACGCGAAGGGCACGAATGGCACATACATCGGAAGGTAACATTCGGTTCAACTTAAAACAAAGTTGGTCTTCTTCCCATTCCTGCGGAAGGTCTACATGAAAGTAATAAGATTTTGCATGGACTCCTGCGTCGGTTCTCCCGCATCCAACAATGGAAACCGAGGTATTTCCAAATAACTTAGAAAAACAACGTTCAATCGTTTCCTGAACGCTAGGTGCATTCGGTTGAGACTGCCAGCCATGAAAAGCTGTACCTCGATAGGCGATTTCGACAAAATAACGTTGCATAAAGAAGCCACCAAGTTACAAAACATTGGTGGCTCCTCAAGGCACTTGATAAAATTTATTCTAAGTAAAGCTGAATCCCATATTGGGAATCCACGCTATAATCGAAGGTGATGGTTTGGGTTCCTGAAATTCCTTTTAAGAAACTCCAGGTAATGATGCCCGTTTTATCATCTACTTTTCCATCCACCGATTCTCCTTGTTTCACTTTAATGTCTTCTTTTTTCGACACCGGAAACTGGTCTTTCACTATGAGTGGAATCATCGCACCACCATTGTTCTTGATTTTAATTTCCCATGTGACATCGAATTTTTGACGCGAACCAATCGTTTTAATTTTTGATTTTTCTTTCAATCGTGTACGTTCAACTGAGATTTTACTGTCTTTTCCAAAGGAGAAGGAAAGGGTGTCTTTCGTTGAGTTTACATCCAAATAAGATTTCCCCATAAAGGTTCCATCAAAGTAAATATTGGATTCTCCACTGAGTAAATTTAATTTTTCCCATCCAACAACCTGCGCCGATAAATAGACACTCGGATCAATTTTCGGAACAACATGGTATTCGTAGGATGCAGGTAACTCATGCGTAACGATGCTCACGCGGTGATCCATGCCATCTGTTGGAATGGTCATTTTGGATTGAATGGCATATTCCACGCGTAAATCTTTTTTTGTGACCGTGGTCGCGACGCTGTTTGATTTATAGGTGTTCCCAACATTGTTAAATTCCATTTTATTTTTCTTTCTTAACCTCACTCCAGGAAGTTCTTCAAGATCCAATGATCTTACGGGCATTTGAGCGATATCTCTCCTTTCAACGTTATTCATTACACCATCTACATAATAATCGGCATCACCGAAGCGGGAACCTCGAACCACCACTTCTTGTAAGGTGACCTCTTGTGGTTCTAGGAAAAACTTCAAATAGGTGGAAGTAATCGGTAACTGAACAGAATTATAGCCAACAAAACTAGCATTAAGGTAATTTTCTCCTTTCGGTACGATCAGTTCAAACTTTCCATCAAAATCTGTAACGGCACCACCGGGCATGTTTACAAATTGAACTTTTGCAAATGGCATCGCTTCACCTGTGGAAGCGTCAATGACTTCACCCCTCAATTTCTCACCAGCGTAATTCACTTGAGGTAAGGTTCTTGTTGTTTGTGTTTTTTGCTGAGGATAATTGTTGTAATAAATGATCCAAGGCTGCAAAGTTGGTTCTTGCGCATTTTCGTAAGGATCATTGGTTGACAGAACTAGGTCGACATCTTTCCATTCAATGCCCGTTGTTTGACTCACATTTGCTTTTGCTTCTAAACGAACAGGCTTTCCAATTCCGTCACTTCGCATGTCGTAATATGGTTTCCATGTCGCATTTGGACTAATGTAATTGAATTGAAATCCAGCCGTACAAGATTTGGACACGTCCACTTCAACAACCACTTCTGAATAATTGATCACCGGTTTCGAACGCTGGCTAATGATTTCCTGTTCGATTTTATTCATTTGTTTTTGCAAGGATTCCAATTCTGCATAGATAGCCGTCTCACGTGTAATGACTTCCGTTAATTTGGTATGCATGAATAAGTATGCTTCTTTCAACTCCGTTGTTTTCAATCCTTGATCTTGACCTTTTAAATCGCGGTTATTCAAAAGCAGGTTTTTATCCATTTCGAGGATGATGTACTCGTCTCTAAGCGCTTGATCTTTTTTATAAAGCAAGTCTTTCTTCTCGTTTAAGGATCGAATTTCTTCGTTACTTATCTTGATGTCCTCAAAGTTTTTACGCGTACGAACAGAAAGAATGGTCACATCACCCTGTGCTTTTACTTGAACGGTGTTGGGGTCAATAAAATCGGTTAATTTCTGAAAGACGATGTCCTGTCTACCAGCTTGTAATTCGACCTTCGCTTCGTGCTGAATCTGTGCCCCAGTAAAAAATACGGTCACCTTTTTAATGGCAGCTACCGAATTGATTTCTTTCTGAGCTTGAACGCAGAATAAGTTGATTGCAATGAATGCGCTTGCGGTTATTTTTTTCATCTTTCGTTTTTTTGTTTTTTTGTTTTCCTATAGATGCATGTACAACGTACAATCCATAGGGTTCATTTATTTCATAAAGGGAAAGGATGTTCCTTTTAGATCCATTTGGAAAACATTGTAATTGAATAAGCCGTTCAATTCACTCATTCCTGCCATCACTGCTTTGTTGATCGTTGGATAATATTGAAAATGTGTGTCGTCGTTCACCGTATTGAATGCTGCGCCTAAATTCACTGGTGCAGACCATTGATTCCCATTTCTTTTGCAGAAATAAACATCGTATCCACCCATTCCTGGTAAGGCATCTGAGCTAAAAAACAACAAAGACCCATCCTCCGTGATAAATGGAGTTGTTTCGCGTCCATTGGTATTAATGAAGTCTGGCAAGGCTTGTACAGATTCTCCCCAAACACCATTGGTTTCCGTTGCGACATATAAATCCGTCAAACTTTTTTCTGCGCGTCGATCTGAGACGAAATAAAGTTCACGTTTATAAGTATATTCATCTACGACAAAGGTGTCGGACATGCAAGCGGAACCTTCAAAAAAACTGGTGTTTACTCCAGGGATTTTGATCATTTTTTGTTCATCCCAAACAAACGCTTG
Organism: Crocinitomicaceae bacterium; assembly: GCA_030727405.1. Lineage (GTDB taxonomy): Bacteria > Bacteroidota > Bacteroidia > Flavobacteriales_D > Crocinitomicaceae > UBA952. The sequence goes on along the minus strand of JANRBR010000039.1, from coordinate 137,239 downwards.
TTCTGCAGTTAATTCGAAAATCTCCGAACTCTCCGTTGTTTTTTCTTTTGATGCAGAAGTATTTACCGTTCCATAGGCATGAAGGCCATCTGATAGGACGCAATTTAAGGCATCAAATCCCTCGGTATTCCAGTCTTGATCTTCGGAATAGGAAATTTTATACGATTTCGTTGTATCGTTCCAAACTGTAAAATAGATGTCCTCAAAATAACTTTGATCCTCAGGATTGACATTGTCTCCTTTTGCATCTGGGTTTTTTGCGGTGAAATAAAGTGCTTGTCCATTTTGGATGAGGATGGGCGCGTATTCATCGTATTTTGTATTGATTTCGTTGATTGGATTTCGGAGAGAAACAATCCCTTTCTGTTGTTCGCTTTTGGCAAATTTAATCTGTTCGATGAGCGTTTGAAGTCCGAATTCTTTGGCTGTTTTTTCTCCCAAAAGCTCTGTGCAAACCTGGTAATGATAAACAGCGGAATCTAAATGATTCAAGTTATGATGGATTTGTCCCGCCAGTAAATGCACATCACTGCTTATTTTTTTGTCCGCAAAACGCAAGGCGCTTGTCACATGGCTTTCGGCTTCGTAATAACTGTTCAATTCAAATTCAACAGTGGCAAGGTAGTAAAATGCTTTAGCTGAATAAGGATTGTATACACAAGCTTGCTTGAAAGTCATGTAGGCATCGCTCGTACCACCAAAATTATATTGCTCAATACCTCTTTCTACCATACGAGAAGAATTCACCCGTTTGAAAAAGCTAACTTTTGATTGCGAAAAGGATACTCCCGTTACAAGTATAAAAATGGAAATAGCAAGTGTTTTCATAATGTTTATTTTACACAAAATAAAGCATTTGAATGGCAAGAAAGGAGCGAATGCCATCTTGTTCTCAGCGCTTGATTGTTAAAAACTTAAAAATTAATTGAGGGAGTCACATTAAAAATTATGAAACTTCGCTTGACGTTTCCATCTTAGTTATTAATTTAAACGTTTTAACCCAAATTTGATGAATCAACCAAACGCTTTTCGCTTCTCTTCTTACCAATTTGGCATGTTAGGGCTATTCATGTTTGCCATGTTTTTAGCATCTTGCTCGAACCCCAGTAAACCCATTGTAAAAGAAAAGAAAGTCAACTATTCGAATTGGGTTACGCTTACAGATGGCATGGAATACCGCGAAGTTTCGGCCCCTATAAAATCGCAAATTGGTGATTCTAAAATTTCGATTTTGCGTTTTGACCGTGACTTTTTTGAATTTGATGTGTTTAGTGCAACTAACGTGGATAGTATTCCAAGAAGCGTGCACGAATGGGTAGATAATTTCCAACTGAAAGTTGCTTTTAATGCAGGCATGTATAGCCAAGAAAATACCTTAATGAGCCGTGCCTTTTTAAAAACGGGTGAACACGTAAACAATCCGGAAATATTGAAGGATTTTAATTTAATGATGGCTATGAAGCCGAATGTTCCCCATCGTGAAAACATCGAAGTATTGGATTTAACTTGTGAGAATTTTTCCAAGATGAATCATGAATTTAATTCGTATGCTCAAGGTCTGCGTATGATTGATTGCAATGGACAACCCATGTTTTGGAAGAAGAAAATCCAATCGTGTAGCATGATCATCGCCGCAGAAGGAGCGGATAAAAAATTCTATATCATCTTTTGCCGTTCGCCTTATACTCACAACCAAATGATTCAGTTCATGTTGGATATGCCTTATGGCATCAGGAATGCCATTTACCTGGAGGGTGGACCAGAAACCAGTTTGCTGATTCACGTAAACCAACATCACATCGAAAAGGTCGGAAGTTGGGTGTCAGACACTTGGGAAAGTGATTCAAATACGCATTTTTGGAGGCTGCCAAATGTCGTTGGCGTGAAATCACGGCTTCAAAAAAAATAAGTACTAACACTTTAGTGACATCTATCAGGTTTTAAGATGATTTGACTCATTTCTATATGGATCATTGTTGTGCACCTTTGTTTTGTTCAAAGGAACGAATAGTAAATAGTGATACTGAATAAAAAACAAGTCAATCAATCGACCGTTAAAATTTCACAAGAAAGAGGATGCAGAGCATGGGTTTAGTAAACAGTTAATTTCCTCCTTATTCAGTAGATAAAAGCCACTTCCATAGGTGGCTTTTGTTTTTAACGGATTCCACTCATTATTTCAGCATAGCGCTGAATGTGTATTCCCGGTTTTTCCTTGCCTAAATTCCGAGCAATTGACTTTGCTATTCGTTTGGCAGAAATGCTATGGTAATCCTTCAGTGGGCCCTTTAAAAACAAATCAATGATAGGAGAAAGTCTTTGTGACAAATATTCCATGGGACGCGATTCTGTCCTCGCACCAATTAAAATAGAGGGTTGGTAGATGTAGCAATTTGGGAACGATAAATCTTTCAGTGCTTCCTCGATTTCACCCTTCAATTTTGAATAGAAAATGCGTGAAGAGGTAGATGCTCCAATCGCACTAATTAAATGCACCGTTTGAAAGCCATTTTCTTTGGCCATCTTCGCCATTTGGATGTTAATGTCAAAATCAATTTTACGGTAGTCGTTTAAGTCTGGTGTTTTTTTTCGGGTGGTGCCCACACAACAATAAATGACATCTCCTACAAGTTCTTCTTTTAGTGAAGAGAGGTCACTAAAGTCGGTGATGATCTGTTTTACTTTTTTGGGAAGACCCGGTATGGATCGTCGAACAAAAATGCGAATTTCAGCAAGGTCGGATGGAATCAACTCGTGTAAAAGTGCGTTTCCTATTAATCCTGTTGCACCAACAAGAACTACTGATTTTTCGTTCATTTTAATGTGTTTATCCAAGTGAGTATATCTGCCATCACCAATGGACTCATTGATGTTTCAATGGAAGCGTATTCGATGATGTCACATTTGATGCAAGGTTGTAATAAATGATTTAAATCTTCGTATGCAATGAATTTTGAACGTTCCAAAGCCCCAGTTGTCATGTGTTGTTTAAACCCAAATTGACTTTCATCCCAGCGCACTTGAATGTCTTTTTTTCCGTTGAGAATAAGCATGGGTAGATCCACTCGTTTAAGGTAAACAGCCGCTTGGTAACTGAGAAATTCTTTTGCCCAGTCACTGTTGATGAAGACACTCATTTCTGTGGCCATGTCATTCATCGATTTGTCTTCTTTGAAAGAGGAAGGAAGTTTCTCCCAAACAGTACCCAACCAATTTTCGTAATCCTTCAGGAAAGAAACCGTTTCTTTTTTTAAAACAATGGTTGCTGCCTCTTCAAACAATCGAGCATTCCATTTTGCTTCCTCTTCACTCATTCCTGAAGCAATGGGAATATCGTATTGTTGATTCACCAAAACATCTTTCCCATTCGTTCCAACTGACGCAGATTCAATTAAGAATCTAATTTCTTTTTCTTGTGCTGCTGCTCGAAGCCCAATCATTCCACCCTCGGAGTGACCATAAATCCCAATGGGATGTCCAGGATATTTTTTCTTTAACGTGGCAAAAATAGCCAATACATCACTGGTGAAATTCGTTTCAGTTGACGAGCCAAATTCGCCCGTACTGTTTCCAATGCCTCGATCATCATAACGAAAAACTCCAACTCCATTTTTACTGAGGTAATCGGCAAGTACCCAAAATGGTTTATGTCCCATCAGTTCACAATCTCTGTCTTGTTGACCCGAACCGGACACTAAAATGACTATTGGAAAATTAGTCTCTTTTGGTAATGTGAGTGTTCCAGCTATTTTTATGTTTTTATTCTTGATTTCCAGTTCCTTTTGCTCGTAAGAAAATGGACCAACTGGATCTTGTGGGCGACCGGAAACTTCCAGGCGAGCTTGTTTCGTTTTAGTAAAAATAACATTCCATTCAAGTCCACTTTGTTTCATGATTCCTTTCAGACTGTCGTTTTTTAACTTACCAGCAAAACTGAGTCCAATTCGGTCCCAACGGAAATATAAACTATCGATAAAAAGAGAATATACTTCCATTTCTTGAGGCTTGATCTGTGGTTGATCTGGAAAAGATGCTACTACAGATCCATCTCGGCCAATTCCTTTGATGTCCAAATCCATTAAAAAGGACTTTCCAGCTACTTTAAAGGAACTATGCCAAACACCCTCCAATTGTCCAAAAGAAACACTCGAAAGAAATACGAAAAGAACGATTAAGATTTTCATGCTTCGTTGTATTCGGGGAAAAGTGACAATATTCCTGCTTCATTTGCTGGACAAATTCCACGTTCTGTGATGAGTGCCGTCACTAATCGAGCTGGCGTTACATCAAAACCGTAATTAGCAGCCTTTGTTGTTTCTGGACAAATCAACACCGAGTCAATTTGACCATCACTACGTTTCCCTTGAATGTATTTCACTTCGTTTTGATCACGTTCCTCAATTGGAATCTCAGTCAATCCGTCGCGAATAGTCATGTCTAACGTCGTAGAAGGCAATGCCACGTAGAACGGAATTTCATTGTCCTTTGCAGCCAACGCTTTCAAATACGTTCCAATTTTATTGGCAACATCGCCATTTCTTGTGGTTCGATCCGTTCCCACAATGACCATGTCCACCATGCCGTGTTGCATTAAGTGTCCGCCTGTATTGTCAACGATTAGGGTATGCTCGATTCCGTGTCTCGTTAATTCATATGCGGTCAAGTTTGAACCTTGGTTGCGCGGACGTGTTTCATCCACCCAAACATGAACCTTGATTCCTTTTTCTTTCGCTTGGTAAATAGGGGAAGTAATTGTTCCCCACTCGATGCATCCAAGCATTCCAGCATTGCAATGCGTCAAAATGTTCACCGTTTCTCCTTTTTTTGCTTTCGACAATGCCTCAATAATGGGCAAGCCATGCACACCAATCATGCGACACGTCTCGATGTCTTCTTCAACGATGCGACCAGCTTCTTCCCATGCGGTTTGAAGAAAATCATCCGCGTCATCTAAGGCAGCACGCATGCGATCTAAAGCCCAGAATAAATTAACAGCTGTTGGACGCGAGGCTCTTAATACCTCGAATGCTTCATCTAGAAATGCGCCATCGCGTTGTTCTTCGATTAATTCACGCACGGCTAGGTAAATTCCATATGCCGCAGTTGCTCCAATGAGTGGTGCTCCACGAACAGTCATGCTGCGAATGGCTAAATCTGCATCGCGGTAGTTCATTAATTTAACATGGACCAATTCGTGCGGCAAGACACGTTGATCTATGACTTCAATGTATCGGTCTTCGGTTGTCCAAATGGTTCTGAAAGTTGACATATCAATTGTTTTATTCGAAAAAAAATCCCGATTCAGTGAACCGGGATTTTATATTTTATAAGCTGAATGCAGCTTTTACTTTATCCACGTAATCTAATTTCTCCCAAGTGAATAATTCTACTTCACGAGAAATGGTTGATCCATCTGGTGCTTTAAACGTTTTCGTTACGATTTCGTTTTTACGTCCCATGTGCCCGTAAGCAGCCGTTTCTTGGTAAATTGGATTTCTCAATTTCAAACGTTGCTCGATAAAGTATGGACGCATGTCGAAGATCTCACTTATTTTCTCAGCAATTTCCCCGTCGGTCATATTTACCTTAGATGTTCCGTAAGTGTTTACATAGAGCCCACATGGTTTAGCAACACCAATCGCGTAAGAAACTTGAACAAGGATTTCGTCACATAAACCTGCTGCAACGACATTTTTCGCAATGTGACGCGTAGCATATGCTGCCGAACGGTCAACTTTAGATGGATCTTTTCCAGAAAATGCTCCACCACCGTGAGCGCCTTTTCCTCCATAGGTGTCTACGATGATTTTACGTCCAGTTAAGCCGGTATCTCCGTGAGGTCCACCGATCACGAATTTTCCTGTTGGATTAATGTGGTACGTAATGGCATCATTAAACAAGCCTTGTAAAGCGGGCGTTAATTTCGCTTTCACACGTGGAATAACGATTTCGATGATGTCCTTTTTGATTTTCGCCAACATGGTTGCTTCTGAATCAAAATCGTCGTGCTGTGTTGATACAACGATGGTATCAATGCGTTGAGGAACGTTATCATCAGAATACTCAATCGTTACTTGTGATTTCGCATCTGGGCGCAAATAAGGAATCAACGCAGATTCATTGTTGCGAATATAGGACAGCTCTTGCAAAATTTTATGTGCAAGATCCAATGCCAATGGCATGTAGTTATCTGTTTCAATGGTTGCATAACCAAACATCATTCCTTGGTCACCAGCACCTTGATCTTCTGGATTAGAACGCTCAACTCCTTGGTTGATATCAGCAGACTGCTCGTGCAAAGCGGAGAAAATCCCACAAGAATTCGCATCGAACATGTATTCTGACTTCGTGTAGCCAATTTGACGAATCGTTTCACGTGCAATTGCTTGAACATCCAGATATGAAGTTGATTTAACCTCACCTGCAAGAACAACTTGTCCAGTAGTCACAAGTGTTTCACAAGCTACTTTAGAGCTTGGATCAAATGCCATGAAATGATCAATTAATGCATCAGAAATTTGATCTGAAACTTTATCTGGGTGACCTTCAGAAACGGATTCTGATGTAAATAAGTAAGCCATTTAATATATTTTAGAGTGCAAAAATAACAATATTCAGTGGGAATGTAAAGTGTTTAAGCATTCACTATGCATAAAATTTATTCCCGGTTTTCACCATTCTTTTCAAAAGGGCATTTGGACGATAACGGTCCTCTCCATATTCATTGAATAGTTCAGTCAATTTTGCTAAAACCCAATCCAGTCCTAGCTCATCTGCCCACATCAATAATCCTTTGGGGTAGTTTACTCCTTTCGTCATGGCTAAGTCTACATCCTTCACCGAAGCAACTTGCATAAAAACGGCATCAATCGCTTCATTTATCAACATGACAAGCACGCGTTCAAAAATCATTTTCCCGATGCTATCATCCTTCGTCGCAGTGAGTGCCTCGGCATTTTCCGCATAATTATAAAACCCTCGTCCTGTTTTTCTTCCGTAAAATCCGGCTTCGCTGTGTCGTTTTTGGGTGAAAGAAGGTTTGAATCGTGGGTCGTAGTAGAATGCTTGAAAAACGGATTCTGTTACGGCGTAATTGACGTCGTTTCCAATGTAATCCATTAAGGTGAATGGACCCATTTTGAATCCGCCAAACTCGGTCATGGCCCAATCAATGGTCGCAAAATCTGCGATTCCTTCTTCGTAAATACGCAGCGCTTCCCCGTAAAATGGACGTGCAACTCGGTTCACGATGAATCCGGGAGTGTCTTTGCAAACAACAACGGTTTTCCCCCAGCTTTTGATTAATTCTACCGATGTTTCCAGTGTCTGTGCATTGGTTTGAACGGCTGGTATGATTTCTACCAAAGGCATAATCGTCGCTGGATTGAAAAAGTGAATTCCAATGACACGGTCTGCTTTTGTTAAGGAAGATCCGATGGATGCAATCGATAGGGAAGAGGTATTACTAGCCAAAATACAATCTGCTGACACGATCTTCTCCAATGCAGAAAAAACGCTGTGTTTGACTTCCATTTTCTCTACGATTGCCTCGATGATTAAATCGCATGATGAAAGCCCTTCCAATTGTGCGACATAGTGTATGTTCGACTCAATGTTCGTTCTTTGTTCAGACGTGAATTTCCCTTTTTCCACTAATTTTTCCAAGGATTTGGAAACGCCCGTTTTTGCACGATCCAATTGCTCAACATTGGCATCCATTAAAAACACCGAATGACCACATTGCGCGGCGACCTGAGCGATACCAGAACCCATGGTTCCCGCTCCAATTACTCCAATTATTTTACTCATCTTCCTTTAAATATTGCGGGACGTTTTTGAATAAAAGCATTCACACCTTCCGTAAAATCATCTGTCTCACCTGCCTCTGTTTGCAATTGTTCTTCTAAATCCAATTGATCTTCTAAGGAGTTGAACAGCCCTAAATTCACTGCTTTTTTTGTCAGTCCTAATCCACGAGTAGGCATGGAAGCCAAGTTCTCTGCGAGTTTCAATGCTTCCTCTTCAAATTGCTCCTCTTCATACACTTTGTAAATCATGTTCATTCGTTCAGCCTCGTCTGCGGAGACTTTCTCACCTGTCATCATCAACGCGATGGCCTTTTGCATGCCAATTAAACGCGGAAGGAAATACGTTCCTCCTGAATCAGGGATCAATCCAATTTTTGAGAATGCTTGAATAAAAGAAGCGGATTTTTTGGCAATGACAATGTCACAGGCCAATGCAATATTTGCTCCTGCTCCTGCCGCTACACCATTTACTGCGGCGATTACTGGTTTTTCAAGTTCCCTAATTTTGATGATGATCGGATTGTAATGGTCTCTTACAATTGATTTCAATTCTGGTCCTTCGGGATCAATGGCTTCTGCTAAGTCTTGTCCGGCACAAAATGCTTTTCCCTCTCCCGTAAGGAGGATTGCTCGAATTTCCGGATTGACACTACAATCGTCAAGAACTTCTTGCAATTGCATGGCCATTATTTTATTAAATGAATTGAAGACGGAAGGGCGATTTAACGTGATCCGACAAACTCCATTGTTTATTTCTTTGAGAATTTCCATTTTTTTATGGTTAAAATTGCATACTTATTTTGATTGATAAATCCCATTTAACTGCTTGGCGCGTTCTGCCATGGAACTGCGCAAACTAAGTGGTTCAAGCACCTCTATTTCCCCAGCGTACCCAAGTAAATTACGGATGAATTCTTCTGATACCAACACCGTTAATTCAAACATACTAAATTCTGCGCTTTCATTCAAGCGTATTTGAGATTGATGAAAGGGTTGAGATGCGATGTATTTCGCCGCAACATGATTCGCCTTTAAGACGATGCGTTCAGCTTGACCCTTGTAAGAGGTAATTCCAATGGTGTCTTGAAAATATTGTTCAGCTTGAAAATCTATGGGCAGACTCGCTTCATCTTCCAATACTTTTGGTTCTTGCATTCGGTCCAAAGCGTAAGTGATGATGTCGTTTTTTAACTTGTCAAAGCAGATTAAATACCACCTGTTTCGGTATTCTTTTAAAAACAAAGGGGATACTTTTCTTGGTTTTTCTACGCCTGCCACAAAACTGGCATAGATGAACCAAAGCATTTTTTTAGCTCGAATCGCCTCCAAAATAAGTGGGAGAAATTCATTCCCTCCACTGGAAACGACCGATTCAAATTGCACGTATTTTTGAATGTCTTCGTCTTCCGGATTTCCTCCAATAGAAACGCGGTCAACAATTTTATCAATGGCATTTCCAAATTGCTGAAAAAAGGGCACCTCTTTGAATTGCTGCAAGGTTTTAACGGCAAATTTGATCGAACTTAATTCGTCTTCCGATAAGGGGATGTCGTTGATGCTGAACTGAGGATCCTCGTAATAATATCCCTTGTGAAGTTTGGAATATTTAATGGGAGCATCGTGTTCCATCTTCATGTTAAACATGTCCTTTTCAATCGTAGAATCACAGATGTTATCTCCGGAATCCGCACCATAAAGTGATTCTTCACATGCCGCTCTTAATTCTTGTTTACTCGGAAATGGCTTGTACTTGTTGCGCAACATCCTATCGATGATGCGAAAACGAATCAAGGCATTTTTAATGTGAGGCATTAGTTCAAGACTTCTTTTTTCTGATACCCAAACAGTTCAAAGAACTTAATGGCCTGAACAACTTCGTAAGGAACATCATCTTCCCAGCTTGCAGCACTGGCTTTGATTTTACTCAGCACGTCATCTGAAAGGATGTGGAGCAAGCGTTCGTTGTATTCTGGAATGGCAGCAATCTTGTCATTTGCTTGCATGTAAGTGAGTAAACCGGTCAAGTTTTCCGGAAGTTTGATGTTATTTAAGCCGTATAATTCACCCGTTTCTACGTTAATTGCCGGATAAACATAGAGCTTCACATTATGTCCAAATCCTCTGCCAAATGCTTCTAGTAGCCCGCCAGGTAAATTATCATAGTACTTTTCGTCAAAGATGATGTGTAAATTGTACACGCCCATGATGACTCCAACTAGGTTTCCTTTCGCAATGGCCGACAAATATTCGAGCATTTTATAATGTTTCAAGTAGTTTGAAATCATCACCGTATATCCCAAAGAACCGAGTAATTCAGCACGGTCTAGGAAGTCTTTATCAGAAATTTTCCCGTCAGCAGTTAAGTCCTTCAAGGTGAGTTCAAATACAACTTCCAAGTCCTTTTCTTTCACCCGATTTTCCTTTAAAAATTCCTTCCGGGCCTTTTCAATCATGTCAATGTGAACCTTCGTAACCGGACGGAAACGTCCGCGCATTAACAGGATGTTCTTTTTATACAAGGCGGTAGAAGGCTGCATGACATTCTTTGCTAAATCGAACATCGTTGCATTGGTAATGCCCCTCCGAACCAAATTTAAGGCAATGATTCGGTTGTCCATTTCTTCGAAATCTGGCCCTGAAATCCGCAGCATGTCAATTTCCATTCGGTCTCTTGGAAGGCGTTGCACAATTCCGTTGATGAAATCATCAATGTCGTTTGATTGAAAGTAGCACGCATAAACCAAGTTAACACCTAATATACCAAGTGCTTCTTGCTGAGCCTTATGGCTATTATCGTGCATTTTTATGTGCAAAATAACTGTATTCGGTTTTTTATCAACTCCGAGTTGGAAACGCATTCCAACCCATCCTTGTCCTTGATTGGTTTTGTGGTAATTTAACGATTCTACAGTGTTACAAAAAGCGAAAAATCGAGATTCCTTGTTTTTGATTGGCAAAATATCTTGCAAATGCATGAACTCCGTTTCAAGCATCGTCGTAAGGCGCTCCTCGCATACATAGCGAATGGTTTCACCGTACATCGAATCCGAAACCTTCATGTCATATGCTGACTGTGTGTAAGCAATCGTTCCAGAACTCCCTCCGGCTTTGAAAAAATTCGCTGCCACTTCTTGACCTGCACCAATTTCAGCAAAACACCCGTAAATATCTGGTGTTAGGTTGATTTTTAATGCCTTCTCCTCTGTTGTCAGTCTCGTACTTTCTCCCATTAATTTGGATCTTTAAATTTTGGATTTGTGATGAAATGATAGTCGCTTAGGGTTAAAAGAAATTTCTTTAACAAATATTTTTCTTGGGCATCCAGTTGAACTCCTCCTTGGTTGGCAAATTCTATTAAAGGATCAATGGTAGGACTCGTGTGAATGCCACTTGAGTAATGTTCAATCACTTCATCCAAGGTCGCAAACCTTCCGTCGTGCATGTATGGAGCTGTTAAGGCAATGTTTCGTAAGCTCGTCACCTTGAATTTCCCATAATCCTCTGGGTTTTGGGTAACTGCTCCTCTTCCCAAATCACTAAACGTAGCATCCAGTCCATTGTTACTGAATTTTTTTACCCGCATCAATGGTCCATTGTGGCAATGAAAACAATCTGCTCCATTCAGGCTTTTAAACAAATCATATCCTGCCCATTCCTCCAAATCAATGGTGGCTAATACGGCTTGTTCAGATGCCGTAAGTGAAAGGTTATTCTCAAATTTATACATGACATCGTATTTCGATTCACTCGAAATCATCGTACGAATAAATTGAGCAATGGCTTTCGTTGCTTTGATGGAGTCTACCCCTTCCTCACCAAATGCTTTAAAGAAACGATTACGGTAAGTCACATCAGCGTTTAATTTCTTCACCGTATTTTTCCACGACTGATGCATTTCAATAGGATTCTCAACGGGTTCTAAAATTTGATTTTCAAGGGTGGTTTTACGTCCATCCCAAAAGAAAAAGCTCTCCCAACCTAAATTGATCAAGGCCATGGATTGACGATTTCCGGAAATGCCATCAATTCCAACGGAGTATTTATTTGGGTCAGAAAAGGCGTGCTCAGGCATGTGACATGTGGCGCAATTCATGGAATTATCACCACTCAACTGTTTTTCGTAAAAAAGATAGCGCCCAAGTTCCACTCCTTCCTTTGTCATTGGATTATCCGAAGGGATGATCATATCTGGAAAATGAGAAGGAATTTCTAATTGATAAGGCGTAGGGTTATAATCTGCCTTGTCCTTTCGACAGGAAACGAAGATGAAAAGGAAAGAAAGAATTAGAATGAACTTCATCAATAGACGGTTAAAGCATTTTTAAAGTTTTGTATGACTTTTTGCGTTAATGTTTCTTGTCCAGCACCGGTGTGTGTGAGGTGTTCGGTTTTTAAATTGATTGGTGAATTTGGATTTGCCAGGAAGTTCGACAAATCTAATTTTAAGGGAAGTTCCCAAACATGATTTCCTTTATCTTGCCAAGTTACATTAGGGAAATCAAAGGATTGTAAATAATCATCCGTTCCGATGTGAAAACTAAAACTAAGGTCGAGGTTGTTTACAGCATCCACGATGGTATCTACTTTTCCTTCAAGGTTCACAAAGATATAGCCTGGGTTCCAACCCCAATGCATGGGTCCTGCATTGCTGATATTCAAAGGACTTTCATTTGGAAATGCGGAAGGATCCAGGTGATTTAAACTGGAATCAACGCCAATTTTTCCTTGAAGGCTTGAAAATTTTGTATGGTCTCCATTTTGGTTAACAATAACGTTCCCGTTTTCCCGAAAATTGAATAAAGCCGCTTGAAGCAAGTCATTTGATCCATTTTTTAAGAGGGAAAAATAACACGTTACTTCGGTGAATTTCACCTTGTAACCTTCTGCCGTCGTATAAACGGAATCCATGTAAAAGGTTTGAGAACCATACACAGGAGTCAATGTAACCTTGACCTTTTCAGGGACAGGGTCTACTGGTTTCGGTTTCTCTGGATCACAAGCCCAAATCAATAAGGCCATAGAGAATAAAAGGGTCATTTTTTTCATTAAACAAATTTAACCCAAATCAATCAAATTTTGTTGTTAATTTTAAAAAATACTCAAAACCATTTTTTGCTCGTCAAATCAGCTTCAACTATGCAAACAATTGATCGAAATATCCATCCACTCAGTATATTAAGTGCTTCCGCAGGATCAGGTAAAACGCATCAATTGGTCCTTGAATACTTGAGCATCCTTTTGATGGATTCGAACTACAAAAGAAAATACAAGAACATTGTCGCGATGACCTTTACGAATAAAGCGGCAAGTGAGATGAAAGAGCGCATTCTATCGACTTTATATGGCATTGCACACGAAGATGCCGGGAATTCCAAGGTTGTCAATATGAAAACTGATTTGGCACGACAAACGGGTTTAACCAATGAAGAATTGGCAAAAAGAAGTCGTTTAGCCTTGGAAGGTATTTTACATGCTTACGAAGATTTTCATGTGTCAACGATTGATAAATTTAATTTGCGCTTGATTCGATCTTTTTCTAGGGACCTAGATCTACCCGCGGACTTCGAGGTCATTTTAAATGAAAAACAAGTCACCGAAGACGTTGTCGATTTATTAATGAATCAATTAGGCACACCAGGTTCAGAGGACCTAAGCGATTGGATGTACCAATATGCGAAAGCAAACCTAGAGGATGGCAATAGTTGGAATTTTAGGTCGCAATTGATTCAATTTTCCTCTATGCTGAGCCAAGAGAAAAATTCGGAGAAAATACAGGAGTTGTTAGGACTTGAATTGACGAAAGGCAATTATAAACGCTTGTTTGAAGACCGAAATCAAATCCTATCTGCATTTCTAGCTGAAGCGAAAAGTGTGCACGATGCATTCTTTCATTTGGGGTTGAATGAAAAGGATGTCCCTCTTAAATCGAGAACAATAAAAAACTTTACGAAGTTAAATGTAGTAAATGAATTCCCTTTGATCAGTTCAGATAAGGTGAATTTGTTCCCCAATCAATTCATGGACCTCATGGAGGAAGGTTCTAAGTTGGACATCCCAACGAGCTTAAAACACGATGTCGTGCGTTTGAATGAACGCTATCGAAGGGATTTAGCTTCATACAACTTGATCGAACTTTACCGTAAGAATTTCTTTAACATGGCATTATTGCAACATGTCGGAAATCAATTAAATAGCATGATGAATGAGGAGCAACTCATTCGGATTTCTGAATTCAATAAATTAATCAGCAAACTGGTTAGAGACGAAGAAGCACCCTATATCTACGAACGTTTAGGTGTGCGTTTTGAACATTTCCTTTTGGATGAATTTCAAGATACTTCACGCTTGCAATGGCTCAATTTAATTCCGTTAATGATGGAATCATTGGCCCACAATCGCTGGAATTTGATCGTTGGTGATGCCAAGCAATCCATCTATCGATTTAACAATGGTCTTGCGGAACAATTTGTGAGCTTACCAGCCATCTTTAATCCTGAAAATGATGCGAGTATTGCTCAAAAAAGCAAACTTCTAGAAAGTCGTGGAGCAAAAAGGGATTTGTTTTCCAATTACCGTTCAGCGAAGGAAATCGTGGAGTTTAATAACCAGCTTTTTGAGGGCCTTGCTCAGTGTTTACCAGCTACAATGTCCCATTTTTATAAAGGACTAAAACAACAGCCTCAGCAGGCGAAAAATGGGTTCGTTCACATAGAATCAGTTGCTGAAAAAATAGACCCAGAAACGCAATTGGAAAAAGTCATCGGTTTCATAGAAGCGTGTTTAACCGATGGATTTGAGCCCGGTGATATTTGCATTTTAACGGAAACAAACAAGCACGGGAATGACCTTGCGATTGGACTCACCGAACGCAATTACCAAGTGGTTTCTCAAGATTCGTTACTGGTGGCAAAAGACCTGCGCGTTCAATTGATCATCTCATACCTTAGACGCCGTGCTTCTCCAAAGAAAACGATGGAAATGAAACGCTTTGCCGAATTGTTTTTCCGCATGCATGCATCATTTACAACGTCGGATTACTTGTCATATTTTGAGGCAATAAATGAGCCTGGAAAGTCTTTGCGCATTTTCAATGACACTCGGTTTTTAACGGACCATTTTGGAGGAGAATCCAAGTTTTTTACCACCTATGAAAGTGTGTATGACCTTGTGCAGAAATTCATTCAGATGATGAATTGGAAAGAAACCTTGGAGCCGTATTTACACCATTTCATGGATGTCATTTATGGTTTTCAATTGGCGCGTCAATCCGATATTCACCACTTCTTGGATTATTTCGATGCCCAAAAAGATAAAATTGCTTTGCAGATGCCTGATACACAATCTGCGTTGAAAATCATGACCATTCACAAATCGAAAGGACTTGAATTTCCAGTGGTGATTTTGCCACACATGGATTTCAAAACAACCATGAATTCACAAAATAAGTTTTTAATGCAAATAAGGGATAAAATCCTCTATACTTTCCCATCGAAAAGTCAGCATATACCGGAGTTGGAAGCGTTTGCACAGCAGGAAAACGAATTGATTTTACTGGATAAAATGAACCTGTTTTACGTCGGCATGACCAGGCCAGAATCTAGGTTGTATGCCATGAACTATCATGAAAAAGGAGCGTTTGGAAAAATGCTGCACGACCAATTGTTAGCCATGGATCTTGGCATGTCTGATGATGGAGTAATCCAAATTGGTGTGGTGAGCGCTCAGAAAAAAAAGGGAACAGCGGATGGAAATTTATATCAACCGGATGATTTCAGTCAGCGTTTATGGTATCCGGATATCGTTTTTAGAAAAGTTTTCCAAGAGGAAAATGAAACGCAATTAACCGAAAAACAATTCGGAAATGATTTCCATTTACTGATGTCTGTTTGTCATTCCGCAAGTGAGGTTGATGCTTGCATGATGGAATTATCGAAAGCTGGAATGATTGAACAAAAGAACATCGATCGGCTGAAACAATGTGCAGAAGCATTTTGGGCAAAAATGGAGGAAGGAAATTACCTTTTGGGAATTGAGAAAACACTCAACGAACAGGTCTTAATCGCTGGAGAAAATGAATCCAAAAAACCGGATAAGGTGTTTGTGAAATCATCTGAAATCATCGTCATTGATTTTAAAACGGGTAAAACCGATCAAAAACACATGGAGCAAATCGTAGGGTATGCGAAATTACTGGAAGAAATTTTTCAAAAATCGGTAAGGTGTTTGCTGTATTATTCTGCGCTAAATCAATTGACTGAACTCTGATTTGGACAATTCCTTTGCCATTTTCAAAAAAGTGTAAATCATTGGATGTGGCAAGTCTCTTGTGGAAGAAATCTGTGGGCAAAAACTACAAGCGATAAAGAAGGGATGATTTCTCAAGGAAACAATCTCTGGATCATCAAATTGATTCGTAGCTTCAATATCAATTAAATAACCATTTAATTGATCGATCAGTTGAGGATACAGGCTAAAACGTGAGGAACTTAACTCCGTTTGATTGCAGTTTTCATAAAGTTTCTCGAACTCTTTTGTCTTGGGGTAAATGGTGACACGCTCAAACTGACTTCCTTCAATTAAATTATCGGAGATTAATTTTTCTCCGTATGGATTTAATTGATGGGTCGAAATCAAGTACTCGAAGAAATATTTATAGGCTTCTCCTGTAAGGAAAACGGGTGCATTTGATTTCAAAACCAACTTGAAAACTCCATTAAGAAAGAAGTGATTCAAAAATGGACCAGGTGCAATCCATATGCCATCAAATTGCTCAAAATAAACACGTTTGTGTTGAATGGCCTCATTGATCTTTATCCAATAGTAATTTACCTCTATTTCAAGAAAATCCGAGGCGTGGTCCAATGATAAATTCGTCGCATGATGCGAATTGTAGGTGAAGTTATAATCGCCGATAATAGCTATTTTGAGAACTTCACTCATCAGATATCCTACCTTTTAAACCAAGCGCGGTACTTGGCATTGGTAATGTCTAAAGATGACTCAACGCTTGTTTGCGGGTCAACATACCAAACTTTACATGAGAACGTTGCCTCAAATAGGGAATAGTCTCCTGTTCCATCTGATGCTTGTTTCAAAATGGTAAAATTTGCAACTTGTCCCGGATCTGTCTCACGAGAGTACCAAACTTTTCCAGAATTGTCGGTGTAAGTCACTTGAACGCCATCAACGCTTTGAGCCACCATGGTCGCTTGGTCTTTGAACAAAACAGGAATGCCTGAATTGGTCATGTTCCAATCATTGAACATGGCTAAAGTCGGTTCCGTATTCGCAGATGCATCATAGTCCAATGTTCCAAATGTCAAGGTCAACGATTGTGCGTTCTGTGTAGAATAAATCGTTGAAGAATAAATCACCTTAGATAAAGTAGGGGAAGTAAGAACCACAGCTGTATCAGATGTACTTGCTTTGTAGCCATTCACATTTTGTGTTAATTCAAATTGTGTCCCATTCACATAACCAACCAAACTTGCGTTAAGATCTACGTTGTTTGTTGGTGGTGGAATGACTTCGTGTTCAATACAAGAACTAAATAGTGATACGAACGCAAGAGAAAGAAAAGCGAACTTGAATGCTTTCATAGTTGACAATGGTTTAGGCAATTAATAGTCAAATTTATGTTTATAAACGGAGAAATGCAAAAAAAGATGCTTTCCCATTTATTTTTTAATGGATTGAAAGATTCTCGTGAATTCTTGAAACAAAGATTCAGTGCAAATTTCGCTTCCTTTCCGGATCAACTCGTAAACCTCTTCCGCTTTTTCCTTATTCCTGGCTTTTTCGCCTTTAAATAACTCGATTTGATCGAATTGTTCCATTAAAATGGTTTTTAAATCGGATTCATTTTCAATCGTTTCGGGTCCTAAGTACTTGATATGATATGCTTTGAGAACGGATTCTCTTAAATCAAAGA
Source organism: Crocinitomicaceae bacterium (assembly GCA_030727405.1). Classification (GTDB taxonomy): domain Bacteria; phylum Bacteroidota; class Bacteroidia; order Flavobacteriales_D; family Crocinitomicaceae; genus UBA952. The sequence goes on along the minus strand of JANRBR010000039.1, from coordinate 119,500 downwards.
ATGAAACCAAATGACTCGTAAAATGAACGAGGAAAGAGACTTCATCAAAAACTTCATGTAAGACGAGGTCACTAAACAATTCAATAAACTGTTCGGCTTTATTCGGATCGTTCTCAGCGAGTGCACGCCATTCTTCATCATAAAGTTCATGAATGATTAAAAATTGTTTAAATTCTGTTTCCAGAGCAAACAATTCTTCTTTTGTCAAACGTCTGAAACGCATCTTACTCTACCGCTCGTTTTACTTCCATGGAAATGTCCAGTATTTCATCCACTTTTTTCATGGTGATTGCTTGCTCAAAGGTAAAGGTGTAGATGCCCTTGTACGGAACTTTTCTTCGCTTGAAGATGAGCTCATGTTCAACGATTGTCCCCGTTTTTTTACCAATCCAGTTGCCATCGGGGTAGGTTGTTTTGATCTCGTATGGTTCACGAACTTCTTGTCCGTGTGGCGGTTTCGTACTGAGAAAAACCCATAGATTATTGTACGCATAGTCCGTGCTTGTACGAACGGTTACGACGAAGTCGTAAAGGATGCTGGTGTCTTGAATGTCTACTTTGAAGACCGGTTTTACATCTTGATTCCAAACTTGATCTGAAAACGCAAAGGATTTCGTGTAAAAAGAATCTTCTTTACACGAATACAACGCGAAACATAAAACGATCAATAAACTAGCTCTCTGCATTTTTATTACCTTGAGGATTATTATTTCGGTTGTTGCCTTTATTTGGATTCCCAGCATGTGGAGGTCTTTTCGGTCCGTTGTTACCCTTGTTTGGATTTGGGGAAGTCGCTCCTTGAGGATTGTTGGGTTTTACAACTCCAGGATTAGCCGTTGCTTGCGCAGAATTAGTTGGACGCTTTTTATTATTCGGTCGTTTTTTCTTCGCAAAACTTTTTTCAAAACGGTTCAGACTGTCTTGACCAACAACATTTTGGTAGCCAATTTCCACCACTTTTTCTACTTTCACGAATTCAAGTAAATCTTTTGGTTTAACTCCTTCTTTGTTGAGTTTTTTTATTTCCGCAACACGCTCTGGACTCAAAGCAATAATGCCTGTTTCACCAGGATATGCAAACCAAATGATGCGTTTGAATACATCTGTTTTGATGTGAAAAGCATCTCCTTTCTCCGTATGTAATTTAGTGTCGGTTTTCGGGAAGGACTTAATGGCATCCAAATACATGTCCAATTCATAATTCAAACAGCATTTCAACTTACCGCATTGTCCTGCTAATTTTTGTGGATTCAGGGATAGTTGTTGGTAACGTGCAGCTGAGGTAGAAACCGAACGAAAATCGGTTAACCAAGTGGAACAACATAATTCCCTTCCACAAGAACCAATTCCGCCTAAACGAGAAGATTCTTGCCTTGATCCAATTTGACGCATTTCAATTCTTACCTTGAATTTGTCTGCCATGTCTTTAATGAGTTGACGAAAATCAACTCTTCCTTCTGCCGTATAGTAAAAGGTTGCTTTACTCAAATCACCTTGGTACTCAACATCGGAAATTTTCATGTCGAGGTTTAAGTTCATCGCTAGCGTTCTAGATTGGATCATCAAATCCTTTTCTAGAGACCTTCCTTTAATCCATTTATCGATTTCTTCTTGATTGGCAATCCGCATGATCTTTTTTGCCTCCATTGGTTTGAAGTTCGGAGCCTTCTTTTTCACTTGAATTCGTGCGAGTTCTCCAACAACTGAAACAACACCAACGTCGTATCCTGGTGCGGTATCTACAATAACCAAATCACCAATGTGCAAGGATAAATTTCCAGCATTTCGGTAAAATGCTTTTCTAGAATTTTTAAACCGAACTTCTACGATATCATAGATTGATTGTCCAGCAGGTAAGGCAATATTTGCCAACCAGTCATACACTTCTAATTTATTACATCCACCGCTACTGCAAGTACCATTGTTCTTGCACCCATTTGGTGTTCCACCGCCACTACTGCATGATGAGCAACCCATAATTTATTTTTAGGTAAAGTTAATCATTTCAATGAAACGAATTATGCTTGATGGATGAATCGCATCGTTTGAAAACACAACTGAGTAAATAGAATGCGTGCATTTGCGTTACGGTCAATGTGATAATGAGCGTCGTCAAACGTTTCAATGAATTCACGTATGTTATTTCCAGATATGAAGGGCGCGAAATTCTTTAAGAACTGCTCTTCTTCCGTTGAAATCCTTAGTAATACATCTCCCATGTAATTAGACAATAAACTTTGCCTAAACATATGAAGTGCATACTGGATGAATAGTTTTTGCCTTTCTTTTCCTTCTGCTGCCATTCCATCTGCCCATTGCATCATTCCCAATACATCCTTCTTGTATGAGGTCCGCATCAATTGAATGAAATGCTCTCGGTAAATTCCTTTGTTGTCCGAATCATTCAAGAAATGACTGGCCTTTATGAAATCTCCTTCTGAAAAGGCGGCGATTGATTCTGCTTGGTTTTTCTCCAGTTGAAAACGAGACATGAGTTCTTTTGTCAAATACTCGCTTTCTATTTTTGGAATTCGAACAAATTGCGTTCGGGACTGAATGGTGGCAAGCAATTTCGAAGGGTCTTCGGAAAGCAAGAAGATCACCGTATTTTTTGGTGGTTCTTCCAGAATTTTCAGCAATTTATTGGAACAGGTGGGATTCATTTCCTCCGCTAGCCAGATCAGTAAAACTTTAAATCCTCCTTCGTACGATTTTAAGTTTAACTTTCGAATGATCTCACCACTTTCTTCTCCTCCAATAATTGGTTTGCGCTCCTTAGGATCAATTGTTTTTGTCCAAGAGTAAGCGTCGAAATAAGGGTTTTCTTTGATCTGTGCCCGCCATTCTTCTAGGAATCCGTCTGAAACCTGGCTTAAGGTCTGAACAACAGGAAACACAAAATGCACATCGGGATGCTGTAATTCTTGCACCTTCAAACAAGAAGGACAAATCCCACAACTATCTGTGTCGCTTGGATTCTTGCAGAAAAGGTATTGCGTAAACGCCAGGGCTAAAGGGAGTCCACCATGTCCTAATGGACCCATAAATAATTGGGCATGCGCAATTTTGCCATGTTTGATTTCACGAATGAAATCTTTTTTCAATTCACTTTGACCTATGACGTTTTTAAATTGCACCTTTCAAAATTAATGGAAATTGACCGATTTTAGTCGTCCAAGCCTTTAATTAATAAAACGATTTCTCCTTTTGGTGGATTTGCTTTGAAATAAGCCAATTGTTCTTGAACATTTCCACGGTGATAGGTTTCGAAATGCTTGGTCAATTCTCTTGCTACCACTACTTGACGTTCGGGTTCGAAGAAATCCAGCATCTGCTCAAGGGTTTTGATCAGGCGATGAGGCGATTCGTACAAAACCATTGTCCTAGCTTCTTGCGCCAAAATTTTTAAGCGCGTTTGACGACCTTTTTTATGCGGTAAAAATCCTTCAAAAATGAATTTATCGCAGGGAAATCCACTGGAAACAAGCGCTGGAACAAATGCTGTTGGACCAGGGAGGCATTCCACTTCAATCCCTCGTTCGACACATGCACGCACCAATAGAAATCCCGGATCAGAAATCCCTGGCGTGCCGGCATCAGATACGAGGACGGTACATTCCTGCTGTTCAATGATGTCAATGCTTTTTTCTAAAAATCGGTGTTCATTGTGCGCGTGAAAGGGCAGCACTTTTTTGGAGATCTCAAAATGCTTCAATAATTTGTGGGTGACACGCGTATCTTCTGCAAACAACAAGTCTGCTTCTTTCAGGTAGCGCAAACTTCGAAGCGTGATGTCTTCTAAATTTCCAATGGGTGTTGGTACTAGGACTAATCTGGGCATGGTTGAATAAATTTAGGCGAAAACAGCGCGAACGACTTCTTCGATTTTTGCACAGGGCACGATTTGAATGTGTTTGTGTTTTTTTTCAATTCCTTTTGAATAGGAAGAGACAATGATTTTCTCATATCCCATTTTTTCTAATTCGGATAATCGTTGCTCCAAACGGTTTACTGGCCTAAGTTCTCCAGATAAACCAATTTCAGCAGCAAATGAAACCGTTTTAGGGATGGCTAAATCCGCATTGGAGGATAATATGGCCATGGAAACTGCTAAATCAATGGCTGGATCGTCTACTTTAATTCCACCGGCAATGTTCAGAAATACATCTTTCGCCGCCAAACGGAAACCACAACGTTTCTCCAAAACGGCCAGTAACATGTTCAAGCGTTTGACATCAAATCCGGTAGATGAACGTTGCGGAGTCCCATAAGCTGCGGAACTCACTAAGGCTTGAACTTCAATTAAAATGGGACGTATGCCATCCACCATGGATGCAACCGCCACACCACTAAGGTCTTCATTTCCAGAAACGAGTACTTCGGATGGATTCTCTACAGGAACCAAACCTTGTCCTTGCATGGAATAAATCCCAAGTTCATTCGTTGAACCGAAACGGTTTTTTATGGACCGCAACAAGCGATAAATGTGGTGTCGATCTCCTTCAAATTGCAAGACAGTATCCACCATATGTTCCAAAACTTTTGGTCCAGCGATGGTTCCGTCTTTGGTGATATGTCCAATCAGGAAGACTGGAATGTTTGTTTGTTTGGCAAAGCGCAGCAGGTTTGATGTGCATTCGCGCACTTGGGCAACGCTGCCTGGCGAGCTTTCAATCGTGTTGGTGTGAAGCGTTTGAATGGAGTCAATCACCAATAATTGGGGTTGAACCTCATTTGCTTGAATTAAAATTTGTTGAAGATTGGTTTCCGTCAATAAATAACATCGATCGTTTTCCAATCCAAGTCGCTCAGCCCTCATGCGAATTTGCTGATCACTTTCCTCTCCGGAAACATAGAGCACTTTTAGTTTCTCTTTGATGGCCAATTGCAAAAGCAGGGTTGATTTACCAATTCCTGGGTCACCGCCCAGCAAGGAAATGGATCCCAACACAATCCCGCCGCCCATCACGCGGTTCAATTCAAAATCTTTTAAGGTGATGCGGCTTTCCTCTCCTTGTTCTACTTCTTGAATCAAAAGCGGTTTACTCGCCTTCGTTTCTTTCGAAAAGGAAACAACGTGTTTGGTGGTTTTTTCTAGAATTTCCTCCACAAATGTATTCCATTCTTGACAAGACGGACATTTCCCTAACCATTTCGGGGTCTCGTGACCACAATTTTGACAGAAAAAAGCTGATTTTGTTTTGGACATGGAATAAAGATATAGATTCGAATGCAAATGTAGGCACAAGTTCTGATTAATTTTTCAGGCCCGAAAAGATGGCTTGTTTATTCAATAACAGCAGTTTAATAATCCCTTCATTTTCAAATCAAAAAAATATTTTCAATAATTTACCCGAGAACGATTCTTGGAAAAACAAAAAATTTAATTTTGCCATATAATTATTCATCTAAATATGTCGAAGAGAAGAGCTATTATCAGTTACGATAAATTATCAATTGACCAGAAAAAACAAATTCTCAAGGATTACCCTGATGGGTACATCAATCATTTGACGACCATCAAAACACCAACGGGAGAAACCTTAGATGCCTTGATTTGGGAAACTGACGAAGTAATCTATTTGGTCAAAGTCAACAAAGTCATGCCGAAAGCGAAACCGGTTGCGGAACAAGAAGAAGATTTTGAGGATGATTTCGATAAAGTGGATGACATCAAGGATGATGAATCAGAAGAGGAAGAAGACGACGATTTTGACGATTCCTTCGACGATGCTGAATCCGATGATGACGATTCTGACGAAGAATAAATAGTCACGTCTTTCTTTTTTCTACTTTTGAGCTAAGAATATAAAATGACAGCTCAAAAACCTCTATTTTCTCAAGTGCCTATTTCCCCTTGTGTGGACAAAGTAGGAGTGGAAGAACGCGTTGCGCGATTTCAAACGCGAAGCATAAAAGGTGCGTCCAAGTTACAAGGACTGTCAATGGTTTTGTCCATGATTGATTTGACAACCTTGGAAGGAAAAGATACGCCCAATAAAGTGAAACAAATGTGTTACAAAGCAGCACATTTACATGATGCTTATGCGGGATTACCAACGGTTGCCGCGGTTTGTGTATACCCAAGCATGGTGCCCATTGCAAAGGAAGCTTTAAAGGATAGCACGATTAAGATCGCTTCTGTTTCCACTGCTTTTCCCTCTGGTCAAGCGCCGTTCGACGTGAAAAAAATGGACACAAAATTTGCCATTGAAGCAGGAGCGGATGAAATAGACATGGTCATTTCTCGCGGAAAGTTCTTGGCGGGTGAGCATGCTTTTGTCTTTGATGAAATCGCAGCAATCAAAGAAATCTGTGGTACAAAACGCTTAAAAGTAATTTTGGAAACGGGTGAATTGGCTACTTTAGATCAGGTTCGACATGCAAGTGACATTGCCATCCATGCCGGAGCTGATTTCATTAAAACATCCACTGGAAAAATTCAACCGGCGGCAACCATGCAAGTCACTTATACTATGCTGATGGCCATTCGTGACCATTTTGACAGAACGGGAAAAATGGTTGGGATGAAGCCCGCAGGAGGAATTTCGACCTCAAAATTGGCACTTCATAATTTAGTCATGGTGAATGAAATATTGGGTGAAGCTTGGCTAAGCAACGAATGGTTTCGTTTTGGTGCAAGTAGCTTGGCAAATGATGTACTTATGCAATACATGAAACAAGTGACCGGAAAATACCAATCTGCTGATTATTTTACACTAGATTAATGAAAACAGAAGACACAAATAAATGGGAATATGCGCCTTCTTTGGAAGGAACAAAGCATATTCAATTGAAAGAAAAATACGACCTTTTCATTGATGGGAAGTGGGTAAAACCAAATGCTGATCGTTATTTCGCTAGCATCAATCCCGCAAATGAAGAGAAATTAGCCGACATTGCATGGGCATCTGAGTCCGACGTTGACTTAGCCGTAAAAGCAGCTCGTAGGGCTTATGTTGACGTTTGGTCGAAAATGAAAGCATCGGATCGTGCTAAGTACATTTTTCGAATTGCTCGACTCATGCAAGAACGTGCGAGGGAATTTGCGGTCATTGAAACATTAGACGGAGGAAAACCCATTCGCGAATCGAGGGATATTGATGTTCCATTGGCATGCAATCACTTTTTTTACTATGCCGGTTGGGCGGATAAATTGCAGGATGCTTTTCCAAATCGTTCGGTAGAATCGCTGGGAGTTGCTGGACAAATCATTCCTTGGAATTTTCCTTTATTGATGGCTGCTTGGAAAATTGCTCCGGCATTAGCAGCGGGAAATACGGTCGTGTTGAAACCAGCGGAAACAACGTCTTTAACAGCGCTTAAATTAGCGGAAATCATAGAGGAATCAGGTTTGCCGCCGGGTGTGGTGAACATTGTGACCGGACACGGTGATACGGGAGCAGCGATTGTCAATCACCCTGACATCGATAAAATCGCTTTTACTGGTTCAACAGCTGTTGGAAAATTGATTCAAAAAGCCACTGCAGGTACAAGGAAAAAAGTGAGTCTTGAATTGGGAGGGAAATCGGCCAATATCGTTTTGGAAGATGCACCAATGGATCAAGCAGTAGAGGGAATCGTGAACGGCATTTTCTTTAATCAAGGTCATGTTTGTTGCGCTGGATCACGCTTGTACGTGCAAGAATCAGTTGCCGATGAACTGGTGCGAAAATTGAAGCAGCGCATGCAAAGTTTGTATGTTGGAAATCCACTAGATAAGAATACGGACATTGGTGCCATAAACTCCAAAGAACAGCTAGAAACGATTGAAAAATATGTGCAAATTGGCATAAAGGAAGGAGCCGAAATGTTTCAAGTGGAATGTGAGGTTCCGACAAAAGGATTTTATTGTCGACCAACGATTTTTACCAATGTCGCACAGTCAAGCGTCATTGCGCAAGAAGAGATTTTTGGCCCTGTTTTAACCATTCAAACCTTTAGAACGATCGATGAGGTCATTCAAAAAGCCAACAATTCACCATACGGACTTGCCGCAGGAGTTTGGACCGACAAGGGTTCGCGCATCTTTAACCTAACATCCAAACTACGCGCAGGGGTGGTTTGGGCAAATACATATAATAAATTCGATCCAGCTTCACCTTTTGGTGGATACAAGGAAAGTGGTTTTGGTCGAGAGGGCGGACTACACGGATTAGAAGCTTATTTGAAATAACACCACCTTTAGCAAGTTAGCATGAACATATTGAAAACATACAAAATCTATATTGGCGGACAATTTCCACGTACGGAGTCTGGGCGATTTTATGCCGTGAAAGACCAGGATGGAAAAGCCATAGCAAACGTTTGTCTTTCATCCAAAAAGGACATCCGCAATGCAGTGCAAGCGGCACGAAAAGCATTTGGTTCATGGTCCGAACGCAGCGCGTTTAACCGTGGACAGATTTTATATCGAATGGCAGAAATGTTGGAAGGACGCAAAGCACAATTTGTAGAAGAGCTCATGCAGCAAGGACAGAGCCTTGAACATTCAAAGATTGAAATCGAATCATGCATTGAACGCATTGTTTATTATGCTGGTTGGTGCGATAAATACCAGCAGATTTTGAGCTCCGTAAATCCAGTGAACTCCTCACATTTTAATTTTTCCGTTGCTGAACCTACCGGTGTAGTTGGAGTATTAGCAGAGCAAAGCAGTGGATTGATCGGATTGGTTTCCCAGTTGATGCCAGTGATTGCAGGTGGAAATAGTGCGGTACTTATTGCCTCAGAGCAGTTGCCATTGTGCGCCATCACATTTGCCGAAGTGCTAGAAACTTCTGATTTGCCAGCAGGAGTCGTAAACATTTTAACAGGTTCTGCCATCGAGATGCTTCCAACTTTAGCGGAACACATGGATGTGAATGCTTTATTTCTTTCAAATGCAGGAAAAGGATTGACCACAGAGGCACAACTTTTAGCCGTCGATAATGTGAAAAGGGTAGTGGTGAAAGACGAAGATTGGACAAAAGAAAGCAATCAAGGAATTCGGTACATTTCCAGTTTTCAGGAAATCAAAACGACGTGGCATCCTATTGAACAGATTGGCGGAGCGACGAGTAGTTATTAAGGATTAATTGAATTAAACTATTTCTTTAAGTTCCTGCATGGCAGAATGAATCATGTCAGGCGCACCCACCTCAAATCGAGCGAGTTCGTACTTTCCTTCGGAGTTTGAGCGCAAGACATTCATTCGTTGAAAGAAATCGATGTTTAATTGTGAACCTGCTTCTTTCACGAAGTGATTGATTTTATCCATGGAGCAACCAGAGGCTTTTACGGCATGCTCATTTGCCACAATGGCAATCGCAGCGTCGTGAAGTACGAATCCAACAGCGTCTAATGCTTTTCCGTGCGTTTGCCAGCTGGAAACAAATCGAGTTAAGGATTCATTCAACCACGAAATTTCAGTTGCCGACATCGTACGGTCACCAACAAATACCCACAATCGGGCATCCATAGGGAAGTGCTGGGGGATGTTATAAGTCTGCTGCATTCGCAATTAATTCGGCTACATCCATCACTTTTACTTCGCCTTCTTTTTCGAAGTTTTTCACACCATCTGTCATCATCGTATTGCAAAAAGGACAACCCGTAGCAATGATGTCCGCTTTCGTTTCTAATGCATCTTCGGTGCGTTCTACATTGATTTCCTTGTTGCCTTTCTCTGCTTCCTTGAACATTTGGGCTCCTCCGGCCCCACAGCAGAGTCCATTGGTTTTACAACGCTTCATTTCAACCAATTCGGCATCTAACTTTTCAATCAACGAACGCGGTGCTTCGTATACATCATTCGCTCGTCCCAAATAACAGGGATCGTGGAAGGTGATTTTTTTACCTTTGAACGTATCTCCACCTTCCATGCTTAGTTTTCCGGTGTTGATGAGGTCTTGGATGAGTTGAGTGTGGTGAATCACCTCGTACGTTCCTCCAAGTTCAGGATATTCATTTTTAAGGGTATTGAAACAATGTGGACAACCCGTCACAATTTTCTTCACCTCGTAGGCATTCAGCAACTCAATGTTCATCATTGCTTGCATTTGGAAAGTGAATTCGTTACCGGCGCGTTTTGCCGGATCTCCTGTGCAACTTTCCTCTGTACCTAATACGGCAAAGTCAACCTGGCATTTATTCAGAATTTTAACAATTGCTTTGGTGATTTTTTTTGCGCGATCGTCAAAACTTCCGGCACAGCCAACCCAAAATAGTATTTCGGGAACCTCACCAGTTGCCATTTTTTCGGCCATTGTTGGAACTCTCATATCAATCGTTATTTTTCAAAAACTTGAATGTTAACATTCTTTTCAATTAAATGCGTGAATTTACCTTCATACCTCGTAGCACGAACGATGTGGTTGTCAATCCAATGGTAATTTCCACCTCGTGGTTTGCCCATCATCATTCCATGGTATTTAAATCCATGTTTCGCAAGCCATGCTTCCGTAATCGCACGGTGTTCTTCTAATCGTGAGGTAAAAAATGTAATGATGTGACCTTGATCATACCAATCATTCACCGTTTCTAAGGCATCGGGAAAAAGAACGGCGAATTCCATTCGCTCAGGCTCTTCATTCGGAATGTCCTCACAAATCGTCCCATCGATGTCAATCAAATAATTTTTAATGTGTTCGGGTAAAATGGGAGAAAGGTTTTTTCCATCTTCCATTAAGTCAATGAGCTTTCCCTCACTTTGATTATTCTTCATTTGCCCAATTTAATCGTTCTGTTTGTGCGAATTGCCAAGGCGCACCGTTGTTTTCAATGTTTGTAAGCATTCCTGTTAATTCACTAGGAACTTTCGATTCTTCCATCACCAAGTAGCGTCGTAAATCAACGATGATGGATAATGGATCAATGTTTACGGGGCATTCTTGTACACAAGCATTACAACTTGTACATGCCCAAATTTCTTCTTCCGTGATGTAATCGCCAATCAAGCTTTTTCCATCATCGTATCCTTTGCCATGTTTGCGGTAGTTTTCTCCAACTTCCACCAGACGATCCCTTGTATCCATCATGATTTTTCTTGGGGATAAAAGTTTTCCAGTCATGTTTGCTGGACAGGAGGATGAACACCTTCCACATTCCGTACAGGTGTAGGCATCAAGCAGGTTTTTCCAAGTTAAATCCGTCACATCTTTTGCGCCAAATCGTTTCGGTGCTTCTTCTGGATTTGCAGGCGCGGCGTATGGATCTGCGTTCGGATCTAACATCAACTTAACTTCGTTTGTCACCGATTCCATGTTGTTAAATCTCCCTTTTTCCTCCAAATTGGAATAATATGTATTAGGAAAAGCCAACAAAATGTGAAAATGTTTCGAGTAGGGCAGGTAGTTCAAAAAGGCAAAGACCATGAAAATATGACCCCACCAACCCATGCGTTCAATGATGTGCAAGGAATCGATGCTCAAGTCTTGAAAGAGAAGGGGACCCATCCACGATGAAATGGCAAAATCAAAATGTCCTTTCGCAAACGCCACATGTGAGCCGCCTCTGCTGTAAAGTACCTCATCTGCTCCGTTCATGCTGAAAATGCAACAGATCAATACGATTTCCATGATTAAAATAAGGTTGGCATCCTTCGTTGGCCAACCCATTAGTTCACGCATGGTAAAACGCGGTAGTTTCAATAAATTTCGACGGATCAAGAAGGCTAGGGTTGCAACGAAAGCCAATACGGACAAGATTTCGATGAAACTGATCATGAATGGATAGAATACTCCTAATTTGAAATAAAAGTACCGATGATGGCCACTTAATCCATCAATGGCAATTTCAATTAATTCAATCTGAGTAATGACAAAAGCAACATATAAAGCAAGGTGTAACAATGCCGGTATTGGGCGAGAGAACATTTTCTTTTGACCAAAAGCGACCAAAACCATTGTTTTAATGCGCGTTCCTTTTTGATCCGAACGATCGGTGTCTTGTCCAAGTAAGATGTTGTAACGCACTTTCCATGCGTTGTACGCGAAAAATCCAAGTCCCGCGCTTAAAAGAATGGCAAAAAATACGATTTCCATGAATGTTTAAATTAGTCTGGGATGGTGTCCAACCACTTTTTGAATTTCAATTCCTCTTTCTCACTTAGAATAAGTCCCTCAGATTTCTTACCGAAGACCGAGAAGTGCACGTATCGACTAGGATTTTCTTGTAAATCGGTCACGAGGTTTTGCAAATCTTTGTTCGTTTCGACCAATTCATTGTATAATTTTTCGTCATGAATCAATTTCCCCAAAGTACCATGACCGTTCTCCACATCTTCCAAGGCGAGGTTCAGTTTTTTGATGGTTGTCTGGGCATCCAAAATAACAGTTTTGAAATCGGCACTAACAAAATCGTCCGTAATTTTACGTGTATTTCCGATGATTTTGGAAAGCTCATCATTGCTTTTGCGAATGTTTAGGGTAATGGATTCGACATTCGACATGATCTTAGAAAATTGATTCCGTTCAGAAGCAATAAACCCTTCTAGTTCATTTGCCACTCGGCCCAAACGTTTAATCGTGTTTTTCACTTCGAGCAAACTACCTTCAATTTCCGATGTCGCGGTTGTATCCCAGAACGAGGACAAAGAAATCACCATTCGATCGATGGAGCCCATCATCTTTTGAAGGCGCTGAGAAATGGGGTCGGCATATGCTTTCACTTGCGTAACCATGTCAATCGACAATTTTCCAGGGATCACGCTATTTGGCTTGTAATAACCTTTTGAAATATTGGCTGGTGTGTGAATTATTAAACTTTTATTAATAAAATCTAAAGAGCCAATCTCAACAAAAGTGCCTTTTGGGAGGCGAATGTCTTTTTCTTGAATGTTGAAGGTCATCTTGACTTTTTTATTTACCGGACCATTTGGAATGGATTTTATGGCCGTTACTTTACCAACGGTCACACCGTTCAATGTAACATTACTGGAGACCATAATCGACCCAGTATTAGGGAAATACGCTGTATATTTGATGTCTCCACCAAGGAAACTATTTCCTTTCAGAAAGTTTATCCCGGTGTATAAAACGGCGATAGATGCCAATGCAATGATGGCGGCTTTTATTTCTTTCGTGAACTTCAAACTACTTTTTTTCTGCTAATTTAATCGCTTTTTCAATACTAATTCGCTCTCCGTTCATGAACGCAGCTACAAAAGCATGATTAAATCCTTTTTCAATCAATTCGTTTTTGTAGTTTTTGGCTCCAGCGAGGTCATTTTTAAAGGTTCCAGTGCAGTATTTATACATGTTGTTTTCCACGTATTCATAAATTTCAAGTCCTTTAAAGCGTGATGAATTCATCGCGATTTGTTTGTCGGAAGTTTCAATTTGCACTCGGAAAACGAGTCCAGAAGAGTCAGCTAAATTTTTGACGGGTTCCTTTGGTTTGGGGTCAGTGGGTTTCACGACCATATCGACCTGACCAGTTGCCACCACTTTTCCTTCTATTTGTTTTTTATAATTTTCAAACGCTTTAAACATGGCTGCTGCCATTTTCTCTTGTCCATCAGTAGATCCAATGAATTTTTCTTCGGTCGGATTCGGTAAAAAACCCGTTTCAATCAAAACACTAGGCATGGTTGTTTTATATAAAACCAAAAAACCTGCTTGTTTCACACCACGGTCATAGCGTCCGATTCGTTTGAATTCTTTTTGTAAATATTCCGCAAATTCGATGGAGTGATTCAAGTAAACCGAACCTTGCAGTTGCAATTGAATGATCGCATCGGGGGATAAATCAAAGTTTTTGTATTTCGCTCCTTTGTCATCTTCTAAGGCAATAATGGAGTTTTCTCTTTCCATGACCCTTTGTTGAGCCTCTGTGCGATGCAATCCAAGGACGTAGGTTTCTGTTCCGTAAGCGGAGCTACTTCCGGCATTTGCATGGATGCAAATAAATAGGTCCGCATTTGCTTTGTTGGCTATGTTCGCTCGGTCGATTAGTTCCACGAACACATCGGTTGTCCGGGTGTAAATGACGTTAACGTTTGGGTATTTACTTTTAATTTTCGCTCCTAGTTTCAAAGCCATTTCGAGGCAAACAACTTTCTCATGCGCAAAACTACCGTGACATCCTGGATCTTTCCCGCCATGACCAGCATCGATTACTACGGTTTTAATGCCATGATTGGGTGTTCCTTGTGCAAACCCTTGAAAGGATAAAAGAAAAACAGACATCCATGTAAATAAATGTAGTTTTAATTCGTTTTTCACAAACAACTTGAATTTTGGTAGCTTTGTACGTTTATTGCGCATACAACAAAATTAAGAGTCAACTTTGACCAAAAGAACACACATACAACAACTTTTCTTCGTTACATTGTTAATAATGTGCAATTTGTCTGTGGTTACAGCTCAGAACACCTTGTATGTCAATGACTCTAGTTTGCGCAACATCATTACTTATTCCGCCGACGAGCGTATTTGGAATGATATGGAAAAGAAACAAATCCACCTTTTTGGAAATGCCAAAGTGGAAATGGAGGGTTTATTGATTACCGCTGGATACATTTTATTGGATTTAGACGCCAACGAAATCGCCGCAAAATATTGGTACGACAAGGACAGCAATAAAGTGGAATTTCCGGTATTTACCGATGGTGGAGAATCGGTAACCTGCCATACGCTAAAGTACAATACGAAGACCCAAAAAGGATTTCTAGAGGAATTAGCCATTAAACAAGATGAGTTTTATTTCCACATGGAAACAGCGAAACGACATCCAAATGATGAGATTCATTTGTTGAAAGGTCGTTTAACAACCTGCGATTTAGACGAGCCGCATTATCATTTTCAGTTAAGCAAGGGAGTCATTGTACCGAATGAACGCATTGTAACCGGACCAATGAATTTATGGATCAATGGAATCCCAACGCCACTAGGGCTCCCATTTTCATTTATACCAACCAAGGAGCAGAAAAAGAATGGATTATTGTTCCCAGAGTTTGTCCCAATTTCAACTTATGGTTTCGGCATTCAAAATTTGGGTTATTTCTTCCCGATCAATGACCGTTTTCAAACCGCTGTATACGCCAACGTTTATAGCCGAGGATCTTGGGGACTGCGCAACGACCTAGACTATGCGAAGCGCTATGGTTTTTCTGGAAGGATTTCGCTCGGATTCCAGCAATTTAATAATGGATTTCCTACGAACAATAAAAACAATAAGTTGAGCATTCAATGGTCGCATCGCAAAGAAGCGAAATCGAATCCATTTTGGAGTTTTTCTTCGAACGTCAACTTCATTTCGGATAATACCACGAAGAATAACCTTGACCCAATCAATCCAGAATATTTCAATAACTCCTTTAATTCCGACATCAATTTAAATAGGGCTTTTCCTGGCAAACCATTCAATATGGGCATGAAAATTTCCATGCGTCAAAATTCCATTGCCAAAAACATTGCCTTGGTGAGTCCAATTTTAACGGCTAATTTAACACGTGTTTTTCCATTCAAAAGCGCTTTTAAAACAAGCGATAAAAACTGGAAGAAAACGATTGAACGAATCGGGATTTCTTACAATTTCGAGGGTCAAAATCGCTCAAATTTCTCCGATCAATTGTTATCGAAAGGGGATTTGAATGGGATTTCTCAGCAATTCATGAATGGGATTTCACAATCCATGACCATTCAGACCACAACGAGTTTATTTGGAAATGCGATTAAAATAAATCCAACGATTAATTATGGGAATAAAATCAATTTACAACAGATTCAAAAATCCTATGATGCTGCCTCAAATGCAACGAAGATTGACACCTTGCAAGAATTTGGGATGGCTCATGAAGTGAACGTCAATGTGAATGTAACCTCGGTGATTTATTCGTACTATCAATTTGTTGGAAAGAACAAACCAAAATTGCGTCATTTGATCACTCCTTCCATCGGATTTAGGTACGTACCTCAATTAAATGAATGGTTACAAGCGGATGCTGGCGCCAATCAAAGCAACATCAAATATTCTCCCTATGAACGATCCATTTACACGGTAGGAAATGCACAGAAAGCATCCTTGTTGAATTTTGGAATCAATAACACAATGGAGCTAAAGGTGAAGTCGGATAAGGATACTTTGACTGGTTACCGTAAAATCCGTTTGATTGATCAGCTTTCCATTAATGGAAATTATGATTTCTTGAAGGACACAATGCCTTTGTCTAATATTGGATTAAACTTAAGAATTAGTCCTGCTGACTGGGTGAATTTCGTTTCTGGAGCCTCCTTTAGTCCTTACGCATGGAATGCAACAACTGGAAAAACAACAGCTTCCTATGCTGTAACAAATAATCAAGGATTGG
Organism: Crocinitomicaceae bacterium; assembly: GCA_030727405.1. Taxonomy (GTDB): domain Bacteria; phylum Bacteroidota; class Bacteroidia; order Flavobacteriales_D; family Crocinitomicaceae; genus UBA952. The sequence continues at coordinate 103,209 of JANRBR010000039.1, read as the reverse complement.
GCCGATTTTTAACAACAAACCTAACAACATCGCTTACGATTGCGCCTAAAAAATCACGAGAGAAAGTAGCCAACACCACTACAGTGGCAAATGAACAAAATTGGAATGCTGATTTTAATTATTACGCCCTGCATCCTGAACGTGCAGTGTACTTTGACATTCCTTGGAAGATGAATCTATCACACGTTTATTCCATCAACACCAATCAGGCTATTTCGACGATTAATCCATCGAAAACTAATATTGCGCAAACATTGGTTGTTAGCGGAGATGTTAGCCCAACGAAACGGTGGAACTTATCCGGTAATTTGAACTTTAACTTGCAGGATTTTCGATTAACCAACGCTTATTTTTCATTGAATCGAAATTTACACTGCTGGGCCTTGTCTTTTTATTATGTACCGGTTGGAGGAAACAAAAGTTTTCTGTTTAGCATCCGGAATACTTCGTCCATTTTCAAAGATGCCAAAATTGAAATCCGCAAGCCGCCAGCTTTATTATAGGATTTTATTTGATCTCCTGTCCCGTCATTTTTCCAACTACCGAAGTGAATTTCGCGCCTAGAAAGACAATTTGTGCAGAATAATGCACCCAAGCGAGTGTTACGAATAAGGAGTTGGCGATGCCAATTTTCCCGAGTACAAAATAATTGTGTAGGTAATAATTAATGGCGAATTGACTCAAAACGAGTAAAATAGAAGTAAATACAGCGCCCTTAAATGCCACATTCCACTTTACTTGTGCATCAGGTATGTATTTAAAGATAAGTGTGAATATTATTAAATTGCTGCCTATCGTCAATATGTTTTGAAGTATTTCTAACGAAAAATCGAGGATGCCACTATGGTACTGATTCCAATTTTGGATGGCCGAAAAAATAAAAACTTGGGCAAAGTAGAATAGGATGATGATTAAGGCAAATACAGCAAGAAGTCCCATGGATATGAAGCGAAATCCAATGATGTCCATGAATAAATTTTCTTCTTTCCTGTTTTTTTTTGTGACCTGAAAAAATTCATTTAAACTTCGTTTTAAAGAAACAAAAAAGGCAGAGCAACTATAAAGAAGGACTGCCACACTGATCATTTCCATGAAAAAACTGGGTTTATGTAAAGACATTCCATTGACCACCTCTAAAATGGAGGAACTATCCGTCATACCCATTTGATTTTGAAGCAGATCAGAAAGCATCACTTTCATGTTTTCCGACCCAACCAATCTTCCGAAAATCGAACTGGTTAAATAAATGATGGGTATAAATGCAAAGAGGGTGTAATAGGCAAGTGCGGCTCCATGGTAAAATGCCCCATCTTTCACATAACTTACAACGGCTTCCTTGAAGGCCATTAGGCCCCAATACCATTTTAAATTAGCTTGTTTTTTTATTGATTTCGATTCTTGTGGCGTCATTTAATCGTTCAAATTGATATAAAACAATGGTTGTTCCCTGTTCCGTTTTAAAATAGTTATGGTATAAGCCACCAACAAAAATACTGCGCATAAATTCAACAGGAATCCCATTTTCGGAGCTCGAAATGCGGTATTCATCAGGCCTAAAAAGCACTGTCTTTTCGTTTTGTTGAATCACGTTCACTGGTCCAAATAACCGTGCTTGTTGCACATTGGAATAATGGTAATAGAGAAATTCGGGCTTGTATTTTTTACTTAAGGTTCCATTTTTTAAGATGCAAATGGAGTCACAAAGCCCCAGAACATCTTGTCCTTCATGAGAAACCAAAACAATGGTGGTCTGTTCTTCTTCTCGCAAACGGATCAAATGAGTTGTTAGCCGTGCGCGTAAATTGGCGTCAAGGTGTCCAAAAGGCTCGTCTAGTAATAATACGGCCGGTTGATCAGCAATTGCTCTTGCAATCGCTAGACGTTGTTGTTCCCCACCAGAAATGAGGTGTGCTTTTGTTGAAGAAATGGATTTAAGGTCGAATAGCCGCAACAATTGCTGCACCCTTTTATCCCTTTTTTGATCCGGAAGGTGCAACACCACTTCGCGCAAGTTTTCCTCGACGGTATGGTAAACATCGAGTTTGAAGTCCTGATTGACCATCGCAACGTGTTTGAATCCAGGAATTAATAATTGATGAACACGCGGTTGAATTTTGTCCGCTAAAGAAACTTCTCCTTTATCTGGATCAATGAGGCCAGCAATGATTTTTAACAAAGAAGATTTACCTGCACCACTTTTCCCAACAAGTCCAAGAATCTCTCCTTTTTTAACGTTGAGGTTAGCCCGTTTTATGATCGGTTTTGCATAGCTAAGTTCAATGTTCTTCAATGCAATCATAAGCGAATGAGTTCTTTCGGGAAGGATTTTGATGCAATGAATATTCCTGGAGTTGGATTCGACATTGGTTCGTAATCTTTCAAAAAGATTTCAATGACAAATCCCTGATCGGTTTGCTGGAATTTAGCTTCAGAAATGATGCTTTCGGAGGCGCCAACATATACTTTTGGAGCATCTGATGATTGAATTTCAAATAAATGCATGTGAGGTATGTCGTATTGAAAGGACTGTTCGTTTTCATCGATTCCTGCCAATGGATAACTAACGCTTTTTAATTCAGTTACTTCAGTTACATCACTGGAAATCGATAATTCATCCTCCCAGTCGTATTTAACATTGTCAATAGATGGATTTCCATCGTGATTTTCATCCGCAAATGCTTGAGAATACAAATCGTTTAGTAGGTATACATGGATTTTACAGTTCATTTTTTTCGCTTGTTTTTTCAATTTCATTTACCTTGAACGCGGAAGGCACTAATTCAGGAACAAGTTTAAGAATTAAAGGGAGAAGTAAGCTCCCTCCAGGCAAAAGAAATAACGCAATGGAGGGCATGGTTTTAATTAAATCCAAGAATTGCGTGCGAACTTGCTCTTTTTCCATTGGACTTAGTTCCTCTTTTCTCGATTTCTGAATCAAAGCCATCAGTTCTTTGCTCTCACGCATTTCTTGAACGAGCTTATCTTTATTTCGTCCTAGAATTCGGATCCATTTTTGACTAAATGATTTGAATACATACCCACTATCAGTTTCGGATTGAAAAACAAGGTTTTCATTATGATTTTGAAGCATATAAGCCGTACACATCTCCATAGACTCTTGCATTTCTTTTTCGGTCAATCCAATCGAACGACCCAGTGATTTCAAGTGTTTGTATTCTATTTCTGTGGGTTCATGTGTTCCCTGTATCAGAAAAATACCTAGCTCGTAACTTACTTTAGAAAGTAGCTTGTCTTCGATAAATTCTTGCTTGATAACTTTTAATGGAACTCCTGTTAATATGCGGTTTTCAAAGCGATTTCTGTGTGCTTTTCCAAGTTCTGTCGATGCTAAAAAATGCCATAAAACCCGTTGCTCTTTTTCTTCCACATTATTGTCTGCATATGCGGCATAGATGACACTGTTCATGAGTGAACTCGCATAATCGTGGTAATGGCTGCTGAATGAATGGATTTTTCCTTCCAAAAACGCTCGGTATAATACGATGTCAAGAAAAACAAACGCATTCGACATGTGGTTTAACCAATAATTTGCTCCAAAAAAAGTGCTTTTAACGTGAATGCGTTGGGCTAGGATTTCTTCTATATCAAGGCCTGCTTTTCCTTTGAATACCCTGTCAAACCAAGCAAAAACACCTGAGTCTTGTGTCGTTCCGTAAAAGTCTACCAAGCTTTCCAAAAAGGCGTCTTGATCAAAAATACCTTGTTTTTTCCTCAAATAGGTGAATAACAAGGTCTCAAATAAAAGTAATTTTAATTTTTCATCATGTGTGAATTTATTTGCATCTAAACCATGTGAAAAAAGTAAATGCATCGCGTTTCCATAAACGAGTCCCGTTCTATGTGAAATGAAATGGGTGATGTCTGACTCGTTGCTTTGAACCAAGTCTAAATCAAGGGAGATGACGTCCTTGTCTAGTAATTGAAAAAATTTGGCAATCCAATTTTTAGAACCAGGGGAGAGGGAATTTTTAAGGGAGGACATAACGCGCGGCAAGTCCAAAGTTCCATCCCAATCTTAAATTCGGAATGAGTTGTAAATAAGGTCCTGTTTCAAATGCGAAGGTGAATGGATAATCCGGAAGTTTATATTCTGTTCCAATGACACCATTTGCGCCCACCATGAACTTATCATTTGCTGAATTATTCATGATTGGATTTCCAGAAACCAAGCCCATACCAGGACCAATTCCAACGTAATAATCAAAATCTGAGGTCAATTCATGATGCCACTCGTAGTTCCCTTGAATCCAAACATAATTGGAACTCCCTCCTAAACTCACTTCCAATGCGTTATTGGCATTTAAAAAATGTTTTGCATTCAATTGAGTAAAACCAACATTCGAAAACCTAAGTCCAATCGAGTTTGTATACTTCTGTGCAAATAAACTCAATGAGAATATGAGGCTGAGGCTTAAAAGAATCGTTTTCATAGGCTGTTTTTTACAAAGTTACAATTTACCCGCTATTGTAAAGGCAATTTTTTTTGTTAAAATAACACTTCCGTCGGTCGAAAAAACTTCTACAAGTAAAATGTAAACTCCAATAGGTGCTTTCACTTGTTCGTTCATGATACCGTCCCAACTAAAAAAGCCAGAAGTCGCTAACAATTCATTGGAGAAAATGGTTTTTACCTCTCGACCGATATCATCAAAGACCCGTGCCTTCCCCAACAAACCTGCTTTTGAAAAGGAATAATTCACCATTAAAACATCTTCAAATCCATCAAGATCGGGTGAAAAAACGTCGTTTTGCAGGCTGATGGATTCCGTAGTTTCTCCGAATTGAAATTGTGAGTTGATTCTTCCTGGCGTTGCAAATCCAATAGATTCAGCGGCCGAATGCCAATTTGTTGCCTGATTCGAAAAAGCATCAGGTAGCAAACGTTCCAAAGATACCCCATCTGTGTTATCGAGCAGTGAAAAATGCCAGTCCGAGTGATAGGAAACACGATCTATTTGCTCACCATCTTTCAATAAATACACGGTCCCAGAGTCTATGTTGTACGAAGGCATGTCCATTTCAATGAGCCTGCCAGGAATGGTACTTGGATAGTTTAGAAGAAGAAAGTTGGTATCCTCGCTGATGGCAACATAAGACATCGGTTCTATAATAAAATGGAATGGAATGGTTTTCATGTTGGCAACTGTGTCATTGTCAAAATTGGCAAATTGCCATTCCTTTAAATCGATAACCTTTGATGAGCGATTGTATAATTCAATGAAATCTTGTCCGCCATTTATGGGGTTTGCAAGAATTTCATTAACGATGATATCGCCCGCTACGGCCTGCTCTGGCAAGATAAATTGACCATAAAGCGTTGTGTCGTTTTGCCAGCAATCACTTACTGGTCCTATTTGAATTTCATATGGTGTGGAGGCCGTAAAATTCTCATTAAATTGAATGATTAATTGTGGCGGACCATTCGGATTATCATTCACTCCCTGAACATATGTTTGCTGAATACTCAAATTGGGTGTTGTCAAAATGAATGCATTCGATAAACTACTAGAATCCATACCTTCCGTAAAAGTTACTTCCAAGAAATTTGGGTTCAGGGCAATGAGCGAACTAAAACTTGGTTTGCTTTGATCTGGAGCAGCACTAAAAACGGAGTTGATGGTTCCTGGAGTGCCTCCTGATAAATCATTCGACGCCTTCCAATTGTCGTAGTTGGAACAAGGATCATCTAAAAGAATGCGTTCAAGGCTATAACCTCCATCTTTTTTACTATTGTCTTGATACCAGTCATCGGTGTAATTAAATTGATCTAGTTGGGTCCCTATTTGATTGCTCAAAATAAGTTGATCACCCGCATTATTTAAACTGGGAAAACTGGTGACACCCGCCACATTCGTAAACATGCCAATATTGGCGTTTGCAGTTAGAACAAGATAGGAACCCGGCAATAACCAGTAATCACCTATTGTACCATTGGAAGATCCATCGCTAATGGTCCAGTCTAACAAATGAAAAACTTTGGAAGAATGGTTGAAAATTTCTACGTATTCAACTTCGGGTAGACCAATGACAGGACTTGGATCAGGAAAAAACTCTGAAATGATGACGTCCCCATTAATGGCTGTATCAGATATCAAATAATTAAAGTTTACCGTCTGATTGGCTGAAATGTTTCCTGATAAATCAGATAGGTTCGACGTAGATAATGTGTATGTGTTCCCGTTTACTAAAGGAAATGTGGTGTTCAAATGAACCAAAGCTGGATTGAGGGCATCTTGCTGAACCGATACGAACGAATTAAATGGAATAATGGCATAATTGGCCAACTCATTCGCACTGGAAGCACTTAATGCTTCATTAAAGAGTGCATCCATTTGACTGGAAGAAATCGCCGTGGCTTGTAGCAATTGAGGAGGCTGAACATCTAAAATAGGGGATCCAATGAACACATCGTCCAAAAAAAACTTCGTTGCGTTGCTGGCGGTGTAGGTGCACAAATATCCGAAAGTTGTACCAGTGAGGACATTTAAATCAGTGAAACTTCCTTGCAGGCCATAGTTCATTCCTCCGCTGAGGTCGGCATACAGTTCCCAAACATTACTTGATGTCAAAACAACTTTAATTCCAACGGTAAAACTGTTGGCAATTTGACCATCCATCCCCGAACAAAGCAGGGTAGAAATGCCATTTTCAAGTTTGAATAAGCGAATGGCGTCTGTTGCATTAGCTTCGCCAAATTGCAAATAATACCCATTCTGCACGAGGTTAAGGTCATTGTTGTCGGCGCTCAAATACACTTTACCGAAATTACTAGAGGATGGAGAAAAGTTTTGTTTCAGCCAGAAATGCCATTCGTGGTTTTGCAAGTTTGAAAGCCCATGTGGGATGCTTAAATAAGATGTGGCCGCGTTTACATTGTTTAATTGCAATTGTTGACTAGAATTTACGATGAAGACATTGGAGTTTCCGGTCCATGTTGGATTACTAGAAAATTCCCCGTCGGCGAAATCATCCAAGACTTGAGCATTCACGAATGGTACACTCAACCAGAAAAAAAAGAATATTATTCCGTAATTCCACTTCATAGCTATCAAATATATTAATTTTACAGGCTCAAATAGCTTAATAACGTATGAAAGTAGCAGTTGTTGGAGCAACAGGCATGGTTGGTCATGTCATGTTGCAAGTTTTAAAGGAACAGAATTTTCCGATTACCACGTTAATCCCCGTTGCATCTGAAAAGTCAGTTGGAAAAAAAATGGAATTCGGTGGATTAGAATTTGAAGTTGTTGGACTCCAAACGGCGGTGAACATGCGTCCAGATATTGCTATTTTTTCAGCTGGAGGAGAAACATCCACCCTTTGGGCACCTAAATTCGCCGAAGTAGGAACCGTTGTCATCGATAATTCCTCTGCATGGCGGATGGATCCAACAAAAAAGTTGATTGTACCCGAAATAAATGGACATTTATTGACAAAAGCGGATAAAATCATTGCGAATCCGAATTGTAGCACCATTCAATTGGTCATGGTTTTGGCACCTTTACATAAGCGCTTTGGCATTAAACGCGTGATCGTTTCGACGTATCAGTCGATTACAGGAACGGGCGTGAAGGCAGTAGAACAAATGGAAAATGAGCGTGCTGGTCAAACAGGCGAAATGGCGTACAAATACCCAATTGATAAGAATTGCATTCCTCAATGTGATGCATTCGAAGCCAACGGCTACACCAAAGAGGAAATGAAACTGACCAACGAAACCAAGAAAATTTTGGATTCATCCATTTTAGTGACAGCTACAGCGGTACGTGTACCTGTTGTTGGTGGACATTCAGAGGCGGTAAACATCGAATTTGAAAAAGACTTTCAATTGGATGAGGTTCGGAAAATCCTGCATGAAACATCTGGCATCACACTTCAAGACAACCAGGACACATTTACGTATCCGATGCCAAAATACGCTCAAGGTAAAGACGATGTGTTCGTTGGACGCATCAGACGAGATGAGAGCCAGTCCAACTCCTTGAATTTATGGATTGTAGCGGACAATTTAAGAAAAGGCGCGGCAACAAATGCAGTTCAAATCGCTAAAATTGTGGAAGGCTTAATTTAAATTAATCTTCACTTTTTACTTTTCGTTTAATTTCTTGCTTAACTTTGTCCCGTCTCTAAGGGGTGCCGAAAGGCTGAGATTACACCCATTGAACCTGTAGGATAATGCCTGCGCAGGGAAGATGACCGAGCTAATTGTTATTTATTCACCAAGAATTAGCCCCTTGTTCTTGTTTAATTTTTTAGAAAATGAAAACAAGAATTATTACCAGCTTACTATTTTTAAGTGTTTGTCACATAGCCTTTACTCAACAAAGGATTCATGGTGTCGTGGAAGATCGAACGGGCGCAGTTATTCCAGCGGCTCAAATTTCAGTTTTGAATTCAAATGTCCAAGTTAATTCAGATGCCAAGGGGAAATTTGAGATAAACCAATTGCCTGCATCGGATTCTACGTATACAATCATGGTCGAAAAGCCGGGTTTTTTACCACAATCGTTGACGATTTCTGCTCAATCCATGGATGAGGTCAAAGTCCTTCTTTTCACTGGAATGAAAACTTTGGAGGACATTCATGTGAATACCACGCGCTTGTCCGATTTTAATACCTCCCAGATCTTAATTCGAAGAATCAATCCATTGGAACGCAAGAATTTCGGACAGGACATTCCGATTCTTTTGGAAGCAACACCATCCTTGTTGACAACTTCAGATGCTGGTGCAGGAGTAGGGTACACCGGACTTCGTATTCGAGGGGTAGATGCGACACGCATCAATGTAACCATCAATGGAATCCCTGTCAATGATCCCGAATCTCACGCAGTTTATTGGGTCAATATGCCTGATTTAGCTTCTTCCATTGAAAACATTCAAATTCAACGCGGTGTCGGATCATCCTCCAATGGTGCTGCGGCATTTGGTGCAAGTGTGAACATTAAAACACAGGATATTTCTGAAAAACCATTTGGATCCATTGATCAATCTTTTGGTTCTTTTGGAACGTCTAAAACCACGATTAAAGCGGGGACAGGAATCATCAATAAACATTTTTCCCTTGAGACTAGAATGTCAAGCATTCAGTCGAATGGTTTTCTAGACCGCGCCAGTTCGGATTTGAAATCATACTTCCTTTCTGGAGCATACATTGGAAATAAATCGGTTTTAAAAGCGATTATTTATAGCGGAAAAGAAATCACCTACCAAGCTTGGTATGGAACACCAGAAAGCCGCATTACCGGTGACTCAACAGCTATGAATGCCTACGCGGATCGGAATGGACTAAGCTCAGAGGAACGAGAAAACCTATTGAATTCAGGAAGAACCTATAATTATTATACGTATGAAAATCAAGTGGATCATTACCAGCAGGACAATTACCAATTGCATTTCACACATACCTTCAATGATAAGTTGATATTAAACCTTGCGGGACATTATACCTACGGCCGTGGATATTATGAGCAATACCGAAAAGGAGAAAATTTAGCGGATTATGGTTTGAATCCGGTCATGATTGGATCAGATACCATTCAACAAACGGATTTAATCCGTCGTTTATGGCTGGAAAATGATTATATCGGGGCAGTGTATGGAATCACCTACAAACCAACTACTCATCTTGATTTTGTTTGGGGTGGGTCCGCCAACACTTATTTTGGAGGTCATTTTGGGGAATTGGTCTGGGCACAATATGCATCAAACAGTGAAATTTACCAGCGTTATTACAACAACGATTCAAGAAAAACGGAAGCCAGTTCTTACCTGAAAGCTGTTTACAAAAGAGATCGTTTTGATGTCTATACGGATTTGCAATTTAGACATGTCGATTACGCATTTATTGGCAAGGAATTGGTAAATGGTTTTCCTGCGGATGTGACCCAAGACGTACAATTTAATTTTTTCAATCCAAAAGTTGGAGGTAGCTTCAAAATCAACACCCAACAAATGATTTTTATGAATTATGGTATTAGCCACAGGGAACCTGTTCGAGCTGATTTTGTTCAAAGTACAGCGCAAAATCGTCCGACTTTTGAAACATTGAGGGATCTTGAATTTGGTCACCAAGTCAATGCGAATCGCTTGACATTTACCACCAATTTATATTACATGAATTACAAAAATCAGTTATTGTTAACCGGTGCAATCAATGATGTAGGGGCTTATATTCATACCAATGTTGCAAAAAGCCATCGCCTAGGTATTGAAGTTTATGGCGGATATCGATTTGATCAAAAATTAAAATTGACAGGTGGACTCACACTTAGTCAAAACAAAGTCGCTCAATTCAACGAATCCGTTGATGTCTATTTGGATACCTTGCCTTATTACACCCAGCAAGTGATTTCACACAATAATACCGATATGTCTTTTTCACCAAATGTTATTGGAAACGTTGGGATAGAATGGATGCCATTGGAGAACTTACAAATATCTTGGATGACAAAATACGTTGCTAGGCAATATTTAGATAATACGGGCAATGTCCAACGCAGCATCGACCCTTATAATTTCTCCAATTTACAAATCAATTATTCCATTTTTGATAAGTTTTGCAAGGAAATTCAACTTGGATTGATGGTAAACAATGCCTTTAATCAACTTTATGAGAATAATGGTTATACTTTTTCATACGTTTATGGCGGACAAACAACCACAGAGAATTTCTATTATCCTCAAGCGGGAAGAAATTTCATGGCGCGTGTACTCTTAAAGTTTTAATTGTATTTTTGAGGAAATTAAGACCAATGAAATACCTACTTTCCTTCAGTTTTTTAATCAGTATTTCCACTTTACTTGCACAAAAAGTGAATGGAGAATTTAATGCAGGAGAGCCGAATGCCGTTACGAATACTCCACCAGATTCCATTGTCAACTTTCCTGATAAGGAAGCCGAATACCCTGGTGGACTAGATGCAATGGTAGAGTTCATCTTTTTAAATTTTGAACTTCCTGATGGATACTTGGATACACTTTCTTGGAATTTTAACGATGATCGGGTTTACTTGTCTTTTATTGTCGAAAAGGATGGTAAAATCAGTAACATAAATGTTGAAAAGGGATACAATGACATCATTGATTCTGTTTCCATCGATGTCGTTCAACAAATGCCTAATTGGACTCCTGCACAAAAAAATGGACTACCTGTTAGGACCTTAATGCGCATTCCGATTAACATCGAAGAGGCCCTTATCGGTCCGGACTTAGGTTTAGGTGAAGAGGATTTAGTGGAAGAAGAAATGATGGAAGAGGAAGACTATCGAAAATTTTCTGGGGGTCACTATGCTGGTTTTGATATTTACATGTCCCAGTTCATGAACGAACAAGGAGATATGAATTTTGACACGCATCCATATTGGGAAAATAATGAAGTGAAATCCATCGGTTTAAACTACAATGTTTTTGACCTAAAATTCCCAATCATGGGAAGTAAATTAGGGATTACCACAGGATTTGGGGTAGGATTCCAGAGCTTTAGCCTAAGAAATAACTATGTGTTGCAACATACGGCGGATACGATTTTTGCCGTGAGTGATACGGTGTTTCAATTCACTATAAACAAATTGAACGTCGCATCAATCTCCATTCCGTTGCTGTTGGATTTTAATTTCAACGAAACGTTTCAAAAAAGCTACTACATGGCCGTTGGAGTGATTGGTTCATTTAACTATGGAACAAGACAACGAACTACAGGAACCTATGCCAATGGTGATCAATTCGATCATTCTACGATTTCAGCGTTTAACATGAATCGTTGGACCCTCGACGCTACTGTCCGCATGGGATATGGTCATTTTGGCATGCATGTGAGTTACCAACTGAATTCATTCTTCAAAACGGGGCATACAGTTGCCATTTATCCATTCCGAGTAGGTTTCAGTCTTTTATTTGGCGTTTAAGAAGGATTAAAACACAAGTCATTTAGGTCGTTGCCCGCTAAGAAGGACTTGTAATCCATGCGTTTTTTTCCTTCCGCTTGAATTTCTCTTAGGAGAACAAATCCATCGCCGCTTGGGAAAACAATTCCATCTGGAGTGGAAAAAGGTCCGTCTGTGCGTTTCGTTTGATCAACATTTGTCACCATTGAGTCGAATAATTTAAAGGCAATCCAATTGGATTTTTTAAGCGACCATAATTTGCACCAAGCAGCAGGGTAGGGGGATAAGCCTCTGATTCGGTTATGGTTTAATTCTGCTGATTCTTGCCAATCAATTTCGCAATCTGCCTTGAATATTTTTGGCGCAAAGGGAATAGTTGAATCGTTGGGATCCTGCAAGGTCGTTTTTACAGTACCTAAACAAATTTGATTAGCCGTTTCTACTGTTAATTCCGCTCCAATTGCCTTTAATTGATCGTGTAATTCTCCTGCGCTTAGATTCTCTGAAATGGAAATGGATTTTTGGGCAATGATGGCCCCTGTATCTATGTTTTCATTGATGAAAAAAGTACTAACCCCCGTTTCTTTTTCACCGTTCATAATGGCCCAATTAATCGGAGCTGCACCTCGGTATTTTGGCAGCAAACTCGCATGTAAATTAATCGTGCCCATACTCGGCATTTTCCATACTAAATCAGGCAACATGCGAAAGGCCACAACAATGAATAAATCCGCCTTTAATGTTTCTAGCTCCGCTAGAAAATCAGCATCGCGCAAGCGTTCAGGTTGCAAAACAGGTAGCTTGTGCGAGACAGCGTATTGCTTGACCGCACTCTGCTGAATTTGCTGGCCTCTTCCTGCGGGTTTATCTGCAACGGTCACCACTCCAACAACTTCGTGAGAAGAATGGCAGATGGCATCCAATATTCCCACGGCAAATTCGGGAGTGCCCATAAAGACGATTCGTAAGTGATCTTTCATTACACAATTTTATTTTTCCAATGATATAAACGAAGGTAAGTGATGGAAGCGATTCCAAGCAACGAAAAATAGATGTATTCAACTGTCCAGATCCAATAAATATCTAATTTCCAAACTTTGATAAATAGGAAACAGCAAATGGAGTAAATCACCACTGTTCCCAACTCGATGAACATAGAATGCAGGGTGTTTCCTGAGCCATGAATGGTCTGAAAATAAACTGAAATAAACCCAAATAGCATGATGGAAACGGAGATCAATTTTAGGATTTCTGCACTTTTTTCCACGTATCTTTCCGCAGGATTAATCAATCGAATCAATGCTTCTGGATAAAAAACGGCTCCATGAAAAGTGATGGCTAAGAAAAGGACAGTCATGAATTGAATGCGCTTTTGAATGATTGGGATTTCAGCGGTTTTCTTCGCTCCAATGTATTGTGAGATGTACGTTTTTGTGGTTCCTGCGAATCCCCAAATCGGCACAAATGCTAAGAAATAAATGGCTCGTATGTTCTGAGAAACCGTTAAATCGAATTGCCCCTTTTGCTCCAGCCAGGTAAAAAACATGGTCCATGTGGCTAAGGCGAAAAATCCCTGAAACATAAGTGGACTCCCAACTTTAAGCAACTCCTTCATCGACGCCAAATCAAATTTAAAATACGCAAATAATTGGTATTCCTTTCGTTCGGATGAAAAGATTAAATAGAACACAAGAAAGAGCATGCCTAACCCATCCGCAATGGTATTTGCCAATGCAGCACCTTCAATCCCCATCTCAGGAAATCCATACTTTCCAAAGATCAAGGTGTTGGCTAAAAACACATTGCTGCTGGCCGTGATAATGGCCGCGTATAACACCACCATTGATTTTCCTTTCGCTAATAAAAATGCTTGTATGGTAATGGTGATCATGGCAAAAAACAAAGAGAAACTTCGAATCCGGAGAAAATCCCCTTGTAATAAGGCGATTTCATGATTCTTTGAATACCCGATAATGGCATTGGGTAAAAACGAGTATAGTACTCCAAAAAACAAAAGAGCCAAGGTGAAATTTGTCAAGAAAGATGTTCCGAAAACTCTTCCTATTGCTGATTTACGATCCTCTCCAATCCGACGTGCAATGATGATCTGCGCACCATCGCCCATGCCAACTAAACACATGTAGATGGTAACGTATAGAAGTCCTGCATTGCCAACAGCATCAAATGCTTCCGTGGAATATCGACTGATAAATGAAGCATCCGTGATCAATACAATGGATTGAATAAAACCAGAAACCATCATGGGTAAAGCTACCCCTAAAATCGATTTATAGTTTAAGGAAAGCATGTTAATCGACCTGAATAATTAGTCCTTTTAAGTACTCACCCTCAGGGTGAAATGCATGAATGGGGTGGTCTGCAGGTTGATGGATTTGTTCCAAAATTCGAACATTCCTGCCGGATTCAATGGCTGCTGCAACAATGGTATTTGTAAACAATGGCTTATCGATGACTTGAGAACAAGAAAACGTAAAAATAATGCCGCCGGGCTTAATTTGCCGAATCGCATGTGCATTAAGTCGTTTGTATCCTTGAATCGCTTGGTGTCGCTTTTCTCGGTGTTTTGCGAATGCTGGGGGATCCAGTACAATGATGTCATAATCCTCCTGTAAATCTTTCATGAAGTCCATCGCATCTGCCACAATGGAAACATGATTATCCGTGTATGCATTTAAAGTAACATTCTCATCTGTAAGGGCAATTGCCTTTTTGGAGCTATCCAAGGAATGCACTAATGCAGCTCCGTGATTCAATGCTTGAAGGGAGAAGCCACCGGAGTAACAGAAGGTATTTAGCACTTTTTTTCCTTTGGAATATTCGCCTAAAATCTTTCGATTGACACGCTGGTCAATGAAAAAACCTGTCTTTTGTCCAGTAATCCAGTCAATGTTGTATTTGACTCCGTTTTCCATCGCTACATGCGGTGTTTCACATTTGCCAAGTAAATAGGTGTCGCTAACTTCTTGTCGTTTTGGTAAGGTGTCCGAAGATTTAGAGTAAACCGCTTTTAAGGTTTTTCCCAGTGCATGTTTCAGTGCCTTGGCAATCAATTCAACGGAGAAGTACATGCCAATGGAATGACATTGAATCACTGCTACGCCATTGTAAAAATCGATGACAAGTCCAGGGAGTTCATCGCCTTCGCCATGACAAATACGAAATATGTTATTTTCCTTCGTTAATAAGCCAATGTTTAACCGAGCATCCACTGCTTTTTTGATTTTTTTATCGAAAAATGCTTGATCGATGACCTCATCCTCGAAACTTAAAATGCGCACGGAAATGGTGGCATGTTGATAATGCCCAATTCCTAAAAATTGATCCCGTCGAGTCATTAAACATACCAAATCACCATCTTTCAATGATTCCGTTGACGTTTCAATCGCACCAGAGAAAACCCAAGGATGTCGACGCATTAATGATTGCTCTTTACCTTTGCGTATGTGTAGAATAGGATATGTCATACCGACAAAGTTACATAATCCCAACTCAATCGAACCAAGTTAGGGCGTCGAACTCAATAGAAAATCAAGGATTTTGTAGTGTTTGTCCTATTTTCGACTTACTTTTGACGGAAATAAAGATGAAATATGTCAAATAAAAGAATTCTTAAAAGAAACATCAATGAGATGGTCTTTGACGTGGTAGAAGAATGTTTCCACCACCAAATGTTGGACGAGTCTAAAGCACCTGCAACAGAAAAATTGATTACAGAAGCTGCAAATTTTCAAGATGTGATTCTTAGTCGCATGCACAAAGCAAAAGGTAAAGCGGAATTCCGTGCAATCGTTTCGGAAGTTGAAGCAAAAGCATTGACTTTCGTTGATGCATTGAATGCCTTGAATAAATAATTCATGCTTAAGTTAGATTGGAAGCGCATGCTCGCAGCATTTGGCGCAGTTTCTTTTCTAATCATTCTCATTACTACCCGCGCAACTGATCCCTTTTGGAATGCAGTTGCGCTTGGTGGACTCATGATTTTCTTTTGGATATTTGAGGTGATATCCATTTATGTTACAGCATTACTCCCTTTTATTTTAGCCATTCCTCTCGGACTATTAGACAGCAGTGATTTGGCTGCGAGTTATGGAAATAGCAATGTTTACTTATTTTTCGGTGGATTTGTACTGGCGCTAGGTCTTGAAAAATGGAAGGTACATGAGCAAATTGCTCGTCGAATCATCAATGTTGTAGGTGATTCTAAACCAAGGATATTATTGGGCTTTATTTTAAGCACTGGCTTTTTAAGCATGTGGATATCAAACACGGCCACGGCCCTAATGATGTTGCCAATGGCGATTGCCATCATTCAAGCGATGCCTGTTGCTCATCAAAAATCAAAATTCTCCCTTTTATTAATGCTGAGTATTGCCTATGCGTCGAGCATTGGTGGAGTGGGAACCCTTGTTGGCTCACCTCCAAATACGCAGATGGCGGCCATTCTTCAAAAAAACTTCCATGTAACGGTCAGTTTTTTGGATTGGATGAAAATTGGAATGCCAATCGCAATCGCCATGCTTTTGATCATGTTCCTTGTATTTTACCTTGCCTTGGGTAAAGAGCGAAAGGAAATTCACGACGTTAATTTACCGAATGTTCCTTGGACAAATGAACAACTAAGAGCCATGGCAATTTTTGGTATAGTCGTGTTGCTATGGTCCTTCCGAGAATTGATTACCCATTGGACGGGATTCAAATACGGCGATGAAAGTGCCGCCATATTTGGTGCCATATTGTTATTTATCGTTCCTGGTAAAAGTGAAAAAAAACCACTATTGGATTGGAAAGATACCGAAAAGCTACCATGGGGAATCCTCCTTTTATTTGGTGGGGGATTGGCACTTGCTCAAATCTTTGAAAAAAATGGAATCGTTGAAAAACTCACCACCATTTTTCAATCGTATGAGCACATGTCGGTTCCCGCAATTGTGTTAATTGTTGTGGTGATTTCGGTATTTGCATCAGAAGTGATGTCAAACCTTGCTTTGGTGACAATCTTTGTCCCTGTAATTGCCAGTTTTGCCAAAGAATCAGGTTATGACATTTTACAATTGTGCATGACCCTCACACTTGGAGCAAGCCTTGCGTTTATGATGCCGGTTGGAACGCCCCCAAATGCCATCGTTTTTTCTTCTGGATATGTCAAGATTCATCAAATGGTAAAAATGGGTTTCATCTTTAACTTAATTGGCATCGCATTAATCACTTTGTTCGCAATCCTTTTTTTGTAATTCGATAATAATTCTTATTTTCGATAACACTAAAACTAAACCATGATTACTGCTGAAAGACTTTTTGAAGTCCCAGACCATCAATTGAAAAATTACCCAAATGCGAATATGTTTGTCACAAAGACAGCAGGAATTTGGGTTCCGATTTCAACCAGTGATTTTATCGATCGAACCATGATTGTTGCCAGAGGATTAATTTCCATGGGCGTGCAAGCCGGTGACCGCATTGCTGTAGCAAGTTCAAACCGATTGGAGTGGAACATCCTGGATATCGCCGTTCAAAAAACAGGGGCCATCTTAGTGCCACTTTATCCGAATATTTCGGAAAGTGATTATCGGTTTATTTTGAATGACTGTTCGGCAAAAATATGCCTTGTTTCAAATCAAGAATTAGCAGATAAAATTTCAAATATTCGCGCGGATGTTCCAACCTTGGAACATTTGTTCTCTTTTGATAAATTAAGTTCGGTACCTCATTGGTCGTATATTGAAGAACAAAAGACCCATTCGGAAGAAGACCAAGTGCGTGAGCGCATGAGAAACGTGAAAAATGAAGACTTAGTAACGATCATTTACACTTCAGGAACAACTGGAAATCCAAAAGGAGTAATGTTGTCCCATCAAAATCTGTTGTCAAATGTCGCAGCGTGCATCGAGCCAATTCCAGCTGATAATCAATCACGGGTATTGACCTTCTTGCCCATTTGCCATGTGTACGAGCGCATGCTACATTATTTATACATGTACCTTGGATGCTCCATTTATTTTGCTGAATCGATGGATACAATCGGCGAGAATATAAAAGAGGTAAAGCCAGATGTGTTTTCAGCTGTACCTAGGTTAATTGAAAAAGTATTTGATAAGATACTAGCCAAAGGAGATGAATTAACCGGCATTAAACGTGGCTTGTTTTTCTGGGCTCTTGACCTTGCTGAACATTACGATAACGTTCAAAGTACGACCGGCTATAAAATTAAATTAGCGATTGCCCGAAAATTAATCTTCTCTAAATGGCAAGAAGCCCTTGGTGGAAATGTAAAAGCAATTGCTTCAGGAAGTGCGGCTTTACAGCCTCGTTTAGCGCGAATATTTCTTGCGGCAAATATTCCTATCTTGGAAGGATATGGTCTAACGGAAACGTCACCTGTTGTGACGGTAAACAACTTCGTGACCGGAATCAGGATTGGGACAGTTGGCGCGTTAATTGAAGGTGTTCAAGTCAAAATAGCTGAAGATGGAGAGATTTTAGTGAAAGGTCCAAATGTCATGATGGGGTATTATAATCAACCAGAAGCAACGAATGAAGTGATAGATGCAGAAGGTTGGTTTCACACTGGAGACATAGGTGAGTTTCAAGAAGGAAAATATTTAAAAATCACGGATCGTAAAAAGGAAATATTCAAAACTTCAGGAGGAAAATACATTGTTCCTCAAGCCATGGAAAATCGCTTCAAAGAATCACGCTTTATCGAGCAAATCATGGTGATTGGTGAAGGGGAGAAATTTCCTGCAGCATTTGTTGTTCCAAATTTTGCTTTTGCCAAAGAATGGGCTCACCGTCATGGACATGAATTTGATGGGTTATCCAATGAAGAGATCATCAAACAAACGGTATTTGTAGAGCGTATCAACCTGGAAATTGCTGAGATTAATCAAGGATTTGGAAACTGGGAACAAGTAAAGAAAATTGCCTTATTACCAACTGAATTTAGCATTGTTGGTGGTGAATTGACTCCTACTTTGAAATTGAAAAGGAAGAAGATACTGGAAAAATACCAAGAGGGTTACGACAAATTATTTAGATAAAAAAAAGCCATCGTTAGATGGCTTTTTTTTAATTCAATTTATTGAATTAGTTTGTTTTCTTAGAGCAACAAGAAGATTCTTTTGTTGTCGAACAAGATTTCCCTTTTTGAGAAGAACAACAAGATCCTTTTTTCTTTTTCTTTTTTCTCTTATCGTCATCTTTCTTAACAACTTCTGTTCCAGTTACTGCTGCGTAAGTAGATGTTGCCATTGATCCAGCATATGTGAATAAGGCTAATGCTAAAAATACTTTTTTCATAATGATCTATTTTATAAGGTAAATATACAAATTAATTCAGTTGTCCAATGCGGGTCAATTTTGCTTTCACCACATCTCCAATGGAAACATCAATTTTCGTGCCCAAAGGTAAATATAAATCAATCCTTGAACCAAATTTAATGAATCCAAATTCCTGTCCAAGTTCCACATATTGTCCTTCTGTTGGATAATAGCAAATTCTTCTTGCAACCGCACCAGCAACTTGACGGAACAATACTTCTTTTCCTGAGCCATGTTCAACAACAATGGTACTTCGCTCATTATCCGTGCTGCTTTTCGGATGCCAAGCGACCAAAAATAACCCCGGGTGGTATTTTACGTATTTCACAAGTCCTTTAATCGGATGGTAATTGGCATGTACATTCAATGGGGACATGAAGATGGAAACTTGAATTCTACGGTCTTTGAAATATTCACTTTCCGTCGTTTCTTCAATTACAACTACTTTGCCATCTGCTGGACAAATGATGTCATCCGGACCAGCAGAACATGTTCGACTTGGTACGCGAAAAAATTGAACGATTAATCCCAATAATACGAGAAACCCAACTTGGAGTATCCAATAAATAATGGGACAACAGCAACTCAAAAAGTAATAATTGAGTCCACTTAAAATAAGTGTGAAGAACAAGCTCCACAACATGATATTTTTACCTTCTCTGTGTAATGTCATAGCCTACCAAAATAAATAAATCATCGACCAACAATAAAAAAATGGAATCGCAAATAATGCGGCATCGAATCGGTCTAAAATTCCTCCATGTCCTGGCAGTATATTGCCAGAGTCTTTGATGTTTAAACTTCGCTTGAACAGCGACTCCAATAAATCCCCGAAAATAGCACAAGGGGCGATAATCACAGCAGATACTAACCAAAAAACAGTTTCCCCTTCGTTAATATATGCACCAATGATGTAACCCAATATCAAGGTAAATAGAACGCCTCCAAAAGTGCCTTCCCAAGTTTTCTTTGGTGAAATGCGTTCAAATAATTTATGCTTTCCAAATAACCTTCCACTGAAATAAGCAAAGGAATCGTTTGTCCAAATCAGTAAAAACATTCCCACAACATGTGGTAAATACGAAGTGTTTCGTAAACTCAGGTCTATGCTTAGATAAAAAGGAAGCACAACATATACGATTCCAAAGACCAAAACAGAAATGTTGATAATGGGATTTTCTTTTTTTGCCCAGAGTTCATTTAGAATGAGTGTAAAGAACAAAGGAAATAAAACAATGACTGAAATAATGGGTAAAAGTTTTAAACTAAAACCAAGCATTAAGACAAAAATAAAAACTCCTATAAAGATTCCTATCTCCGAACTAACTTGAACGACGGGATGATTTTTAAATAAGCGGTAGAATTCTGCTAGTCCTAATACCATGAATATGGAGAACACGATCATTTGTGCAAAGGGATGCCATAACATGGAACCGATAACCACTGTTCCAAAGATGACACCTGTGATGCTTCTTACCGCTAAATTACCTAAAGGCATTCTCTAAACTTTTTTTCGCTTCGATTTCCTGCTCCGAAGTTACATATATTTCATAACACCCAAAATCATTGAACATTGAGTCCATTGTGTTTCGCTCCATAAAGGGAATGTCATCGTCAGACAAAATCATTTTTGCCTGAACAAATGCATATTGCTCACGGGTTTTGAAAACAAGAACGTTGCTCAAATTATTCTGTTTCTGGGGTTTTGTTTGATGCTTCTTCTTTTGCCTCCTCTGGTCTTACGGACGTGTCTTCCGAATTTTCAGTTGATTCTGTTGACGCTTCATCACTCGGAAGTTCCGTTTCATTAGTCGCCTCATTCAACACTTCCGTATGCTCAACTAATTCTTCAGATTCCCATTGACGTTTCCCGAAAATGCGCTCTAAGTCTTCTTTAAAGATTACTTCTGTCGTAAGCAGTTGTTCTGCTAATGCGGTTAATTTATCTTGGTTCTCAGTCAATACTTGCAGTGCACGTTGGTACTGCCCTTCGATTAATTTTGACACTTCTTCGTCAATGATACGAGCGGTATCCTCAGAATAAGGTTTTGTAAAAGAATCACGGCCTTGAGAGTCATAGAATGAAATGTTTCCAAGTCGCTCATTTAATCCGTAAATGGAAACCATCGCATAGGCTTGTTTCGTTACTTTTTCCAAATCACTTAATGCGCCTGTACTGATTTTACCAAACGTCAATTGTTCTGCTGCACGTCCACCAAGGGCAGAGCACATTTGATCCAAAATTTGTTCCGTAGTCGTGATGCTTCGTTCTTCCGGCAAGTACCATGCAGCTCCTAACGATTGTCCACGGGGTACAATCGTCACTTTCACAAGTGGGTGTGCATATTGCAACAGCCAAGAAATGGTTGCGTGTCCTGCTTCATGGAAGGCAATCGCTTTTTTCTCATCCTTCGTGATGATTTTGTTTTTCTTTTCTAGTCCACCAATAATTCGGTCCACGGCATCTAAGAAATCTTGCTTTTCAACATGCTTTTTATTGTGGCGTGCAGCGATAAGTGCAGCTTCATTACATAAATTAGCGATGTCTGCTCCAGAGAAACCAGGTGTTTGTTTTGATAAAAAGTCGATGTCCAATCCTTCTACCAATTTTAAAGGCTTCAAGTGAACTTGGAAAATTTCCTTGCGCTCATTTAAATCAGGCATGTCAACGTAAATCTGACGATCAAAACGTCCTGCACGCATCAGTGCAGCGTCAAGTACATCCGCTCGGTTTGTTGCCGCTAAAATGATAACGCCGGAATTTGTTCCGAATCCATCCATTTCTGTCAAGAGCTGGTTCAAAGTATTCTCCCGTTCATCGTTTGAGTTAAAACCATTGTTTTTTCCTCTTGCTCGTCCAATCGCATCGATTTCATCAATGAAGATGATGGACGGTGCTTTTTCTTTTGCTTGTTTGAATAAATCTCTAACGCGAGAAGCTCCAACACCTACAAACATTTCAACAAAATCAGAACCAGATAAAGAGAAAAATGGAACTTTTGCTTCTCCCGCAACAGCTTTCGCAAGCAAGGTTTTACCTGTTCCTGGAGGACCAACTAACAAAGCTCCCTTGGGGATTTTAGCACCTAACTCCGTGTATTTTTTTGGATTTTTTAAGAATTCAACGATTTCAACGATTTCTTCTTTTGCTCCTTCTAATCCAGCTACATCTTTAAATGTTACGTTCGTTGATTTTCCTTTTTCGTAAACCTGAGCACGGGATTTTCCAATATTGAAAATTTGGCCACCGCCACCACCTGAGCCTCCACCGCCAGACATCCTTCTCATGACAAACATCCAAATGATGATGATTATCACAAACGGTAGTAGATAGCCAAGGATATCACCAAGATAATTTACTTCCGTTTCATTTTGATAACCATGGTATCCACGGTCATCTAGTGATTTCTCAAAGTTTGTTGGGCTCCCAATGTTTTCAAGCTCAAAAACAATAGATGTAGGCTTTCCTTTGCGTCCTTTTATCATCTTTTTCATTTGAGGAAAATCAAGTTTATTCGTTTTGTTGACGTATGCAACACCTTGATTTTTCAATTGAAATTCTGCTTTTGATTGATTGACGATTTTCACATTTTTCACACCATTCGCATCCACCAATTCCATTAATGTTTCCTTATACTTGATCGAAGCAGAAGGGGTGGAATTCATGAAGATGTTGAAGGATATTAGGGCTATCCCCAATGCTGCATAAATCCAATAGATGGAAAATGGACTTTTCTTTTTTTCTTGTGACATGTCAAGTAATATTATAAGTTAGGGATGTCTGTGCGGATAGCATCCGACCACAGGTCCTCGATTTCAAAAAAGGATCGAGCATCCTTGTAAAAAATGTGTCCAACTACATTGATGTAGTCTAATAAAACCCATTCGCTATTTGTTTTTCCTTCGATGTGCCAAGGTTTCTCTTTCAATTCTTTGCGCGTGTGTCTCGTTGTGGCATTTGAAATACCATCGACGTGGGTACTTGACTCACCACTGCAAATTACGAAAAAATCGCACACTGCACTTGGTAAGTGTCTCAGATCCAGCACAACAATGTCCTTTGCTTTGTTATCTTGCATTCCTTCAACAATGGCTTGACACAATTGTTCTGATTCTGTAATTCCTGTCTTTTTTCGCATTTTAACTATTTAAATACAAAACTACGTGATAAATTTTAATTTTACTGCTCCTTAAACGCCGATATGACCACGATTGGAAAACAAATGTATCACCTAGATTGTGTAGATTCTACTAACAATTTTACTGCCAAATTAATTAACGACCAAATTTGTCAAAATGGTGCGGTAATATTGGCAGACGAACAAACGGCTGGGAAGGGTCAAATGGGCAACACTTGGGAATCTGAACGAGGCAGTAATCTCCTCTGCTCCATTGCTTGGCAACCCGACAATCTGTCAGTAAACGAACAAAGTAAAATCAGTTGGATGGTTTGCTTGGTTCTACACAAACTTCTTTTAAGATTTGGTATTGAGGCTGAAATTAAATGGCCAAATGATATTTATGTTCATAATCAAAAAATAGCAGGCATCTTAATTGAAAATCAACTGGAAGGAAAATGCATTTCTTGGGTGATTGCTGGAATTGGGTTGAATGTGAATCAACAATCCTTTCATCAAGCGAATGCAACGAGCATGAAAAATGTGCTTGGCGTTAACTTACAAGTGAAAACGGTATTGAAGGAATTAATGGATTTATTCAATGGGTACCTACATCAATGGGATGTTGTTCAGCCGACGTTAAAATCAGAACTTGAGTCCATACTTTTTCAAAAAAATATTCGCTCAATTTACCGAGATAAAGAGGGTGAATTTGAGGGTGAAATCCTTGGTATCCAAGATGATGGACGTTTAATCATTGAGGTAGGGAAGGAGCAAAGAGTGTATGCGATGAAAGAAGTTCAGTTTTGTTGAAAATGAGCACTTAAATTCTCGCTCATTTCTTCGAACAATCCTTTTAAAGGCTTTTCAACCATCATTTTCAAAAACCCGTTTATTTCCCCATCAAAAACGATGTGACCCTTGCAATACGTTTCTATGGCTTCAAGCTTGATAGTTAGTGTAAAGGCAAAGGGGCTTCCACTCCCTGAACGATAAAGTATCGAATGGTTTTCGCTTCCGACAAAATCCAAGTGGATGTTAATTCCTCCTTGTGCTTTGAATGAGCATTGCGCTTCGTTGGATTGAAAATCAGAAACCTTATCTTTTGGAAGCAAAAACACTATGTTTTTAGGAGTTGATAGAAACTCCTTTACTTTATGCAATGGTACTTGAAACTCTTTGGTTGAACTTTGTATGAGCATTCCCAACTTATTGATTCCAGGTACTTGGATTCAAACGCCATTCCTGTAAGGCAGCTAAATCGCTGTCGTTGATGTAATTTGATTTTACAGCGACATCGATTAATGTGGAATAATCGGTAATGGTCTCGAATGGACAATTCGCTGCTTTAAAGGCTAGCTCTGCTTGCTCAAAACCGTATGTAAATGTAGCAACAAGTCCTTTCACGATTAAACCTCCTTGACGCAAGGCTTCTACAGCTTTCAAACTACTCCCTCCTGTTGAAATCAAATCTTCAATTACCATCACTTTTTGACCAGCTTCATAGGCTCCTTCGATCAAATTCTCCATTCCATGTCCTTTCGCTGCTGATCGAACGTAAATAAACGGCAAACCCAATTCTTGTGCAACCAAAGCACCTTGGGCAATTCCACCGGTTGCTACCCCAGCAATTACATCGGGTTTTCCATAAACGTCCAAAATGAGTTGAGCATAAGCCTGACGGATGTGTGTGCGTACCTCCGGAAAGCTTAATGTGACACGGTTGTCACAATAAATGGGAGATTGCCAGCCTGATGCCCATGTAAATGGTTTGCTTGGTTGTAAACGAACAGCTTTCGTTTTCAATAATAATTCTGCTACCTTTAGCGCTTGTTCTTGATTTGATGCCATGCCGCAAAAATATAAAGTTTTCATGGATAAGAAGGTAATTCATTTTACTTCTATTCCAATGACCAATGTGAATATCGTAAAAAACGCGCACCCAAAGAGCGTGTTAGAGCTAGAGCAATTGTTTGAAAACGAAGAAATTCAAGCCGTTCACCCTCATCCAAAAGCTGAAATGAAAACGTTTTTTATTCACTTTAATAAATTAAAAACAGCTGGTGGACTCGTTTACCATCGCGAGAGTGATGCTTATCTATGGATCAAGCGCTTAGGTTTATGGGATCTCCCAAAAGGAAAAATTGAAAAAGGAGAATCATCAAAAGATGCTGCGGTGAGAGAAATCAGAGAGGAATGTGGTCTTACAGGAGAATTAATGCTGAAACAACGCATCTGTTCAACTTACCACATATACGAATTTAAAAACAAATCGATTCTAAAAAAGAACAACTGGTATTTTTTAGAATACCAAGGCGACTTGTTTACAAAGCCACAAACGGAGGAAAGCATAACCGAAGTTAAATGGATAAAGAAAGATGCATTGGAAAGTTGCTTTTCATTAACCTATCCCTCTATTTTGGAAGTGATGAATAGTGTTTTTGAATCCTAATTTTATGTTAAATTTGAAATAGAATTAAAAAATAAACTTACCCTTGTAAAAAATATAAAACGATGAAATACGCACTACTAACACTTGCTTTTCTTTTTGTTGGATTCTCACAAGCTCAAAAAGAAACCCAACCAGCACCTGGATTGAAATTTACAAACCTGGAAATCGTTCGTGAAAACATTCCTTACGACTCGAAGGATATGTTTGTGTTCGAATTTAAAAATGTTTCTAAAAAATCCATCACTGTCAGCAATGTTCAAACCAGTTGTGGTTGTACAGCAGCAGAAAAACCTACTGAACCTATAAAAAAAGGAAAAAAAGGAGCAATTAAAGTAACGTACGACACAAAAAGGGTAGGAGCATTCACGAAAACAATCACCGTTTTCTCGGATGGTGGAGAGCCAATTGTTTTAACCATTAAAGGTTCTGTTCTTTCTCCAGCCGACTCCCCAACGACAAACTAGTCATCATTTCTAAGCCTAACTCGATTGTGCTCCTAAGATAATTGTTATCTTTGCGGCAAAGATTGTGTCATGGAAATCGGGAAAACATATGAGCCGCAAAGAGCGGAAGAAAAATGGTATAAGCATTGGTTAGATAAGGGTTATTTTCATTCAGTCCCGGATCATAGAGAGCCATATACCATTGTGATCCCTCCTCCAAATGTCACTGGTGTTCTTCACATGGGACACATGTTGAATAATACCATTCAAGACGTCCTTGTTCGCCGTGCCAGAATGTTAGGTAAAAACGCCTGTTGGGTTCCGGGAACAGACCATGCCTCTATCGCAACGGAAGCGAAAGTGGTTCAAAAATTGAAACAAGAAGGCATTCAAAAATCAGATTTAACAAGGGATGAATTTCTCGCTCATGCGTTTGAATGGAAAGATAAGCATGGTGGGATAATCCTTGAACAATTAAAAAAACTAGGCGCATCTTGCGACTGGGAAAGAACGCATTTTACGATGGATCAGGAGTATTCAGAGTCCGTGATTAATGTGTTTATGGATTTGTATGCGAAAGGGAAAATTTACCGAGGTGTTCGAATGGTGAATTGGGATCCGGAAGCGTTGACAGCGGTCTCTGATGAAGAGGTGAACTACAAGGAAGTGAACTCAAGGCTTTTTTATGTTCGATATAAAATAACAGATTCCACGGATGAATGGGTGACCATCGCTACGACACGCCCAGAAACCATTTTAGGTGATACTGCGATTTGTGTGAATCCATCCGATGAGCGTTACAAAAAATTAATCGGTAAAACAGCATTGGTTCCAATCATTAACCGCGAGATTCCCATCATTGCCGACGATTATGTTGACAAAGATTTTGGAACTGGGTGTTTGAAAGTGACACCTGCTCATGATACCAATGACTATGAATTAGGTCGAAAATACAATTTGCCATCCATTGACTTATTCAATGATAATGGAACCTTAAATGATGATGGAGCTCATTATGCTGGAAAGGATCGCTTTGATGTTCGGAAAGAAATTGAAAAAGAACTGGACGACAAAGGATATTTAGTGAAGACTGAAGACATCATTAATAAGGTCGGATTCTCAGAACGTACCAACGCTGTGATTGAGCCAAAATTATCCATGCAATGGTTCGTTTCCATGAAGGAATTGGCACAGCCTGCTTTAGATAATGTCATGAATGGAAACATTCAGTTTCATCCTGATAAATTCAAAAACACCTACCGTCATTGGATGGAAAACGTTAAGGATTGGTGTATTTCACGTCAATTATGGTGGGGACACCGCATTCCAGCATGGTATTTTGGAAACCGTCCAGATGACTTCGTGGTGGCAAAAACCAAGGAAGAAGCATTAAAATTGGCAAGCGAAAAAGCAGGAAGAGAAATTCTTGAAACGGAGTTGAATCAAGACGAGGATGTGCTTGATACATGGTTTTCAAGTTGGTTGTGGCCGATTTCAGTTTTCAATGGCTTGACACGTCCCGAAAATGAAGAAATTAAGTATTATTATCCAACAAACGATTTAGTTACAGCGCCAGAAATCATGTTTTTCTGGGTCGCACGTATGGTGATTGCGGGATATGAATACTTAGGCGATTTGCCGTTTAAAAATGTTTATTACACTGGAATTGTTCGTGATAAACTTGGACGTAAAATGTCTAAGTCACTAGGGAATTCTCCGGATCCTATTGAATTAATTGAGAAATTTGGAGCAGATGGCGTGCGCGTGGGGATTTTAATTTCTTCTCCAGCTGGAAACGACCTTCCTTTTGATTCCTCTCAATGTGAGCAAGGAAGAAATTTCACGAATAAAGTATGGAATGCCTATCGCCTCGTTTCCTCTTGGGAAGTGCGTGACATGGAGCAACCTCTTTCTTCTAAGGTGGCAATTGAATGGTTCGAAAACCGCTTTCATAAGGTATTGATTGAAATAAATGATCAATTTGATAAATTCCGAATTTCAGACGCGCTAATGGCCATTTATAAGTTAGTGTGGGATGATTTCTGTTCTTGGTATTTAGAAATGATCAAACCGGGATATGAACAACCGATCGATCATCAAACATTAACGAAAACAAAATTCTTTTTCGAGGAATTATTGAAGGTGATGCATCCATTTACGCCGTTTGTGTCAGAGGAGCTTTGGCACGCGTTAAATGAGCGAAAAGAAGGTGAAGACATCGTTATTGCTGAATGGCCAAAAGCAGTCCCGTTCAATGAGAAAGTTTTAGTTGGATTTGAAAAAGCGGAGAAAATCATTGCGCAAATAAGAAACATTCGAAAAAACAATAACATTGCAAACAAAGTGAAATTGGAAATGTACGTTCGTGCCGATGTTTCTACTCAAACGGATTTTGACGCGGTGATTGTCAAAATGGGGAACCTTTCTGTTTTTGAATATGTTGCAGATAAGATTCAACAAGCCAATTCGTTTATCGTTGAAGGTGTCGAGTTCTTTATACCTTTTGGAGATACGGTGGATGTGGAAGCTGAAATCCAAAAAATGGAGGAAGAATTGACGTATGCCAAAGGATTCTTGAAGAGCGTACAAGGGAAATTGTCCAACGAGCGCTTTGTTGCAGGTGCGCCTGCGCAGGTATTGGAATTAGAACGTAAAAAAGAAGCGGATGCCCTTGGGAAAATTCAATTATTGGAAGAAAAACTCACTTCGTTGAAAGCTTAGCCTAAATAAAGCTAAAATCAACCCGACGGTTCTTTTGTTTTCCTGAATCTGTATCATTTTTATCCACAGGTTCCTTTTCTCCTTTGAAATCGATTTCTGCCCGGGATTTTTGAAGTCCATTTGATTCGAAGAAATGTTCCAAAGCTGCTGCCCTTCTTTTGGATAAGTCAATGTTGTAGGCATCAGATCCATCCGAGTCCGTATGACCAGTGATTAAGATTCGGAGGTCCGAATGACTTTTGACCATTCGAATCATTTCCAGTAAATATGCTTCGTACTCTTTTTTGATGAGGTCCTTGTCGTAATCAAAATAAATCGGCTTAAATTGAAAGGATAACAATTCTTCTTTTCTTTTTTCAGGAGAGGACAAGCCATCTTTTAAGTCTTGTTGAAATTGTTCCAATTGATGAACAGGGAGTATGTGGGCCGTGTTTTCTAAAATGTTAAATGCTGCTTTGTACAGAGTGATAGTTGCGCTTCCATCCGTACTTTTCCCCAGAAGGTATCCTTTAACCGCATCATATTCAAACAGAAATTGTTGCTTGTTGGGTATTTGAGCATTTTTTGAATGCTTTGAAAGCCTTGTTTCCGTGATTTCAATTTGACCATTTTCTTGAATCTTGCCGGTAATGTCAAATAGACAATATTGGTCTATTGAACTGCTTTCATGCCTGATTTTTCCATCGATTATGCCTTTTACAACGTTCATATCCAGGTAGAACCAGGAAGACGATACGCTTGTGGGATTCGATGGGTCAGCAACGAAGCAACCACCTTGCCAAGTACCTGAATATTTCTGTGCGTGAAGTGGCAGAGATAAAATGAGTATGTAGAATATAAGCGATACCTTCATTCCTTTTTATTCGTAATTAATCAAAAAATGTTCCATTTATAAGAACTATCTTCCGCTTAAAACGTTTCATTAAAAAACAAAGCAATGAAAACCTTATTTATTCTAATCGCGATGATTGCCATGATGAACAGCTCAGACAAGGAAACCATTTATCAATTTCAAGTAAAGGACATTCAGGGTAATGACTTTGATTTCGCTTCATTGAAAGGGAAGAAAATCATGGTTGTGAATACCGCTTCCAAATGTGGATTAACACCTCAGTACGAGAAATTAGAAGCCCTGTACGAGAAATACAAGGATAAGAACTTTGTGATTGTTGGTTTTCCTGCAAATGACTTCATGTCCCAGGAGCCGGGTTCGAACGAAGAAATTGAAAGCTTTTGTAAAATGAACTATGGCGTAAGTTTTCCGATGATGTCCAAAATTTCAGTGAAAGGAAAAGACATGCATCCTGTTTACCATTTTTTAACTGAAAAGGATAAAAATGGACTGGAAGACAGCAAGGTGGAATGGAATTTTCAGAAGTATTTGATCGATGAAAATGGACACCTGGAAAAGGTGATTTCTCCTAGAATTCAACCTGACCATGAATCGATTACTTCTTGGATCGAAAAATAGTTTCAATCGTTGAAATTTTGTTGATAAGTTAAGGCATGTAGAGCCTTTTACACCCTTCTAAAAACCTAGCTTTTTCTTATTTTTGTTTGACTTCAAAAAAGAGATTCAAACGAAATAAAAATAGATATGGCTGAAGAAGAAAGAAGGGATAATTATTCTGCGGATAACATTCAGGTATTAGAAGGACTTGAGGCTGTTCGTAAGCGTCCAGCAATGTACATTGGAGATGTAGGTGTGAAAGGTTTGCACCACTTGGTTTACGAAGTAGTGGACAACTCCATTGATGAGGCGTTGGCAGGACATTGTAACAAAATCGATGTATTCATCAACGAAGATAATTCCATTACTGTTGTGGATAACGGACGCGGTATTCCAACGGCAATGCACACCAAAGAGAAAAAGTCTGCTTTGGAGGTGGTTATGACAGTCTTACACGCAGGAGGTAAATTCGATAAAGATACCTACAAGGTTTCTGGTGGTTTACATGGTGTAGGTGTTTCGTGTGTAAACGCATTGTCTATCGCATTAAAAGCAACAGTACGTCGCGAAGGAAAAATCTTTCAACAAGAATATTCAATAGGGAAACCTTTGTACGATGTGAAGGTAGTAGGTGAGTCCACGGAAACTGGGACAGAAGTTACTTTTAAGCCTGATGCAAGCATCTTTGATTACACAGAGTATAACTTTGACACCTTGGCGGCAAGAATGCGCGAATTGGCATTTTTGAACAAAGGAATCACGATTTCTTTGACAGATAATCGCATTTCGGATGACGACGGCAACCATCCAACGACCCAATACCATTCAGAAGGTGGCTTGAAAGAATTTGCTCAATACTTAGACCGCAACAGAGAAGCCTTGATTTCAGATGTAATCTATTTTGAAGGTGAACGCGAAAACATTCCTGTAGAAGTTGCATTGACTTACAATACTTCTTATACCGAAAACATTCAAGCCTACGTAAATAACATTAATACGCATGAAGGTGGTACGCATTTATCCGGTTTCCGTAGAGGTTTGACAAACACCTTGAAGAAATATGCTACGGATTCAGGGATGTTGGCAAAAGAAAAAATTGAAATTGATGGCGATGATTTCCGAGAAGGACTAACCGCTGTTGTTTCAGTTAAAGTGCAAGAGCCACAATTCGAAGGTCAAACAAAAACCAAATTAGGAAACAGGGAAGTAACTGCTCCAGTGAGTCAAGCTGTTTCAGAAATGTTATCGGCCTACTTGGAAGAACATCCTTCTGAAGCGAAATTAATCGTTGAAAAAGTTATTCTTGCCGCTAGAGCACGTCACGCTGCGCGTAAAGCACGCGAAATGGTTCAGCGTAAAAATGTTCTTTCTGGTTCGGGATTACCTGGTAAACTAGCCGATTGTTCTGAAAAAGATCCTGCTTCTTGTGAGATTTACTTTGTCGAGGGAGATTCGGCGGGTGGAACAGCTAAACAAGGTAGGGATCGTCATTTTCAAGCGATCATGCCGCTTCGAGGAAAAATCCTCAATGTGGAAAAAGCCATGCAACATAAAATCTTCGAAAACGAAGAGATTAAAAATATTTACACCGCTTTAGGTGTGCGCATTGGTACAGAGGAAGATTCAAAAGCATTAAACCTGGAAAAACTTCGTTACCACAAAATCATCATTATGTGTGATGCCGATGTCGATGGTTCTCACATTGAGACACTTATTTTGACCTTCTTCTTCCGTTACATGAAAGAACTGATCGAAAATGGGTACATCTACATCGCAACTCCGCCATTGTATCAAGTGAAAAAAGGAACGAAATCCGAATATGCTTGGAACGAAGACCAACGCGATCGTTTAATCAGTGACTTAAAAGGTGGTGGTACGGAATCTTCAGTGAATGTACAACGTTACAAAGGTCTTGGAGAGATGAATGCGGAGCAACTTTGGGAAACAACGATGAATCCTGAAAGCAGAACTTTGCGTCAAGTAACAATTGAAAATGCAGCGGAATGTGATCAAATATTCTCCATGTTAATGGGAGATGATGTTCCTCCTCGTCGTGAATTCATCGAGAAAAACGCGAAATACGCGAAAATCGACGCTTAATATGCGATTATATAACACAAAGCCAGTATCAAGGATCATTCTTTCGATGCTGGCTTTTTTCGTTTTTTGTGGTTTTTACCTTGGCATAAGTCCTCACAAAACCCTTCCGCTTGAAACACCCAAATTGAAAGATGGAGAAACCTATCTACAACATTTAGCTTATGCTTTTGTCTACGATGAAACACATGAACAAGCAAAATGGATAGCTTATTGCCTAACGAAAAAAGAGGCGCTGGGAACCTTGGAGCGTTCTGATCAATTCAAAGAAGATCCGATGGTTCTATCGGGTACAGCAAGCAATGCGGATTATGCGAAAAGCGGCTTTGATCGTGGTCATCTTGCACCCGCGGCCGATATGCGCTGGTGCACACAAAGCATGGACGAGTCATTTTACTACAGCAACATGAGTCCACAAGCTCCAAGTTTTAACCGTGGAATTTGGAAAAAATTGGAAGAACAGGTGAGGGATTGGGCGATTGCCCTCGATTCTATTTTAATTGTTACTGGCCCAATTCTAGAAGATAAGCTCCCAAGCATTGGCCCTAATCAAGTAAGTATCCCAAAATTCTATTATAAAGCTCTGTTGGATTTCAAAGGAGGTCAATCGAAAGCAATCGCCTTTGTTCTGCCGAATGAAGGGTCCAAATTGCCTTTAAAGAATTTCTCTATGTCCATCGATGAACTGGAAAAAATGACCAACATTGATTTTTTCTACCAACTGGACGACGCGATTGAACAAAAAATCGAATCCGGACACTGCCCGAATTGTTGGCCATAAAAAAAACCGCTCTATGAACGGTTTTAAATCTATTTAAAGAAGCTTGATTAGTGAATCAGGCCTTTGTATGCTTCACTGTCTAAAAGTTCGTCAAATTGAGAAACATCCGTTAATTTAACTTTGATCATCCAACCTTCACCGTAAGGATCTGAATTTACCAATTCTGGATTCCCTTCTAAAGCTTCGTTTAATTCAAGAATTTCACCACTTACGGGCATGAATAAGTCAGAAACAGTTTTAACCGCCTCAACACTTCCAAAAACTTCTTCTTGGTCTAAGGTCTCACCGATTGTTTCGATTTCTACATAAACGATATCACCCAATTCACTTTGAGCAAATTCTGTAATCCCTACAATGGCAACATCTCCGTCGATTTTTACCCATTCGTGGTCTTTTGTGTACTTTAATTCTGAAGGAATATTCATGTCAATTTTGATTTCTACAAATGTAGCAATTTTGTTCATTTGTTTCAAGCCTAAGGAAAAGACTTTATAATTACCTTTGCACCATGACTATCGAACAGCACAAAGATTTGCTAAAACGCGTGGATGGAATTCAAACCTATCTGAAAATTGCGGAAAAACGCATGCAATTAAAAGAGGAGGAATTGAAAACACAAGACCCTTCCTTCTGGGATGACCCAAAAAAAGCAGAAACGCACATGAAATCCATTCGCGGATTAAAATTTTGGGTGGATACTTTTGATCGCGTGCAAACAGCCGTTGCTGATTTGGAGGTCGTGATGGAGTTTGTAAAAGAAGGCATGTCTACCGAGGCTGAGTTAGACCAGCAATTTCAAGTGATTTTAACCGAAATCGAAGAATTGGAACTGAAGAACATGCTGTCAGGTGAAGAGGATGCACTCAGTGCCGTTCTTCAAATTACCGCAGGTGCGGGCGGGACAGAAAGTTGCGATTGGGCATCGATGTTGATGCGTATGTACCTCATGTGGGGTCAGAAAAAAGGATATAAAATCACCGAATTGAATTTTCAAGAAGGGGATGTTGCTGGAGTGAAAACAGTGACATTGGAACTGGAGGGAGAATTCGCCTTTGGTTACTTGAAAGGTGAAAATGGGGTTCACCGCCTTGTGCGCATTTCTCCGTTTGATTCAAATGCAAAACGTCACACTTCGTTCGTTTCAGTGTATGTGTACCCACTTGTGGATGATAACATTGATATTCAAATCAATCCAGCAGATATTTCTTGGGAAACGTTTCGTTCAGGTGGAGCCGGTGGACAAAATGTCAATAAGGTGGAGACAGCGGTTCGCTTGCGTCACGCACCTTCCGGAATCATCATAGAAAATTCAGAATCTCGTTCTCAATTAGCCAATAAAGAAAAAGCCATGCAGTTGCTTCGTTCTCAATTATACGAGTTGGAATTGCGTGAACGAATGGAAAAACGAAGTGAGATTGAGGCTGGGAAAAAGAAAATAGAATGGGGTAGTCAAATCCGTAATTACGTCATGCATCCATATAAATTGGTAAAGGATGTCCGAACAGGAACAGAAACCGGTGATGTAGACGCAGTAATGGATGGTGGATTGGATCCTTTTTTGAAGTCTTTCCTTATGATGTACGGCTCGTAATTAAAATAAATCCATTAATTTCTCCAAAGCGATGCCCCTTGATCCCTTTAATAAGATCATGTGGTTTTTTAAGTTGTTTTCAGGCCATTGTGCACGAAACGATTCTTGGTTTTCGAATCCTCCCGGATGAATGCCTTTAAAGATTGGTCCAACAGTTACAAAAGGTATATTCAAATCATGACACAGGTCTATAATTGCTTGATGTTCCCTCACACTTTCTGCTCCTAACTCCAACATGTCGCCTAAGATGGCCATTTTTTCTTCTGCTTGAATTTCACTGAAGGACTCCAGTGCAGACTTCATACTGGATGGATTTGCATTGTAGCAATCAACAATGACCGTGTTATCATTGGTTTTCATTACTTGACTTCTGTTGTTTTGCGGGATATAACCGGATACCGCATCATTGATGTCCGTTTCAGAAACCTTGAAAATATTTCCAAAGGCAATGGCCACCAAAAAATTATTGAAATTATACTTCCCTACTAAATGCGTAGAGAGAATAGGTGAGTGGTAGCTGTGATTGTGCCAAGAAAAATGAACAAATGGATCCAAGTGACTTAATTCTCCTACAATTAATGCATCCGAATGACTGCCATAGGTAATTAAGGGGAGAGGAAAGTCTTTGCAAGCCTTCATCAGGATTTCATCATCCATGTTAGCAAACAAAACTCCGCTCTGAGCTTGAACGGAATGATAAAGTTCGCTTTTTGTTTTTAATACCCCTTCAAAATCTTTGAATCCTTCTAAATGAGCTTTTCCAATATTTGTAATGACCCCATGCGTAGGATTTGCAATGGAACATAATTCGTCAATATCCCCAGGTTTATTAGCGCCCATTTCTATGATGGCGATTTCATGTTCCTTTTTTAAGCGAAGTAAGGTGAGTGGAACCCCGATGTGGTTATTCAAATTACCAATGGTACATAGGGTGCGGTATTTTTTGGAAAGAACAGCTTGAATGAGTTCTTTCGTGCTTGTTTTTCCATTACTTCCGGTAATACCAATAAAGGGGATGGAAAATTTCGAACGATGGAAATGTGCCAATTCTTGAAGAAAAGTCAGTGCATTTTGAACGTAAAAAATGTTTTGTTCATTTGCATGTTCCATTTCATCAACAACCGCATACTTTGCTCCATTATTGATGGCGTCTTTGGCAAATTGATTCCCATTAAAATGCTCCCCTTTCAGCGCGATGTATAATGAATCTTTGGCAATGTTTCTAGTATCTGTTGAAACACCAGAACATTCGTAGAAACGTTCAAATAATCTTTCCATGATGCAAAAATGCAAAAAAAAAGCCCGATTGCTCGGGCTTTTTCAATTATTCTTTAGGACCTTTTGGCCTACTGCTTCCGACGCGATCCATCGCACAACGGAATCCAATAGTAGCTGTAGCCTTATCTTCATCTAGGAATCTTCTGTTACCAGCGGATAACCAATATACTCGATCAGCCCACGATCCACCTTTGTAAACACGTGATTTATCTGAAATTAACGTTGTTGGCCAACCCGTTGAACCAGAGTTGATTTTGTCACCATTCAGATTGGAATTTTCATGTTCGCTTTGGTACATTACTTGTTTCACATCACGAGAACCATTGTTGATGGATTCTTTAGTCTTCGCATTGTTATAATAAATGGAAGATTCTAAATCACCATCCATGTAATCGATGTAATCGTCTTTGCGGTAGTTTAAACGACCTGCGTTCTCTTCAACCGTCACATTTCTCCAACGTTGGTTTCCTTTTGTTGTCGTAATGAATTCGGTTAAACCATTTCGCAACGTCATGATCCATGTCGTTAATTCAGGATCTGCAAAGAATGATTCAAAATGCTTATCAATACATTCTGATCCAAAATACGCTTTTCTTACTTCATCGATAAGGTAACCAAATCCTTCCGTTTCATCACTTTCAGGTCTGTTGAAAGCAACATCAATTAAGTTTCTAATTTGCTTGGATGTATTCGATTTGTTATAATCATCCTTAAATTGTGTCGGTAAAGACTCATTAAATAGCACCCTCTCGATGTAAGCCGATGCTGCCACTGTTCTTCCTTGATTGTAAAGAACAATTGCTGTATCTAAAAACGCATTCAAGGTATCTAAAAACTCAAACTGACGACGTACTTGAACACTGTATTCACGGTTATTCGAAATGTAATACGAAGATGGTGTATTGAACTGGTAAGCTCGTACATCTTGTCTTGAATTTATTTTCGAATTCATGCCAGTATTGTTGACAATTCCCTGTTGTACATTTCCTTGCACGGCAGCAGGTTGGTTTTTAAGTTCTTTTTGAACATCTTCCATTTCCACTATTCCAGATGCAACAACGTCATCTATGCTTGTTTCAACAGCAGTCTGTAAGTCACTTAAATTTTTGAAGTCGCTTTTCGCGATTCCGTCATTAAATGCCTTCATGGCATCGGTAACTGGTTGTTTTTCAGCTACGGTTACCTTCCCTGTAAACTTATTCATAGCAGCCGTAACCAAAGCAGAAAAATCTTTTGCTTTTTGCAAAGCTTCCGCGTTGATTTTCGCTTGATCAGGAATGTTTCCAACGAAATTGCTTGAACCATTTTGAGAGGCATCGTAAGATTTATTCGCATAGGATAGGTATTTCACGCGAGCAAATTCGTTCACAAATTCTTTCATTCCGTGAACATCATATAAATTCTCATTTGCTTTTACCGGTCGATCATACAGTCCATTAGGAACCAATAATTGCGTTTGGTATTTGTTTCCACGGAATGGCATGAATTCATCAGCAACTTCTCCGGTCATTGGACGGTAAACATCCATTACCCATTCCGATACGTTACCTGCCATGTTGTACAAACCAAAGTCGTTTGGCCAGAAGTCATCTACTCGAGCGGTGATATCAGCACCGTCGTTCAAATTTCCAGCGACACCCATTAAATCTCCTCCACCTCGGATGAAATTTGCTTGAATAGCTCCTGCAAATTGCTCTTCTTCTTGGCGAACATAATGCCCATCCCAAGGATAAATTCTGCGGTCGTTTATGTTTTCTGAACCACCATCAAGGTTTCCAATTAATCCAAGTGCTGCAAATTCCCACTCAGCCTCTGTTGGTAGGCGGTAGTTCGGCAATAAAATCCCGTCTTCCATTTTAACGGCTCTACTTCCTGTTTTGCCTTCATTTGCATAAATCGGGTCATAATTTTCAAGTTGATAAGGGTCACGTGGTACAGCGCGCTTTTTGTCGTCCAATAGCGGAACAACGTTTCCTTTTAATGTTGCGACAAAACCTTTTCTCGATTCAACAACATAATTTCCGTTCAAGTAATTTTCTGTAGTGAACATATTTTGTGGCGTTGAAACATAAGTGTTTTTTTCATAACCGTCTTGATATGCTGCACCAGTACCTTTATCATCCATATCATCTACAAAATGCCAATCGATAATTCCTTCCCTAACGAGAATTGCTTCGTTCACACGATCTGTTCTCCACTTACAAAAATCATTTGCTTGTAACCAAGAAACTCCAACAACTGGATAATCTGCGTATGATGGATGACGTAAATAGTAATTCACGTATTTTTCTCTGTAACCTAATGCAGATCTCCAAGCCAAAGTATCCGGCAAACACTTTTTGTATACATGCGGATACGTTTTGTTGTATACACGCTTCATCCAGTACATATATTCCAACCAGTGTAAATTCGTCACCTCTGTTCGATCCATGTAGAATGAAGAAACCGTTACGCGAGCTGCACGTGCATTCCAATCATACATAACATCTTGCTCAGTTCTACCCATGGTGAAAGTACCTCCCTCAATCATGACAAGTCCAGGACCAGTTTCTTGTTCTCGGTCTTCAACCTTCTCAAAACCACCATTCTTGTAGTCATTATAATTCCAACCAGTAGAAGTTGATCTCTCTGGGGAACAAGAGGAAAGCACCAATAGTCCAACTACTGATACTCCCAAGAATCTATACATCAATCGCTTCATATTCTACTTTGCGTTTTATTAACGATATTAATTCAATTTTATTTTTTTGTTACAATTAAAAAGAAGGACACGAAATCTTTCTGAAGTTTTTCGGTTTTTTCTTACATTTTAAATTGATACCCATGGAAACTTCATGTGAACCACCTGAAATCCCATTTCCTAATTTAGATACAGTTAAATCGTAACTATACCCAATTCTAAATTTGTCTGTGCTTATCCCAAGACTAATGATAAAGGCATCTCTGTTTCGGTACCAAGCACCGATTGTAAAGCTTTCGTATTTTAAATAAGTACCAATATTGAATTCTTGGAATCCATTTTGGTATTGGTAAATAATATTCGGCATGAGCATCGTGCTTGTTGAATAACGACCACGTTGACCAAGTTTAATGGTAGCTCCCATGTGACCAGTAATTCTCATCGGTAAACGAGATTCACCAAGTATCATTGATTCGTCCGGACGATTTAAGTGATGCGCCGCTACACCGAAATAGAAGTTTTTAGTAAATCCTACCATTCCGGCTGAAACGTCAAAATAACCTCTTCGGCCATTTCCACGAATTACATCGCCTGTTTGATAAATAAATCCTCTGCGTGGATCGATCATATCTCCAAAAGTCAACTTATCCCAATCCAAGAACTTTTGAAAGTATGCTGCCCTCGCACCAAACATCAAAGAGAATTTTCGGTTTACTTTTAAGTTGTAGGAATAAACCCCACCGATCATCGAAGTTTGAATGGTACCCTGTCCCTGTTGGTCGTGCATCGCAATTAAACCAATTCCGCCAGAAACATTTTTAGCGTAGGTGTCATAGGCCGCACTGTAAGTCACATAATTCCCTGTGAGTTGAGGCCATTCATTTCGATAGTTCAAGGCAATTCTTGGGCAACCGCTAGCACCAGCTAGTGCAGGGTTTAAATACACAGGATTCGAGTAGAATTGTGTAAAGGTTGGGTCCTGAGACCGAGCAGTATTGAGCATTGACACAACAAAAAAGGTTGCTATGGCAATGACGAGAGTTCCGAATGTTTTCACAAACTTTGGTTTTAGCACGAACAATCTTAACGTAGTTTAGGTTTTAAAGGTTACAAATATCGAACATTTATTCAAATAAAATAAATAAATTGTCGTTTTTCTTCCAACTCTAATTCGAAATCGAATGAATAAGTACCGAATATTTTTTATTTTTCTTTGTGTTTTTAACTTTCAATGGTCGTTTGCCCAATCGATAAAAGTTGAATTGTTGTGGAACAAGACCCACTCCTTTGAAGAAGAGGGGAATTCTTTCACTATTCAATATGTGGATGGACAAGGTATCGACAATGGATTACCTTATTATTATTCAAAATCAAAGGCAAAATCATTGCAACAAGAGGTGCTTATTTCGGATGTTCAGTTCGAACAAATTCCAAGTACTGATTTGCCTTATTATCTATCGAAATCAGAGCAAATTTCTAGTGAATTTAACATCGAGGCCTCTGTCAATGACGAAGCTGGCCTTCCCTTTATTGTTGTCCATACCATTCCGATGCGATTTAAAAATAATCGTTTCGAACGCATCACAAGTTTCACCTATGAATTGAAGGCGAATAACGACTCAAAACCAAAGGATTTTGTTCAAAATTCCGTTCTCAAATCTGGTTCGGGAAGCTGGTATAAAATTTCTGTAGCCAAGGATGGAATCTATAAAATCGATAAATCATTTTTAACGTCATGTGGCATTAACACCAATAGTTTAAATCCTGCGCACATTCACATTTATGGGAATGGTGATGGAATGTTACCGGAAAAAAACAACATTCCGAGAACAGATGATTTAGCTGAAAATGCCATTTTCATTCAAGGTGAAGCAGATGGTGTGTTTAATGACAATGATTACATCCTTTTTTATGCGTGGGGCCCGCATAGGTGGTGGAGCAATGACCCTAACCATACTTTTGTTCAAAAACGAAATAATTATGCAGATGTTTCCACATATTTCATTAACATCAACAGCGCTCAAGCGCCGTTGAGAATTCAAAACATGGCGGAAAACGACAACCTTGAAGACACCTTGATTCGCTCGTATGATTACCGCGATGTGTACGAAAATGACTTGGTAAACCTAGTTGGTGGTGGTCAACGATGGTATGGTGAATTATTCGACGTAGAAATGGAACGTACGTTTAACTTTTCCATTCCGAACCTAGATACCGTTGCTCTTGGAGTTCGTTTAGAAATAGCGGCTAATTGCCCGACAAATAATCCGTCGAATTCCATTAAAGCAAGTGTGAATGGTCAAACCATATACACCCACATTTTACCAATAAATTCCTCGGATTTTTCGCGAGGAGATTATTCTTTTTCCATGCAGAATCCACCAACGTCCATTCCATTGAAATTGACCGTTACGAGAACAGATCCAACCACGCTAACCTATCTTGATCGAATTACGTTAAGCACCAAGCGTAAATTGATTTTCTACGGCACACAACTTGGTTTCAGAGTGAAAAACACCAACGCCAATCAACTCGTAAAATATGAAATGACCTCCTTGCCTGCAAGTGGGTTTATTTGGGATTTATCGGATAGACATGCCCCGAAAAAAGTTGCCTTAACAACAAGCGGAGCCATTAGTTCATTTAAGTCAACGGGTGACTTTAAGGAATTTGTGGCCTCGAATGGAACCGCATTTTTCACGCCAGACAAGGTTGGTTCTGTAAGCAATCAAAATTTACACGGTCTTCCGCAGGCTGATTATCTTATCGTTTCACATCCAGATTTCTTAGCCCAAGCCAATCGACTTGCCGACCTGCATCGGGCTGAAGGAATAACCGTTCACGTAGTGAATGTTCTTCAGGTTTACAATGAGTTTAGCTCTGGAATGCAGGATGCTGGCGCCATTCGCATGTTTGCAAAAATGTTTTATGATCGTGCTTTAC
The DNA here is from genome assembly GCA_030727405.1 of Crocinitomicaceae bacterium. Lineage (GTDB taxonomy): Bacteria > Bacteroidota > Bacteroidia > Flavobacteriales_D > Crocinitomicaceae > UBA952. The sequence goes on along the minus strand of JANRBR010000039.1, from coordinate 61,411 downwards.
AGACGGATCCAAGCACCATGCCGAAATATTTGTTGTTGTTTGGGGATGGCACTTATGACCCGAAAGATAGAATGGAGAATAACAACAATTTCATTCCAACCTACCAAGCACTAGCCAGTGAGGACCACATTAGTGCACTAGTTTCGGATGATTTCTATGGATTGCTAGGGGATAACGAGGCTTTTTCGAATACGGATTTGTTGGATATCGGTGTAGGTCGATTTATTGTTAGCGACAACATTCAAGCGAAACAACAGGTGGACAAAGTAGAGCATTACCTAAAAAATGGCTCCGCACTTTATGCCAACAATGCTTCATGTTGTTTAGAGGGCGCTGATTTGAATTCTACTTTTGGTGATTGGCGCTTGAAATATGTTCAAATTGCGGATAATGATCCAGGGAATCAATTTATTTTAAATAACACGGAGCCTCAATTCAACTACGTCACCACAAATCACCGTGAAATGAATGGTGAAAAGTTATACATGGATGCTTTTCCAATGGTTATTTCTACGGGTGGAATTCGTTATCCAGCTTTGGAAGATGCCATAACGGACCGCGTTCAACGTGGAATTTTACTCATTAATTATGTTGGACACGGTGGTGAAAAAGGACTTGCGGAAGAACGCATTGTGAGCATTCCTCAAATTCAATCTTGGACGAACATTAATGCACTTAATCTTTTTGTTTCTGCTACCTGTGAGTTTACCAGGTATGATGATCCAGAAAGAGTATCTGCTGGTGAATGGGCCTTTCTCAATCCAACAGGCTCCTCCATTGCCCTCTTGACAACTACACGTGCTGTTTACATTACGGTGAACGAAATCACGGGTGATGCATTTTACGAGCAAGTATTTACACGTGATGCCAGCGGAAAACCAAAAACCTTTGGCGAGATTGCCAAGCTCACTAAGAATAATTCTGGATCTAGTGGCAACAAACGCAGTTTTACCTTGATTGGTGATCCGGCCTTAACCATAGCCTTGCCTCGTTACCGTGTTGTTACGGATAGCATCAATGGATTGAATCCTTCTACTCAAATTGATACGATTAAGGCACTGACAAAAGTGCGCATAAAAGGACACTTGGAAGATTGGAATGGAAACATTTTAAGCGCTTGGAACGGTGTGTTAACTCCTACAATCTATGACAAGTTTAAGTCGCAACAAACCTTGGGACAAGATCCACCTTCTGTGGTTACATTTAAGCAGCAACGAAATAAAATATACCGCGGGAAAGCAAGCATCGTAAATGGTTATTTTGATTTTGATTTTATTGTTCCCAAAGACATTTCCCTCAACTATGGATTTGGTAAAATTAGTTACTATGGAAATAGTTCGGTGACCGATGCGCAGGGCTTTGACACAGCCTTAGTTATAGGTGGAATCGACCCGAATGGCTTGAATGATGTGGTTGGTCCAGAAATTCAATTGTTCATGAATGATGACGCTTTTATTTCCGGAAGCATCACGGATGCAAATCCCGTTCTATTCGCAAAGGTTTTTGATGAAAACGGCATTAACACTGTTGGAAATGGGATAGGTCATGACATCGTTGCAATCTTAGACGGAGAAACAAGTAGCCCATTTGTACTGAACGATTTTTATTCAGCTGGATTAGATGATTTCCAAAATGGTCAAGTTCGTTACCAGTTTCAAGGACTTTCAAATGGAAAACACACGGTCGAGTTGAAGGTTTGGGACGTGAACAATAATTCAAACTCAACAAAAATCGATTTTGTGGTGCAGGAAAAATCAGAGCCAACTTTGGCACACGTGTACAATTATCCAAATCCATTTACAACGCGCACTTCGTTTATGTTTGAGCACAACCAATCGTGTAACCAACTAGAGGTTCAAATTCAAATTTATACGATTTCTGGTAAATTGGTTAAGAGCATTCAACAACTTGTCCCAACGCAAGGATTTCGATCAGAAGGAATTGAGTGGGACGGAAAAGACGATTTTGGTGACCAATTGGCTAAAGGAGTGTATGTTTATCGCTTGAAGGTGAAGAATATGGATGGTGAATCAGCGGAAAAAACAGAGAAATTGGTTATTTTGAAATAAGTCCACAATAAAAAACCTACTTTTTCGTATATTTACGGTCCAATTAGCCAACTAATTATGAAGCAACTTGTATTCGTTTTTTCCTTTTGTCTATTTTCCATTCCAGCCTTTGCTCAACCTAATGGAGGCGGTTCTGGTGTGACAGACAATGATCTACAGTTGAATACGATTACAACTGCCTTGCCGTTTATGGCCATTACACCTGACTCACGTGCAGGAGGAATGGGGGATGCGGGAACGGCATTGAGTGCGACTTCAACCTCTGTTTATTGGAATACTTCGATGCTCAGTTTTGCAGAGGATAAATCAGAATTGAGTTTATCCTATACTCCATGGTTGCGTCAATTAACGAACGACATCAGCTTGTCTTATTTGTCAGCTTATTACAAAATAAATAAAATACATACCATTGGAGGATCATTGCGTTACTTTAGCCTCGGAGAGATCACTTTTACAGATGTGAGTGGAAATGTTCTAAGAGACGATAAACCTAGTGAATTTGAATTAACAGGCGCGTATGCTTTTCGTTTGGCTAAAAGATTAAGTATTGGAATCAATGGAAAGTTTGCTTATTCAAATTTGACGGGTGGATTAACCGTTGGCGGTGTTAATACGAAAGCGGGAGTTGTGGGGGCGGCAGATTTTTCCATAACTTATCGCAACGACGATGCTAAGATTGGAAGAACAAGTGGAATTTATTCTTTTGCCACGACGATCAATAATCTCGGGAATAAAGTGGCCTATTCAGAATTGTCCAAGCGTGACTTTATCCCAATGAATTTGAAAATTGGAAATTCCTTTGAAGCAGAATTTGATGATTACAACAAAGTTACTTTCGCTGTGGATCTTCAACGTTTATTGGTTCCAACACCTGCTTTTTATGCCAATATTGATGGTGATTACACCATGCTTTCGGGAATGAATGGTGATGTCGGAATCATCAACAGCATCATGCAATCTTTTTACGATGCACCAGGTGTTGTTGCAAAGGATGAAAATGGGGATTACATCCAAAATACGGATGGAACCTATGAAGTAGTAAAAGGCACCAAGTTGAAAGAAGAGTTGGCGGAAATCAATATTGCAGCCGGAGCAGAGTGGTGGTACAACGACGTTTTAGCTATGCGAACAGGAATTTTCTATGAAAACAAAAACAAGGGTAACAGGCAATTCTTAAACTTCGGTGCTAGTTTAAAATACAACATGTTCTCGATTGATTTCTCTTATCTAGCATCCATTAGTGGAAGACAAAGTCCACTTGCAAACACCTTGCGATTTACCTTGCGTTTGAATCTTGGACGTACAGTAGGGGGCTCAATTTCAGGATTGTAACATGCAGATACGAACAGGCTTTGGTGTCGACGTACACCGTTTGGATGTGGGTTATGATTTGTGGATTGGTGGATTGAAAATCGAATCTGATTTAGGAGCTGTTGGACACTCAGATGCAGATGTCCTTTTACACGCCATTTGTGATGCTTTATTGGGAGCAGCTAATCTTCGGGACATCGGTTTCCATTTCTCTGATAAGGATCCAAAATACAAAGGAATTGATTCTAAAATATTGTTAGCCGAAGTCATGTTGCTTTTGACACAAAAAGGCTATCACGTGGTGAATGTGGATTCAACGGTCATTCTTGAAAGCCCCAAATTAAATCCTCACATCCCTCAAATGTGTTCAGTGATTGCAGCGCTGCTTCAAGTTGAATTGGATGCGGTATCGATTAAGGCAACGACACATGAGTTGGTGGATTCCTTTGGTGAGCGAAGAGCAGTGAAGGCTTACGCCAGTTGTTTGATTCAAAAATAAGTAAACGCTTTCTTTATTGTAACGAAATGCCTATCTTTAGGTTATAAGAAGATTCATGAGAAATAAAATCATTTCCAGTGTTAAAATTCATGTGAAAACGTGGTTCCGTTCGGATTTATCCAATCCAGAGAAAAATCAGTATTTTTATAATTACAGAATCTACATTGAAAACAAAGGAAATGAGCCCATACAGCTGCTTCATCGTCATTGGATGGTGGAACAATTGATTTATGGTATTCAACACGTCGATGGTCCAGGTGTAGTAGGCGAACAACCCCTCATTCATCCGGGTGAGCGCTATGAATACGTTAGCGGATGTGAATTTTGGATGCCCATTGGACGTATGAGTGGATTTTATTCGTTTCAAAATTTAGAAACGGAGCAACTTTTCTCTGTTCCGATTCCACTTTTTACACTTGAGTTTCCTCCTTTACTATCTTAATTTCACGTAAATTACTTTCTTCGTTTCAAAGAAGGGCTCATCAAAAATATCAGACAAAAGAAATTCACGGTGCAGGTGCTTTACAGGTTTCATTTCCTCACTTAAATCACCGCCTTTTAGGTAAAGAATGCCGTTCACCAAATCGTGTGCAGATTTTTTCTTCACTTTTCCTTGAACCCATTTTAAGAAGATGGGCATTTGGGTAACTGCTCGACTAACAATAAAATCAAATTCTCCCTTTATTTCTTCTGCTCTGCAATGGTGCGCTTCAACGTTTTTTAATCCGAGAGCGTTCGCTATTTCTTTGACAACCTTGATTTTCTTTCCAATGGAGTCAACCAGAACAAAGGAAGTTTCAGGAAATAAGATAGCCAAAGGAATGCCTGGGAATCCCCCGCCAGTGCCAATGTCGAGAATGGAAGACCCTGGAACAAAGGAACACACTTTAGCAATTCCAAGAGAATGCAAGGCATGGTGGATGTAAAAGTTCTCCGTATCTTTTCTGGATATCACGTTGATTTGTGTATTCCAAAAAGTATAAAGTGCTTCTAATTGTTCAAATTGTTTGGTTTGCTCCGGACTCAAATCCGGAAAGTATTTAAGAATGATTTCCACGGTTCTAAATGGTGTCTTTTGTTTTGTCCATCATGGCAGCAAGAAAATCTCTTGCGCGGAAAAGTTGAGCTTTAACGGTGCCTAATGGTAAATTCATGTCCTCGGCGATTTCTTCGTAACTCATCTCATCGAAATAGCGTTTTTCAACCAGTTCTCTGTATTTTGGTTTCAATTTACTCACCAAAAGTCGCATGTGGATGATCCGTTGTCCATGAATGATTGTTTCCTCCGGATTAAGCCCTGTAGAACGCGCATCAATGCGAAGGCGATCTCCATCATCGGTCATGATTCCTTTATCAATAGAGGTAAACTCAATGCGCTTTTTACGGATAAAATCGATGCAGTTATTGGAAGCAATTTTAAAAAGCCATGTACTGAAGGCAAAACTTGGTGAATATTGCTCCAGTCGGCTAAAAGCTTTCCCGAATGCTTCAATGGTCAAATCATCCGCATCATCCGAATTTTTAACCATTTTCAACATCATGAAATAAATGGAATCTCTATAGCGCTCCATTAAATCGGCATACGCAGCTTGATTTCCTTTGCGGGCTGCTTCCACCAACACTAAGTCGTGTTTGGCTTTATCCGATAAATGTCCGTTGTCTACCATCTATAATACTTTTGTCGTTCTGAAATGTAAAATAAAATGGGCATCAAAAGCGCGTAAAAAATATCCCATAAAGGCAAAAAGCGAATAAAACTCTTTTCCTTTAATTGGGATAAGCAACGACCTTGTAACCACCACTTTAATAAAATTGCAAAGCCAAAAATACTGCTACTGAGCAATATAAAGTCTTTACTAAACAACAAAGAAAGAAAAGAAACCCACATGAAAATCAGGGATAGGGGATATATTCCTAACAAGAGTTTCTTAATAAAGCGGTATTTGACGGATGTGGCATAGTGTCGTGTTTTTTGCGTCATCCATCTTGTCCACGTGGTTGGAGCCGGTGAGTGACAAAAAGATTCTGGATTCAATTGAATCGCATAGTTTGATTTTTTCGCAGCTTCTTGAATGAATAAGACATCATCTCCAGTCGTAACGGAGTAATGTGATTTAAAACCATTTACGGAATGAAACACACTTTTTGTATAAGCTAGGTTTCGTCCAACACCCATATACGGCAATTTTGCTAAAGCCATTGAAAGGTAATTGACACCAATCCAAGCAGTATCGAAGCGAATTAAACGATTTAAAAATCCTTTATCCTTTAAGTAAGGCGCATACCCAATAACGATTTGTTTGGAGCGGGTATATTGACTCGCCATTAGTTTAATCCATTGGTTGTTTGTGGGCTTGCAATCGGCATCGGTTAAGACAAAGTGTTCGTATTTCGCCGATTTTATCGCTAGGGTTATGGGAAGTTTTTTACCTGGACGAAGGTGTTTGTTTTTGCTTAATTCTACTACGCGCAAATTGGGAAATTGCCTTGCGAAGGCAGTAAGAATCCAACCACTGTCGTCAATGGATTGATTATTGACAACAATCACCTCATATTCAGGATAATCTTGACTGAGGATTGCTGGCAAGTTTTCGTAAAGGTTATCTGATTCATTTCGAGCCGCAATAATAACGCTTACAGGCATCCAATTTTGATGTTCATCAATTGGCTTCGTTTTGTGAAAAGCGAGCTTACTATAGATAAACAAGACATATAAAACTTGCATCAAAGCAAACAAGGTGAGCACCAAGAATGCGATGGTAAAATAATTCATTTCAAACGTAGGTAAAAACTTCATAGGATAACTTCAGTACAAAGATGAATTCTCAAATCAAATACACGTATCTTTGTTGCAGTTATTTTTCAACATTTTTATGCACTTTGAACTTCTGACGCAAAATAATGACTCAAAAGCGCGCTTGGGTCGACTTCATACAGACCACGGTACCATTGAAACTCCGATATTTATGCCTGTCGGAACAGTCGGTTCTGTAAAAGGAGTTCATCAACAAGAATTACGCGATGATATTAATGCGCAAATTATATTAGGGAACACATATCATTTGTTTTTAAGGCCTGGTATTGATGTTTTAGAAGCCGCAGGTGGATTGCATCAATTTATTGGATGGGAAAGACCCATGCTGACCGATAGTGGCGGGTATCAAGTATATTCGCTTTCTGGGAGTAGAAAAATCATTGAAGAAGGGGTGAAATTCCAGTCGCACATTGATGGTAGCTATCATTTTTTCACACCGGAAAGAGCCATAGAAATTCAACGTTCCATTGGGGCAGACATCATTATGGCATTTGATGAATGTACTCCCTATCCATGTGAATATAATTATGCGAAGCGTTCGATGGACATGACCCACCGTTGGTTAAAACGTTGTTTTGAAGCCATGGATGCTACCGAGCCGAAATACGGATACGAACAAGCGTTGTTTCCAATTGTGCAAGGAAGCGTTTATAAAGATCTACGTAAAGAATCAGCTGAAAACATCGCATCATGGGATGCGGTTGGGAATGCTATTGGTGGATTATCAGTTGGAGAACCGGATGAAGATTTGTACGAGATGACGGAACTGGTTTGTGATATTTTACCAAAAGATAAACCACGTTATTTGATGGGAGTTGGAACACCAACGAACATATTGGAATGCATTGCATTGGGGATTGATATGTTTGATTGTGTCATGCCAAGTCGAAATGCGCGACATGGATTATTATACACCTGGGAAGGAACCATCAACATTAAAAACGAAAAATGGTCAAAAGACTTTTCTCCGATTGATGAAACCAGTGGAGTTTGGGTGGATCAAGTATACACGAAAGCGTATTTGCGTCATCTAGTGAAGTCAGGTGAGTATTTAGGGATACAAATTGCCACCATACACAACCTTGCCTTTTATTTAGAATTGGTAAAACAAGCAAGGGAGCACATTCAAGCGGGTGATTTCGTCGCTTGGAAAAATCAAGTAACACCAAAATTGTCGATTCGTCGTTAAACGATATGTTGAAAATCATCGACCGATATATCATCAAGAAATTCCTTTCCACATTCTTTTTTATGTTGGGGATCATCATGTTGTTATCGATTGTGTTTGATGTTTCGGAAAAATTAAGTGAGTTCATTTCAAACAAGGCTCCAATGTCGGAGATCATTTTTGATTATTATGTGAATTTCATCCTTTTTTACGGCAATACCTTTTCCTCCATGATCATTTTTATTTCAGTGATTTGGTTCACGGCGAAAATGGCTCAGGATACGGAAATCATTCCGATTTGGTTTAGTGGAAGGCCCGTAACTCGGTTTCTACGTCCCTATATGATCGGAGCAACGGTCTTAATGATTTTATCGTTTGCACTGAATCATTTTATTGTACCACGATCTTCCAAAGTCAGACTGGCATTTGAGGAGAAGTATTACCGAGACGTTTTGTCCGTGGAAGATTATCAGGCGGAATATCCTGGAAATGAATTGGTTTATTTTTCGAATTATACGACAGTTGAAAATCAGATCCATGATTTGACGATTCAAAAATGGAACGATGAAAATGAACCGATTTACTTTTTTAGGGCTAGAACCGCGAAAAATATTCCTGGAACAAACCGTTGGCGTGTCAAAGATTATTACGAGAAAGATTATACTTTTCCTAAGGGGAAATTAATTCACCGCGCACAAAAAGACACCACTTTTACGTTTACGGCAGACGAAATGGCACAGCGTGAAAATGTTGCGCAGTCTATGACTTACAGTGAGTTAACTCAACTTATTGAACGAGAGAAATTGAAGGGATCCTCCTTGGTTCCAAGTTATGAAATTGAATTGCATCAACGAACATCCTATCCTTTTGCCGCATATATCCTGACAATCATGGGTGTTTCGGTTTCTTCTAGAAAAAAACGTGGTGGAATTGGTGTCAATGTTGCCATTGGCTTAACGATTGTCTTCGTGTATATTTTCTCTATGAAAATGCTTACGGTTGCATCCATCAACGTTGGACTTCCAGCTGTTGTTGCTGTTTGGATTCCAAATGCGCTTTTTGCTATTGCGGCATATGTGCTGTATCGATTCGCTCAGAAATAAGGCAATTTCTCCAAATCAATCCATTGTCCATCTTCCGCTGCCATCACCTGCTCAAAGTGTGCTTTCGCCTCAATGAGGTGCTGTTCACTTGATTCATATCGGGATGAAAAATGTCCAATAATTAAATGTTTGACCTTCATTTTTTGTGCCATTTCAGCTGCTTGTTTTGCGGTACTATGATAGGTTTGTTTTGCGCGAGAAGCATGTTGCTCCGTAAAAGTTGCTTCGTGGTACATCAGGTGTGCATTTTCAATGGCTTGTTCATACCCTGTCCAAGGCTTTGTGTCAGAGCAATAAACGTATTGAAGGGAAGGGGAGGGAGCTTTCGTGAAACGTTCGTTTTTAAGCGTTTTTCCGTTTTTGATCAAATCCAAACCTGCTTTTAATTTCGGCAAATCCTCCAATAATAAATTTTCTTCTTTAATTGCGTCAGGAATGAGATGCCGTTGTTTCTGCTTCTCTTCAATGCGATAGCCCCAAGTTGGGATGCGGTGTTTTAAAGCAAAGGATTTGATTTCAATCAAACGGTCCTCAAAAATGGTTTGAATGGAATTGTTTTCAAGTGCGATGAATTGCACATCGAAACATAGTTTATGTCCGCCTGCCTCAATAAACGAAGTGATTAATTGCTGAAGTTGTGGAGGACCGTATACCGTCAATCCACGTGTTCTTCCCAATAAATGCATCGTGGAAATGAGTCCAGGTAATCCAAAGAAATGATCTCCATGCAAATGAGAAATTAAAATATGTGTGATGCGTTGTAGTTTGATGCCGTATTTTCTAAGTTGAAGTTGTGTTCCTTCTCCACAGTCTATCAGAATATGCCGGTTGTTGCATTCTACATATTGCGCTGTCGGATTGCGTTTTCCTGTCGGGAGGGCTGCCCCACTGCCTAAAATACAAACAGAGAAACTCACTCGTTCAAGGAATCGATCCCTTTTTCTATGGAGTCGCTGATTGAGAGAACTTTGTCAAGTTGCGCTATCTCCACCATTTTTTGAACATTGCTTTGAAGACCGCATAAGGCGAATTTGCCATTGGTGTCTTTACAAAGTCTGTTTGCGATTAGAACGGCACTTAAGCCTGATGAATCGCAATATTTTGTGTTTGATAAATTCAATAAGATAAAATTGCTGCCAATTTTGTTGAGTTGTAGGAAGTGACTTTTCAGTTCAGGAGCATTGCTGGCATCCAATTTTTCAACATTCGTAGTTACAACTACTATTTTTCCTTGAGGATCTAATGAAAAGTTCATGACAATCGTTTTGTCAAATGTAAAAATTTTCAGCGTTCAATTTTCGATGCGAGCAAATAAATTACTGCCATTCTCACCGCAACGCCATTTTCCACTTGATCTAAAATGATGCTTTGACAAGAGTCAGCAACATCACTGGATATTTCCACCCCACGATTGATGGGTCCTGGGTGCATGATGATGATTTCTTTGGAGAGTCCATCCAATATTTCTTTGTTCAATCCAAAAAGCATCGTGTATTCACGTAGTGAAGGGAAGTATTTTATGTCTTGACGTTCTAATTGTATGCGCAGCATGTTGGCTACATCGCACCAATCAAGTGCTTCTCTCAAGTTATGTGACACCTTGACACCAAGGTCTCCGATGTATTTTGGTATTAAAGTAGTTGGACCGCAAACCATGACTTCTGCGCCAAGTTTTTTCAGGCAGTAAATATTGGAAAGAGCAACGCGGGAGTGTAAAATGTCACCAACGATGACCACTTTTTTTCCTTCCACGCTTCCAAGTCGCTCCCGAATGGAAAAAGCATCGAGTAAAGCTTGGGTAGGGTGCTCATGTGTGCCATCTCCAGCATTAATCACACGGGCCTTCACCTTCTGGGAAAGAAACAAAGCTGCGCCAGGATTAGGGTGGCGCATGACAACCATGTCTACTTTCATGGCCAAAATATTGTTCACTGTATCGATCAGTGTTTCACCTTTCTTTACGGAACTGCTTGCTGCGCTAAAATTTACGGTATCTGCTGATAAACGCTTTTCAGCTAATTCAAAAGACAGGCGTGTTCGAGTGGAATTTTCAAAGAAAATATTCGCAATCGTAATATCTCTGAGGGATGGTACTTTTTTAATCGGACGGTTGATGACCTCCTTGAAGCTATCAGCCGTTTTAAAAATCAACTCGATGTCCGCTCGCGTTAAATCTTTTATTCCTGTAAGGTGATCAACACTTAAATTATTCATTGCTTTCTTTTGTAAACAAAACCACTTTATCTTCTCCTTCTGTTTCTTTCCATTCGACCGAAACGCGTTCCGAAATGAGCGTATCGACTGTTTTTCCAACGTAATCTGGTTGGATAGGTAAATCCCGACTAAAGCGACGGTCTATTAACACCAGTAATTCTACTTTTGATGGTCGACCGAACGTCAATAGTGCATCCAAGCCTGACCGAATGGTTCTTCCAGTATACAGTACGTCATCTACTAGAATAACGCGCTTGTTTTCGATGCTAAAATCGATGTTTGTAATGCTAGGGATGATTGGTTTTTCTCTGCGACGAAAATCATCGCGGTAAAACGTAATATCCAAATTTCCGCATTGAATTTCTTTTCCAAGAATCGTTTCCAAATAAGACTTAAGTCTAGTCACAACATGAATGCCCCTTGGTTGTAAACCAACGAGAACAGTATTCGAAAAGTCGTTGTGGGATTCAATTAATTCATGGGAAAGACGTTTCAACGTGAGGTCCAAATGCGTTGGATTCAAGATGATTTGCTTTTCCATTACAGCAAAGATAAGGGATATTTACGTTCGAATGAAGGAGTGTTGGATAATTTATCCATGATTGATCAATGTTTGAGGTCTGATAAGAGGAAAAAACTACCAGTGACGAGGATGAAATCTTTTGGAGAAACGCTTGAGCGCAGGGATTCAAGTATGGTGTTTACATTGGTAGAAACGCTTTGAATGCGCGCATCTTTCTTCATAAATTCCATCAACTGTTGTTCTTCCATGCTTCTATTATTGGAAAAAGTCACGAGGTATATCTGTGCGTCTTCCGGAAATACCCCTACTATTTCTTCGACGTTTTTATCTTGTGAAGCGCCATAAATAATATGCAATCGCTCAAACGAAAAATCGTTTAGGGCCTTCATTGTTGCGCTAACGCCCTCTTTGTTATGAGATACATCGACAACTAGTTGTGGGTGCTCGCTAATTTTGGTCAGACGTCCATATAATCCGGTATTTTTCGACAGGTGATCGATGGATTGGATTAGCGCATGTTCTGAAATAGCTACGCCTAATTTATTCAGTGCACAAAGTGCGGTACGAAGGTTCATCCCTTGTAGTGAAGGTAATTTTATCGTTTCGGGGATTTCCATCGTTTCTTGATCCGCAAAAAATAAAGGAGCATCTAGTTCGTTTGAAATTTGCTTGAAAAGTGGAGCGATTTCAAACTGTGTTTGACCAATGATTACTGGTTTGTTAGGCTTCATGATCCCGGCTTTTTCACCGGCTATTTCACCCAGTGTTTCTCCGAGGAATTGGGTGTGGTCCAAGCCAATATTGGTGATGATGGAAATGTCGGAATTTAAAACGTTTGTAGCATCCAATCTTCCACCCATTCCTGTTTCAATGACAAGGTAAGAACATTGATTTTGTTCAAAATAGTCGAGTGCCATGGCAAATGTAATCTCGAAAAAACTCGGTTCAAATTCAAGGTTTAAGTCAAGAATTTTTTGACAAAAATTGATTACGGCACTTTCGTTTATTTGTTCTCCGTTGATTCGGATGCGTTCTCGAAAATCGTAGATGTGTGGAGAAGTAAATAATCCGACGCGTTCTCCTTTTTCTGTAAGGATGGAACTTATGTAGGAGCAAGTAGAACCTTTTCCGTTGGTACCTGCAACATGAATGATTTTTGATGCAGTGGATTGAATCCCCAAGGCGTTTAATAAATCTTTTGTTTGTTGAAGTCCTGGCTTGTATGCACCTGCTCCGATCATTTGATAGGATGGAAATTGCTGAAACAACCAATAAATAGAATCCTTGTATGATGCAAACTTCATCTTAGAATTGCTGTTGCAAAAAGAACATTCCGATCCCAGCAAAATATCCTATTGCTGCCAATAAAGTTATACGTTTTAAGTACCAGAAAAATGAAATTTTCTCCATACCCATGGCAACCACACCTGCAGCAGACCCAATGATTAACATCGATCCACCTGTACCAGCAGCGTAAGCAATGAAGTGCCAAACTTCGTGGTCTACACCGTATTGAAACATGCCCATTGATGCGGCTACGATCGGAACATTGTCAATGATGGCGGATGCTATTCCTAGTAACGAAACAAAAAGATTTACATCCATTGTTTCTTGAATTTGAACGCCAAATCCATAAATCATACCCAACGATTCCATTGCGGCAATGGTCATTAAGATTCCTAAAAAAAATAAAATGCTTGGAAGTTCAATTTTCGTAAGCGCTTTGAAGGTCGGACTATTATGTGAATTGGTTCCTGTGATGTCCGTTAGTGAAAAATGTCGTTTGCTCAAAATTTCAGCAATGATGGAAAGAATTCCCAAGGAGAACATCATCCCCATGTAGGGTGGGAGGTGGGTAGTGATTTTAATGATGGGAACTAATAAAATGAGAACCAAACCAAGAATGAGGACCCAAACACTTTGTTTACTTAAGGTTTGTTTTGATTCCATTGCAGAAATAGTTCCTTTAAAAACGGTTAATCTGCTTGCGATCAAAAGTGGTAAAAGGATGGATACTAGCGAGGGCAACAATAAATGTGTGACTAGTCCGCTTGTATTGACTTTGTGGTTCATCCAAAGCATGGTGGTTGTCACGTCGCCGATTGGTGACCAAGCTCCTCCAGAATTTGCGGCAATGATAATGAACCCGGCATACCATTTTCTTAGTTCAGCTTCCGAAACAATTTTTCTTAGAATACTGATAAGAACGATTGTTGCCGTTAAATTATCAATCAGTGCTGATAGTAGAAAGGCCAATGTGCAAATGATCCAAAGCAGCGTTATTCTTCGTTTTGTCTTGATAAGAGATTTGAAGACTTGAAAGCCATCGAAATGATCCATGATTTCCACAATCGTCATGGCGCCTATCAGGAAAATCAGTATTTCACTCGTTTTGCCAAAATGATGTAATAAGCTTTCATCAATTAGTTCCCTTTTCTGTTCCAAAGTTCCGCTTAATTCTGGGATACTTAATTGACCGCATTTGGGATCTAGAAATAATCCATTGGCAGGATCAAGCCAAAGAATCAAATTGGGCAATCCAATGTAAATGATCGCCCATGATAATACCATCATCAACAAGGCCGGAACTAATTTATCTACCCTCAGTTTGTGCTCCATGGTGATGGCCACATATCCTAGAATAAATAAAGCGAGTATGGAGGAATATATCATAGTTATATTAATTGTTTCAAGGCGATTTCAAATGCTGTTTTAGCAATATTGTTGTGATAAGGATTCAAGTCATGCGTTTTCTTTAGCGCCTGGTAAATAATGGTGCTTGTATCCTCAAAAATCAATTGATCTTCAATCGATTCTAAATCATTGCTCATTAAATAAGCAAAGACACGAGCCATGCCACAGTTTGCAATGAAATCGGGTATGAGTGCTAAATTGGCATCTGCTTTTTCAGCAATGGGTCCAAAGAAAATTTCTTGATCGGCAAAAGGTACGTTTGCACCCGAAGAGATGACTTTAAGTCCAGCGTTCATTAATTGATTCAGGTTATCTTCAGAAATCATGCGACTTCCTGCACAAGGAATGAAAACATCCGCTGAAATGCTCCAAATTCGCTCATTGACCTCCTTAAAAGAAAGCATTTTGTCGCTTTTTAATTCATTTCCATTTTTCGATAGAAATAATGCTTTAACTTCCTCAAAACTCAATCCGTCTTCTTGGATGATTCCACCAACTCGATCAATAATTCCTACTATTTTAGCGCCATTCAAAGCTAAGTAATAGGCTGCTGCGGAACCAACATTTCCCCAACCTTGAACAATGACTTTTTTTCCAGTAAGCTCCCCTCCCCAAAGGGAATAGTAATGGCGAATGGATTCAGAAACTCCGTATCCAGTAATCATATCAGCAACAACAAATTTTCGACTTGCATCAGGTGTTAATTGCTCCTCTTCAATTACTTTGAGTACGCCTCGTTGCAATTGACCGATGCGGTTCATTTTCTGTGCTTCTTTCGGTTGAAAGTGGCCATTAAACACACCTTCTTGAGGATGCCATACACCACAAGATTCGGTAATCGGAATGACCTCATGTATTTCGTCCACATTTAAATCCCCTCCCGTTCCGTAGTAATTTTTTAACAAGGGACTAACCGCTGCAAACCAACGTTTTAAGACACCTTCTTTTCTAGGGTCTTTGGGGTCAAAATTAATTCCAGATTTTGCTCCACCGATCGCAGGTCCTGCTACCGTGAATTTCACTTCCATTGTCTTTGCGAGTGATTCAACTTCGCGTTTATCTAGTCCAGCGCGCATGCGCGTTCCACCGCCAGCGGCACCTCCACGTAGGGAGTTAATTACCACCCATCCTTCTGCTTCCGTTTCAGCATCTTTCCACTCAAAAACGATTTCAGGTCGTTTGTTTTCAAATTTTTGGAGTAAATCTTTCATTTTTTTTGTTGTGTTGACTGCAAAATTAGGAAATTGGACAGTTCTTTTCGTTTTTTAAGAATTATTTTCAAACAGTTTGGTGCTTACAAGGTAACATTTATTGACCAAGATGCAGTACTCCTGTGCACAAAGACATTTCAGCTCCTGTCACACTCGGTACATTGGTCGATTCATTTCTTAAATAACGCGCACCCAAGAATGCAAAAACAAGGGCTTCTTTGAAATCGATGATGTTTTTCTCAGGAACAATGCAATTTCCTGAATAATGTGCGGAAATTCTTTCGAGTAGAAAACCATTTTTTGCACCACCACCTGTTATCAGAACGGAAGGAAGGTGTTCGTCATTCAGCACAAGTGCAATCTGGATAGCGATATGTTCCGTATGTGTCCGAAGTAAATCTTCGGTTTTCAATTCACTGCTAAGCAAAGGCATATACTCTGCATTTAACCATTCCGTACCTAAGGACTTTGGTGCCATTTTTTGGTAATAGCTTAGCGCATTCAATTGAGTTAATAAGGTTTGATTTAATTCGCCTGATCGTGCCATTGCTCCATTTTCATCGAATAATTTACCAAGTTGCTCCATAAGGATGTTCGATGGTAAATTGGCGGGGGAAACATCAAATGCATGAACGTGTTGACTCTTTTCAAAACTTATGTTGGCAAATCCCCCCAAATTCAAAAATGCAGCAGCCTCATTTTTAAATAAATGAAAATCACCTATTGGCACCAAAGGCGCACCTTGTCCACCAGCAATCACGTCCAGGCTTCGAAAGTCGTTGATTACGGGAATTCCACAAAGATAGGCGATGGTTGAACCGCAAGCTATTTGACTGGTAAATCCTTGTTCTGGTTGATGGAAAATGGTGTGTCCATGCGAAGCAATCGCGGAAAGCTGTTTCTTGTCGATGTCATTCAATTGAATAAACTGGAGGATGCACTGAGCGAAATGAGCACCTAATTCTTTGTCCAATTTTAAAAAGTCAACAATGGAAAAATCGCATGCATTTTTCAGTTTATCCACTAATTCCGATGGATAGGTAAAAGTTTGATTATGAAGTAATTTAAACGTGGTTTCCTCGCTTGAAAAATCAAAGGAAACATGTGCAATATCAAGTCCATCAAGAGAGGTTCCAGACATCAGTCCTAAAATCTCGATTTTATTCCTATTCATTTCTTTCATGCTTGGCAGAATTCATTTATTTTTGTTCAAAATTAAAAAATCAATCAACATGAATTTTGAATTGACAGAAGAGCAACTTGCAGTAAAGGAAGCAGCTAGGGATTTTGCTCAAAATGTATTGAAACCAGGGGTAATCGATCGTGATAATAACCAACGATTTCCTGCAGAGGAAATGAAGCAATTGGCAGAGTTAGGTTTTATGGGCATGATGGTTGACCCAAAATACGGTGGAAGCGGAATGGATACCCTTTCTTATGTTTTGGCAATGGAAGAAATTTCAAAAGTAGATGCATCTGCATCTGTTTGTATGTCTGTGAACAATTCATTGGTTTGTTGGGGATTGGAAAAATATGGTTCGGAAGAACAAAAACAAAAGTTCCTAGTTCCATTAGCAACAGGAGAAAAAATCGGTGCATTTTGTTTGTCAGAGCCTGAAGCAGGTTCCGATGCGACTTCACAGCGAACTACTGCGATTGACATGGGGGATTACTACCTATTGAACGGAACAAAAAACTGGATTACCAATGGTTCTTCTGCTTCGACGTATATAGTGATAGCTCAGACCAATACAGAATTAGGCCACAAAGGAATCAACGCATTAATTGTTGAGCGCGGAATGGAAGGATTTGTTGTAGGAGCGAAAGAAGATAAAATGGGAATTCGCGGAAGCGACACGCATACTTTGTTATTCAATGATGTAAAAGTTCCCAAAGCAAACCGAATCGGAGAAGATGGATTTGGTTTTACCTTCGCTATGAAAGTATTAAGTGGTGGACGAATCGGAATTGCCGCACAAGCTTTAGGAATTGCTGCGGGAGGATTTGAGTTAGCACTTGCTTATTCAAAGGAACGCAAGGCATTTGGCAAGGAGATTTACAAGCACCAAGCAATAGCATTTAAGTTAGCTGATATGGCTACAGAGATTGAAGCTGCGCGTCTATTGGTGTATAGATCTGCGGCTGATAAAGATGCAGGAAGAAATTACGATCAATCAAGTGCCATGGCGAAATTGTACGCGTCTAAAGTAGCGATGGAACAAACCGTTGAAGCGGTTCAGATTCATGGCGGATATGGATTCGTTAAGGAATATCACGTGGAACGTTTGATGCGCGATGCTAAAATCACCCAGATTTACGAAGGAACTTCAGAAGTTCAAAAAATCGTTATTTCAAGGGGTTTATTAGCGGATTAATTTAAAATCGAAAAAATGTTAGCTCCTTTTAACCTAAAAAAGTGGATCGATGAAAACAGAGATTTACTGAAGCCGCCTGTATCGAATAAAAATTTATACAAGGAGGCTGGAGATTTTATTGTGATGGTCGTTGCTGGACCGAATGCCAGAAAAGATTACCATTTTAATGAAAGTGAGGAGCTATTTTATCAAATCGAAGGCGACATATTAGTGCGTATTCAAGAAAATGGTCAAGCAAAGGATGTTGTCGTTAAAGAAGGTGAATTATTTTTGCTTCCAGCGAATACACCTCATTCACCATCTAGGGGTGAAAACACCATTGGGCTTGTCATCGAGCGCGTACGCAAAGGAACTGATTTGCAAGATGGTCTCATGTGGTTTTGCGAAAAATGCAACAATCACTTAAAAACCTATCGCTTTCCATTGGAAAACATCGAAAAAGATTTCATTCCTCGGTTCAAGGAATTTTATGGTTCTGAAGAAATGCGAACGTGTCAGCAATGTGGCCACAGGATGGAAGTCGATCCTAACTTTGTTTAGGTAGTGATTTCTTATTGAGGCTGGTAGGTAAAGCGATGAGACTCACCTGTCTGAAATAAGTCCTCAACGATTACTAATTGTTTATTGCGTAACTCTCTAATGCTGAATTCGCGTGTTGGCTTAGCCGTTGAATCTTCATAAAAATAAAGAACTTCATCTTTATCTGCAAATTCCCAACGACCATTGGAGTATTCTCCTTGAATTTGACCAAGTTCATTTGACGTAACCGAAATCGAGTAGGTACCATCTTTATCAATGCTTAATTTAGTCGTATTGCTCGCGTCGAAGGCATTATCTCCATCTACTGAGTAGGCGGTTAATTCCCAATCATTACAAATGCGTGCTTTTCTTGTTAAAGCGGAGAAATTTGGACCTTCACTGTATTTATTACACGCAGAAAGAAACAATGTGGAAATAAAAAGGGCTGCAAATGCGATTCTCATAATTAAGTTTTTTTTCAAATGTACTAAACAAACATCAATTTTCAGCACAAACATTGTAATTTTGTGGTATGAAAAAAATTCCATTCTTCTTGGTTCTTGGTTTGATATTTTCTTGTCAAGAAGCGAAAACTACAGAAAAAAAGCAAGTAACAAAAATTACTACATCCATTCCAGTTAAAGCAAATGCTCAAATCGATTTGAACGTGGAGGGGATGGTTTGTCAAATGGCCTGTGGTGGTTCGATGCGCAAGGAATTAAAAAATGCAGGCGGAGTAGAACGTGTTGAAGTGAATTTTGTCGAAGGTGAGAAAACCCAATTAGTGCAAGTTTCTTACGACAGTTTGTTGATTTCATCTAACAAAATAGCTTCTATATTAAATACGATCAACGACAAACAATTTACAGCAAAAGTCGTTTCTAAAAAATCCATTTAATGGAATTGTTTTACCGAGAAATGGGTGAGGGGAAGCCCCTCGTTATCCTTCATGGTTTATTCGGTTTTTCAGATAATTGGCAGAGCCAAGCAAAGAAATTTGCAGAATACTACCGCGTTATTTTAGTCGATTTAAGAAATCATGGTCATTCCCCATGGTCAGACAAGTTTTCCTATGCATTGATGGTTCAGGACTTAGAAGCTTTATTCCTCAAGTTGGATTTGAAAGAAGTGATTTTACTTGGTCATTCGATGGGAGGGAAGGTTGCCATGCATTTTGCGCAAAAAAACGCCTCCTTGTTGTCCAAACTTATTGTGGTCGACATGGGAGTAAAAACCTATCCCTTGCATCACCAGCATATTTTGGTGGCATTTAATAACATTGACTTGAATCAACTTAGTGCTCGAAGTGAAGCGGAGTCGATTTTGAAACAATTCATTGATTCAGAAGGCGTCAGACAATTTCTTTTAAAGAACTTGTATTGGATAGAGAAAGGAAGATTATCCTGGAGGGTTAATTTCCCCGTTCTAGAGGCCTCGATGACCGAAATTTTGAGTGCTTTGCCGGAGGAAGAAGTTTTAGTGCCTACCTTGTTCATTCGTGGTACATTGTCCAATTATATTTTGGACGAAGACATTCCTGTTTTGGAAAACTACTTTCCAGATTCTCAATTGAACAGCATTGAACAAGCTGGACATTGGGTCCATGCGGAGGCGCCAGATGCCTTTGTAGATTGTGTCCTTGGATTTTGTTTGAGATAAAAAAAACCGCCCATTTCTGAGCGGTTTTCTAATTCTATTTATTTGTTCTTAGTGTTGAACAATGAATTTACGTGTTTCAACAGTTGAACCGTTTGTAAGGATCACTGTGTACATTCCGTTTGTTAATGCAGATGTATTGAATGATGTAGAAACACCATTAATCATTTCATTTGCAATTACTTTACCAGTTAAGTCCATGATTTGGATAGAACCTTCTGTCATGTTGCTTTCAATGGTTACAACTTCTGAAGTTGGGTTAGGGTAAACAGATACAGTTGTTGCTGTTTCGTTATCCAATCCTAAAACACCCATGTTCATGCGAATCGCTAATGCGTTTCCATTTGAGTATGTTCCACCGTCATTGATTAAGTGAATAACAGATGCATACCAAGGTTGAAGAACTGTTTCGTCGTTTAAGATACGAATGATGTTCGTAGTAGAAACTTCTGTTAACACAGCCGCGTAGTAAGCTCCGTCACCTAATGCAACTGGTTGAGGGAAGAATACAGTGATTTTACCTGCTGCGATGTCTGCTGCAGTAACTGCGTAATAATCACTTTCTGCAACGTTACTATTTAAATCAGTCAATGATTGGAAACCATCATTTGTAATCATTTCCATTGTGTCAATCATAGCAACTTGGATTTGAGTTCCAGCCGTAGTTGTACTAGCGATACCAATTTCCAATGATACTACAACGTTGTTTGTGTTTCCGCCACGTAGGTGGTACATGTTAGCGAAAATGGTACCTGTAGTTGTTGTAAATGAGTTAGAACCCAAAGTAGTTGTTGTTTGCAATGAAGCTGGATTCACACCAATACCGTCCAATGCGTATACATTGTTCGTTACTTCGAAATTTCTGTTTCCAACGTTGTTTGCAAACAAAGCACTACCTGCAGCTTCCTCTGTTGAAGAAACAGTATAAACACCGTTATACATTCCAACAGAAAGGTTAGGTGTTTCAGTAGCTCCGTAAGATAAAGTATCACCTGAATTGATTGATCCAACATTATAGTTGTATACTAAACCAGAACCAAAGCTTACATTAGCAATCGTGTTTGTATTTGCTGCAGCTCCGAAGTTTATCACGCTACCACCAACATCGTATGACGCATCAAGGTGAGCAACTGGTGTTTTACCATATTCTAAACCTTCGTTGTTCGTTCCCGCTACGAATGGAGACAATGAACGTAAGTCATATGCTGGTTGCTCAATGATTTTTAAATCATCTACTAACCACGCGTAATCCCAAGCTCCGATGTATCGAAGACGGATTTTTACGTTTGCTTGTCCACCTGCAGCTGAAGAAATATTCACCTGAGAAGTCTCTTGGTAAAGGGTACTTGTTGCTTTGTCTAAGTTCACAGGAAACTGAACCCAAGTAGCACCGTTATCGTTACTTACTTCAAAGATAGTCTCCGTAGTTTGCCACATACGCACACGTTGAGTAAACTCTAAAATCACGTTTGGATAAGCTGAACAATCGATGGAACCAGTTAAGGTCATCGTTGCATCTTGGTTTCCACCGTCCATACCAACGGCATCAGAATCAAACAATGCATATCCATTTTCATTTGAAATGGTGCTGTTTGGATCGAGAAAAGCACCTGTACCGTACCCTAAGGTAGTAGAAGTACTTGTAGAGATAATCCAATCTTGATTATCATTTGTTGCATTCGCAAACGACCAGTTAGTGGCGTTTGAGAAATCATTAGACCAAACCGTTACTTTTTGTGTAGCAACTGGTTTTAAGCTAGATTTTTGAATGACTTCAGCATTCATTTCTTTAGCCGTCATTTTTTGTTTCTGAGCAGAAACGCCAAGACTAGCGAAGGCCAAGGCAGTTAATAAGTAGACTTTTTTCATAATTAATTAATTTATAGGTAAGGCGAATTTAATGAAAAATCTTATTAGAACAAATAGTTTTGCCTAATATTCCCGGTGAAAAAGAAATTCTGCTAATTGTTCTAATTCAAAAGCAGATTCTTGCGTTTCAATTTGGTTTAAAGCTTTCATTGCAAGGGTGTAATGTCTTTTCATTTCTTGCTTGCAAAGGGATTCAATTTGAAGTTGTTCGAAGATAAGTTTCGTTTCCGAAATTTTATAGGAATCATTCAATTCGACTTGAAGTTTGCTTAATGTTTCTAGTTGAGAAGAATTGGCATGGGTTTTCGCTAAAATAGAAAGGAGCGTTTTTTTATTCGCGAGCACATCTCCACCAACTTGTTTTCCTACCTTTTCAGGATTTCCATATAGATCCAATAAGTCATCTTGAATTTGAAAGGCAATACCTAAATGTACGCCAAAGGAATATAAGGAACTTCTGTTTTCAGGATTGGTTTCACCGATAATGGCTCCCATTTCCAATGCACAACCTAATAAAACCGAAGTTTTTAAACGAATCATTTCGATGTATTCCTCGCTGGAAACATCATCCCGTGTTTCAAAGTCCATGTCCATTTGCTGTCCTTCGCATACTTCAATAGCAGTCCGATTGAACAAAACCAATAGTTCAGGAATTAAGTGGCCAGGACTTTTACTGAGTTCTTCGTACGCTTTAACGAAAAGTACATCTCCAGAAAGAATGGCGATATTTGTATTCCATTTTTCGTGCACGGTTTGTTGCGCCCTTCGTAACGGAGCCTCATCCATAATATCATCATGTATCAATGAGAAATTGTGAAATAATTCCACGGTCATCGCAGCATGAATGGCATCCTCCATGGTTTTTCCGAAAAGTTTAGCAGACATGAGGGTCAACATGGGTCTCATCCGTTTTCCTCCTAGGGTCATAAAATACCTAAGTGGATCGTATAAATTGGATGGTTTTAATGGGAAAGAATACGAATTAATTTCCTTTTCAATGCGTTGACCATACGTTTCTAGCATATTCATCGGCGTTTTAACAATTGTAGCAAATAGGACCCATATCCGCTTTTAACAAGTGGTTCAGCAATTTGTTTCAATTGATCTTTCGAAATAAATCCGTTTCGATAGGCCACTTCTTCTATGCACCCAATTTTTAATCCTTGTCGTTCTTCGATGACTTGAACAAATTGTCCTGCTTGCATCAGTGAAGCAAAAGTACCGGTATCTAACCATGCAGTACCTCTATCCAAAACAGCAACTTTGAGCTTTCCCTGTTTTAAATAGGCGGCATTGACATCGGTGATTTCATATTCTCCTCTGGCAGATGGCTTTAAGTTTTCGGCAATATGTACCACGCTGTTGTCATAAAAATAGAGTCCTGGAACGGCAAAATTTGATTTTGGATTTTTGGGTTTTTCTTCAATCGATACTGCGTTCATGTTGTCATCAAATTCAACGACTCCATAGCGTTCAGGATCGCTCACGTGATACGCATAAACCACTCCGCCTTCAGGGTCATTGTTTTCTTTTAACAATGCGTCCATTCCAACACCGTAAAAAATATTATCACCAAGTATAAGTGCAACTTTGTCCTTCCCGATGAAGGATTTACCGATGACAAAAGCTTGTGCCAATCCATTTGGAACTTCTTGCACGGCATAAGAAAATTGACAGCCTAATTGTTCTCCATTTCCCAGCAATTTCTGGAAATGCGGCAAATCGTGGGGTGTGGAAATGATTAAAATATCTTTGATCCCTGCACTCATAAGAATGGAAAGGGGATAATAAATCATGGGTTTGTCAAAAACAGGCATTAACTGCTTGCTTACCGCCAAAGTCAAGGGGTGAAGTCGGGTTCCTGATCCTCCTGCTAAAATGATTCCTTTCATATTATCCTCGTGTTATAGCCACCTAAATAGGTCTTCAAACATGCGTTTACCCCAAGGCATGTTTCCATAGTCCTTTTCGATTTTAATCCGAAGTTCATTCAAAGTGAATACTTTGTTTTTACCTGCTTCAATGGTCATGTCTTCTTTGCTTGGTTCCATTTCCTCCACTTTTTTTGCGAAGTAAATAATTCCCCCATCTTCCGTAGCTAAGCCAAGAATGGTTCCTGGTAGACCGCAGAATCCTTCTGGACCAACGGATGGTACCAATGCTGTGGTGTACCATGCATAAATACGCGTACTATCGTTTTTTTGGTAAACAGCTTTTCGGCATTCATAGCCACAAATACTGCGTTTGCCATCCGTGATTTTCCATGTTCGAGTAGGAAGGCTATCAGAAACATATACGTTTTGTCCCATCAAACCAAGAACGGTAAGTTGTTTTTGAGAACTTAGGCTTTGATAATAGCTGTTTTTGGTCGTCATCCATGCCATGTCATCTATTTTATCCGTTGGAATCGCCTTGAAAACGGAAGCAGTGTCATTGAAGTAAAGGGTAAACAATTCATTTTTGATTTTATTCTCCTCGGTAATCATGCGACGCATGCGTTGATCCGTGAATTTCTTTTCCAAATTCGTACGGCGCTCAAAGGTGACCTTACCAGAGAGGATGTATTGACCATTTGCTTGGAATCCAACGCAAAGAATCAGAACGATTAAGTTAATGCCAGCCTTTAAAGTCATCTTCTTTTGTTTTATTGTTGTTGAATTTAAATGTTAATTTCATTAGAAAATACCGTGAGATAATTTGGGTGTAATTATCGGTAATAACGTTTCCATTGATTTGGCGTTGTAAATTAAGGTTTTGATTCAGTAAATCGTTCGCTGAAAGGGTTAAAATGATGTTTTCTGTGCTCAAGAAGGCTTTACTGATTTCCACATTGACAATGAAGATGTTTCGGTTAAAGTCAGCCGCTCTTCCGGTATTTAAGGTGTAGGTGGCATTCGTCTTAAGCTCAAAATGCTTTGGCAATCTCCATTCACCTTCAATAAAGTATTTCTGTGTTGCGAATGGTTGATTCGACACGCTAGATAAGGAGCTCACAGGATTGTTGTAGCTGTAAGAATTCCCAATCGTAACATCCAATGAATCCAATTTTAATTCAATGTCCAATCCGGCTGTAATAGCAGTTGTTTTGGTTACGTTTTCTTGATCGTTGATGTAGTTCGTGTATTTATTGTAAGATCCATTTAAGTTGGGTGCAAATTCAATTTTACGGTTGAGAATAGGAAAACCTCCTCCGGCATATACATTGGCAAAAATATTCCCATCTACGTTTACCGTTTTCGCAATCGTTCTACCAAATTGATCAAATTCCGTTGATGTTGCAAATGCATTATTCGTAAGGGATGCATTACCTCCTCCCCAAAAATAACGCCCCGTTAATGCTTGCCAAACATTGGCATTTAAACGCAAATTGTGAACGTAGTTTGGTTTTAAATCTGGATTTCCAATTTGAATTCTGTTGGGGTTTGTGTTGTCTTGAACAGGTTGCAAATCATTAATGGCTGCAGGCGATGAATTCGTAGAGTAGTTCAAATTGATTCGCTTGCTCATTCCTGGTTTAAATTGATAGGAGAACTTCGGTAAAAAGTTATTGATGTCCTGTATTGTAGTAAGTGTGGAGATGAGGTTGGTGCTTTCCACGTTGATGTTTCTAAAACCTAGTCCTCCAGTTATGGTGTGCTGGCGGTGCTCAAAAATAAGCATTCCCGTCCCGCGTTGTTGAAAACGTGAATTGTCAAATGCATTGGTGAAAAGTGATACTGGCTGAGTGTAATTCCCTGTCGCATCTTTTTCAAAAGCCTGTTTGGTTTGGTTCGATTTACCTGATTCTAGGTAGTATTCCAATTGAAGTTTGAATTTTTTAGCGATGGGTTCAGTGTACGTCAATATTCCATAATGTGTAGAACTTCCATTGTCGTTGATTTTTTGTTGGTCAATCGTGTCGTTTTGCACACCTCCGTTGGTCGTGTACAAGTTTCCATCAGATTCATTCGAATTACTGCTTAAAATGTACTTCAATTCGATTTCACGGTTTACCTTTTTAAACTTACGTCTTAAGATGGCATTCGAATTACTACTCATTCCTTTCGAGGTATTTTGATTCCGAATACTTGTGTTTAGGTAGGAATTAAAGGATTCATCTAAGAAATTATTTTGACTTAAATTATCCGATTCGCCAAAATCAACATGTAAGTTAGGGCGTAACTCAAGGTAGGTTAAGGAATCTAACTTTGTTGAATAGGTGAGGTTTATCCTGTGTGACTTATTCGTGGAGATGTTTGCAGCGGAATCCCTTGTGAAGTAAGAACTGTCTTGAAGGAAATATTGTGATTGGCTGCTCGAAACAGCATTTAATTTATTTTCATAGTAAGAGTAGTTGAAACCAATCTTGCCCGTTTTGCCAATTTTATCGCTGTAGTAAATACCCGCTTTCATGGTTTGAGGTATGCCTGAAGTATTGTTTCTGCTGGATTGGTCCCACATCGACATGCCGCTGTTGTTGCGCTCGTTGTCCAATCCAAATTTATTCATGTCACCAAACCCAAAGTTCGACTTCGGTGTATTGGAGGTCAGCATGAAAACGGAAATTTTTTGCTTTTTGTTGAAATTGTTCAATAGAACTTCTGATTCATAGAAAGGATTGTCTCGAACGAGTCCAAAGTCCGTGGCTCCTGAAATTTTACCAAAATAACCCTTTTTGGCATTGTCTTTTAATTTTAAATCCAGGACTTGGATTTTATCGTCTTCACCAATGGCAGCATCTTCGTTTTTCTTCTCGTAGACTTGAACGGAGGCAACTCCATTTGCTCCTAAGTTTCTGGTGGCTATCGTTGGATCCGAACCGAAAAATTCATCTCCATCAACCAATACTTTACTGATTTCTTTTCCTTGAGAAGTGATGCTTCCATCGTCATTGACTTTAATTCCCGGGAGTTTTTTTAATAAATCTTCCACCACAGCATTTTGGCCAACCTTAAATGAATCAGCAACATAGACAAGGGTATCTCCACGGAAGTAAATCGCGTTTTTATTGGTGATCACCGTTACTTCTCTAATATTCTGGGTCTTTTGTAAAAGTTGAATGCGCGGAACTTTTATGTCGAAATTATCTTTGCTTCCAATGATGTAGAATGTTTTGGTCTCTAATTTTGGGTGTTCAATAATAAGTTGAAATGTATCAATAGGAAATCCCGTTAATGTGAATTCACCTTGCTGATTCGTTCGTGTAAAATTGAGCAATACAGAATCCTTCAATCGAAGGGCCATAACAGAGACGTTTTTAATTGGAACAACATTCGACGTGTCGTAAATGGATCCGCTTAATTTCATTTGCTGTGCCCAACTTGATTGGTTTCCTATGAGTAAAAAGAACAACACTGCAGTAAGCAACTTAATATGTTCAGTGGGAGAGAAAATTTGTTTTATCAAAATGAATCTAATTTAATACTAGGTAGATACGAATGAATCAGGAAAAAGTTCGTTCGGAACCTTAAGAAGGAAATTTCAAGTCAATTAAGGCCTGAAACATGAATCCATCCGGTTCTGTAATAGAAGAGAATTGAACGTCTATCGATTGGTTAAAATACTTCTTTTCGTTGCTCATAAGTTGTTTGATGATGGGTGTTTCCACATTGAAGGCAATCGTGGTGGTTTGATTCTCGGTGCCAAAAACAACAAATTTTCGTTCATACGCTTCGTCAAAGCCTCTGAATCGGGTTTCATAATCACCCATTCTTTTTATGATGTTCAACGCATTTTGATGGTCGTGCCCACCATGACTACTTTTTGGCTTCACCGTTAGGGCAATGGAGGACAAGTCACTGGATTTCGCATAGCGACCAAACGTTTCAATGACTGAACCAGTTTGACTGTAATAAACGCGTTCCTCCGTAAAATAGGGGTTCGTTAATTCATAATGTGAAATGACTTCTTGACTAACCGTTATTAGGCCATTTAAGAAATAAAAGGTATGCTCCTTTTTTTTACCGTTGGTCAATGAAAGGGTTTCTTTCAATTTAACAATTTCCAGTTTCTCATTTATCCAGGCAATGGCTTCAACAGTATTTCCTTTGGAGTCTGTATAAAACAAGCTTTCCACCTGTTCTAATGTTTTGTTCTGATCGATTTTTTTTACATAATCCTCGAAAACCTCAAGTTTTTTGTATTCCTTCGAGAATTCTATTCGTTTTTTGATTGGTTTTGGGTCTGGATTCGTTTCATTTTGTGTACACGAAATACACCCAATGATGACAAAGAATAAAAGAATGGAACTTGACAGCTTAACTTTCATGGTTGACTTGAAGAAATAGTAACGTGAAGTTAAGCAATCATCTCCAATTTTTGGACTGGTCAAGGTAAATTCTTTACTTTTTCCACTTAGTTTCTTACTTTTGTTCATGCCCAAAATAGTAGCCATTGACTTCGGCCTAAAACGAACAGGTCTTGCCATAACCGATGATCACAACATCATTGCGAGTCCTTTGACAACAGTAGATTCATCAAATCTTTTAGAATACTTGACTCAATTAATTTTACGTGAGTCGATTGTTACTTTTGTACTGGGTTTTCCAACGAGGCTTGATGGCTCAGATACCCACATTACGGAGAATGTACGTTTGTTGAAGGAGGCACTAGAAAAACAATTCCCGCAGATTCAAGTGATGCTTCAAGATGAACGGTTTAGTTCCTCTCGGGCAATGGAAACAATACACCTGGCGGGAAAGAAAAAACAAATGAAGCAAAAATCACTTGTAGATAAGCTCGCAGCAACTTTGATCTTACAAGATTACTTAGACCAACAATAAAGTCAACAGGAAATCACTAATTTTGCACTATGATTTTACCAATTGTCGCTTACGGAGACCCGGTTTTAAAAAAGGAAGCTGAGGAAATTGATGAAAAATACCCAGATTTATCCAAGTTGATTTCGGATATGTTTGATACCATGTATCATGCGAAAGGAGTCGGACTGGCTGCACCTCAAATTGGTCGAAGCATTCGTTTATTTATTGTAGATGGCAGTCCATTTGCCGATGAGGAAGACGATGAACCAGATCCGAGAGCAGTAGGAATAGAAGATTTTAAGAAAGTATTCATTAATCCAATCATTGAAGAGGAAACGGGTGAGAAATGGGCATTTCAAGAAGGGTGTCTTTCAATTCCTAAGATTCGAGAAAATGTGCACCGAAAAGAAAAGGTCCTGATTACGTATTTTGATGAAAACTGGGAATTTCACGAAGAAACGTTTGATGGGTACGCTGCACGAATCATTCAGCACGAATACGATCACATTGAAGGGATTCTTTTTACCGATCATTTATCCCCTTTGAAAAAGAAAATGTTAACGAAACGATTGCAAAATATTTCATCTGGAAAAATAGACATCGATTATAAAATGTCTTTTCCGGATGCGAAAAAACCTAAAATGATATGAGAACTTTTTTATCCCTTTTAACACTCGGATTGTTTGTGCTTGCCGTGCAATCCTGTGGATCACCAGCGAACGCTGATAAAAAAACAGAACTAAAGACTGCGATCAAGGACATGGAAGACTCCCTCACGAACATTGAAAGTGATCCAATGAAGGCTGCTAAAATTCCCAGCTTGACCAACATCGAATTAATCAATCGCTTATTGGCTTATTACCATGCTTTTCCGGAGGATACATTTTCCTCGGAGTGCTTATTTAAAGTTCACATGAAATACAGCGATTTAGAAGCCTACGATCTTTCAGTTGCTTATGGAGACACCTTGCTTCAACTATTCCCGAAGTATGTGAATAGAGACTATGTGTTGGAAAGTATTGCTAGTACTTACGATGTGTTAATTAAACCTCGTAATGCAGAGAAAGTAAAGTTCTACTACAGCCTACTTTTAAATGAAAAATTAGATAAGGCAAAAAGAAAAGATTTGGAAAATAGATTGAAATATGTGGATATGCCTTTTGAAGAATACATTCAACGGCTGAACTAATTCTTTCCTTTATTCGAACAAATCTGTAAAAAACGACGGATAGGATTTTGTTACGCAGTGTTCTTCCGTTAGCACGATAGAGGAACTTGCAATGCATGCCGCTATGGTAGATGCCATGGCAATTCGGTGATCCTGATGTGTATTGATGATTCCTCCTGAAACGGTTTCTTTTCCAGAAATAACAATGGCGTTCGATTCTAATTTGAATGGAACATCAAACGTTTCTAGGATTTCACACATGACTGAAAGTCGGTCCGACTCTTTATTCTTTAAACGGTCAACGCCAACAATTCTGGATTTCCCTCGAGCGGCACAAGCTAATACAACTAGTATGGGAAATAAGTCCGGACAATCGCGGATGTCTGTTTCAAAGGGTGTTTTTGTCTCTGATTTACTCATTTTCAATCGATTTCCCTCCCAATGGAACTTTGCTCCAAAGTCTTGTAGGACTTCTAAGATTTTACGATCGGCTTGAAGCGAGTCTTTTTTTAATCCATCGATTGTTAGTTCTCCTGAAATCGCTGCGCTTACCAGATGGTTTGCAGCGCCACTCCAATCACCTTCAATGTGTATTTCTTGTCCATTGCATATTTGACTTCCAGGGATGAAATAGGAATTAGGATCCTTTTCTTCTAGTGTAATTCCAAAATCGCGCATGCGTTGAATGGTCATTTCAAGGTATGGCCGACTTTTAAGGGCTTCAATGGAAATGTGGATCCCTTTTGTTAAAAATGGAGCGAGTAAAAACAAACCGCTTATGGCTTGCGATCCGTCTTCTCCATTTACAGTTATGCGATCAAGAGTGACTTGACCTTCTATTTTTAGGGGTAATTTTTCTGAGTTTGATTGAATACTCAATCCTGCTTGTTCAAGTAACTGACATAATTGAGTTTGATCACGTTTCAATAAGGTTCCGGAACCTTGAATATTGAGTTTTTTCGTTAAAGCCATTCCCACAAATGAGAGGGAACGGAGGGCAAAGCCACTTTCGCCGACATTCAGATCAATCGAATCTTTGTTTCTTTCGGAAATTGGTTCAATCACGCCCTCTTTTGGAAGGAACGTTGCACCTAGTCTTTCAATGCAAGACAACATTGCGCGCACATCATCGGAACCATCAAGTCCATGAATAATGGTTGTGGAATTCGATAAAGCGGCGAGAATTAAACAGCGCTGCGCATCGCTTTTTGAAGCGTTTGCTTGAATGGAATGTTTAAAATGAAACGGCTTAATCGTTTTCATTTTTTGACAGAATTTCAGATTGAATGCGTATGGAGTCTTGGTGAATGAGCTTAAAAAGTTGGGTAACAAATTCTTCTGATAAACCAACTTTACGCGCGTTTATTACATTTCTTTTTAATGCTTCTTCCCATTGATTTTTCTGCAAAATCACGTGGTTTTTGTCCTTTTTGAAAACGCCGATTTCTTCAGAAATGCGCATGCGATTTCGCAATAATTGGATTAATTGATCATCTGTTTGATTGATTTGATCGCGTAGCCTCAAGATCACGTCTTCATCAATTTCAGCACGGTTTCGAATCGTGAGTGAATTCAATAAAGATTTTAATTCCAAAGGTGTAATCTGCTGCTTGGCATCGGTCCATGCATGTTTTGGATCGCAATGGGATTCAATCATTAATCCATCGTAATGCAAGTCCATTGCTTTTTGTGCCAAAGGCAAAAGTAAGTGTGCGCGTCCTCCAATGTGTGACGGATCACAAATCAACGGAATATGAGGTAATTCTTGCCTTAAATCGATGGGTATTTGCCAGTTTGGATCATTGCGATAAAGTGTTTTTTCATAAACAGAGAATCCTCTATGTATGGCAGAAACATCCGTTATCCCAGCTTTTATGATGCGCTCAATGGCTCCGACCCATAATTTAAGGTCCGGGTTGACAGGATTTTTTACCATCACTTTGATGTTTGTCCCCATCAATGATTCGGCAATTTCTTGAACGGTGAAGGGATTAACGGTAGATCGTGCACCAATCCAAATCATGTCAAAATTGTTTTTGAGTGCAAGTTCAACATGTTCTGTTTTCGCTACTTCAGTCGCAATTTTTAAGCCGTAGGTTTCACGTGCTTCACAGAGCCAAGAGATTCCTTCGTTTCCGATTCCTTCAAATTCTCCGGGACGTGTTCTGGGCTTCCAAATACCTGCTCTGAAAAAATCAATGCCAATGTTGGATAAGCCACGAGCAGTTTCAAGAACTTGCTCCCGGGTTTCCGCACTGCACGGACCAGAGATGATGGTAGAATTTGCAGGCAACATTGGTTTAAAGGTACAAAAAAGGGGAACGAATTCCCCTGTATCTATTATTTTGCGTAACTAACGGCTCTTTTTTCTCGAATGACGGTTACCTTGACTTGTCCTGGATACGTCATTTCGGTTTGAATGCGCTGAGAAATGGTAAATGAAAGTTCTTCTGAACGTTGATCGGTTACCTTTTCAGCTTCCACTAAAACACGAAGTTCTCTTCCCGCTTGAATCGCGTATGCACTTGAAACTCCTTCGTAAGAAAGGGCCAAGTTTTCTAATTCTTTGATTCGTTTGATGTACGCTTCAACGATTTCACGTCGTGCACCTGGTCGAGCTCCTGAAATGGCATCACAAACCTGCACAATAGGTGAAATCAAGGTGGTCATTTCAATTTCATCGTGGTGAGCTCCAATGGCATTCAAAACATCTCCTTTTTCGCCAAATTTCTCTGCGATTTTCATACCAAGGATTGCGTGAGGCAATTCTGGCTCTTCGTCCGGAACTTTACCGATGTCATGCAGTAATCCTGCACGTTTTGCTAGTTTAACGTTTAGTCCTAATTCGGCTGCCATAATAGCGCACAAGTTGGCAACTTCCCTCGAGTGTTGCAATAGGTTTTGTCCATAAGATGAACGGTATTTCATTCGTCCAACCATGCGCATCAATTCAGGATGTAGACCGTGAATACCAAGATCGATGCATGTACGTCGGCCCGTTTCAGCAATCTCCTCATCAAGTTGCTTGCGTGTTTTACCTACAACTTCTTCAATACGAGCTGGGTGAATTCTACCGTCGGAAACAAGTTGATGCAAGGATAAACGAGCAATTTCTCTTCTTACTGGGTCAAAACAAGAAAGGATGATTGCTTCAGGTGTATCGTCTACAATGATTTCAACTCCTGTGGCAGCTTCTAATGCACGAATGTTTCGTCCTTCACGACCAATAATTCTTCCTTTAACTTCGTCTGATTCAATGTTGAAAACAGATACTGCATTTTCGACTGCTTGCTCTGTCGCTACACGTTGAATGGATTGAATGACGATTTTACGCGCCTCTTTGTTCGCATTTAATTTCGCTTCTTCAGTGATTTCTTTAATCGTTGCCATTGCTGCAGTACGTGCTTCATCTGTTAGAGCCAGCATTAAATGGTTCTTTGCATCTTCGGCAGATAGGTTGCTGATTTTCGATAATTCAGCCACTTGTTTTTGTTGGATTTTATCCAATTCTTGTTGGCGAATCTCTAGAGCTTGAACTTTCGCATCGTAATCTGTTTTTGCTTTTTCAGCTTCTTTTTCTTTGCGGTTAAGCTCCTCTAACTTCTGGTTGATGGTTTTTTCTTTCGCTTTAACACGATCTTCGTTCGATTGCATGCGTTTTTCTCGCTCGCGAATCGACTCTTCGTGTTCTTCTTTTTGTTTTAAAAATTTCTCTTTTGATTGAAGTGCGCGTTCTTTACGAATGTTTTCAGCCTCGATTTCGGCATTTTTGATGATTTCTTGACTTTTAGATTTGATGAAGAAGCGTTGCGCA
Organism: Crocinitomicaceae bacterium; assembly: GCA_030727405.1. Taxonomy (GTDB): domain Bacteria; phylum Bacteroidota; class Bacteroidia; order Flavobacteriales_D; family Crocinitomicaceae; genus UBA952. Next base: position 27,663 of record JANRBR010000039.1, on the reverse strand, counting down.
ATAAAGGTAGCACCAGCACCTCCAAACAAACCTATTAATAATCCTACTGACCACATATTCTTTTAGTTATGAATGAATATTGGTCGTTGAAACGAACGTTAATTATTGAATTCCATCTAAATCAGTGGATAAGCTGTTCAAAGCTTCTTCCAATTCAGTATAATCTACCGGAGTTTGAACAATTGGCGCTTGCTCACTTGTTGCTTTTGCCAATAATTGCAAGGCAGACATAGCGATCAAATCTTGGTTATCATTCACAGCATAGTTCTTACGAAGCATTTCCACTGCTTTGTTGATGTCCGCAGCTGCTTTTGTCACCTTTCCCTCATCACTTACCGGCACATTCAGTGGGTAAGTTCGACCAGCAATGGTAATTTTAAGTGATACTTTGCTCATTATGATTGCTTCAACTGTTCAATACAGAATTCAATTTCTTTAACTAGTTCATCAATTTCCTGTTCATTTTTACCTTTCACTGGTACAGGAACTTCAACGACTTTATTTTCAGCCAAATGTAAAGCCGACTTAAGTGATTCAATTTCTTCCTTTAAAAGTCCAATGGCACTTGCTTCCGCAGTCAATTGCTCATTTTTACGATCGATTTCTTCTTGTAAAATCTCGTTTTTCGAACGTTCCATGCGAAGGCCTTCCCCAACTCGCACAATGTTTCGACTTATCTTTTGTATGGTGTCTTGAATCTTTTCAGTCATTACTTTTGACTTTGTACAAAGTTAACAAGCATTCGATTACATTGCACATTTTTCCCCATCTATTTTACTTTTTTTTTCTTCGCTCCTGCACAAATGGATAAATGGACAGGTGTTTTTCGAATAATCGCATCCCCTTTCCAAAAGAAAACAACAAGTAATTTAGGGCTTAATACAGATTGAATGCCTTTAAGAAGCGTTTCGCCTTACTCCATTGGCATCTTTCAGGTAAATGGGAACAAAATAAGCTAGGTTTTCAAATGCTTTTTCGTTGAATTTTTGATAGGCAAGTTTTGCTTGTCCGGCCGCACTTGAAAGCAGCGTTTCTTTCCAAACGATGTTTCTTCCCTGCCATAATTCTTTGCATTTACTTGCGCCATCGCCGAGAACAATAAATGGTTCAAAGGATGAAAAACTTGTTTCATTTAAAATAACAGCGTCTAATTCTTCCAGAATTTCACCATTGCTTGCATAGACCTTCGCGTAAACTTCCATTCGTCTAGCGTCTAACAACGGAATAATGTTCAATGCATTGTTTTCTATCAAATGGTAAAGCGCATCCAATGTATCAATGGAAATGAGGGGAATGTTTAGCGCAAAACAAAGCCCCTTTGCAGTGGATAAACCAATACGCAATCCTGTGTAAGAACCTGGTCCAGCGGAGACGCTTATGGCAGATAAGTCATTTAAGGTGATTCCAGCCTCTACCAAAACCGCCTCAATAAATAAGGTCAATGATTCGCTGTGTATGTAAGCATCTTCGGATGCTTCCTTCAAAGAAAGGACCACTCCGTTATCGGAAATTGCGACACTGCAAACTTTCGTCGCGGTTTCAATGTGAAGGAGGTAATTACTCATCTCCGATTTCAAATTTAAATCCAACACCATGAACATTGGTGATTTGAATTTTCGGATCTTCTTTAAGGTATTTTCTTAGTTTGGTAATGAATACATCCAGGCTTCGTCCGACAAAATAATCATCCTGTCCCCAAACCGTATTTAAAATGATGTCGCGCGCAATTAATTGATTTTTAAAGCGAAACAACGTGCGTAAAATCATCGCTTCTTTCTTGGTAAGTGTTTGTTTGGTATTGGGTGAATTCAAAGTAAAATTGTCTGTGTCAAAGGTGTAAATTCCAAGCTTAACTACTTTCTCTTCAGGCTGAATCACCTGTACTTTGACGCGTTTCAATAGAGCTCGAACCCTTAATTGCAGTTCTTCCACACTAAATGGTTTCGTTAGGTAGTCATCACCGCCAGCATTGAATCCTTCTATTTTGTCTTCGGTCATGGATTTCGCCGATAGAAAAAGAATGGGAATATCCGTATTTACCTTTCGAATGTCTCGTGCTAGAGTAAACCCATCTTTAATTGGAAGCATGACATCGAAAATACACAGGTGATAAGGTTCTTCGTTGAATCTCCTGAGTCCTTCGGATCCATTTTCACATAGGGTAACAGCATAACCATCGGTTCGCAGTTGATCGGAAATAACGATTCCTAAATTGATATCGTCTTCTACAATGAGGATTTTTATTTTCATGGAAACGTCTTAAAAAGCCAAGAGCCTTGGATAAAACCAAAGCTCTCAACTATTAACCTAAACCTACTACTAGTCCTGCAAAGATAATGCAAATTCACCTGTTTGGTTACACATCATATGTTAATTTTTTCATAAAAAATCAAAATCGCTCTTTCTTTCAAATTTTTACTTCCAACTATAGTGTATATTTGACCTATAAAACACAAGATATGGCTTATATTTTTGTCGTTGACGACGAAGAGGACATTCGAGAATTACTCAAATATAATTTAGTGCAAGACGGACACCGTGTTGCGACGTTTGAAAATGGTAGTTTGTGTCTAGCTGCTATTCAGAAAGAAAAGCCAGACTTAATGCTACTCGATGTGATGATGCCAAGCATGGATGGAATCGAGGTTTGTGAAGCAATTAAAAATAATCCAGAGAACGAGGACATTCTTATATGCTTTTTAACGGCAAGAAGCGAGGATTATAGTCAAATCGCCGGACTCGAAGCTGGGGGAGATGATTACATCGCTAAGCCGATTAAGCCGAAGGTTTTAATGAGCCGAATTCATGCACTTCTCAGAAGAAAAATGAAAGCAGACGCTAAGGATCTTATTTCACAAGAACTCAAAATCAACCGCGAAAAATATTTAGTGGAAAAAGATGGGGAAGAAATTCAATTACCCAGAAAAGAATTTGAATTATTGGCCTTATTGGTTTCTCGTCCAGATTTTGTTTTCAAACGTGAAGTAATCTTGGAACAAGTTTGGGGAACAGACATCGTTGTTGGTGACCGAACAATCGATGTGCACATTCGAAAACTACGAGAAAAGATTGGAGAGCAGTACATTTCAACCGTTAAAGGCATCGGATATAAATTCAATCGCTAATTTGGTTCAGTTTTTGTTAGATTGAAAAAAAACAACTGCATGAAAACATTCTACTTATTAATCAGCATCCTGGTGTTTGGTACCGCAAGCGCACAAACATTTGAAGAGCAATTTAAACCGGTTCGCACAAAACTCGAGAATTGGGACCCAGTTAGGGGAGCTTGGTTGGCTCAATCTATGGTAGCACTTTCCGAAAACAAAACCATTCCAGATCGAACTTTTCCGGAGGATTTCACGCCTTATGAAATGCTAACGATGGTTCCACAGTCTGACCGAAGGGACATCGAGTCCATGGTTCAACAAAACAGACTGCCAAATGGCAACTTTTCTACCAATCAATGGGACCTCATTTCTTTACTGGTAAATCATTCCATGTGTTCGCAAATCATCGGTAGAAGTTATGGTGATCCGCATTTGAAATCATTTGATAATGCGACGTACTCCTTTCAAACAGTGGGCGAATTTGTTTTATCAAAATCAGATCGTTCTCTTTTTGAAGTGCAGACAAGGCAACAAGCCCAATCCGATAATTTCTCCTTAAACGCGGCCGTTGCAATGAATGTTTCGGGTGACCGCGTTTGCTATTACGCCAGTACCAAGCCTGATCAGTTTAACGGGAATTTACGTTTGAATGGAATGCCACTTCAACTTCAAGGCAGAACCTATTTCTTGCCAAATGGTGGCGTAATTCGATTTGAAGGTAGGAATTATACGATTTCATGGCCAACTGGTGAAATGGTCATTCTTGATGTACGTTCCTCCGGTGCTTTTGGTTTTGTCAATACGACGGTTCACGTTTTTGAATGTGATCGTTCCAATTTTCAAGGCCTACTTGGAAACGCAAATGGCATTGCGGATGATGATTTTCAAGGAAGAAACATGGACCGACAAAGACCCAACTATATGGCTTTTTCGACCTTCGGAAATTCTTCCTTGCAGCAGGCATCTAACATAGCAGAAAAAGAATATTTGGCATTTTTAGCAAAGGATTTCGCGGAGGATTGGCGCGTGACGGGTCAAACAACGCTTTTCGACTATGCTCCAGGAACCTCTACGGAATATTATACAGATCGTCGTTTTCCAATGGTTCACCTTACTGTGGCTGATTTAAATCCAACACAACGCGACAATGCACGTTCAAAATGTCAATCAATGGGCATTCCTGCAGATGAAATGGGCGGCTGTATTTTTGATCAAGGTTATTTGAACATTGCTCCAAATCAAGTTCCAACACCTTCGAGGCCGAATCCCAGAGAAACGGTATTAGGTACGATTAACAGACCGGCATTACATACGAATGAGTTGATTTTTCCTGAGCAAAATTTGGCACCCGCTTCGGGAAATACTCCCTTGCCAATGGAGCCTCAAAAACCCAACATGAATCGAGAAGAAAATCCTTCCATAAGCAGACCAAACTCAGAACCAAACAGGTTTAATTCGACACCGAAAACACCTGTCAGCAGACCATCTATCACAAATCCAGTTCAGGTAAATCCAGTTCGACCATCTGTTACATTGCCGGCTCCCTCGAAGCCAATACAAACACCGACACCAACTAGTCCATCAAAACCAAGTGTTCCAGCTGTGAAGTCAGGTAAAGGGTAAGGTTAATTAGAAACACATTTTAGAGGGAACTTTGGTTCCCTTTTTTTGTGGGATAACTTTCCTAGTATACTCCTTCGTAAAACATTGACTCAAAAAAAAGGCTGGAATTTCTTCCAGCCCATTTTGATAAGAGTTTACCCGATTATTTGATTACTCGGTAGGTAAACGCGTTTTGAGTATTTTTCACTTGAAGGATGTACGTTCCTTTCGCAACGTTGTTCATGTCGATGCTAACGTTTCCTGGTGTCAATTTTCCTTCAAGCAATGTTTTTCCTTCCATGTTAATGAGCATGAAATCAGCGCATTCTTGAATGTTTCCAATGCTTAAGCTGTTTTGAACAGGCATTGGGAAAATGTTTAATCCTGATAAGCTGTTGGCTTCAATTCCAGCTTCTTCAATGTTAAGTACAGAAATGATGCTGTAGTAAACAGGTTGAGATTTGATTGGACAATACAGTTGTAAAATTAAATTATACAAACCAGTGGTTCCAAAAGGAACTGAGTAGTTGTAATTCACAAACATGCTGTTTCCATTCGTATCAACCAAATACCAAGTTGTGTACAAAGAATCTTGCGTAAACATTGTATTACCGAATGTTGCAGAAACCATGTATGCAGTATCTAGTGCCGCTAAATCAATCGTGCAATTGTAAATCCAACCTGAACTCATTGTTCCGATGACATTTGATCCTGTTGCAAGGTTGCCAATAACGGTTACCGAATCAATGTTTGGAGAAGAATTACCAATCGTACAAGACCAATTGAATGTACATTGATTATTGTCTTGTACCATAACAGTGTAGTTTCCAACACATAAATTTCCAATACTTAGAGAAGTAGATCCATTTGACCACTGTACAGTGTACGGATTTGTACCACCAACAATATTAATGGTTGCTGAACCATCACAAGCGGAAGAACTTGTTGCGTCGATACTTGAACAGTTAACATAAAACCCTGCACATGGATTTGCGATTGTTGAATCTACTACCACTGTAGCGGCTGAAGTTGCAGAACAACCATTCGCATCAACAACCATTACCGAATATGTTCCAATACATAAATTATTCACTGTAGGGGTTGTAATCATTCCGCCATTTGACCATTGATAAGTATAAGGTGCTGATCCCCCCACTGCTGTAACTGACACCGAACCATCGCAAATAGTTGCTCCAGATGTCGGAGTACTGCTGCAGAAAATCGCGAAACCAGAACAAGGATTAGTAACATTTGTATCAATAGTGAACTGTGAAGTTGAAGTAAATCCACCACCCGTAAAGATGAGGTTGTATTGTCCAGCACACAAATTAGAGATCATGTAACCACCATTTTGGATAACGGTGTTTCCTTGCATCCATGTCAAGCTTGAAGTGGCAACCAAATTGTTTGTATCAACATAAGCCACTCCATCACATAGTCCGGGTGCGCTCACATTCGTAACATTTACAACTATTTGGGATTTGACTTCGAAAGAAATCAAACTTGTTAAAAGTAAACCAATGAATAAAATTTGTTTCATAATTAAAAATTTTGTTTTTAGACGAGCCGAAGTTACAAAAGGTTGCTTATAAATCCTTGTGTATTGCTTAAATTTGAGTCATGAAAAACATGGGGCTAAGCATTATACTCGTTTTATGTTCGTTTGGTGGACAAGTAACGGCGCAAAAACAACCAAAAATCATTGTTGGAATCGTCATTGATCAAATGTGCTACGATTATTTATATCGTTTTCAGCATCATTTTGGCTCGGGTGGATTCAATCGTTTTTTAAATAAGGGACTTAATTGCCGGAACACTCTTTACAATTATGTCCCAACCTATACAGGACCCGGACACGCCTCGATTTACACTGGAACAACGCCTTCGAATCATGGTATTGTCGCAAATGATTGGTACCAACGTCAAACTAAGACTATGGTCAATTGCGTGTTCGATCCAAGCGTTCAAACGATAGGAAGCATTTCTTCGGAAGGCCAATCCTCGCCCAAAAACTTAAGAACGTATACCGTTACAGATCAATTGAAAATGTCTTCTCCAGAATCGAAGGTAATTTCCGTTTCGATAAAGGATCGTAGTGCTATTTTGCCAGGTGGACATTTAAGTGACGGTTCTTATTGGTATGATTATTCCAGCGGGAAATTCATCACAAGCACCTATTATAAGTCAGAATTACCGAAGTGGTTAAGTCAGTTTAATGAGTCAAAAAATGCGGATAAATATTTGAAAAAATGGGATTTATTGTATCCAAAAACAAACTATAAATCCATTGATGAAAGTCCTTACGAAGTGATTTTGGGAGGTAAAAAAACGGCGACTTTTCCCTATGATTTCAATGAAATGGCGTTGGTTTCGAACGATGCCAATAAATTGTTTACGGTTTCACCATTCGCTAACGAGTTATTAACGGACTTGGCAATAGAGGCCATTGCTCGGGAAAAATTAGGTGCGGATCATAAACCGGATATGTTATGTATTTCGTATTCAACTCCGGACATTGCTGGACATGCATTCGGACCCTATTCATTAGAGATGGAAGACATGTATGCGCGGCTGGATCGTCAATTGGAAAAATTACTTTCACATTTGGAATCCCAGTTTGGAAAAGATGGTTTCGTTGTGTTTTTAACGGCTGATCATGCCGTTGTTCCGGTACCGCAAATGTTGGTGGATTTAAAAATGCCAGGTGGGTATCTATTTTTAAATGAGCGCATGGCATCGTTGCGTTCTGTATTAGTCAGTCAATTTGGTGCTGACCTCATTGAAAAGGAAGAAAATCAAAACATCTATTTGAACCGAACACTGATGGACTCACTGAAATTGAATGCTAAAAACGTTTCAGAAGTAATGGTCGAGTACATTAGGCAATGGCCTGAAGTAAAATTAGCTATAACGAAATCAGCGCTCATTTCCGGAAACGTGACCTTGGATGAATGGGGACAAATGATCCAAAAAGGATTTGATTTGGAACGAAGTGGGGACCTTATCTTTATGCTGCAACCGGGTTATTTAGCGCAAGAAACAGATGAACCAAAAGCCCATACAGGAACAAGTCACGGCTCCGCTTTTAATTATGATACACATGTGCCCTTACTCTGGTATGGTGCAAATATATCAGCCAAGGACTGTTTCCGTCCCATTCAAATTGTGGATATCGCGCCAACGTTGATTCATCTATTGAATTTGCAACGATCTGGAGCAATGACAGGTACACCAATTTTAGAAATTTTAGACAAATGATGTCAGAACGCGCATTTTTCCTTAATCATCTTGGTCAAACCACACCATTCCCTTTTCTCATTGAAGTAGAGCGAGCGGAAGGAATCTACATATACGACAAGAGCGGAAAAGCTTATATGGACATGATTTCTGGTGTCGCCGTAAATAACATTGGTCATCGTCACCCAAAGGTCGTTGAAGCATTGAAATCTCAGATTGACAAGTATTTGCATGTGATGGTGTATGGAGAATTCATTCAAGATGCACAGCAATTATTGGTCAAGGAATTAATGGAAGTTTTACCAAGTTCCTTGGATGGAGTGTATGTCGTAAATTCAGGAACAGAAGCTATTGAAGCGGCACTAAAATTGGCTAAAAGGTATACAGGAAGAACGGAATTCATTTCTTTTCGAGGATCATATCATGGAAGTACACATGGTTCCATGAGTGTCTCTGGAAACGAGCTTAAAAAACAAGCGTTTCGTCCTTTATTGCCTGATGTGCAATTTCTTCAACACAATCAAATCATTGAATTAGAGCGCATCACATCCAAAACGGCCGGGGTCATACTTGAAACGATTCAAGGAGATGCAGGTGTTCGAAAGCCAAGTGTAACGTTTATGAAAGCACTGCGTCAAAGATGTGATGAGGTAGGAGCCTTATTGATTTTAGATGAAATTCAATGTGGAATGGGAAGAACTGGAAAGTTATTTGCTTTTGAACATTTCGGCATAGTACCTGATATCCTAACCCTAGGAAAAGCATTGGGAGGAGGGATGCCCATTGGCGCATTGGTTTCCTCACAGAAAAAATTAATGGAATTCACCCATTCACCGATGCTTGGACACATCACGACCTTTGGTGGTCATCCCGTTATTTGTGCAGCGGCAGCAGCGGCAGTACAAGTCATGAAAACGGAATTGAATTGGCAAGAAATAGAAGCGAAAGCAGCAAGGTTTGAGCGCAGATTTGCTAATCACGCTGAATTAATCGAAATCCGCAGGGTTGGGATGATGTTTGCTTTCGACATGGTGAGTGCGGAACGAGTAGAAAAAGTGGTAGCTAAATGCATGGAAAAGGGACTTTTAACTTTTTGGTTTTTATCACATCCCTATAGCTTTCGTTTGTCACCACCATTGAACATCACAGAGGAAGAATTAAACAAAGCAGCGGATTTGATTCTTGCTGCCATTGAAGAAACGCAGGAGAATTAGCGGGGAACTGCTGAAAGCACTATCTTTGCAGACGCTAATAAAATTATGAAGGTAACAGATCACATACAAAACGCTAAGGACACTCTTTTCTCTTTTGAAATACTTCCTCCTTTAAAGGGAAAAAGCATTCAATCGATCTATGAAGGAATCGACCCGTTAATGGAATTTAAGCCGAAATTCATCAACGTGACCTACCATCGTGAGGAATTTATTTACAAGGAACGGGAGAATGGTTTATTAGAAAAAATCGCCATTCGCAAGCGACCAGGTACAGTAGGGATTTGTGCAGCCATTATGAATAAATACGATGTGGATGCCATTCCTCATTTAATATGTGGTGGATTTAGCAAGGAAGAAACGGAAAATGCCTTAATAGATTTGCAATTTTTAGGGATTGACAATGTTTTGGCCTTACGAGGTGATTCCATTAAAACAGAAAGTAATTTTCGTCCGCACAAAGAGGGTCATGCATTTGCTGTTGATTTGATACATCAAATAAGTGACATGAACAAAGGAAATTATATGATGGACGATGTTCAATTGGAACCTACCAATTTTTGTATTGGAGCGGCCGGTTACCCGGAAAAGCACTTTGAGGCGATGAATTTGGATACGGATTTATTAAACGTCAAAAGGAAAGTAGATGCAGGCGCTTCCTATATTGTGACTCAAATGTTTTTTGACAATTCAAAGTTTTTTCGTTTTGTTGATGCGTGTCGAGCAATAGGGATTACGGTGCCAATTATTCCAGGGGTTAAGCCAGTAAAAACCTTGGCTCATATTTCTTTTTTGCCTAAATTCTTTCACATCGATTACCCGATTGAATTATCTAACGAATTGCTTAAATGTAAGGATAATAAAGCCGTTGAACAAGTAGGCATTGAGTGGGGAATTCAACAATCAAAAGAATTAAAGGCGTATGGAGTACCATGCATCCACTATTATACCATGTCTAATTCAACTTCTGTGCAAGAAATTGCACGCGAGGTTTTTTAATTTAACTAAGATGAAAGTTCTTCTATCTCTATTTTTGATTGTCTCCTCCTTTTCGTATGGACAACAAATCAAGTTTAAAAATGCGCTTGTTGTTGGACAGTTTGAAAAAAATGAAGACCGCTACGCAATGGAACTAAATTTAGTTGAATTGCTTCAGCAAAATGGTTACAAAGCAATGCCTTCATTCAATGTTTTGAAACAAGGAGAAGCCATGGTTGACTTGTTAAATGATTCCATTCGTAAAATCATTCAATCGAAAGGCATTGATGCAATTATAGTATTAAATGTGAGGGGATATGACCGTCGATTCAAAGCTTCAGAATCGAACATTCCAATAAAGGAAATGTTAGAAATGTCGAGTATCTATCACATTTACCGAGATGAAGCTACTTCGGTGACCTTCGAATTTACCATTTATGACCTGAATCATCAGATTATTGGACGAAGCCTATTGAAATGTGGCAATGTATCCGATCGAGATTCCGTCATGAAACGGTTTCGAAAAAAACTTCCAAAAATGATTTTAAAGGAATGGAAATCATAGCAGTTTAGTTCTGCATTTCATATTGTTTTTGCATATCCTTATCTTCAGGCGTACTGTAAACACCACACTTATTAGGTTTTTCGAAAAGTTTGATGAACTTTATTTGACCTTGAATGGGCCAATAACCTGAGGAATACCAGTGCAAATAAGAATTAAATCCATACCAATTTTTCACGGCCACAATTGGGATCGTAACGCTCGGTACGAACATCCATGCTTTGTTCAAACGGATACCAATCCCTAGGCTGTAATCGAATTGAATGCGTAATTTCTGATCGGTATTTCCTTGGAAAACTTGCGGGGACATGTAACTCGTGAATCCATCCTTGTACAAGGAGTCGCCAGGGGAAATGCAATAATTGAAATTAATTCCGATGCTATTGTCCACAAAGTGTTTTCTTACTTTGACAATTTTTTTCTTTCCGAAGTAAACCAGTGTATGTGCACTATATCGGCCGTATAAATAACCGTTGTTAAATTGTCCCGTTCCTTTCATCGTATTAATCACCTCGCCAAATGCGTTTTTATAGGTAATTTCTGTTTGTTCCGTTCCTCGATAAAGGCTATAACCAAGTCCCCAATCGAAATAATCAATGATGCGGCTTTTTTTCAACGCTTTGATGGGAGTCCCTTTCCATTTTGGAAAATGCACCATTCCGAATTCAGCATAAAAACCTAATTGACTTTTTGGAGTGATGCTATAATTTCCTCGCGCACCATTGGAAGCTGTTAATTCTCCTAGAATAGGTTTCGTGTGAAAATTATAGGTTGGTCCAATGGAGAATTGTATGCCATGATTGCTTACAACCATGTAATCATTTCCTTTTTTCTTGGATTTTTCAAATCCACCTTGTGCGAAGCTAAGGGCACTGGTGAAAATGAACCATGCGAACAGGTATTTACTCATAGTTAAAATTTAAAGTCAGCACTTTTTTCAAGCAAAATATCCATGACGATTTTTGAATCCCACTCAGATTCGATGTTTGGTAAGGACATGATTTCGTCCATGATTTCATTTTGGATGTTCCCTTGTCGATACGCATCGCTGTAGCGGATGTTGCTAAACGTCACTTGGGAGTATAATGGCAACCAGCGTTCTGGGTGTAGTTCGCTGAATTTTGCTTCGATTTTCTTACGCAGGATAAAAGCTGGATCTGCCACGTAGTCGCGCATCACGAAGTAATTATCCAAAGACAAATCTTGCAAAGCATCGCCATCAGGTTTGCGTTCGATGCTGTATTCTTCAAAGATAGCAGTCCAATCGTGCTTATGTTTGTTCATGAGGCGATTCATTACCGTACAATCTTCAAATCCTGCATTCATTCCTTGTCCGTAGAACGGTACAGTGGCGTGTGCAGCATCTCCCATCAAAGCAACTTTACCATGGCTCCAAGGATAACAGCGGATAATAGCTAAATTCGATAATGGATGATCCTCCCAGGCGTCCGCAATATTCGGCATCATTTCATAGAAATCCGGGAAAGTTGTTTGAAAGAAATTGTTTACTGCCTCAAGTGAAGTCAGCTTGTCAAACGCATTTTCTCCACCTTCATGGGGCATGAATAAGGTACACGTAAAGGATCCGTCTTCATTCGCCATCGCCATGAGCATAAAGCGCCCTCTTGGCCAAATGTGCAAGGCATTTTTATCTAATTTATAGGATCCATCTTCATTTGCAGGCAATAAAATCTCGCGGTATCCATCGGACACAAAGTTTTGACTGTAATTGAAGCGATTGATTTTTTGAAAGGAATTATACCGCACTGCAGAAAAGGCACCATCCACACCAAAAACGAGGTCCGCTTGTACGGTAAACTCTTCGTTTGTCAGCGTATTGGTGAGGGTTACGATACCCGCTTTCAGGTCTACCTTTTTGCATTCGTGGTTGTAATGAATAGTGGCATCTCCGTGTTTTTCGGCCATGTCCATCATAACGGCATTCGTGCGTCCTCTTGAAATGGAATAAATAGCTTGACCTTCTTTTCCGTATGGTTGATACGTTAAATTACCCTGTATATCATGCATCATTCTTCCATACATTGGAATTCCGATTTTGCGAATTTCATCACCGATACCTACGGCATCGAGTGCAGTCCATCCGCGTACGGAAAGGGCAAGATTGATTGATTTACCCGCACTTATTTCAGCTTTACGAATGTCTGAACGTCTTTCATAAATGGTTACGTTATAGCCCGCTTTAGACATGTAAACTGCCCAAAGTGATCCAACCAAACCGGCTCCAATAATGACGACTTCTTTTTTCTGTTCCATTTCTATTTCTTAAGGTATGCGTTGTATAAATCGTCTAAGTTGACTCTGAACAAAGTTAAAAACTTCAATGAATGAACGGAGCAAACTAAGCAGAAATTTCAACATTTAATCTACACGTCCTAGGGTAAATTTAGGAAGGTAATGTTTCTTTTTAACCCAGAAAATTTCGTTCGTTTCACTGGACTTCCTTTAAAAAGGATTTGAAACCCTTCCTCTTGAAGATCAAGCCAATCTTTTTTACTTAATTCTAGCAGCGATGGCTTTGCTTGAAAACGTTCTTCTTGATGCAAAACAGAGAAGCGATTCCAGGGACAAACATCCTGACAAATGTCGCAACCAAACATCCAATTATCCATTTTCCCTTTGAATTCGGAGGGCAATAATTCGTCCTTGAGTTCAATGGTTAAATAAGAAATGCATTTTGAGCCGTTCACAACGTAGGGTTGAATAATGGCATCTGTCGGACAAGCATCGATGCAACGCGTACATGTGCCACAGTAATCTTTGATGGGACCATCGGCTTCGATTTCCAAATCGATGATTAAATCGGCTATAAAGAAAAAACTACCTTTTTTTGGGTGAATTAAATTGCTATTTTTTCCAAGCCAGCCAATCCCTGCTTTTTTTGCCCACGCTTTATCCATCACCGGTGCGGAATCTACAAATCCTCGTCCATTCACTTCACCTATTTCATCTTGAATGTAGGCGATCAGTTCTTTTAATTTTGCTTTTATGACATCGTGGTAGTCATCGCCATAGGCATATTTTGAAATCTTTGGTGCTTCGGGATCGACTTGTTCTTCGTTCGTGTAATAATTGAAAAGCAGGGAAATCACCGTTTTTGCATCATCAACCAGTAGCCTTGGGTCTAAGCGTTTATCAAAGTGATTGGCCATATAGGCCATTTCCCCATGGTAATTTTGGTCCAACCAGTTCTCCAAACGAGGCGCCTCTTCTTCTAAAAAATCTGCTTTTGAAAAACCAATGTGGAAAAACCCAAGTTCTTTTGCTTTGGTTGAAATGAAATGTTTATACTGGTGCTTTGCAATCATTTAGAAAAGTCCACCTTGCGTCCATCCGATGTCCTTTCCGAGATGGCGGTATGTTTTTTCCGTGGCTTTTCGGCCACGAGGGGTTCTCATCAAGAATCCTTCTTGAATTAAAAATGGTTCGTAGACTTCCTCCAAGGTGCCTGCATTTTCACCAATCGCCGTAGCGATGGTGCTGAGTCCAACCGGACCACCGCCAAATTTGTCGATGATCACTTTTAATATCCTGATGTCCATTTCATCCAGTCCATTTTCATCGACATTCAATGCTTTTAGAGCAAACTCTGTGATTTCTTCGTCGATTTTCCCGCTTCCTTTGATTTGGGCGAAATCTCGAACACGTCTCAGTAATGCGTTGGCAATTCTCGGTGTTCCACGGCTCCGACTTGCAATTTTAAAGGCAGCGGATTCATCAATTTCTATGTGAAGGAGGTGAGCGGAGCGTTCAACGATTGATGTAAGTGTTTTGGAATCGTAATATTCCAAGCGTGAGTTGATTCCGAATCGTGCACGTAGGGGAGAGGTGAGAAGTCCCGAGCGTGTTGTTGCGCCAATTAGGGTGAATGGATTTAGGTTGATTTGGATGCTTCGCGCATTTGCTCCAGAGTCGAGCATGATGTCGATGACATAATCCTCCATGGCTGAATATAAATATTCCTCAATGACCGGACTCAAGCGATGGATTTCATCAATGAACAAAACATCACCAACTCCGAGGTTGGTCAACAATCCTGCTAAATCTCCTGCTTTATCCAGAACGGGTCCTGAGGTAACTTTGAAACCAACACCCAATTCATTCGCAATAATGTTTGCAAGGGTAGTTTTTCCCAACCCTGGTGGACCGTGAAGAAGAACGTGATCAAGGGGTTCATTTCGCAATTGAGCAGCCCGAACAAAGACTTCCAAATTTTCAACAACAGATGGTTGTCCAGCAAAGTCGCTCAACGATTTTGGGCGCAGGACTTTATCAATTTCCTGTTCGCCGTTGTTTTCAGCCTCGTCTCGGTAATCAAATGAATCTTCCATGCCTTACAAAAATACAAAAGCAATCCAAATGGACGTGTGTTCTAATCTTGTATTTCCAACAAGAAGTCGTTCATAGTTTCAAAATGAAAATCGGCTACTGCCAATCGTTGATTTGGGAAGTGTGTTTTTTCGGGAATGCAAACAACTTTCATTTTTGCAGCAATTCCAGCGATGACGCCGTTAAATGAATCCTCGATCACCAAGCATTTCGTTGGAGAAACGTTTAATACCTCTGCAACTTTTACGTATACCGCAGGATGAGGTTTGCCATATGCTTCGTTTTCAGCGGAATGCACAAAGTCAAAAAAACGAGCAATGTTCAATTCGGCCAACACGACCTTGATTAACCTGCTTGAGGAGGAAGTTGCCAGGCCAATTTTTAGTCCTTTATTTTTTAGGAAAGTCAAGGTTTCAATGACACCGCTCAATGGTTGAGCGTTTTTTGAAATGAGTTCAATCATTTTAACAATGATGGCTTCTTCGATTTCGGATTCATTTGAGATTCCCCAATTTTCATGGTGATTCCAAAAATGCACAACTTCATCAATTCGCAAGCCAACGGTTTTTTGAAAATCTTCTTTTTTCAATGTGGAGCCAAGCGCATGAAACACTTCTTCCATCGCAATTTTCCAAAGAGGTTCTGAGTCGATCAGTACCCCATCCATGTCAAAAATAACCGCATCGTATTCCTTGATTTCAATCATTTCAGCAGGCAATTAGGATTCAATGAAAAGTCGAACGGTTTCAATTTTCCGATCTGAAACCTTTTCTACCACTAGGCGGTATTTTTCGAGTTGAACGCTATCTCCTTGGGTTGGAATGGATTCAATGTGATGAATAATAAGTCCAGCTAAGGTGTCGTATTCTTCAGATTCTTCCAGTGAAAGTTTAAAGGTTTCATTTAAATAATCAATGTCGATTCTTGCGTAAAATAAAAATTCAGATTCATTGATTTTTTCTTCTAACCAAATTTCCTTGTCGTGTTCGTCTTCAATTTCACCAAATATTTCTTCGATGACATCTTCCAATGTGATGATTCCGGCTGTCCCTCCATATTCATCTGTGACTACTGCAAAATTTCCCGCTTGTTTGGTAAACTTCTCCAACAGTTCTTTGCCCGAAATAACGGTTGGAACAAAACTGATGGGTTTTAATATTTGCTTGATGGATTTGGGTTGTGAAAATAAATCAAAAGAATGGATATAGCCAATGATGTTGTCAATGTCATCTCGATAAACGATCAGTTTAGAGAGTCCTTTATCGATTAATAACTTTTTCGCCTCATCGATGCTTTCTTCGATTTCCACTCCGATGATTTCGGTTCTTGGAATCATGCAGTCCCTAGCTTTGATATTGGAAAAATCAAGTGCGTTCCGGAGGATCAGCATTTCATTGCTAAATTCCTCTTCATCTTTGATTCGCGAACTTAGCTCTTCCACATAATGTTCTAGGTCAACTTTCGAAAACACCCTCGCTGATTGCTCTTGACTGGAACCAAATAATTTAAGAATGATGTAACTGAAAAATAAAATAATTTGAGTTGGAACATATAACAGAATGTACAAAATCAACATCGGTGCAAGGGTGATGTCTAAGAATCGATTTGGATTCAATTGAACCAACGCTTTTGGTAGAAATTCGGCTGTGACCAACACAATGATTGTCGATGTGATGGTTTGCAGAATCAATAGAATGATTTCATCTGTCACGCCCAGGTTTACAAAGAATGGATTGAGCACACGGGCAGCGGCGATACCGTACATAACTAGTGCAATGTTGTTCCCCATTAAAAGCGAAGCAATCATGGTAGATTCGCGGTGGAAAAACAAGCCAATAATTCGGCTTTTGAGGGAGCGGTTTTTTTTCATTACTTCAATTCGAAGTCGATTCGATGAAATAAATGCTAGCTCCATTGCTGAAAAGAAAGCGGAAGCGAGAATGGAAATTAGAATGATGATGAAATCTACACTCATAATTTAGGGATTAGAATCCGATTTTTACAGTACATCTTGGCCGATGTCCTTGCGGTAATATGCACCGTCGTAATTGATTTTGGAAATGGAATCATACGATTTATCAAGTGCTGCCTCCAAGTTTTTACCGTAAGAAGTCACTGCCAATACCCTTCCACCCGCTGTCAATACAGAAGGACCATCAGCACTTGTTCCAGCATGGAAAACGATGCTGTCAACAATGCTGTTCAAGCCAAAAATCGATTTCCCTTTCACGTAATCGCCGGGGTACCCTCCAGAAACCATCATAACCGTCGCGGCACTTTTATCAATGAATTGAATGTCTCTTTCGGAAAGTGTGTTGCTCGCAACGCCTTCGAATAAATCAAGGATATCTGACTTTAACCTCGGTATAACCACTTCTGTTTCAGGGTCACCCATGCGGCAATTGTATTCAATCACGTAGGGATCACCCTTGACGTTGATCAAGCCAAAAAACACAAATCCTTTGTACGTAATTTTCTCGGTTTTAAGGCCTTTTATTGTTGGTACGATGATTCGGTTGTGAACTTTGTCCATGAAACTTGCGTCGGCAAAAGGAACGGGTGAAATTGCTCCCATACCACCAGTGTTCAATCCTGTATCACCCTCTCCAATTCTTTTGTAATCTTTTGCCTCCGGGAGTAATTTAAACGATTCACCATCGGTTAACACGAAAACGGATAATTCTATTCCGTCTAAAAATTGTTCAATGACCACTTTGCTACTTGCTTCGCCAAATTTCTCATCCAGCAACATGCTCTTTAGTTCGTTTTTGGCTTCTTCGAGATCAGAGAGAATTAGTACACCTTTTCCAGCTGCTAATCCATCCGCTTTCAACACATATGGACCTTTCATCGCACTTAAGAAAGCAAGTCCTTGGTTGATTGTTTCAGCCGTAAATGTTCCGTATTTCGCCGTTGGAATGGCATGACGAGACATGAATGCTTTCGCGAAATCTTTACTGCCTTCTAGTTGAGCACCAAATTGACTCGGTCCAATGACACCAACTTTTTTTAATTGTTCATCTGCTTGAAAGAAATCGTAGATTCCTTTGACAAGGGGTTCTTCAGGTCCAACGATGACCATATCGATTTGATTTTCAATGACAAATATTTTTATCCCTTCAAAATCTGTTGTCGATAAATCGATGTTTTTACCATGTTTTTTGGTTCCGGCATTTCCAGGTGCAATGAATAACTCATCTAAAATGGAGCTTTGTGCAATTTTCCATGCAAGCGCATGTTCGCGTCCACCGGATCCTAATAGTAGAACTTTCATGAACAATGATTTAAAATCGATTCAAAAATAGCAACGCCATCTTTGTTGCCAAGGTGCATGTCTGCAGCTCTTTCAGGGTGCGGCATCATTCCGAAAACGTTTTTACCTTTATTGCTTATTCCAGCAATGGAATGCAACGACCCGTTTGGATTTGCAGCATCTGATACGAGTCCATTTTCATCAGAATAATGAAACAAAATTTGATCATTGTCCTGAATGGATTTGATGGTATCATCGCTTGCAAAGAAACGACCTTCGCCGTGTGCAATTGGAATTTTGTATGCTTGTGTCTTGATTAAATCCTGACTAGGAGCGGCGCTTGAGCTGGCAGGAGTTAAAAATACGTTTTTACAGATGAATTTCTGTGTGTTATTGTGAAGAAGTGCGCCTTCCAATAGTCCGGATTCGGTTAAAATTTGGAATCCATTGCACACCCCCATTACGTAACCACCTTTTTCCGCATGTCGAATGACCTCAGTCATGATGGGTGAAAATTTCGCGATGGCACCTGAGCGCAAGTAATCTCCGTAGGAAAATCCACCGGGAATGATCACCATGTCTACATTTTTAAGGTCTGTATCCTTATGCCACAATTGCTCTACTTGTTGTCCTAACATGTCTTTCAAAACATAGACCATGTCTTGATCGCAATTTGAGCCAGGAAACGTTACTACTCCAAATTTCATCTTTATCTTTAATTATGGTTCAAAATTAATCAATTAAACTGCTTTCACGTGAAGCTTATAAAAAATTTCACAAAGGAATACAAAGCAGTTAAATAGAAAAAAATATTTGCAAGGATACCCGAACGTTTACTTAAAAAGGCATAGGTAAGGAAATAACTTAGTGGTATTATGGCTAACGATAAGTAAGTCAAGGTTCCGCTTAAATAAAAATCAAGGCTTCCAATGATGATTAAGGCCGTAAATAGTAGTCCCAACATCTGAATTTGTTTCTTCAACCTCAGTGATGATTTCAACATGCGCGCACCCAAACTGAAAAGGCTAATTAAAAGTAGGATAAAGAACAAAATAGCCATTGGGTATTCATTCCATGCTTTGCTGTATTGGTGAAAAGACCAGTTTGGAAAAGACCAATGAAACTGAAATTGATTGAATAGAAATAAGTAACTGAAATAGTAAATCAATGGAATGCTCATCCCTGCTAGGCACAAGAATAACTCTCGCCACAAAAAGGGACGTATGATGACATTCATGATTAGGATAAACGGAATTAAAATCAAAAGGTAAGGTAGGGCAATGATGGCAAAACTGATGAGCACACCGGCATTAAAAACGGTCATTTTTCCATCGGTGTTTTGTTTCAGGTGAAAAATAACACTTAAGGTGGCAATTATGAAAAAATGGGCAAACAGCACCGGACTGAACTGATTGAGTGGAACAAACATCGGAGTCATGACGACATAGATCAAGCTGATGATGTAGGTGTTTTTGTCCAAAAATTCGTGGCTATTGAATACAGCATTCAATAAAACCGCATTGGAAAGAATCAGAAAAGATTGAATGAAATACGTCCAGAAACCACCCGTTTCAGTCGGGTAAAAAAACATACCATTGGCACGCTGCAAGTGTTCTTGGTCCACGCTAAACACGGTTCCAATCACGTAGAGGCCAATGATAAAAGGCAGCAATAATAAAACCGCAGTTCGGTTGTCTAAGAACAGACGAATCATAGTACGAAGTTACTTTTTTCTCACGGGTACATAGTATGATTGTGAATAACTCGCTGCATTTGTTCAAAATGACCGAATTAACATGAAATTAATTCTAATTTGGTTGAGGTTTTTAGGTAAAAATGATATATTTGCTTTCCTTGATTTTCAGGGACGAATTGTAAGAATTAGGTTATGAATAAAGAAAGAAATAGGTATTCAGATGCAGATCTTGAGGAGTTCAAAGATTTGATTTTAAATAAATTAAAAGAGGCTCAAGAAGACTACACCTTGTTAATTGGCTCTTTGTCACACAACGATGATCACGGTACAGACGATACAGGACGTACCTTTAACATGATGGAAGACGGATCCGAGACCTTGTCCCGCGAGGAGGTTGCTCAATTGGCAGCACGTCAGGAGAAATTCATTCAGAGTTTACAAGCTGCTTTGATGCGCATTGAAAACAAAACATACGGAATTTGTCGAGTGAATGGTACATTAATTCCAAAAGAAAGGCTTCGCCTCGTTCCGCATGCAACCATGAGTATTGACGCGAAAAACGCGCAAAAATAGTGAGGAAAAAGCTGAGTTACGTCTTTTTATTTGTTTTGGTTTTGTTGATCCTTGATCAGTTGATGAAGGTACACATAAAATCAAGTTTTGAACCAGGTGAAACACAAGCACTGTTTGGTGATTGGTTTGTGCTCCATTACATTGAGAATCCAGGAATGGCCTTCGGTACAACGTTTGGATCTGGTGTTTGGCACAAACTAGCTTTGAGCATTTTCCGCTTAATTGCTATTGGATTCATTGTGTATTATTTAATCAAGCAAGCGAAGAAAGGCGCATCATTGGAGTTTTTGCTCGTATTTGGATTGATTTTAGCTGGTGCAACAGGGAATTTAATTGATTCCATGTGCTACGATTTTTTCTTCCCCTTAAATCCATGTGATTCATTTAATCAGCTTCCAGGATCTGGAATTAAAGGTGTATGCTCCGATTATGGGTTTAACTATCCGGTAGAATTACGACACCAAGGATTCATGTTGGGAAGTGTTGTGGACATGTTTCAATTCAATGTGAACTGGCCTAAATGGGTACCGGCAGTCGGCGGCGAACAAATTTTTCCAGCAATTTGGAACATTGCAGACGCCAGCATTTCAACCGGTGTTATTTTGATTTTAATTCGACAAAGAAGGTATTTCCCAAAGAAAAAAGAATCCTCCGAATCAGAAGGCTAGAAATTCCACTTCATGTTTCGATCGTCCAATAGCGCAAAGGAAACCTTCCAGTCGAAGGTAGGTTTGATGTTATTTCCATCTGAAATTACGCCATAGATTCCAACCCTTAATCTTCTTTTGGACATCTTGAAGTTGCGTTCCAGTCCACCAAGAACTTCGTAATGTTGCCAATTGTATTCTTTGACGTACATGGCACCTGCTCCGGCTACCAATCCAATTCTTGTTTTCTTGAAATAAGGAATTTTATTTAGGATAGCTCCATTGTCATGGTGAACGACGTGTGCTCGGAACACATAGTCAATTGTTGGTAATGTGGTGTCAAGTCCTTGAAAGGAGTAAAGTGGATTCGAAAACCAAATAGGGTCACTTCTACGTTGGAATTTATAATCTGGGTTGTACAATTGCCTTGCGCTTAAAAACTTTCCGACTGAAAGCCGGTAATTCATGGTTCCTAAAGTGGCGATTTTAAACGATTGCATAACATCGACCTGTAGGTATTCATGGTCAACATCGCTTCCAAATAATTTAGGAATGCCACGTTCGTAGTTTACACTGAAAGTTGGCCATGCTGATCCCAACACCACTTTACGGTAAGGTTCTCGCATGTATTTTTGTCCTGGAGTATAACTAAATCCTAGGTAAGCGATAAGCGCTTGGTAAGGATTAAATTCTGTTGGATCGTTATTTGGAATGATGTTGTCAATGGTGTTTAAAAATTTAAAATCAGAAAGGCTTCTTCTCTCAGAAAATCCAAGGGATGAATAGGCATAAAACCCATTGAAAACCTCATAATCTGCGGATAAAGTCATTTTTGTAGCCTCAATGAAATTGTCTCGTTTGTAAATTTGCGTGATCGCATCATACCCACGAATGACATCAAAATCATGGTTGATGGCAAAGCGCACAAATCCAAAATGAAAGGGGTCGAAGCGGTAGCGCCACCATGTATCACCTTTGACGTCTTTGTTTAAAAATCCATAAGAAATGCGTGAATAACATTCCAAAGATCGTTCATCTTTCCATTTTTTAAAATAGTCAAAACTTGGGTTTAAGCGTGGTCCGCCAAGTCCAAATGGTTGGATAAGGGATGCCAGTGACCCCAAAGACCATTGGTACCTCAACTCTCGATTACGGTGGTCCACTCCAAACCAAAGGATTTTCAGGGCGTTAATCTTATTAAAGATGGCATCAACGGAATCCAAATACTCTTTCCGATTATAAAAATCGCGGATGCTGTCTTTGATGATGATAAATCGCTGCTCTTCAGGACTCAAACTTGTTTGTCTCGTATTAGACCAGTAGTTCGTATCCCTTTCATATGCTTCCTGCGTTGTTACGGCCACCTCTGTGCTGAAAAACTTTTTACTGAACTCAGGGTCAAAGTTGTAATGTGTAAATAATGCGGTGGTTTGACAAGCAGAAGACTCTGTTTTGTACTTAACGCCATAATTTAACACTTGTTTGTCAAGAACACACATCGTGTCTCCTACGACAGAAAAAGTTTGATCTATTTCAAAATGGTCATAAATGAGCAAATTTCCTTTGTTCATCGTCAATTGCAATTTTTGTATTAGAAATAAGGAGTCGATGACATAGATGTATCCTTCCAATGTGGTGGTAGCCGTATTTCTTGGCGAAATTTTGATTTTGCAAATAGTCAAACCATTTTCGACATATGTTTCTTCCAATTTGTATTTGTAGGAGAGAATTCCAGGGACCGAAATAGGTGAACTTACAGGTGTTTGATGAAGGTCGTCCAAGTGCAATAAATTCTCAAAGAAATTAAAATTTGATTTCACCGTCGTTTTGTAGTAAAACGATTGATCGGAACCATGCAGTGTATAGGCGTTTCTTATTTCTTTTACTTTATTTCCCGGAGCATAATGCCGTGTTGATTGAACCTCCAGTAAATTCATTTTATCTACCCAAGCAGGAGCTTTTGGTTCACTTGATTCCAAGGGGTCTTCCGCTGTATTTGATGCTTCCTCTTGTGTAGTTTTTTCTTGGTTTTTGTTTTTCGGTGTTTTTATTTTGACGTCTTTTTGTTCCGTTGACTTAATGTATACATCGGTGGAATGGGGATAATTCCATGGGTTCATTTGATCACGTCTCTTGACCACTTCAAGCATGATTTCTCGTCCGATGTTTCCTTTTTTCGTGTTGACCACAATTTCTTGGTAATCCTGTTCCTTCTCTGGAAATAATTGAATGTCTCGCTGAAGATCAATGTTTGAAATGGATACATAAGATTCCCTGTCTTGGTATCCTAATGCGGAAAACACCAAAAAGTACTCACCAGGCATCAAAGACAATTCGTATTTTCCGTCCGCATCGGCAACTGTTCGTTGGTCAGCGCTATTTTTAACAAAGATTTTTGCGAAAGGAATCGGTGTTTTTCGTTCGTCAATGATTTTACCGCGCACGAAATTCTGTGCATTTATGCCAAAACTGAATAAAAGAATTAAAAAAAGGAGGAAGACCGATTTCATACAAGTTAGAATACAAGTGAAACCGTAAAAAGTTACACTTTTTGGTGTTTTACGCATCCTTTTCCTTGGCTTGCTCCTGCATGAATTGGGTATGCTTACCCACGCGCTTCATCATCCAGCGCTTTACAAAAAATGTGGCTAATGCGACAACCGTAAATACATAATTTGACACATATTTGTCAAATCCTTCTGTGAAACACAAATACGTTACCGAAACAAAGGAAACAGTGGCAACCGCTAACCAGAAGTAACTCATGATGGTGTTGTAAATCTTCATATTAATTGAATTCTAATTCATTATCCATTTGAAATTTTCCTACAGGTTTAATTAATTCATACCTGCTGAAATCTTGCTTTGTTCGAATACCTTCGCCGAAGATAGTGCCTTTTGGTGAACGGACAATCACCGATGATTTCGAATAGATCATGCTGTCCTTTTGATTCCAAAACAAAGCTTCTGTTTCTAGGGTTTGTTTCTTTTCGAAATTGTAAAGTCGAACGGAGTCTTTCACCATCAGAAGGCCTTTGGTATAATTAATTTCTCCATAGAGTGCGGTCAATCTTGAAACGATGTCCCCTTTTTCATTGAAAAAGTTAACCTTTAAGCTATCCTTAATTTTCGTAATTTCCTCTTTCCCTCGGAATGTTTCGGCAAGGCTTGCAAAAATTTCCACACGAGCATAACCGTCATCAGAATAAATCATTTTCAGGTTTTTTGTTGTCTCATCAGGAGATTTCGCATCAAAACTGATGCGTTCGATTTCCTCTAAGTCATTTTCACAGGAACTGATTCCGATGAGAACGAAACTTAAAAGAATGCTTAATCCAATTTTCGTTGTCTGAACCACTTGTCAAAATTGGATGGCGCTAAAATCAGGCCAATATTAAACGAAATGAATTGTTCTTGCAATCCAGTACTTTGGTTGCTCGTTCGGTTTCCTAAACAAATACCAAAATTAACCGATGAGGCCGACATTTGTGCCAAAATGGGCAATCCAAGTCCGAAAGTAAGGGCAGATTCTTCATATTGAATGCCGTTTTTAGAATAGGGAAGAGTTTGAGTATAATAACCTACACGATAGGAGATTTTCTCTAATCCTTTTAAGGTAGATACGTTTTCAAGCATCTTTGTTTCTGGACAATATTGAGCGCCGAAGGACATGCGTTGGAAGGAATTCAAACCGAAATCAGGAATCAAATCGAGTGCATTGTGACTCGTTGCGCCAAATTGGGAATACGAAGCCATGATGTTCAAACGCGGATGTAACTCTCTCGTTTGACGTTTCATTTTTGGCAGCAAAAGGCTGTAGTTAAATCCGAGTTGCAGCGATGAACTTTGAAGAATGTTTATCGGACTATGACTGAAAGCAAGTGTGTCGTAGGTTGAACTCGTATTGATGTTCGTTGCCGTGTAAAACTCATCTTGGTAGTGTCCCGTATATTTTTGATTCGGTGTAAAAACACCACTTAAGCTAATGGTATGATTTTTCCCAATTTGTTGTTGAAAGTAAGCGCCAAGTTCATAATGAAAAGAGCGAAGGATGATGGATTGTTTATTTAATCCGCCTTGAGTGGAACCGGAAGCAACGAGCTGAGACTGACGTTCATTACAAACTGTACCAAATAAGTAGGAAGCATTTGCTCCAATAGACAACTTTGTTTTTGGACGGTAAACAATCCCGTAAGAATAACCTGCGAATAGGTTTTGAATCGCCCCGGTGCCTTTGTAGGTGTATTGAATGGAATCAAATCCAGTAAACGTTTTATCGATGATTTGATAACCTTTGGCTGCATATGGCCGCAAACCAAAAGCAAGGCCCATGTTTTTCTTGATGCGCATGCCCAGAGCAATGTGGTCCAACATTCCGGCAAAATCAACTTGAGAATTCCCTTGTTCACCGTATTGTGACAGTCGACTTTGGATTCCAAAAGAGTACAAGGTATTTCCTTTGCTCATGGTATTGTAAGTGGCAGGATTGTAGAAATTCAATACAGTGGAATCAAAGATGTTGATGGTATTTTTACCAAGTGCATCAAATATCCCATGATTTTGAGCCGCGCTTTCCCCCAATCCGTAAAAAGACGCAGGTTGATTGGTGGTAGATTGTGACCAGATCGATGCACACGAAAAAAGGCTTAGGAAACTAAAGAGAATTTTCATTCAGGCGGTAAATTTCTAGAATTCCTTCTAGGGTTAAATGTTCGAGTACAAAGATGTTACTTTTTTGATCGAAATCAAAATGCCTCGCATCTCCACCACAAAGGTAAACAACTAAATCAGGGTAGGTCAATTTATATGCTTGAATGAGTCCCTTTATTTCAGCTTCCCAGCCATTGAAAACACCACTTGTGATGGATTCCCGAGTGTTTTTTCCAATCAGTTTGGCATGCGCATCAACGGGAATGTTTGGAAGTTTGGCCGTGAAAGAATGCAACGCTTTAGCGCGCATGTTTAAACCAGGAGATATGGAGCCACCCTCATAAACCTGCTGATCATTCATGAAATCGCATTTTATGCAAGTCCCTAAGTCAACTACCAATTTAGGTTTATTTGGATTTTTTTGAGCGACACCTGCCATATTGCATAAACGATCCATTCCTAATGTTTCCGGCGTTTCGTAAGCAAGTTGAAATGGCAGTTTCATGTTAACGTTTATGTATATCTTGTTTCGAAAGAAATCTTCGATGGAATTTTTCCATTCATCAGAAAGTACAGACGAAATCAAAATAGGAATGTTACTGTTGAGATCTGACCAAGGGAAGGTGTTTAAATTGAAGCGTTTAACACTCGAAATCAAGTCATTCTTTACTTCCGCGAGTTTCACTTGCGTGTTTCCAGCATCCAGTAAATAGGCGGTCGTTGCATGATTCATAAAACAAAGTTAAGTAGCTTTCAAAGAAATTTACCTGACTTTTTGAATAGAAATAAAAAAAAGTGTTAAATTTGCCCCACCAATAGCTGGTGCCTTAGCTCAGTTGGTAGAGCAAAGGACTGAAAATCCTTGTGTCCCTGGTTCGATTCCTGGAGGCACCACTAGCAAGAAGTCCTGACGGAAACGTCAGGACTTTTTTTTGAGATGTATTTTGTATATGTATTGTATTCTGAAAAAGCCAAGTATAAGTATACTGGATATACTGAAGATCTCATGCGTCGATTAAGTGAACACAATCAGGGATTATTAGGTAAGTTCACAAAAGGAAAAGGTCCATGGGTTTTGATACACCAAGAAGAATTTACAACCAAGAAAGAAGCGATCATTCGAGAAAAGGAACTTAAAACGGGAAAAGGTCGAGATTTCATCAAGAAAAAGACTGGATATTAGTGTCCCTGGTCCGCCGCGGCGGAGATTCCTGGAGGCACCACTAGCAAGAAGTCCTGACGGAAACGTCAGGACTTCTTTTTATTATTTCTTACATTTATCCAAAACATTTAAATTTTAAAAGAATGAAAAATTTTGTAAAAGAAAATTGGTACAAACTGATGGTGGGTTCATCTATGATGATGGCATCCTTTGGTTTTATGATTTATGCGATTAGTCCGGCATATTCAAACAACAACGAGAATAAGGTAGAAATCCCTTCAACTCAAAATACAAATTCACCATTAAGTGTGAACGGTGTGATTGTTGATGACAATGTATATTTTGTAAGTGGTGGATTCTTGTATTCAATACCTAAGGGTGATATTAGTGCTTTCGTAAGGAATGAAAAAAAAACAGTATTCAGTGCATATCTTAAAAAATATGTGTACGAGGTTCCAACCCCAATCAAAAAACAACTCCCATAACCTTACACTTTTGTAGAAAGTATAAGATATAATTCACTGAAAAACAGACGTATAATAATATAATGTAGCTTTTAACTTATACTCCCGTTATCCTTGAAATAAAAGTATAATATGAGTAGAAAAGGAAGCATCACAACAACGGGTTATTTAGAA
>JANRBR010000038.1 GCA_030727405.1 Crocinitomicaceae bacterium | reverse complement strand
GTCACGGCATCGTTCCATCTGCATTTTTAGCAATCCTTTCTTTTCACTAAATTTGACCATGCAAAATTGGACGCGTTCTTTGTGGTCTCTTCTCCCAAACATTCTAGCATTTTTTATGCTCGGATTCGTGGTTCAGCTTTCCTTTTTGTGGCAACTTGAACATCAATTGAACGGTGCACATGTGTTTGCTTCCCTGCTATCGAGTCTATTGCTTTATGCTGTTTATTGGCTTGCTTTTTCCATTCTTGCCTGGTTTTGGCCAAAGCGAACAATGATCATAGAAAAAGGTGCTTACCTGTTGATGCTCCTTCAACTTTTTGGAAGCATCGTCTGTGACCAATACTTTTTATATGCACATGAGCCCTTAGATGAAGCAATCTTATTATTTGATTGGCACGAATTATGGATCATTGCGGATGTCCAACACCGCGTTCATTTCGGTTTGATATTCTTGTTCTTAGCCAGTTTCATACTGCCATGGCTCCTGATTAAATTCCTGAAAAAACGCGTGTCTCTAAGTCCACCCAGCTGGTTGATTTGGTTCATTCCTTTGCTTTTCATCGGAGCGTTTTCGTTTTTCCGTTTGCAATTGCCTTCTGTCGGTCAAAACCGCTTTACTTATTTCATGGGACGCATCGTACATGCTGCTGTTTTTGGACAAGCTTCCTTCGAAAACATCCGCATTACTCCAACGGACTTCAAAGATATTCCATCTGCCTTCTACAACGGTGGTAAACCCATTGATCCGTTTTATCCCTGTTTACATGAAATGAACGAAGCGTCGGTCTTGAAACCATTGCTCAATCGAACGAGTACTGGAAAGGCGCCTCACATTTGCATCGTGATCGTGGAAAGCATGTCCTCGGATTTATTCGGCGAGCGTGGTGAAAACACGGGAAACTTGATGCCTTTCTTGGATTCCTTGAGTAAAAAATCACTCTACTTTCCGAATGCTTTTTCTACCTACCAGCGAACACACAACGTACTTCCGGCGGTTTTGGCGTCCGTTCCAAATACGGTGGATGGAAATGTGTTTCAACAACTGCCATTTCCTAGGCATTATGCCTTGTTTAATTTGTTAAAGAACAATTACCGCTTTCGCTTCAACTGTGGAGTACCGTATGAATATTTAAATATGGGCGGATTCATGCAACAATACAAAGGCGTTCGCTTGCTTCAAAAATGGGACAAAAAAAGACAAGTTCACAAAGAGAAAGTTGGTAGTGCTTGGGGTTATCCGGACGAAGATGTATTTGAACAAGCACAAGTCAATGCGAAAAAACACCCAGATTTTACAAAGCCAAGTCTAAATGTCTTTTTGACCATCAGTTCACATGATCCTTTTATGTACCCAAACAAAGCGGGCTGGCAGCAATTCGTGAAAGAGCGTGCAGAAAAAATCACGGATCCTAGACTAAAGTATTTGGTCAAGCATCAGGCAGCCGAATTTGGATCCTTTGCCTACACTGATTCCTGTTTGCGCGCATTCTTTGAGAAGGAAGAACTAACGGCGCACTATAAAAACACCCTTTACATTGTAACAGGTGATCACGGAACGGAATTGTACCGACGAAATCCTTTGTCAAAATACCAAGTTCCCATCATCCTGTATTCCCCCTTATTCAAACAAGCTTACCAATCGAACGCCATCGTTTCTCACAATGACATCGCTCCAACATTGTTGAATTACTTACGTTCCGCATACCGACTTTCATTGCCAAATCAAGTGCCCTTTGTAGGGAAGGAATTGGTTTTGAGCACGGGATTTCATGCAAAGCGGAAATTATTGTTTACTACGAATAAGCTCTCCACCACCGAATTGATGGATGACACGCTTGTGCTCCTTCAAAATCGCTTGTATCATTTCAATCACAAAATGGACTTGAAACCGGTTCACCATCCGAACTTATTGAAACGGTACCAAAAAGTATTCAAGCAGTTCCAATTGTTGAGTCACTACACCATCTTACAGAACCACTTGTTGGATTCCCTTTCGTTTGGCAAGTGGGTCGGAGAAAGCACACGAATTGTTCCTTTAAGCAGCGCCTATCGAAAAAAATTAAACTGTCAAGCTGAAATGACCTACGTCGGTGGAAAAACAAACATTTTACCGAATGGAAATTTACGCATTGAAGTCGAAGCCCAAGTTTCTCTCGAGAACAAAAAGCAACTTAACCTGCTTCCTGCCTTTGTCTTACAAGCAAAACGAAGTGCTTATTTTTCAGATCAATGGACGGTCAACCGCAAAGTAAGGCCGCACATCATTCACTTTAATGCACGGACAAAACGAGCAACCGTTCGCTATGCCCTTGAATTCAATCCGAAGACCATCAAGCAGAAAAGCAAAAAAGGCCAATTCTATGTGTACTTTTTCAATGAAAACAAGGCAAAGGTTCATTTTTACGAGCTACACCTTGCGTTTAAAAAGATTTTGCGGAATT
>JANRBR010000037.1 GCA_030727405.1 Crocinitomicaceae bacterium | reverse complement strand
TCACACATATCGTTTGATAGATTGGCGTAATCTTCTTCACCAGCAACATTGCAAGATGAAAAACCAAGTGCTAAAGGCAGTGCTAAAAAAGGATTTTTTTCATTTTTGGGGTAGATTTAATGAATAATTTGGATGAAATATACTCATCTTTTACACAATAGAAACAAATCTTTGTAAAAATTTAGTTTGAATACCCCATAATATTCTATGTAATTGGAGCGACGCTCGCCTTCGTTTTTGATACTCAAAAACTTCGGCGAGCTAACTCGCTTTAAGTGAAAAAAAATTAAGTTTTGGAAATGGAATAAAAAATAAAGCATTCAATTATTTTTGATCCTTAAAATTTAGGTTGGGAAAAGAGTGGACGGGTCCGTCGTAGCTCGCCTTCGTTTTAATTCTAAAACTTCTGCGAGCTAACTCGCTTTAAATGAAAAAAGTTGAGTTTTTTAAATGGGATTAAATAAAAAAGCTCGCCTTCGTTTTTGATACTCAAAAACTTCGGCGAGCGAAGGTGGAGCCGGAGGGGTTCGAACCCTCGTCCAAACGACGAGTTTTCAAGCTTTCTACATGCTTATTCCTCGGTTATTTTTCGATCCAGGCACGGACAAGAACACCCAAAACCTGAACTTAGGTACTGAATTTCGCATTTGCTTAGTACCATCGCAAACACTAGCCCAATGGGATGAACTTTCGAGTGGTAAATCGATTAGGCGACGATCTACCGAAAGTACTTGTCCAACCTACTGTGCTTCAGTCGGATTAAGCCAATTAACATTCAGCTAATTAAGCAGCAAGTGCGTATGACGTATTGTCAATTATTGTTCGAGACAAGATATTTAAGAGGTTCATCACAACCCTCTGCATGCTGACACTTGACTACCGCTATCGCTGTCAAATCCAAGGTCGGCCCCATGTGAATACAAAGATATAAGGAAAAATGGGAAGAATCACCTATCCCATTCCGATACATGAAACTATTTATTTTACCACCGTTACAAATCCTTGGTACATTTCATTTACCGTATCAGCAGGATTGAAATAAATCAAGTAGGTATAAACACCATCTAAAACGGGAATTCCTGTAAGTTCATCTTTTCCATCCCAGGTTAATTGGGTCGGTGAAAAGGTGTAAATTACATTGCCCCAACGGTTGAAAATCCATCCGCGTACAAGTTCTCCGTTTTGAATAACTATCTCAAACGTGTCGTTCACCAGGTCGCCATTTGGCGTAAATACATTCGGAATAAAAATGACAGATGGATCAAGGATACAGGATTCCATTTGGACATTTACCGTATGATTATACGAACAACCATTCGTTGTTTGTTCAACTTGACTTACCGTTTGAGTACCAAAAATCCATTGATTGAAAACCAGAACGGAATCAAATTCACACAAAGCTAGGTTCTCTATCCATGGTGAGACCGCATGCAAACTTAGGGACACCGTATGCGTACTATCGCATTGATTTACATCAAGGAAGGTGTTCGAATATTGACCTGAAACCGATTCCCAAAAACCATTAATAAAGACAGAATCTTCAGGACAAATCGTGATGGATTCAGAAGTCGTTTGAGGAATGCAACCATTTGTCACCAAGATTTCGATGCATTGTGTATCCGCACAAGTACCTGAACCAAGTTGGTAACATACTTGCCACGTCCCTGCTCCAGCGGATTGTGGACTAAATATTCCGTTTGAAGTCAAACAGGTTCCACACGTGGAAGTCCAAACGCCTCCAGTATTTAACGCTTGGATTTGCTGTGCCGCATCCTGAGTCGTGAAGGGTCCTGCAGCATTGATAAATGCATTTGATCCTTGTGCTCCAGCTAATACTGAGAATGTTTCTATAGCTGAACAACCATTGGCGCCCGTTACGGTGACGGTGTATGCACCTGGACAAACATTCGAAATGGAACTTGTCGTCGCTCCGTTCGACCAACTATACGTGTAAGGAGCAAGTCCGTTTGTAACATTCGTTAAAATTGAACCATCGCAGGCGTTCACGCACGTTTCGTTTAAAATAAATGGGGTAACCGTCATTCCTGGATTCACACTGCAAAGTGGATTCATGCTACCTATCCATGCATCATTCGCAGCGTTATTTGCCATTCCGGGCGTTTGACCCGTCAGCACGTCAGCACTGGTCCAGTTGGCTACCTGATTCCAATCGTTGGAAGTGTTATTTGTAAAAGAAAATACTTTTCCCGAAGCAGAACCTGTAAAATAGACAATGGTGTTTGCGGCATTATTTCCCCAACTCACACTGTGGAATGGAAGTCCATTAGCCGGAATATTTGGCACTTGAAAAGAATCGTCGGAATTTGCCATCGCCAATGGAGACCAAGATCCGCCTGAAGTCCAATTAATATCAGGAGGGTAATTTTGATTCGTCGTTGTTGGACTTACGGTTGTTTTTTCTAAAAGAGCGGAATTAGCAGGAATGACCAAACGGCAATTTCCATCGGCCATGGTGTTGTCATCGGCAGGCAAGCTCGAATTTGGACTGGCATCATTGTAAATAACGATGTAGGTTCCTTGTGGGATGCTTTGCCAAAAAGGGATGTTTGCAAATCGTACTGCTCCAGATGCAATTCCTGTTCCAGATCCAGGAGCAAAATACCCATTATTGTCATCAATTATGACTTTTCTTAAATCCAAACTGGGAACGGGCGAAACACAGGTTGGCGTTCCGATGACAACCAATTCCACGTATTCACTTGAACCTGTCCCTTGGGAAATTTCATTGATGATTAATTGCTGTGCTTGAAATTGGGTAATAAAAAGCAGCAACACACTCAGAACGAATACTTTATTCATTTGCTCGTATCGACTTTCAATTTAACCTTGGTTTCAGTGCTAACTCAACGTTCACCTCAAGGATGTCAAGGAAAAATTTCAAGACAAAGGTACTTTATCTAAGCGAATTATATCGACTAGGCATGTGATAAAATTATTACGAAACGCTTCCGTAATTCAAAGCACCCAAGGGATGTATGCCTGATAAAAGAAATTTAGGACAGATTTTGTAACTTCACCACATGAATAAATTTGCTTTTCTCGTATTTCTAAGCTTTTTTCAGGCTCCCTTTTTTGCTCAAAACACAAGTGACTCAGCCGACCTTCAGTGGTTCTCGGATGCGAAATTGGGAATTTTCATCCATTGGGGAATCTATGCGGTGGATGGAACATCTGAAAGTTGGGCCTTTCACAACAAAAGTGTTGATTACCCGACTTACATGTCTCAATTGTCTGGATTCAAAGCTGAAAATTACCATCCGGAAGATTGGGCGAAATTAATCAAAGAAAGTGGTGCGCAATACACAGTAATGACCACACAGCATCACGATGGTGTTGCACTTTGGGACACGAAATTAAAAACACCGCACACCAAAGCACCTCAATTTGGATGGGCACTACCGACACTTACTAAAAAATACGAAAAGAACCTTCTGTGGAATGAAAAATCACCACTGAGTGTTGTGCATCAAACACCTGCCAAACGCGATTTAATGACTCCATTCGTAGAAGCCGTTCGCAAGGAAGGATTGCATTTTGGCGCCTATTACTCCTTGTTGGATTGGTCTCATGATGATTATCCTACATTCCTCAAAGACTTCAACCGTTATCAAATCAAAGACGACAGTGTTCGATGGAATCGATTCTTGTCCTTCATGCACGGACAAATTCAAGAAATCAATGAGCAATTTAAACCGGATCTATTTTGGTTCGATGGGGATTGGGAACACTCGGAATTAGAATGGGATGCCGCAAAAATAGACCGCATCATTCACAAAGAAAATCCTTCAGCGATTCTAAACGGTCGCTTGAAATCATATGGAGATTACGACACCCCTGAACAAAACATGCCGATCATTCACCCGGACCGCAAAACATGGGAACTCTGCTTAACGAGCAATGACAATTGGGGATATCGACCTCAGGACCAAAACATGAAAACCGTGAATGAAGTCCTTCAAATTTTCACAGAGTGCCTTGGAATGGGTGGGAATTTACTATTGGACATTGGACCAAAAGCGGATGGAACGATTCCTGAAGCTCAAGTGCAACTATTGAAAGCCATTGGACGTTGGACTTCTAAACACAAAGATGCCATTTACGGAACAAGCGCAGGTTTACCCGATGGACATTTTCATGGAAACACAACCCTTTCGAAGGATTCGTTAAGTCTTTTCTTATTTATACCAGCAGTAGGAATCGACACGACAAATCAGGCAACACGCGATCTACAATATGGTCAAGTATCGAGTGTACCCGTTTCCATTTCCAACCTGAAGGTGAATGTCCAATTGAAAGGATTGATGTCCGAAATCGAAAGCATCACTGTTCTTGGCACAAACACGAGTGTCCCATACAAAATTGTCGGTAAAATCGATTGGAGCTATGTTCCGGGAACACTTTATATGGATATTCCTATTTCTGCATTAGACCCAGAGATTTCTGTCATCAAAATAAAACTCAAATCACCTTTAAAACTTTACCGAGGTAAGGGTGGATTTCATTAAAATACTCTTATGAAACAACTAATCGTTTTATTTCTATTGACAAGTCAATATTGGGCTTACAGCCAAGAAGTTTTCTACCCAAAATTGAACTCCACGTTAGATTTTTACTTGCGAGAAATCACCTCATTCGATCATGCATATGACGTTCACTTCGAACGTCCGAACTCAAGTTTGTTTCGACGCACAAAAGAATGGGGAGCCGATGGCTTCGGTGTGTTCATCGATCGAAAAACCATTATTTTTTATGGCGAAACCAAAAAGGCCATCGAACATGCGATATATTATACCTTGGAACACACCTTTGGCATTCGATTTATTAGTGCAGAGGAAACCGTCATCCCAAAACTTACGCGCTTAAAACCTCTTCCATATACCATTTACGAACAAGTACCAGCCTTTGATTACCGCGAAGTCTTTTACGGCGAAGCGCGTCGAACCGGGTACGCAGAATCCTTTTACCTGACACATGAACAAGGTTATGGAACGTTTGAAACACATCCTGGATGGGGTTTATGGGTTCATACGCTGCAACGCTTATTACCACCGGAAACCTATTTTGAAAAACATCCCGAATATTATGCCTTGCGTAACGGAATCCGAATGGAGGATCAATTGTGCTTAAGCAATCCTGAGGTACTTTCTCATGTAACGAACGCTTTGCAATTAGAAGTCAACAAACGACCGAAGGAAAAATACTGGAGCGTTAGTCAGATGGACAACTACAATTATTGTGAATGTGAGAAATGTACACACATCGATGAAGAAGAAGGATCCCATGCTGGTTCGATCATCCGTTTCGTGAACGAGGTGGCCAAACTCTTTCCAGATAAGGTCATTTCAACCCTGGCATATCAGTATTCACGTTCCGCACCAAAAATCACTAAGCCATTGTCCAATGTGAACATCATGCTCTGCACGATTGAAGAAAATAGGGCAAAATCCCTCAGTGGAAGTGGATTCGAAAAGGACCTTTCCGATTGGTCAAAAATCACCCAGAACATCCTAATTTGGGACTATGTAATTAATTTCTCCCACATGGTCATGCCCTTCCCTAATTGGCCCACCTTGCAAGAGAACATTCAACTTTTTAAAAAATACGGCGTCAACATGTTGTTTGAACAGGGATACAACCAATCATCCTCTGAAATGCAAGAATTGCGCTGTTTCCTTTTGTCCAAATGGATGTGGGACCCGACTCTTGATGCAGATAGCTTGACCAATCTCTTCTTAACGAACTACTACGGAAATGCAGGTCCAATTGTCAAAGAAATATTAGAACGAGAAATAAGTGAACTTCAAAAAAGTGGCAAAGCCCTCACCCTTTACGAACCACCCGTTACTCACATCAAAGGATACCTCTCACCTGAAAACCTTCGTTGGTATCATCTAATGTTTGATAAAGCTAAAAATACCGAAGGTCTAACACCTAAGCAATTGGAAAGATTGGAAATGGCACAACAAAGCATCCGTTATGCTTCCATCGAAATCTCCAAATCCCCTGCCGCTGGAAGTGATTGGTATTTTTACACGCTAGATAATCCTTATCAAGATATGCTAAAGGACTTTAGCGCCATAGCACAAAAAAACGGACCTAAATTATTGCATGAAACGAGGCTCACACCAAAAGAATACGAGCAAATCACCCTTGATTATTGGAAAAATGGAAAAGTGAAACACCTTGGTTCCGATGCAACGTTGAAATACTTAAGTGTTCCGAATAAATCGTATCGAGATGGCGCATTAAAAATGGATGGCACAGCAATTGACTCACTTGGATTCTATTCGAAACAGCCACTATTAAACGGAATTAAAGGGACGAATGATTATCAATTCAACTGGCAAGGATGGCAAGGACGAAATGCGACATTCCTTATAGATCTTGGAAAAACAGATACACTGTCAAGCATTCAACTCAACTTTTTGGAAAACAATTCCGCGTGGATTGTGGGTCCAAGTTCTTTCCATTTACGCATTGGTAATTCAGAAGAAGAAGTGCTTTCTAGTACATGTGCACAGCAAGGAAAACTGATCAATCCGACAGCTGAACAGCAAGTAGCACCTGGAATTTACCCTTTGAAACTTAGCTTTGGCACTAAACTATATGGGCGATACCTGTACCTAGATGTAAGCAATCCCGGTCCACTACCAAAATGGCGTGGAGTGGACGGAAACGGCTGGTTATTTATTGACGAAATTGAAATTCATTAAACATGAACATGAGAATCCTACTTTTTACATGCATTTTTCTGAGCAAGACCATTCAGGCGCAGGAACATGAACAGACATATTTCCCACCAAGTGATCCGTTGGTACAAGATAAGTTAGAAACGTGGCAAGACTTCAAATTTGGACTCTTGATGCACTGGGGAACCTATTCGCAACTCGGTGTTGTTGAAAGTTGGAGCATTTGTCCGGAGGATGAAGATTGGTGCATTCGACGCGGTCCTTACAAAAACGATTATTTCGGCTACGTAAAAAACTACGAACAACTGCAAACGACCTTTAATCCCGTTCAATTTCAACCCGAAAAATGGGCGAAAGCAGCGAAAAACGCGGGAATGAAATACATGGTTTTTACCACCAAGCACCACGATGGTTTCTGTATGTTTGATTCCAAGTACACGGATTATACCGTAGCGAATGAAAAATGTCCGTACGCAACGAATACCAATGCCAATATTGCTTTAAAAGTATTCGAAGCTTTTCGCAAGGAAGGATTATGGACGGGAGCCTATTTCAGTAAACCAGATTGGAGCAACGATGATTACTGGGATCCCACTTTCCCACCGTACGATCGAAATCCAAATTACGACTTGACCAAAAAACCAAAAAAATGGGATGCGTTTGTGCAATTCACCCACCATCAAATCATGGAGTTAATGAAGGATTACGGGAAAATTGACTTGCTTTGGCTTGATGGCGGTTGGGTTCAACCGATGACAGCAACTTCGCCACGATGGGGATACAAACCCGTGAATCAAGACATCAAAATGGATTCCTTGGTCATGGAAGCACGAAAATTACAACCAGGATTAATTGTGGTTGATCGTGCAGTGGAAGGTGCAAATCAAAATTACCTGACTCCGGAACAACAAATTCCAACAAAACCCCTTCCCTATCCTTGGGAGTCCTGTATGACCATGGCGAATAGTTGGAGTTACGTGCCGAATGACCAGTATAAGTCCACCGCGAAAATTTTGGAAAATCTTTGCCTGATTGTTTCACGCGGAGGAAACTACTTGCTGAACATTGCACCAAATGCCCAAGGAGAATGGGATCCGGTCGCTTACGAACGATTAAACGAAATTGGTGCATGGATGAACATCAACGGTCCAGCAATTTACGGAACACATCCTGTTGCGCCTTATGAGGTAAAAACAGAGCTAGGGACATGGGTATTTACGGAGAAAGACAATAAGGAAATTTATGCCGTTTTTATTCCAATTGATGTTGAAGTAACGTTTATCCCCTTGCCTCTGGATCAATTTCCGATAACAAATGTCAAGCGAATACTTGGCTTAAGCGATGGAAGTAACTATAAGGTAAATAAAACATCTACTGTCTTATTGTACAGCGGAAAAGGACTGCCGCAAGTCTGGAAATTAAGTAAATAGACGACACGAATGATCAACAATTATTCAACGCAAACGCATTTTAATACTATTCAGATCACATGAATGAACAATACCTTGAATTAAACCGCAAAAACTGGGATAACCGCGTGGAACATCACTTGGACTCTGATTTTTATCGGATGGATGCTTTTCGTGCAGGAGAAACCTCTTTAAAAGAAATCGAATTAGCCCTTTTGGGCAATGTTTCTGGACTTAAAATCCTACACCTACAATGTCATTTCGGACAGGACACCCTCTCTTTAGCACGCATGGGCGCGAAAGTGACCGGCATCGATTTCTCACAGAAAGCGATTGATTCTGCTCGAAAATTGGCAAGTGAACTCTCAATAGACGCCACATTTATATGTACGGATCTCTATAGCGCTCCATTGCATTTAAAAGAAAAATTCGACATCGTTTACACCAGTTATGGAACGATCGGTTGGCTGCCAGACCTGCAAAAATGGGCAGATGTCATTGCGAAATTCCTGAAACCAGATGGAAAATTCATCTTTGTTGAATTCCACCCCGTTGTTTGGATGTTTGATGACGATTTTAAACACGTCACCTACAATTATTTTCAAGACGAACCGATTATTGAAGAAACATCGCATTCATATGCGAACAAAGAACATCCTATTACCGACACAACCATCACTTGGAACCATGGTTTAAGTGAGGTATTTCAATCACTTGTAAATGTTGGATTTAACATTACCGAATTTAAAGAGTACCCCTACTCTCCATACGACTGTTTAAGCCATTTAGCAGAGGTGGAACCAAATCGATTTCAAATCAAACACCTTAAAAATAAAATGCCCATGGTTTACTCCTTAATTGCACGGCCGCATGCAGAAGCATCAGACATTTGAGTAGAAATTAATTACTTTTGAAACATGAAACTATTTTCGAGCTTACTCTTCGTTATTCTTGTTCAAGTATCGTGGACACAAGACAGCATTTCCGTTCTTTTCATTGGAAACAGCTATTTAAGCGTCAATAACCTTCCAGCAATGGTTGGTGATTTGAGTAATTCATTGGGCGACCACATGCTCATTGACAGCAAAATGAATGGAGGATACACCTTTCAATCACACTCAAATGATGCTGTGACTTACACAAAAATCCATGCTAAACCATGGGATTACGTTGTTTTACAAGGACAAAGCCAGGAACCTAGTTTTCCATATAGCCAAGTGAATACACAAACACTTCCATACGCAATGAAATTAGCCGATAGCGTTTATGCGTCGAATTCCTGCTCACAAGTAAATTACTACATGACATGGGGAAGAGAAGTAGGCGATCCTCAATGGGATTCGATTAATACCTTCAACAAAATGAATGATCGGCTAAGAAATGCCTATTTACGCATCGCTGATTCCACTGACGCATCTGTTTCTCCTGTCGGCGTTGCTTGGAAATACGTACGAGACAATTATCCAAACATCAACCTCTATGCTGGTGATGGCTCCCACCCTAGCCTAGAAGGATCCTATTTGGCAGCCTGTACTTTTTACAGTTCTTTGTTTCAAAAATCATCCGTTGGCGCAAGTTATACCGCAGGATTAGATCCTCAAACGTGCACTATATTGCAGCAAGCGGCGAGCAGCATCGTTTTGGATAGCATTCCAACTTGGGAACTCATTCACCACGACTCGTTGTTACAGGCTACCTTTATTGCCGGCATCAATCAATACGAAGTTCTTTTTAGTGCGACAACCAACGCTCCTAGTAACCTAGTTTGGGATTTTGGTGATGGAAGCCCCGTTGGATTTGGTTTAAATCCTAGCCATACGTATGCGCCCGGAACGTATACGGTCACACTTTACGCAAGTGGTACATGTGGAGTTGATACCGTTCAACAGCAAGTTACAGTGAATACAGTTTCATTGGACGACATCAAGACACAATGGCCATACCTTTATCAAAATGAACAAGGTGATTTCGTTTGTCAAACAAGGCTTTTCGAAGTAATGAACATCGAAGCGCTAAACCTTGCCGGACAACAAATCCCAGTTGCACACAGAATTACTTCTGACGGGACAATCACGTTTCCTTATAACCCTGACATTTTCATGATTCGTATTGATTTTGATCACTACGTATTGATCCAACGCTTACACTAATGGATTATATTACCGATCAAACCTTTGAAGGATTAACTTTTGAGAATTTAACCACAGCTGAATACGAAAACTGTGTCTTCCAATCGTGTCAACTCAACGGCGCAGACTTATCAAATTTCACTTTTGTTGATTGCGAATTCATCAGCTCTGACCTTAGTTCAATCCGAAGTAAAAAAACATCATTTCGCGATGCCTATTTCCGTGATTGTAAGTTAATGGGAATTCACTTTGAAGACTGTAATCCTTACGGACTAAGATGCACGTTTGAATCCTGCACATTGGATTATTCCTTCTTTTACAAATGTCCATTAAAAGGAACAAAATTCTCGAATTGCCGATTAACGGAAGTTGATTTTACGGAAGCAGGATTAGAAGGTGTATCTTTTGAGGGATGTCAACTTACTGGATCCGTTTTTCAAATGAGCAACTTAGAAAAGGCCAATTTCACAGGCGCACAAGGATTCATCATTGACCCATCAAACAACCGCATGAAGGGAGCTAAATTCAGCCAAGAAGGACTAGCTGGACTCCTCATTCCTTTTGGAATCGAAATTTCTTAAAAAAGAAAAAGTGGCAGAATTAAATTCATACCACTTTAAAAAGGTCAACCGATTTGATTAATGTTCATGACAATGAACAGTGTATATACCTGTTGAATCTGTATAGGTTCCTAGTGCTTCCAATTGTTTCAAATCATCGCCGCAATATTCCCCCATTTCAATTTCAGCTCCTGCTTTGTCGTAATGACATTCATGGCATTTATTTTTACCACAAGAACTTGATGTTACAAGAAAACCGAGTGCAAGCGCACTAAATAAAACTACTTTTTTCATGATTTTTGATTTTTTAGTTGATTAGAAATGTTAAAATTGATGCTGATATAGATATTTCTTCCTGGACTAGGCATAGAAATGTTTTTCAAGCGAGAAAGGTGATCGATGTAGCTTGTATTGAATATGTTCTTACAACCCACTTGAAAGTCAATGGCCGTTTTCCCGTTCCACTTAAAAGACAAGGATGCATCGAGTAATTGATAAGATGGACTCGAACTTTCATAAAAAGCCACCTTACCTTGTCCATTCATGTAGGTATGCTGCACAAGTACTTCCTTCACCTGAAACTTTTTACCAAGGTCGAATTGATAACG
Source organism: Crocinitomicaceae bacterium (assembly GCA_030727405.1). Taxonomy (GTDB): domain Bacteria; phylum Bacteroidota; class Bacteroidia; order Flavobacteriales_D; family Crocinitomicaceae; genus UBA952. The sequence goes on along the minus strand of JANRBR010000037.1, from coordinate 2,642 downwards.
AAGGCTAAGCGTAAATCGACTAGGAGGAATCATCGAAATACTGCTATCTGATTGGGTTGACACATTTAGGTAGGAAAAAGTTCCCTCCAAGTGTAAATCATGTGCAAAATGCGGATGGTAATGAAAGCCGACATCGCTTCCGTAAAACCAAACTTGTTCCAACTGTTTGTATAAGAACACAGGCAAATTACCGACACTTGAGTCACTTGGCTGTAAGTACATGAAATGATTGATTTTATTGATAAATGGATTAAAAACAAAGACAACATGGTCACCTTTTAATTCCATACTTAAATCCAACTGACTTGCTTTTTCAGGGCGTAAATTGGCATCACCGATTTCATAACGCAATGCACCATGATGAAAGCCGTTTGCCAACAATTCAGAAGAATGCGGGGCACGGTAACCTGTAGAAAAATTCGTGCGAAAAGTCATTTTTTCATCCGCGTAAACAGCCCCAATCGAAGCGTTTGGACTTGCAAAAGTTTTAACAATCGCAGGGGACCCTTTGAAATCTTCTAAGGTTTTGAGGTTCCGAACATCATAGCGGAGTCCACCTTGAAAATTCCAACGATCCTTTTCATACATCCAAATGGAAAAAATACCATTATCCAGGGAATGGGCATTCGGCAAAAGTTTTTCAGTCCCTTCCGCTCCATTCACATTCACTTGAAACATCCCTTGTACTCCGTTAACCACTTTTACATTGTTTGGGAAGGTATGCGTCCACTTTGCTGTATAAAGTGAATTCCATAAGCGCATTTGAATTCCTGGGATGGTTACTTTCTCGTCGTACTCGGTTAATTGATTTAGCGTTTGGCCGAGTAAAATCGAAAATTCATTTCTTTCTGCAAACCATTTGTTTTCAAAGGACAAATAATGGTTATCAAAAAATTGAGCCGGTATTGTTTGCTTTCGACGTTGGATTTCGGACTGGAATTCAAGTGGATTGAGGATGGAGTCATGGGTGTGTCCAGGCAAACCACTCATGACATGATTAAACGAATAACGCAAATGATGAACCTTGTTTTTTCCATTCCAGGAAAGAGCAGACTTTATCACGGACTCATTAAATCGTGAATTCTGAGCGAATTTTTTATTGGGCAACTGGAAATCAGCATGGTTAGCATAACTACCTCCTAGTAAAAAACGGAATTTCTGATTGGATTGCTTGTAAAGCACACGTAGCGCTCCTCCATTTGTATTGCTGTGGTAAACGGATTGAACCTTTAGCGACTGAGAATGTACGGCGGCATAGGATTCATCCGAATAATACAAGACACCACCTAATGCATCTGCGCCATATAATAAAGAGGCCGGTCCTTTAATGACTTCAACTGAACCGATTCCTACCTCAGAAATTCCCATTCCATGATCTCCTCCCCATTGCTGTCCTTCCATGCGCATGCCATTCAATAAACCGACTACACGAATTCCCTGTAATCCTCTAATGACCGGTTTTGAAATGCCATTTCCTAAACTGGATTGGTAGACGCCTGGAATCTTTGCCAACGCTTCTCCCATGTTGAGGGTGGCAATTCCATTTAAATCAGACAATTTTCGGCTTTCAACGAGAAATGGACTCTTGTTTTTCTGAACATTCGTTCCCGTCGATACCGTAATATCCTCTAGATCCAAGTGTCTTTCAGCTAAAAAGATTTCCAATGAACTAGGCATTAGGTAATGTCGCCCTAGCGCGTTAGCAGACTCTGCCAAAAACAAAAGTTTTGACTCAAATTCGAACGCTGAAACATGTAAATGGATGGCTCCCGGATAATTACCAAAAAACATAAATGCGCCTGTTTCATCTGTAATGGATGTTTCCCCTGTTTCCTCCAACTGTAGGCGCGCATTGGCAATTGGTTGGTTCGTTAATTTACTCTTAACAAAACCTGATATTTCTTTTTGTGCGGTCGCTGACAAGGCAACAAACGCAGTGATGAATGCAATAATTTTCATGTGTAATTTACTTCTAAGACACTTATAAATACTCCCAAATGGATTTTCAAGCCATGATCTAACTGGAAAAGTTCTTTTTGGCGAATAAAAATGGATAAAATCAGTTTACATGAACAGAATACTTTCGTGGTGGACGAAACGTAAGGTCAAGTAGGCTGTTTATCACCTATGATCTGAATCAAAGGTCTATCCATCAAAAATTAAGCGTTTTGAGGCGGTCCTCGAAGTGAAAAAGAAGGAAAGGAAATGCTTTCTTTATCCAATAGTTCTGCCGAAATGACTGAACAATAGGACGGTTTAGGCGACTGGAAAAAATGAAAGGAATGTACGGTGTAATATCCGAGCTCAAAATCGCAAAGATCAAAGGATCCATCTTCAAAATGAACTTTCGACTGGGTGCTTTTGGAAATCTGTCCATGATGGCAATCGTGCCACCAATTTCGCGGAGTGACCAACGCAAAAAAGGAAAACAACAATAAAACCGAAAGCGCTCTTTTCATCACAAGTCAAAGTTACACTTTTTATCCATTCCAAAAATCCGAATGTAGTGGCTGAATTTCCCTAAATAAAAAAAGCCCTGAAAATTTGTCAGGGCTTTCACAAATGATTGATGTAAATTTATTTAATCACCTTCTGTGTATAAACCGTCGAACCAACTTCTAATTGGAAGAAGTACGTTCCAG
>JANRBR010000036.1 GCA_030727405.1 Crocinitomicaceae bacterium | reverse complement strand
CTTCGAAATCGCTTCAGCCAATATGGTGAAAATCCCTTGGCCATTCAGTCTGATGAAATGAAGACAAATATCAGTTTTAAGTCACGCATTGGTGAGTTTAGTTCCAATGGAACCAAGCGCATTATGTTTCCGGCAAATAGTTACTATTGCCAAATGGATAAATTCACCTGGTTTATGGATGGTGAATCGTTGGATTTTCAGAAGAACAAAGGTGGTGAAACTAGTTTTGAAAGTGGAGCCGATTTAACGCGCAACAACTTCTTCTCAACAGATGAAAAACAAGACACCCTTCAATTTAAATCCCTTAGTGCAAAATACGATTTAAAAACACAGTTGATTTTATGCAATTCGGTTGATTACATTCAAGTGGGAGATGCACGTATTTATCCGGATAGTTCGCGCGTTCGCATTCGAAAAGCGGCTGCCATGGATTCCTTAAAAAATGCAACTATTGTAGCCAATTACATCACGAAATTCCACACCTTCAAGGAAGCCAACGTGAAGATTTCATCGCGTAAATATTATGAGGGATCGGCAAAATACCCCTACTATGACCGAGACAGCAATCTAACCGTCATTCCAATGAGTTCCATTAAGTTTGTCAATGTGACCACCACAGCTCAAGGGGAGGTAAAAGAAAAAGATCGCTTTAAGTTGAGCAAAGAATTTGATTATTATGGTAGCATTATCGTGAAAGCATCGAATCAAGGATTGTTTTTAAATGGATCTACGCGCATTAATCACTCGTGTCAATACGATAAATCTTGGATGACATTTGAGGACACCGTATTGGCTAAGAATATTCAAATACCCATTAAGCCAGATCCTAAAAACGCGAAAGGTGAACGTTTAGCTGCAGGTTTCTTGTGGTACCAAACGGATCGGTCCGACAGTCTGCGCATTTATCCAAGTTTCTTATCTAAAACCGAAGGTTCTGAGGATCCAAGTTTGTTCAGTTCGAACGGATATTTGCAGTTTAATCAAACCTTGAGTGAATATCAGATCGCAAGTAAAAATCGTTTGAATAAAATCGATTCTCTCAGCAACATGTTAACGCTTGATGTGAATACCTGTAAAGTGATTGGTCTCGGTGACATCGAACTTGGAATCAACACGGGAGATGTTAAAATGGAGTTTTACGGGAAAATTGAATTTGATCAAGAAAATAATAAAACACGCATCGCTTCCAATGCAAAAGTAAGCATACCTATTGCCGCCAATGTGATGGAAAACATGGCAACTAAAATCAAAACCCAAGTTGGAGCGAAGGAACTAGATATTAAAAAACCGAGCCTAGGCTTGAAAAACTCCCTGGTACATTGGTCAAGTCTCAAAGATGCCCAAGAGGTGTTTAAGGATTACGACGAGGATAAATTGCGGAAAATGCCGGCAAGTTTAGAACAAACATTCATTCTTTCAGACATCATTTTAGAGTCGTCAGGAGCAAAAGGAAGTTCGAAGAAGGTGGACAAAGGACTCATCTCTGTTAATAATCAAGTTGGCTTGGTAAGCATCAATGGCATTCCGGTCCTTAAGCAAGTAGAATTACACCAATTTTACCTTCAATCTTTTTCGGATGAAACAGCTCCAGGATTTAAATGGGAATTGAGTTTATTGGATGATACAAAGTACTTTATGAATTATGAAATGGTTAAAAGAGACGGTGAACTACTGCTTTTCACAAACGATAAAACGGTAAATGAAACCATCTTAGCCATCAAACCTGAAAAACGTAAAACGAAAAATTTTAAATTTGATGTCATGGATGAGGTGACCGCCAAGAATTTACTTGCGAAATTCCGAGGTTATTTCTTATACAAATAAAGAAAAAATGCTTTTATTCTTAGTTATTTTATTTGGCTACCTCATTGGTTCGATACCAACTTCCGTTTGGGTGGGGAAAGCGCTGCATGGATGTGACATTCGTGAACATGGAAGCAAAAATGCGGGAGCCACGAATACGTTTCGTGTTTTGGGTAAACGTTCTGGATGGTTCGTTTTAATTGTCGATGTATCCAAGGGAGTCATTGCCGCATGCCTTCCTCATTTTTTCGCTGAAACATGGATGGTCGGTTACAAGGATGAATTTTTGATTCTACAACTTTGCGGATCATTTAGTGCCGTTTTTGGACACGTATTCCCAGTTTTTGCTGGATTCAGAGGTGGGAAAGGTGTGGCAACATCACTTGGAATTGTGATTGGAATTAATCCATATGCGGCCATTGTCTGCTTAATGATTTTTCTTGCGGTTTTTATCAGTTCGCGTTTTGTTTCCTTGGGCGCAATAACAGCTGCGCTGTGTTTTCCATTCATTAGTTATTTCATCATTAATGAAGATGCACGCATCATGATTGTGTTCACCATTGTACTAGGAACATTGGTCATCTTTGCTCACCGCAAAAACATCGATCGTTTGTTGAAAGGACAGGAAAACAAAATGAACCTTTTCTCTAAGAAGGCGTAAAAAGCCTAGAAAATACATTGTGTAGTTGAAACAAAAGTCCATTTCGTACCTTTTTGTTTGCTTTTTGCTGTTCCTTTTGGTTCAGAAAGGGTATGGACAATCCATTGCGTCAATTAAGAAAAGAGCCGATGCGGCGTTTGAAAAAAAAGAGTTTGAAGAGGCTAAAATTGATTACCGACAACTTCTGGCGCAAAATCAAAAAAACAT
>JANRBR010000035.1 GCA_030727405.1 Crocinitomicaceae bacterium | reverse complement strand
TTCGTCAGAAGTGTTGGGGTTTTTTTATGCCTTTACTTTTTTGGAATAACATGAAAACCGTTCGTGATTAAGCTTCCTTTGCAGAAAGGAATTCATTACCTTTACTTCTATGGGTATCGTTCAAAAAGATGCTATTCGAACATCTGCTATTTCTTTCCTGGGATTAATCCTTGGTTACCTAAATAAAGGATTTCTTTTTGTGCTTTTGTTTTCTCGTGCTCAAGTTGGACTAGTAAATCTGGTCATGAATGTGGCGCTGCTTTTTGCACAGTTCTCCAATTTAGGCACGATCTATTCTACTTGGAGATTCTTTCCTTTTTTCAGGAATAAAGAACGAAAACACTTTGGTTTTCTACTGGCAAATTTGTTGATTGTTTGTGTTGGGATAGCCGTTTTTAGTTTAGTTATTTGGTTTCTCAAAGATTCCATAGTTGCCAATTATGAAAGGAATTCGCATTTATTTGTAGATAATTATTACATGGTTATTCCACTCGGAATCGCCATTGTTTTCTTTCAATTATTCGAGAATCACCTCAGAGGAATGCAAGAGAATGTTCTTCCGGTTTTTCTGCAGGATGTTGTGCTTCGACTGTGTACTTCGCTTCTTCTTTTGCTTACCTTTTTGAAGGTCTTATCTTTCAATCAGTTCTTTGTGTGTTATGTCAGCATTCATTTCATTGCTCCCATTTACTTACTTGTTTTTTTGATTCGAAAAGGGGAGTTGCATTTTTCTTTTCGTTCCATTCAGATTTCGAAGCGCTTTCAACGAATCATTGTATCTTACACCTCATTTAGTTATGTAAACTCATTGGCTGCATTGCTTGTTGTTTCAATCGATTCTTTGATGATTGCTAAATACAATGGTTTAACAGAAACCGGAATTTATACCACAACACTCTTACTCATTAGTGCGGTTCTCTTTCCTTACCGTTCGGTTATTCGTGTTTCTTCTCCGCTTATAGCAAAACAATGGAAAGATCGAAATTTAAAAGGAATGCTATCCTTGTATCAGAAAAGCTCATCCATCGGATTGATGCTTGGAATCATCGGTTTTCTTATCGTGTGGTTACCGATAAACGAACTGTTTAGTTTTGTTCCAGGTTATGAAGCAGGAATTTGGGTGTTTTTCTTTTTGATGATTGGACGTATTATTGATATGTATTTTGGATTGAATGGAGTGATTTTGTCCACTTCAAAAAAATATAAGTCGGATTTTGCCTTCACACTGCTGCTTATAATTTGCGTATACGGTTTTAATCTTTACCTTATACCTAAATACGGGATTGTAGGGGCTGCAATTTCAACCGGTTTTGTATATGTTGTTTACAATTTTCTTAGAGGTTGGTACATTTTTCGGGTCTATCAAATGAATCCTTTTCAGGTGAGTCAGGTAAAGCTGCTTGGGTTTCTATTTGTATTTCTTGGATTTTACTATACAAGTTCCTATTTAAGCAATGGATTTTCTTTTATTTCATCGAATATTTTGAGAATTCTCTTGAAAGAAATTATACTCTTTTTTGGTTTTTTGATTCCCATTTATTGGTTAAATTTAGAACCGGAAACCACCGGTTATATTCGTGGTTGGATTAAAAGCAAAATAAAAAAGTATTGATATGAATAGATTTTCGACCATTTTAATTTGCCTTTTCTCTTGTTTTCAAAATGGGGTATTCGCGCAAGAAATAGATCCTGATGATTCCTTTACTTTCGAATTATCCTTACCGAATTCCATTAATAATAAACCATATAAGACAATCATGCAAGGCTTGGTTCAAAGCAGTGCGCAATACCAGTACACCTTAAAAAATGGTTTGTCTTTTGCGAGCGGCATCCATTATACATACTTTGCGATCAATGAATTTCGGGTTCCTTCAAAGGTATATGGTGGTATTCATACAGCTGCAGCTTATATAAAAGTGGGGCATGAAAAATTTTGGTCTGAGCGTTTTGGAACCGATTTTGGACTCAAAATGGGCTACCTTCAAAGTTATACAGTAAGTGATTTGCTTAAAACGAAAGGTATTCCATATAATTTTATTCAAGGAACCTACATCGAACCATGCATCGGATTGGTGCTGACGGCGGATGTGAATTGCAGTTATCGCCTAACGATTGGTTACCCCATCTACGGTTATGGATTTACGCCTTGGATGATTGGTGTCGATTCAAATATTGGTTATGATCCAGCGGAATTTTCAAAGCCTAGCTCTTTACTTAGTGTCGGTTTTGCTTATACGTTCTATTTTAATGGTAAGAAATCTGTCGCTGAGGATTAAGTTTGAAGTACTCCGACATTGTACGCTTTTTCGATCGGAGCTAAATTCGCCATTTCAATTCCCATAGAAATTACTTTTCTGGTTTCTTTCGGATCAATAATGCCATCCACCCAAAGTCGACTTGCGGCATAATAAGGAGAAATTTGTTCGTCATACCTGTTCTTGATTTGATCGTACAATTCCTTCTCTCTTTCAGGGGTTATTTCCTCTCCTTTTCCTTTCAAGGTGGCAACTTCAATTTGAAGAAGTGTTTTTGCTGCTGCTGCTCCGGACATTACGGCGATTTCTGCGGTAGGCCAAGCGAAAATTAATCTTGGATCGTATGCTTTTCCACACATCGCGTAATTTCCTGCGCCATAAGAATTTCCCATTATGATGGAGAATTTTGGCACAATACTGTTGGCCATAGCATTTACCATTTTAGCTCCATCCTTAATTATTCCTCCTTGTTCACTTTTCGAACCAACCATAAATCCAGTCACATCATGAAGGAAAATAAGTGGAATTTTCTTTTGATTACACAACATGATAAATCGTGCTGCTTTATCGGCGGAATCGGAGTAAATCACTCCTCCAAATTGCATTTCTCCTTTAGCATTTTTAACGATTTCTCTATTGTTCACAACGATTCCAACACTCCATCCATCAATTCTAGCATAGGCGGTAATAATGGACTTTCCAAAAGTTGGTTTGTATTCCATAAATTCAGACCCATCGACTAAAGACCTTAAAATTTCCCTAGTTGGATAAGATTTTGATCGGTCCGCGGGAATAACTCCATAGATGTTTTTAATGTCAACGGATGGTTCTATGGAGGCAATGCGGTCAAATCCAGCATTTGCTTTATGTCCAATTCGACTCATTAAATCTCGAATGGTCGCAATGCACGTTTGATCATCTTCTACCTTATAGTCACAAATACCGGAGACCTCCGTTTGCGTTGTCGCACCACCTAATGATTCATTGTCAATACTTTCTCCAATCGCTGCTTTTACTAAATAAGATCCTGCCAAAAATATCGTTCCAGTTTTGTTGACAATCAACGATTCGTCGGACATAATAGGCAAATAAGCACCTCCGGCAACACAACTTCCCATTACGGCTGCTATTTGTGTAATTCCCATGGAACTCATCTGCGCGTTGTTTCGGAAAATACGTCCGAAATGTTCTTTGTCTGGAAAAATCTCATCTTGCATCGGTAAAAAAACACCGGCTGAATCCACCAAATAGATGATGGGAAGTTTATTCTCCATGGCAATTTCTTGCGCTCTTAAATTCTTTTTTCCAGTAATTGGAAACCATGCTCCTGCTTTTACGGTGGCATCATTCGCGACAACGATGCACTGACGTCCTTTCACATAGCCGATAACGATAACGACACCTCCGGAAGGACATCCACCGTGTTCTTTGTACATGCCATAACCAGCCAAAGCACCTATTTCAACTCTGTTGGTATTTGGGTCTAATAATAAATCGATGCGTTCCCGTGCAGTTAATTTACCTTGTTGATGTTGTTTTTCAATTTTTGCCTTTCCACCACCTTCATAGATTTTGGATAATTCTTGTTCTAGTGCGCTGATTTTTAGGCGCATTTTATCTTCGTTGTTATTGAAATCTAATACTTTCTGAGAAACAGCCATATTTGTTGATTGGGATTCAAATATACGAAATGTAATGTTCGTTTTTAAGTCCATTTAAACATTCTCTTTTATGATGATAAAGCAATGTTTCCTTGTTATGTTTATGCTTTTTCCTATTTTCACGTATTAATTGAATTAATCTAATCATTACATGAATTCAGGTCACACTACAGCCGCTCCGGAAAAACAGAAAAAGAATCGATTAACCTTGTACATTTTAGTTGCCATGGTTCTAGGTGCAACTTTGGGAGCCATCGTGCATGCTAATTTTGATGCAGCTTCGGCGGAGAAATTTAGTTCCTACATTAAAATTTTGGCGACCGTATTCATTCGATTGGTTCAAATGATCATTGCTCCATTGGTCTTAACGACCTTGGTTGTTGGAATAGCAAAGTTGGGAGATCTTAAATCGGTGGGTAGAATTGGAGGAAGGGCCTTAGCTTGGTTCTTTACCGCTTCTTTTGTCTCTTTGATCATCGGATTGTTGTGGGTGAATTTCTTGAAGCCAGGAATTGGAGTGAATTTATCGAATGTCGATTTAACGGCATCCTCGGAAGTTACAGGGAAAACACAGGATTTTTCCATTCAACATTTCGTTGAACACATCATTCCAAAGTCCGTATTTGAAGCCATGGCAACGAATGAAATTCTTCAAATTGTCATTTTCGCCATCTTCTTTGGTTTGGCTGCTGCTTCCATTGGCGATAATGTGAAGCCTGTGATTAATGCCATGGATAAGTTTTCACACATCATTTTGAAAATGGTCAATTTCGTCATGAAATTTGCACCAATCGGTGTTTTTGGAGCCATCGCAGGTGTTTTTGCTGTGAAAGATGTTTCTGATTTAATGGTGACCTACACCAAGTTTTTTAGTTCCTTCCTCGTCGGAATCGCATCTCTTTGGGTTGTGCTGATTTTAGTTGGATACATTTTCCTTCGAAATCATTTGAAGACCTTGTTGAAACGAATTGTGAGTCCACTGGTAATTGCCTTTGGAACAACAAGTAGTGAGGCCGTTTTCCCAAAATTAACGGAGGAATTAGAGCGATTTGGAATCAAAGACCGCATTGTTTCCTTCATGCTGCCTCTTGGTTATTCTTTTAATCTCGATGGAAGCATGATGTACATGACTTTTGCGAGTATATTCATTGCTCAGGTATACGGAGTTCATTTGGATATAGGAACACAATTAACGATGTTAATCGTATTGATGTTAACCAGTAAAGGGATTGCGGGTGTTCCTAGAGCTAGTTTGGTGGTGGTAGCTGCGACGTGTGGGATGTTTAACATCCCCATCGAAGGTGTCGCGCTGATTTTACCGATTGATCATTTTTGTGACATGTTCCGAAGTGCGACAAATGTACTTGGTAACTCCATTGCCACAGCGGTTGTTGGTAAATGGGAAAGTAAAAAAGAAGGGATTCTTAGCGAATAATTTCCAATAACGTTTTTGAATCGATGTCATGTTTTCCATCAAAACGATGAACTTTGAAACCGCATTCTAAAAAGCTTGCACATTCTATTTCTTGTTCCTCTTGACTGTAGTATGGATCTTCTGTGCCCAAGACAAAATGTACATTGCCTGTCGTTTGTGTGGGTTTTGGCAGGTCAGGCGGAAAAACACTCGCCCAAAGTATGAATTGCTGAAAGCGACTTGGTCCTTGATGATACCATCGTGCGGCTGTTGCTCCTCCTTGAGAAAAACCAAGCAAGCAAATCTCATCAAATACGTGGTTTTCCATGAGCTTCGAAAGCAACTGATTTAAGTATTGAAGGTTGTCTTCAATGTCGAATTCTCTTGCGTCCTTCGTCATCCATGATGCTCCGACTCGACCACTCGAGCCGCTTAAATAAAATCGATGCATGCCTTCTGGAACGAGAAGGGCATAATCTTCTGGAATTTCTTTGAATTTAGCAGCGAAATACTTCGCTAATTGACCATAGCCATGAAGCGCAATTAGTAGTTTTCGTTTGCTCGAAAAATCTTCTGATAAGTAATATCGGAAATGCTTTTGGAGCAGAATATTCTGCTCCAAAAGTTCCTTTTTATCTTTACTCAATGATGATTTGTTTTACGATCGCTTGTTTAGTACCGCTAATAGATAAGAAGTATGTTCCTGTCTCAAACGTTCTCACTGAAATAGTTTCTTTATTGGATATATCGGCTTTTTCCAATAGAATTCGTCCTTGCACATCGCAAAGTTGTAACTTGGCTCCTTGAATCATGCCAGTGAATTCTATGGTAACCAAATCAGAAGATGGATTTGGATAGATCGATGAAATGGAAGTGAAATCAGTTAATCCATTGGTCTGACCAGCACAATCACAAGTCGCAGTATACACATCGTTTATGGTTGTTGAATCTCCATCGTCACAACTGTCTCCGGGGAAAACACAACTATTGTCTTCGACATTTGCCAAAGGATCATAATTACATGCAGTTGGATCCATGCAACCAGGAACCATCACAATTCCAACACAGTTACATGAACTGTCAAACGTGTCATTCATGGTGTCAGGGTTGTTGTCATCACAAGGTGCATCCGGATAAATACAACTTCCATCGTTCTGATTAGCAAGTGGATTGAAATTACATGAAAGTGGGTCGGTACATCCTAAAACAATGATGTCACCAACGCAAATACAATCAGGATTAATGGAGTCGTTGATGGTGTTTGGATTGTTATCGTCACACAATGCTCCAGGATACAAACATGATCCATCGTCAATTGTTGCTAATGGATTGTAGTTACAAGAAGCTGGATCCATACAACCAGGAACATTGAGGGTTCCAACACAGTTGCAGTTTGGACCTATCGAATCATTAATTGTATTTGGATTTCCATCATCACATGGTGAACCTGGATAAAGACAAGTCCCATTGTTTTGTGTGGCTAGTGGGTTGTAATTACATGCCAAAGGATCTGTACAACCTGGGATACTAAGAGTACCACTACATTGACAATTGGCATTCGTGCTGTCGTTTATAGTATTTGGATTCCCATCGTCACATGCAGTATTTGGATAAAGACAACTTCCATCGTTAACCGTTGCCAAACAATTGTAATTACAAGACAATGGGTCTGTACAACCTAAAACGGGAGTGGCTGTGCCATATGCATACCTTGCCACCGCATGTTGCGTATTGGTTTGTGCACTGAATCCGGCAACAACAATCTTATTTCCTGGATAAAGTGCCATTCCGTAAGCATCGTCCCACATTGATCCAATCGATGTAATCGTATGTCCATTGGTTCCAAAGGATGTTTGTATGGCGCCATTCGAAGAATACTTGGAAATGATAAAATCTCTTGCTGCTCCAATCCCAGCTGTACCTGTAGTTCCACAAGCTAGAAGCGAACCGTCTGGATGAATCATAAGTTCATAATAAGTGTCTGCCTGAACAACATCTACAATTGAACTTCCAGCTGTTCCAAAAGTACTTACTAAACTTCCATCAGTAGTATTCCTGGCTTGTAGAAGAAAATCCCATGGGCCAACATTGTTTTGACCTGCCATAATTAATTTGGAGCCATCATACTCAATGTCAAAAAAGCGCGCATTGAAGCTCATTGGGATAAGCACACCATTGCTTCCAAATGTCGTATAAGGTATTCCGCTTGACGAAACTTTTGCAAGTAGCGGATAGTAAATGTTGTTTATATACGCATCTCCACAGATGAAAATGTCTGAATTATTACCAATTACTGCACTTTGACCAGTACAAGAGTTACTTGCAACGTTTTGAAACACGGTCGTACCTGCTGTTCCAAATGAGGCATCTAGTTGACCATTCATGTCACATTGTGTTAATGCCAATCGATTGGTCGAGAATCCAGGAACTTTAGAAGAACCAACAAGAATAATTTTATTGTTTTGAATTAAGATCTTTCGGGCATAATCTTCGCTTGTACCGATGTCGTTGTGAAAAAATCCATTGACTCCAAAGGTTTGATCCAAGGTGCCATTGCTGTTAAGTCGGAACATTGAAAACCTTGGATTTGCAGCCGTAATGCTTGTTGCGCCAGCGACTAGTAGTTGTCCACTTGGTAACAACTCCATGTCATAGGCAAAACTTGATCCAACAGGAGCTGTATATAAAAAGTAGCCATTGGTTCCAAATGTACTATCGATAGAACCATCACAGTTCAGTCTAACGACAACCATTCCTAAGCTGGATGTGGCGCCAGATGTCCCACAATAAACCATTTTACCGTTTGGCAAAACAACTACGTCTTGTGCATTATCCATAAAATTACTAGCGACAGGACCATAACTGGCAAAACCAACGCCGGCAAAACTGGGATCTAATGAGCCAGCTGCTTGTGCAAAAATGCTTGGAGATAGCAACAAACACAAAAACAAACTGTAGAGATATTTCATATAAATAATTTAGAATGTAAATTTAAGATTAAATTTGGACGTGCGAAAGCTACTTTTATATAGTTTTTTAGGGTTAATGTGTTACCATTTACTGGGGTTTTTCTCTTATTTTGAGTGGAAACGATACGATGTGCGCAAAGAAGTGAAAAAGGCCATAAAACAATCCGTGCCAGAATCACAACTCACTCAATTTCACTTTACAAACCACGAGGTCCATCAATTAAAATGGGTAAAATCACATGAGTTTATTTTGAATGATCATTATTATGACGTGATTAAAAAAGCAAAGTCGAAAGATGGCTACTTTTTCAAGTGCATTCGCGATGATCAAGAAACACAGCTCTTTTCCCAATTAAGGTCGATGACTTCGTTTAATTTGAGCCATTCAGGTGAAAACCAACCCGTGAATGTTTGGTTTAAGTTTTTATCTGAGCCAATGGAAGTTTTAGAAACTTCGCTTGATTATTCGATTTTTGTAATGGAACAAAAATCATCCATTTTATCTACTCACGAAGAATCATTTTATTCCTACTTTCTTTCCACTGTAACGCCACCACCAGATTTTATGAGTTAAACTTTCTTTTAGATATTATATTAACTCAAAATAAAATCAAATGAAAAACTTCTATTGGGGCATTTTATGCCTCCTCACTATTTTATATACCCCTTCGTTTGCACAAACGAAAATTCAAATTATGGACGATGTTAGTAAGGAACCAGTTTCAGGTGTTCGAATCACGCTACTTCATCTTCCAACTGCATCAAAAACGAATGTTAAAAACGATAGTACGGTCGTCCTTATTTATGATGGAGACAGAATTTATTTTTCATATCAAACAAGCGACAAAAACGGTTTCGCTTTGGTGAAATTTGATGGATCGGAAATCACCTTGTCGCATGAGGATTATTATCCATTGATAATTCAACAATCCAGTTTGAATCAGGATGGACAGGTGTTTCTGATACCGAACATTCAAACGATGGATGAAACAGTGATTTCTGCCAGCCGAAACCTGGAAAAAAGAAAAGATGTTGCTCAAAAAGTGCAAGTCATGAGGGCAAAGGAAATTCAATTTCAAAACCAAAGCTCCACAGCTGACTTAATGACGCAAACAGGTAATGTGTTCGTTCAAAAAAGCCAACTCGGTGGTGGTAGTCCAATCATTCGCGGTTTTGAGACGAATAAAGTGCTTCTAGTTGTTGACGGCGTTCGAATGAACAATGCGATTTACCGCGGTGGACACCTACAAAACATCATTACGATTGATAATGCGATGTTGGACCGTGTCGAAGTGATTTATGGTGCAGGTTCTGTTGTCTATGGTTCCGATGCTCTTGGTGGCGTAATGTCCTTTACTTCAAAGAATCCTACCTTAAGCACCACAGATGATGTATTGGTCAAATCAGGTGGATTCGCACGCTATTTTTCTGCTGCCTCGGGTTATGCTGCCAATGCGAATGTTTCCATCGGTACAAAACGTTTTGGGGCTTTAACATCTTTTACGTATTCAAATTATGGTAATTTACGTCAAGGTGCGGTTCGAAGTCCATACGTTGGCAATTTTGGTTCGCGTCCTTGGTATGTAGAGCGTATCAATGGGAAAGATTCTATGATGACAAATGCCGACACTAATTTACAAGTTGGTTCTGCTTACACGCAATACGACATCCTTCAAAAATTTACGTTTGTTCAAAAAGAAGGTGTGACGCATAAATTGAATGTTCAATTGTCAAATTCGAGTAACATCGATCGTTATGACCGTTTGTCACTCATGACTGGAACGAAGCCAAAGTTTGCAGAATGGTATTACGGACCACAATTCAGGTTATTCGCGGCATACACGCTAGAGTTGATGAATAAAACGAAGTTGTATGATCAAGCAAGAATAACCATCGGAACACAGTCAATCGAAGAAAGTCGCATGGACCGCAGATTCAATAAAAGCATGTTGAATCACCGCATTGAAAACGTGGCCATTGCAACAATGAACGCTGATTTTAACAAACGCATTGGTAGAAATGAATTGCGTTATGGTGTAGATGCATTTTACAACAAAGTAAATTCTACTGCATTTGTTAAGGACATCGTTGCGGATACTACAGGAAGCTTAGATACACGTTTTCCTGATGGTGGGTCAACAATGACATCCGTTGCTGCCTATGCGACACATACGATTGAATTTTCGGATATATGGATCTTGACTGATGGTCTTCGTTTTTCAAACGTTGGACTTGCGTCCACTTTCATCGATAAAACGTATTTTCCACTTCCAGTAAACTCCATCAATCAGAATAATTCGGCATTGAATGGAAATATAGGTTTAATCTATATGCCGACAAGCAAATGGAGAATTACTGCAACTGGATCAACAGGTTTCCGTGCGCCAAACGTGGATGACATGACGAAAATGTTTGAATCCGTTCCTGGTAAAGTGGTTGTTCCAAATGCTAATTTAAAACCGGAATATACCTACAATGCTGAAATAGGTGTTTCTCGTTTAATTGCAACTGGAGTAACAGCATCAGTAAACGGTTATTACACGTATTTAGTCAATGGATTAACAGTGCAAAATGGAACTTTCGAAGGACAAGACTCGATTATGTATGATGGACAATTAAGCCAAGTGATGTCGACAGTGAATGCATCGAAGGCAAGAATCTTTGGTTTGGAAGGAATGATTCAAGCGAAGTTCAACGAGCATTTTAATTTACTAGCAACGGTGAACTATACCTATGGTCGAATATTAACGGATTCTGTTCCCTATCCATTAGATCACATTCCACCGACATTTGGTAAAGTATCCTTGTCTTATGTAAACGGAAAATTTCGTTCGGAATTTTTCGTAAACTATTCAGGATGGAAAAGAATTGAAGATTACAACATGATTGGTGAGGATAACTTCGCATACGCAACTGCTTCTGGAATGCCAAGTTGGTATACCTTGAATGCACGATTGAATTATGCATTCTCTCAACATGTTTCACTACAAGTCGCGTGCGAGAATATCTTGAATCAAAACTACCGCAGTTATGCTTCAAACATCTCTGCACCAGGTAGAAATTTCATTATTACCCTTCGCGGACAGTTTTAACTAACAGCGAAAATTAAATTGCTAAAGGTCGGGGAAACTCGGCCTTTAGTTGTTTTTTAACATCCCGTATTTCTGCTCCTGTGGAATGTAGAAAAAGTGAAAAGCCACTTTGGATGTTTTCGTAACTTTTGGTTCGTAGGTGTTTTTGTCTGCGTTGTCAGGAAGCTTTTCTAAAGTAGATTCGTACAAAATGATGTCCTTTTCTGGTCCATATTTACCTGTCGTGTATTCAAAGGTATACGCCTCCGTTTTATCGGTTCCCAATCCATCAAAGGTTTTCCATTCAAATATTTTTCGAGGAGTATGGTTTGTAACCGTAAAAACATCTTTGAAGTTTGCATTGCGAATGCGGTAGTCGATTAAAATGTCCTGGTATGCATCCGAACTAACGGAACTTAAGTTAATTTTCAAGGGCACCAATGCAGAAGAAGGAATGGCAATAGGAGGGGAGATCAGTTTGAGTCCACCGTCGTAATAGAAAATGTAATTGTAATTTCCCATGAACGCCATTTCAGCTGCTTTTGCTGGATTCTCCGAGCTTGTTGCCTCGTTCATAGCGAATTGCTTGCGGTTAACCGTAATAATAGCATCCTCTTTTCCATCACCATCCAAATTTCCTTTGATGATTTCTAGTTGGTATTGCTCTGTGGCTAGAATGGATAAACTTGATTCCACATGTCTTTTTGCATATTCGTTCAGGGGTAATTTAGAGAAATCTTCTTGGGGTTTTTCATCAAAAACTTCAACATCGTTGGACTCATCTTGACAAGATGGAAGGAATAATGCGATGGTAAAAAGGATTAAAATGGCTTTCATTTCACAAAGATACAATTCTAGTAAGTCAAAATTAGGGTTTTTTATTAAATTTTTAAATAATTGATATACAGGGTAATAGGTGTATTTGTTTAATGATAACTTCAAATAATTTTCGGCTTTTGCAACCTTGGAATGATTCTTGGCGTAAAGAGTCTCAACAAACAACAAAACGATGACAACTTCTTTACAATCCTTAAGAACAAAATCAATTAGCCAAGCTAAATTGAAATTGTCCCAACACCGAGAGCTAGGAACAAAAAGTTCCATGAATGTTTTTGAAGTAGCTGAATTGCTAGACAGTATTCTTTTCGCTGAACACAAAATACAAAACGATCAAAAATCGTTTGACTTGATTCTTAATTAATTAGGTAGTTAATTTATAAGTGAAGAGCCTTCCCGAAACGGAGGGCTTTTTTAATGCGCAATAACGCCAGATCCAATCAAAATTCCATCTTGGTACCATGCGGCAAATTGTCCTGGTGTAATGCCTTTTTGATTTTCCTCGAATAATATGAAATAGGATTCATTTTTCTTGATCAAAGTACCTGATTGTAAGGATTGTCTGTATCTTATTCTAATTTGACACTTTAAGCGATTTTCCGTTTCAAATACCTCGCAACGATTGATCCAATTCAACGATTCTGACTCCAATTTTAAGGCAATTCGGTTTAGGCCTGGATGTGCGTCTGTCTGACCAGAATAGACAGAATTTGTTTCCGTATTGATGCCAATCACAAAACTGGGTTCAGGTCGACCACCAATATGCAAACCTTTTCGTTGTCCAACCGTGTAGTAATGCGCTCCTTGATGTGTTGTTACTTTTTGTCCGTCTGATTCTTGGTAAGTAAAGGGAGTCGCTAATTGTTCGACATGATCTTCATCCCTTGGAATTTGAGCGTAAGCTTGAAATTGAGGCATGTCCATCGGAATCTCAATCACGTTGCCTAGTTTCGGTGTAAGTTGCTGTTGCAAAAATGTTGGAAGGGCAATCTTGCCAACAAAACACAAGCCCTGAGAATCCTTTTTGGTCGCTGTGACTAAATCGTGTTTTAACGCAATTTCACGTACTTCTGATTTCTCCAATGCGCCAATAGGGAAGAGTGCTTTGGAAAGTTGCTCTTGACTAATTTGACACAAAAAATACGATTGATCTTTGTTTTTATCCGCTCCAGCCAACAAACTGAAGGTTCCGTCCGTATTTTCTTGTTTCTGACAATAGTGTCCAGTAGCCACGTAATCCGCGCCTAACTCCATTGCTGCTTTCAGGAAAACATCGAACTTAATTTCGCGGTTGCAAAGAACATCGGGATTTGGTGTACGTCCACGCTCATATTCCATGAACATGTAATCGACAATGCGACTTTTGTATGCTTCGCTTAAGTCAATGACTTGAAAGGGGATTCCGAGTTGTTGTGCAATTAAAAGTGCGTCGTTGGAATCATCAATCCAGGGACATTCGTCAGAAAGTGTGACCGATTCATCGTGCCAATTGCGCATAAACATCCCAATGACTTCATATCCTTGTTCTTGCAATAACAAAGCACTTACACTGGAATCAACGCCACCAGAAAGTCCAACAACCACTCGTTTCATTCAACAAAGTTACACAAAGGGACGTTCCGAAAAAGGCAAAAAGGGGAATTATTCGAAAAGAATCGCTTTTTATGTTTCTTTCTGACAAATCTTGGTCACGCAATTCATGCCATCAATCGCAGCGGATACAATTCCTCCAGCGTAGCCAGCTCCTTCAGCACAAGGGTATAAATTTGAAACTTGTGGGTGCTGCCACGTTTCGGGATCTCTTGGTATCAAAACCGGTGAAGATGTGCGTGATTCAGGTGCATGTATAACGGCATCATTCGTAATGAATCCTGGCATCTTTCGATCAAAATCATTGAATGCTTGCCTCAATCGATCAATGACAAATGCGGGAAATACTTCATCCATTTCAACGCTGACGATTCCAGGTTGATACGAACTTCTCGGGAAATCCGTTGATTTTTTCTTTTGAACGAAATCTTTCAAGCATTGCGCTGGGACCTTTTGTGTTTTACCGGCTGCTTCCCAGCAAGCTTTTTCAATTGCTTGTTGAAATTCAAGGCAAACAAATGGATGCTCAGAATGAGGGAAATCACTTGGTTCAATGCTCACCACAATTCCGGAATTTGAATAAGGGTTGTTACGTTTGGAGGGGGACCAACCATTCGTTACCACTTCGTTCGTTTCGGTTGCACATGGCGCAATAATGCCACCTGGACACATGCAGAAAGAATAAACACCTCTTCCATCTACCTGTGTAACCAAAGAATAGGCAGCAGGAGGGAGGTATTCGTCGTTTAATCGTCCGTGGTATTGCAATTTATCTATGAATTCTTGCGTGTGCTCCACGCGAACGCCTAAGGCAAAAGGCTTTGCTTTTACTTCAATATTTCGATCGTGTAACAAGTGAAAAATACCACGTGCAGAATGTCCAGTAGCTAAAATTAATTCTGATACGGGTACCTTTTGTTTTTGATTTAATTCAATTTCAACGATGCGTCCATTTTCAACAAGAAGATCCGTGAGCTTATGCTCGAAATGGATTTCACCTCCACTAAGCAAAATTTGTTCTCGTATAGCGACAATCAATTGGGGCAATTTATTTGTTCCAATATGTGGATGTGCTTCCACCAAGATGTCTTCTGTGGCGCCATACTGAACAAGCAATTGCATGACTTTTTGAACATCTCCTCGTTTCTTCGAACGCGTATATAGTTTGCCATCGGAATATGTTCCTGCGCCTCCTTCTCCAAAACAATAGTTGGATTCCGGATTTAATACGGATGACTTCGTTAATTGTGCTAAATCGCGTCGTCGGTTTCGAACGTCCTTTCCTCGTTCAAATACAATCGGTTTTTTTCCTTGTAAAATGGCTTCTAATGCAGCAAAAAGTCCGGCTGGACCAGCGCCAATAATGTGGATTTCAGGTGCGTTATGGACGGATGGAAAAAGGTATGATGGAAATCGTTCTTCTTGTTCCTCATCCACCCAAACGTCAAATGACGCGTTTACTTTAATGTGTCTATTTCGTGCATCAATGCTGCGCTTTCGCCAGCGGAATGTCAACTGTTGATCGGAAGAAAGTCCTAGTTCATTTCGAAGGCGCTTTTCCAAATAAGCGTGATCTTTCGCTTCTTCTGGTGTACAGGAAAAGTGATGTTCTTGCATTAGCCTTCAAATATGATGGAAAAGACCCATCCACGGTTGTACAGTCGGTCAATTGGATTCGCAACGGATGTGAAATCTTGGATGAACGTATTCTTGAAGCCATGTGTGTATTTCAATTCCATTCCGAATTTAAAATAAGGAGCAAAAAACTCGATGCCTGCACCTATTTGTCCTTGCCAATCATTCTTTTTGATCTTAATGAAGGGATTGTTAAAGTCCTGCGAAGCCTTTTCTTGGGATTGTAAGTCCATGGAATATTGCACGCCAATCAATGAATAGGCCGTGAAATTGTTGTAGCGACGCGTTCGAAACTGAAACATCATTGGAAAATCTAAATTCGTCGAGTTGACACGTTGTTCTCCAATTCCTTTAGGAAAATGAAAGGTATCCAAGCTGCTGTATTTCAGAACTCGTTCTTGAAAGGAAATCGTTGGAATGAATCGAAAACGAATGGTGGGAGTTCCGAGTTTTACGGTCGTTAATATTCCAAGTTGTCCACCCGGTTGCGCATCATTTGAAAGGGATAATAATCCATAGTCTTGATAGGCATCTACTTTCTGATATACACTGAAATCCGATGAATTAATTCCTAGCATAAAGCCAAAATGAATGAAACGTTTGTCAAAGTTCTTATACAGTTGCTGCTTCGCCTTTTGTGAGAAACCGACAAAACTAAAAAGTAAAAAGAAAAGGATGATGCGTTTCATGCTCAGTATAACGTCAACTTAAGATGTTTGTTGCTTTAATTTTTTGAACCAACGTAAATACTTGATATACCTCCTGTTAACGGAATGATTTTCACGTTTGTATAGCCGACTTTTTCCATAACTCCTTGCATTTCTTTTCCTTCTGGAAAAGCCGCAACGCTTTCTGGTAAATAAGCATATGCTCGTTCATCTTTTGAAATGCGTTTTCCAAAAAAGGGAATAAAATATTTCGAATAGAAATTGAACAATTGTTTGATTGGGAATGCCTTCGGTTTGGAAAATTCTAAAATCACCGCTTTTCCACCTGGACGCAAAACACGGAGCATTTCACCAAGTCCTTTTTCCAAATTCTCGAAGTTCCGCACCCCAAATCCGACCGTTAGCCCATCAAATTCTCCATCGGCATATGGAAGGTTTTCTGAATCTCCCAATTGCATGGAAATGATGTGGTCGTGTTTACGCTTGATCATTTTTTGCTTTCCAACTTCCAACATTCCGGATGAAATATCTAATCCAATGATTTTTTCTGGCTGCAACTTCAAACAAGCGATAGCGAAATCACCGGTTCCCGTGGCGATGTCCAATAGCTTTTTCGGTTGAATGGATTTTAATTCTTTGACCGCTTTTCTTCTCCAAATGTGATCGATGCCCAAAGACAAAAAGTGATTCAAGAAATCATAATTCGCGGAAATATTGTTGAACATTTGCGCAACTTCCTCCTTTTTGGATTTGTCCGAATTATAGGGTTTAACCACTTTTGGTTCCATGCTTATAAGAGTTTGATGACTTCGTTCAATAATTGTTCTTTTTCGATGCTAACCACCCCTGGTTGCTCACAAACGAGTCCGCCAGCAATGTTTGAAATAGCGGCGATGTTTTTAGTGTCTGCGCCACAAATCAAACACAAGGTAGCAACGGCAATAACCGTGTCTCCGGCGCCAGAAACATCTGCAATATTGCGTAAATGTGCTGGGATGAAAATGGGTTCGTCTTCTTGTATGAAAACGCCATGTTCCGAAAGGGTGATGAACGAAATTTGGTTTTCTAGTCTCGCTTCAAGTGCTTGTACGGCATCTAAAAAGGACTTCTTGTCATTGCTAAATTCAAATTCAACGTGCAGTCCTTCTTTTAATTCCTTTAAGTTTGGTTTGAACAATGTACAACCTTTGTATTCGAAAAAATGTGCTTTCTTCGGGTCAACGGTTGTTGGAATTTGGTATGCTTTTGCTAAATCGAGCACAGAAGAAATCAAGTTGGGTGTCAATACACCTTTATTGTAATCTTCAAAGATGATTCCATCGATTCCTTTTTCTAAAAGATCTTTGATTTTTTGAATTAATTGTCCTTCTTCTGAAGAAGTAATCAGGTGGGTATCTTCTGAATCAATGCGCAATAATTGTTTTTTACTCGATAGCACACGTGTTTTTACCGTAGTTCTACGTTGAGCCGTTGCATAAAGTCCCTCGGTCGATATGTTGGCTTCTTCGAACAATTGCATTAAGCGATCACCTTCATTGTCTTTACCGATCACGCTACAAATAATCGGAGAAGCTCCAAGTGCCGCAAGATTTAGGGCAACGTTTCCAGCGCCACCGATGCGTTCGTCTTTTTCAAAAAGATCGACAATGGGAACAGGTGCTTCTGGACTCATTCGATTCACTTCACCAAAGAAATAGGCGTCCATCATCACGTCCCCAATGACAAGGATGCGTTTGGATGAAAACTGATCAAATAAGTCTCGGTAATTCACTAGTTCAATTTTGCTAAAGCATCTTTCATGCGTGAAAGGGCTTTTGTTAATGTTTCTTCAGAAGCTGCATATGAAATTCTAAAGCAATTCGGTGCGCCGAAGGATTCACCTCCAACCAAGGCAACCAATCCTTCTTCTAATAAATAGAGACAAAGTTCATCTGAGTTATGGATGGTTTTATCGCCATATTTTTTACCAAAATAAGAGGAACAATCTGGAAAGACGTAAAACGCTCCTCCTGGTTGATTCGAAATCAATCCTGGAATTTCAGCAAGTCCTTTCAATACCAACTCGCGACGACTTTTAAATGCTGTAATCATGTCTTTTAACACAGAAGGATCAGCTTTCATTGCAGCAATCGTTGCACGTTGTGTAATGGAACAAGTTGCAGAGGTAAACTGTCCCTGAACTTTGTCACAAGCCGCAGCAATTTCTTTCGGGGCTCCAATGTATCCCAAACGCCAGCCTGTCATGGCCCATGCTTTGGAAACACCATTTACGGTAACCACTTGATTGTATACTTCCGGAAATTGAGCCAAGGACTCGTGTTTTCCGATGAAGTTAATGTGTTCGTAGATTTCATCACTCATCGCAATGATGTGTGGGTATTTTTTTAGAACATTCGCGATGTCCTGTAATTCTTCTTTCGTGTAAACGGAACCTGTTGGATTACAAGGCGTCGAGAACATGAACAACTTCGTCTTCGGTGTAATCGCTGCTTCCAAATCTGCTCCGGAAATTTTAAAGTCTTTTTCGATTCCAGCATTTATTACGACAGGAACTCCTTCTGCAACTTTCACGATTTCCAAGTAGGAAACCCAATATGGTGCTGGAATGATGACTTCGTCACCGGGATTAATCAAACTCAACACGACATTCGCGATGGATTGCTTCGCTCCGGTTGAAACAACGATTTGACTTTTATCATATGTCAAATTATTATCGCGACGGAATTTCTCTGAAATGCTCTCACGTAAATCATCGTATCCTGGAACAGGTGTATACATCGTGTAATTTTGTTCCATTGCCTCAACTGCAGCATCTTTAATGAACTGCGGCGTATGAAAGTCAGGCTCCCCAAGAGACAATGAAATGACATCAAGACCTTGTGCTTTTAATTCTCTGCTTTTTCTTGACATAGCAATGGTTGCAGACTCTTCCATCGCTAATAATCGTTCGGATAACTGAATCATGAGTTGAATTTGTGTGCAAAGGTAGTTATTTTAATAAAGTGTGAATTTTCAAAAGGAGAAAATATTTGCTGAATTTTTCATGATTTTGCATTTCACGGAAAGCCCTATCTTTGTTCTATGCGCATCGATATACTTACTGTTTTGCCTCAATTATTGGATAGTCCATTTGCTGCTTCCATCATGAAGAGAGCACAAGACAAAGGACACGTGGAAATTCATGTCCACAACATTCGGGACTACTCCACGGATAAGCACAAAAATGTAGACGATTACCAATATGGGGGAGGAGCAGGGATGGTGATGAGCATTGAACCGATTGCTGCCTTGATTGAGAAATTGTCATCCGAACGGAGCTATGACGACATTATCTACATGACGCCTGATGGAAAAGTGTTGGATCAAAACGACTGCAATCAAATGTCCATGTGCGAAAACATCATGATTCTTTGCGGACATTACAAAGGAGTGGACGATCGCATACGTCAGCATTACATCACGAAAGAAATTTCCATCGGTTCCTATGTGCTTTCGGGAGGAGAATTAGCCGCAGCGGTTGTCGTAGATGCTGTTGTTCGACTCATTCCAGGTGTACTGAACGATGAAACCTCTGCTTTAACGGATAGTTTTCAAGATAATTTACTTTCTCCACCGGTTTATACACGTCCACCTGAATTTAAGGGATGGAAAGTGCCGGATGTGTTGCTTTCAGGTAATCAAAAGGAAATTGATCAATGGCGAGAAGAACAGGCATACCAACGTACCAAGGATCGTCGACCGGATTTGTTAGATGAAAACTAATTTTTGTTCAGATGAGATTTAAATCGTTTCTTTTCTCTACTGTACTTTTCATTTCCATGAATGCCAAGGCGACTACTAAAGATTCTGCATATACGTATCGTTTTTCGGTCATCAATCATTTTGAACACCCCTACCTGAATTTTCAACTGGATTCTTCCTGGTATTTTGTGAAGGAGTACTATCATCATCCGCATTTTGTGTACAATGAGTTCGTGAATCCAAGTTTGAAGGAAGAATTGAACATCATTCAGTTGGCTGCTGATTTTTCGTTTGTAGAAGCCGGAAAAACCAAAATTCCTTCGAAATTACTCGCGTTGAACTTCAAACACGTACAAGAACAATATACCTCTGCCGATTACGAGCAGAAGATGGATTATGTGCAATTGGATGTTCCAAATAAAAAAGCAATCCTGAACTTGAAAATGTTGGGAATAGGGAAAGGATTTTTGTTCGTTTATGAATTGCACGATCAATCCACCTGGATGATGTGGTACCCGAATTTAACGGATTTGAAGAAAAATCAATTAAATGCCCGTATCGCAAATGCCGATAAGATGATTTTGGAATCCTTTGTCGCAACATATAAATACCATGGAACAAAGGAGTTTAAGGAAGAATTTTCTTCTCTGTTGGACGCGGAATTTAAGGGTGGCTGGGAAGAGTTAAAAAAATTCGTGCAATCAAATTTGGAAATACCTGAATCACTTCTAGAAAATACGAGTTCAAATTTGAGTCAAATGTCCAATCGTGTTAATATGATATTTGTCATCGAAAAAGATGGGACAATTGACGATTTTTATATGGACTACAAGAATGCATTTTTAATGTCTGCTTTGGTGAATGTGAGCATACAACTTTACCGAAAAATGCCGAATTGGATTCCTGGGAGTGATCAACTTGGATATCCGACACGAACAATAATTCAAATCCCGTTAAATTTTGAGATATTTTAGTTTTTTCTTTCGAATGAATCATATTTTAGCTAGTGCCTTGTTCCTAATCGTTTCAGATAGTTGTTTTTCTCAGTCCAGCTGGACCGGAAACACTTCTCCAACGTATCCAGCATTAATTGAGCACCTCCAGAAACTGGACAAAGCACACAAGGAACTTTCCATGTACAACATGGGTTCTTCGGATTACGGCTTACCGATATACTTGTTTGTCATGAATGGGGGAAAGGATTCTACTCGAACTTTCTCGAAGGCACAAACTGGAACAACGATTCTCATCAACAATGCGATTCATCCCGGAGAACCAGATGGCATCAATGCCTGTTTGATTTGGTTGGACCAATGGATTGCACAAGGGAAACCACTAGAGACGAAAGATGGGAAGAAACTTCCGTTAATTGCTTTTATTCCAGCATATAACGTTGGTGGAATGATGAACCGTTCTTCGACGAGTCGTGCCAATCAAAATGGTCCTGAAGAATATGGTTTTCGTGGAAGCACACGCAATTTTGACCTGAACCGCGATTTCATCAAAATGGATTCTAAAAATGCTTTCACGTTTGCGAAAATCTTTCATTCCTTGGATCCGGATGTGTTCATTGACAACCATGTATCCAATGGTGCGGACTACCAATACACCCTGACCTACATCGCTTCGATGAAAGAGCGCATGTCTCCCGAAATGAATGAATTGACCTACGGGAAATGCATTCCGTACTTAACGTCGAATGTCAAACAACAGGGTTGGGACTTGTTTCCATACGTTGAACTGAAAGGAGAAACTCCTGCACAAGGAATCCATGCCTTCAATGATTTGCCGCGTTATGCGATGGGATTTGCGTCTTTGTTTCATTCCATCAGTTTCACAGTAGAAACGCACATGTTGAAACCCTTTCCACAACGTGTACAAGCGACTTTGGCTTTCATGGAGGGAATCATTTCATTTACTGCGAATAACGCGCTAGAAATTGAAGAAATACGAAGCGCTTCCAAATCTTGGGCGCAAAACCTTACTCATTTTGCCTACAATTACCAGTTAAGTGAAAAAGCAGATTCCATTTCTTTCAAAGGCTACGAGCATTCGTTTCCCGTACATCCCATTACCGGATTAAAAGAATTGACCTACAATCGTACCCAAGCCTACGAACGCATGATTCCTTGGTTTAAAACGTATGTCCCGAAGGATTCTGTTGTTGTACCGAAATATTACGTTGTTGGTGGACAAGAATCGGATGTCATAGATCGATTAAAAGCAAACCATGTCCTTTTT
This sequence comes from Crocinitomicaceae bacterium, assembly GCA_030727405.1. GTDB lineage: Bacteria > Bacteroidota > Bacteroidia > Flavobacteriales_D > Crocinitomicaceae > UBA952. The sequence continues at coordinate 115,152 of JANRBR010000035.1, read as the reverse complement.
GAAACCCTCACAAGTGATTCCTTTGATACCCTTCATGTATCATCCGTGAAATCCTATAAAAGTCCTAGTCAGCCATACGAGGGACATTTTAAATTAGGTCAAATTGAGGTAGGGGAGAGTGCTAAAATCATTTCCTTGAAACCTGGGGACATTCTCATTCCAAGTCGTCAAGATGCCGCCTTATTTATTCATGCAACGTTGCAACCAATGGCGGAAGATTCTTATTTGTCTTGGAATTTCTTCGATTCGTATTTACAGCAAAAGGAGTATTTCTCGAATTATGTATTTAAGGATCAAATCGCTGATATTCTCGATGAAAATCGACCGTTAAAAGAAGAATATGAACTTCGAAAAGCAACGGATGAAAAGTTTAGAAATTCCGAATGGGATCAGCTGTATTTTATCTATTGCCGCAGTCCTTACTTTGAGCAAACGTTTATGCGCTTGCCTGTTTACCAGAAATTCTAATTAAATCATTAGAAAGACGGACAAGAAATACGTCTAAAGTCCCTAATTTGATTCTTGCATTTTAAATTGAATCCTAATGAAATCTCGTGGGAACCACCTGTGACACCGCCCAGTTGTGAAACGGTTAAGTCATAGCTGTATCCAATTCTGAATTTTTCGGTTGTTAAACCAAGGCTCAGAATGAATGCATCCCGGTTTCGGTACCATGCACCAATCGTAAAGGCTTCGTATTTTAGGTAGGCGCCTAAATTCAATTGCTGAAATCCATTTTGGTATTGGTAAATCACATTCGGCATAATGGAAGTCGAACTAGACATTCGGCCGCGTTGTCCAACTCGAATGGTTGCACCCATGTGTCCAGTTATTCTCATTGGAAGGCTTGATTGGCCCAAGATCATTGATTCATCTGGTGTATTTAAGTGGTGTGCAGCCAGGCCAAAATAAAAGTTCTTAGAAAATCCGACCAAACCAGCCGATACATCGAAAAAACCATGTTTGCCATTTCCTCTTGGAACGTCGCCTGTTTGATATATAAATCCTCTTCTTGGATCAATCATATCTCCAAAGGTTAATTTACTCCAGTCAAGAAATTTTTGAGAATAGGCCGCTTGTAAGCCAACCATGACACGGAACTTTCGATTTACTTTGAGGTAATACGAGTAAGTTCCTGCGATCGTTGTAGTTTGAATGGTTCCTTGTCCCTGTTGATCGTGCACAGCCATGAGTCCGACTCCACCTTGTACATTTTTTGCATATGAGTCATAGGCAGCAGCGTAGGTGACAAAATTACCAGACAATTGTGGCCATTGGTTTCGATAGTTTAAGGCAATTCTTGGACAGCCACTGGATCCTGCAAGAGCTGGATTCAAATAAATAGGATTGGAATAGAATTGTGTAAACGTGGGGTCTTGAGCAGTGGATTGAAAACTCACATATAAAAGACCAAGTAGGATGAGGTTTTTAAAATTCATAGTAGTTATAGGCTTATGTATCTGCGTGCTTTTTTACTCACAGATGAATGAATGCGTAAGGTTATTTGATGTGTAAAGGTTCTATTTTGTGTACTTACTAAGGTTCCGTATCCGGATTGACCAATCAACGCGAAATGCGTTCCAATATAACCTATGGAAACATTCGCACTAGAGAGGCTTCCGTAGGTCATCCCAATTTGGGCTTTGCCTGCTTTAAAGGTAAAGCCTCCGAAAAGTTGCGTTAGGTATTTCGTTTGTTGGTACAATGCATAAGGCGAAAAAATCAACTTTTCATTTCTTGAAATATACTGGGTGCCGGCAATTAAATGTATGTTTCTTGAGGCAGCAAGGGTTGAACCATCATTAGAGTATATATTTTCATTATGCTTGAACAGGTTTGACACTTGTCCACTTAAAAAGAAAAGTGGTGTGTGAATGGTCATTCCTAGATCCAAATCTCGGTACCACAATGTTCGTCCAATCGCTAGGTTAGGATCGAATTGAAAATCATTGACTTGTCCAGTGTTGTATTCCACTTTTCCTGCAGAAGAAAGCTTTTGTTCATTTAAGGTCATTGTTCCCATGTTAAAACGAATGGCGGGCTCCAATGATATTTTTCGACTTAAAGCGATTTTTGGCGAGAATATTAGGGCAACATTGACGTCTTTAATTAGGCCATCTCCAAAATCATCGTAGTTTGCTTGAAGTCCAAATCCTGCTCGCATTCCCCTGGAATATCCGTCCAAGGAAAGTTGATTGTTCAGCTTCATTTGCGCAGGATTTTCTGGCGCTCTCAATGAGCTAACTGCTTGAAATCTTGTTTGGGAGGTTGTTCCAACTGAACTAAAATTTACATCGAGATTGCTTTGTCCTGGCAAGGTGTAATCATAAGACTGGTTGTTGGTCAATCCGATATCCTTAGATAGTAAACGATCGAGTTTACGCACCAAATCAAAGTTGCCTAGGCTCACTTTTTTTGCATCTAAGTCGACTGATTCGTTCAATTCTTCGATGTAAATGCTACCATTGAATCTCGGTAAGGTCATTCCTTTTAGTGAACGCAATGCGATTGGTGTCAAATCGATTTCTGTGTCAAAGTTTTTTAAGTCATCCCTTAGATTAGCGTCTGTTGTGCTCTTTTCCGAAATGATTGATGAGGTGAATTGATCTAATTTGTTCTTCGGCGCCGATGTCAAGTTCATGTTCGTTCTTGGAGCGTTCGATGCTTGTGGTTGGTCAAACTTGGCAGATATCTTGGCGTTTCCACCTTCTGATTTCCTTGAAGAAACTACTAGAACTGCCTTTTGAAGAGATGCATTCGATTTTTTGGATGCATTTCCTGTAGAGGCGGTCGTTTTATCTTTTCCTTTTCGCGTAACATGAGCAGTTTCATTTATGTTGCGCGAGGTTTGATAATAGGCCAGACCGGATACAAAAAGAAGAAGAAGACCTATTAAAGCGAAAGCATGTTTGTAAGAGCGTTTTTTATACAGAGCGGATTTGTTATTAAATGGAATAGGAGCAACATCTACTTTCGATACCTCCCATGCGTCCAAGTCCATTTCAAGATCTGGATGATTCATTAAGAATTGCTCTAATAGTTGTTCTTGCTCAGCGGATAGGTTTCCTTCCGTGTAATCAAATAACCAGCGATCAATGTTTTCGTGTGTCGGTTGCATTAGGCAAGTTCAAAAATTCCTTTTAACTGTTTTTTAATTTTTAAACGCGCTCTGAAGAGGTACACTTTCACCTGAGCTGGTGGAATAGCGAGTAAATCACCAATCTCCTCGTAGGTATAACCTTCCAAATCGCGTAATAAGAGAATGCTTTTTTGTAAAGGAGGCAAGGAAGCAACTATGAGGTCAATTACTTGTTTCGATTCATATGATTGATCAGGCTTTTGATGCGCTGTTTTCTCCAATGAATCTAAGTGAATTTGTTGCGTTTTTTTTCGGTGTACTTGATTCAACATTGCATTGTGCACACAGGTAAAAAGCCATGACTTCACTTTGTCCTTCTCTACTTTTTCTCTATTCAACCACAATTTTTCAAATGCGTCCTGAACTACGTCCTGTGCATCTTCTGAGTCCTTCAGAAAATGAACCGCATAGCGAAACAACGAATCGCTAATATGCTCCACAGAATGATTGTATTCGGCACTAGTCAAAATTGCAGTATTACAGTTAAAACAAATTGAACTTGTTAAAAGTTACAGCCTCTTTTTAAAAAAAAAGCAACAACTTCTAAACGAGTAAACTTACAAAATTATTGGGAGAAGTAAAAAAAGGGTTTTAGAACCCGAAATTATCGAAGCCCTTTTGTGTGAGTTCTTGGTATTTTTCCTCATTGAATTCATAGAGTGAAGAGGGTTTATGAGGCACGCCGCGTTGTTTTTCTTTTAAATTCGATAGGATGTTTAACTTTTGAATTTTTCGACGGAAATTACGTTTGTCGAGTGGTTTATCCAGAATGCTTTCATACAAGCGATGCAGTTGGCTTAGTGTAAATTTCTCCGGTAATAAATTGAATCCAATCGGTTGAATTTTAATTTTTTGTTTTAATTTATCCTTCGCTGCTTGCAGGATATCAAAGTGATCAAAAGCTAATTCGCTTAGTTCGTTTACGGGTGCCCAACCAGCATTTTTCGCGAAAGAGGAGGCGTGAGGAAGGTAATCTTCAATCTTAACTAATGAAAAATAGGCTACCGTGATTACGCGTGCATCCGGTTGTGCTCGAATCGATTTTAACCATTCCCTGTCGGACTCTTTATGAATGCGGAATGGGTCACCAAATGCTCCCACTTGTTCGAGGTAAATATTTTTTAATCCTGTGAGTTCTTCAAGTACCCGATTGGCAGCTTGATCCAAATTTTCATCGTCGTATATTAAGTTTCCGGGCAAAGCTAATCGTGGACCATTGGCTGCTGAAATCTCACCGCGGTCAATCACAAGTACGGTTAATTTTTCTAAATCGAATCCAAAAATGACACAGTCAACAGAGACATTTGGATTTAATTCAGAACCTATTTTTTTTTGATTATTATGCACGAATGAAGGATTATGTATATATTTGGATAGTGTAAAAATGACACAAAGACTCAATTTTTCATTTAAGAAGTATGTATTTTATAGTAGAAAGTGGTTCAACAAAAAGCGATTGGGTTTTAGTTGATAGCAAAAATAACCAAAGTTTTTATTCGACAATGGGCTTCAATCCATATTTTCACTCATCCGAATTGATTGAAAATGAATTGAAGAAGCATGTTGATATTCTTGCCGTCGCAGATGAAATACTCGGCGTATATTTTTATGGTGCAGGATGTTCAAGTGATGAAATGAATAAAATTGTTGAGATCGGCCTTCAACGAATTTTTAAAAATGCATCCGTTTTAGTGAATCATGATTTACTGGCTTGTGCTTATGCAACCTATTCGGGAAAACCTGGAATTTCCTGCATCATTGGGACAGGATCTAACTCTTGCTTGTTCGATGGTGAAGAACTTTCGGAGGTGGTACCGGCCTTGGGGTATATTCTTGGCGATGAAGGAAGTGGAAGTTATTTCGGTAAACAACTGTTGAGTAATTTCTTGTACCACAAACTGCCAGCGAATGTCGAGGCAGATTTTATTGCAACGTACAAATTGGATAAGGACCAAATTGTAAATCATGTTTACCGCGAGCCAAATGCCAACGTATACATCGCTTCTTTTATGCCGTTTATTGCGAAACATAAAGAAGAGGCATTCTTCAGTGAAATGGTTTACCAAGGTTTCAAGAAGTTCATGGAAGTACATGTGTGTTGTTACCCAAATTTTGAGGAAACGGAAGTTCACTTTGTGGGATCGCTTTCGAAAATATTCGAAGCAGAATTAAATCAAGCGGCAAGTGAATTGGGCATTTCGATTACTTCGATTATTCAAAAACCAGTTTCTGGATTAGTAAATTACCACCTAAACTATATTCTAAACCAACAAACAATAAAATCATGTTAAGATCGATTGTACTTGTTTTTGCTGTATTCATTAGTCTTGCTAGTGTTGCGCAAATAAAAACTCCTAAATGGGCGCAAAATGCCACGATTTACGAAATAAATGTTCGACAGTTTTCAGCTGAAGGAAAATTTTCAGCAGTAACCAAAGAATTACCTCGTTTGAAAGCAATGGGTGTAGATATTATTTGGTTGATGCCGATTCACCCAATCGGAGAGCGAAATAGAAAAGGTTCTTTAGGTAGTTACTACGCAGTAAAGGATTATCAAAAGGTGAATAAAGAGTTTGGGAATTTAGACGATTTTAAATTCTTAGTCAAAGAGACACACCGGTTGGGAATGTATGTAATCATTGATTGGGTTGCAAATCATTCATCTCCCGACAACGTCTGGATCGAACAAGGGAACATGGAATGGTATACTCTCGATTCAACCGGAAATGTGCAACCAACGATTGGTACGGATTGGTGGGATGTTGCGGATTTAAATTATGATAATAAATCCATGCGCAAAGAAATGATTCTCTCCATGAAATATTGGTTAACGGAAGCAGACATTGATGGATTCCGTTGTGATGTTGCAGGATCAGTTCCCTTGGATTTTTGGATGGATGCACGCATGGAATTGCAGTTGGTAAAACCAATTTTTATGTTAGCAGAAGCAGAGGAGGTTCCCTTACACGATGCCTTTGAAATGACCTACGGTTGGAATTTTCACCACATCATGAATAAAATTGCAAAAGGTGAAAGCGATGCGACAGCTATTCGTGAATACCTAGCCAATAATAAGTATCCTTCGAACGCTTTCCGCATGAATTTCACATCCAACCACGATGAAAATTCTTGGAACGGAACGGAAATGGAACGAATGGGTGATGCACGATTTGCGATGGCGGTATTGGCTTCGACCATTGAAGGTATGCCCTTAGTATATAATGGACAAGAAACGTCATTGGATAGAAGACTGAAGTTCTTCGATAAAGATAGCATCGATTGGAAAAAAATGGACATGGTTCCTTTTTATACGAAGTTATTGACCTTGCATCAATCAAATCCAGCTCTGTGGGTGAAGGATGGAAGCAATAATGCAAAAATTATTGAGACGAAAAATTCCAAAGATCAACTTGTTTATATTCGTGAATACGAAAACCATCAAGTGATTACCGTGTTAAACTTATCCAAAAAGAAAACGGAAGTTGTATTCGATTCTGCTTCAATAAAAGGTGAATACACAGATTTATTTACAGGGAAAAAGAAAACGTTGAAAAGTTCGAATAAAGTTTCTTTGGCTCCTTGGGGATACCAAGTGTTTTACAAGTAAGGATTCTGCTAAATTTTAAACCATGACTAGTACGAAACCAAACTTATCCTTTTGGCAAATTTGGAACATGAGTTTTGGATTCTTAGGAATTCAATTCGGGTTTGCTTTACAGGGGGGATACATGTCCCGCATTTTTCAATCATTGGGTGCTTCTCCTGATGAGATTCCCGGGCTTTGGATTGCAGCTCCATTAACAGGATTGTTGGTTCAGCCAATTATTGGTTTTTTATCTGACCGAACGTGGTCTCCTCGTTTTGGAAGAAGAAAACCATATTTTTTGATTGGAGCTATTTTAAGTTCCTTAGCGCTGTTTTTTGTTCCCTATTCTTCTGTTTTGTGGATGGCTGCTGGTTTCCTATGGATACTTGATGCTTCCATTAACATAAGCATGGAGCCATTTCGGGCACTTGTCGCAGATCAACTACCAGAAAAACAAAGGTCTTATGGTTTTGTCATGCAGACGCTGATTATCGGTATTGGTACGTGGATTGCTTCGAATCTGCCTTGGTTTTTAACAAAAGTAGGATTAGAAGAAAATCCAAATGAACAGGGCATACCATTGAACGTAAAGGTCGCTTTTGCCGTTGGGGCGCTAGTTTTTCTTGCGAGCATCATCTACACGGTTGTTAAAACGAAAGAGTATCCACCGGAAAATGAAGAACTACTTGAATTAGAGAAGAAAAACAGTTCTTTTTTTAAGGATTTCTTTCAATCGATTTCATCCATGTCCTCGAACATGTTGAAATTAGGTTTGATTCAATTCTTTAGCTGGTTTGCATTTTTCACCATGTGGAGCATGGCTACTCCAGCGTTGACTGAGCATGTTTTTCATGCCCCTGCACCAAATAAAGCGGAATTCAACATGGCGATTTCTTCTGAGAAAATGGCTTTCGAAAAGCTTAATGTGGTGTATCAACATGCTGCGGATCAGGTTGGTTCTGACATGGGTGTATATGGTCTGAGTTCCATGGCTTTCGCCTTGCTGATCGTTTTTTATTCGGCAAAAAGAAGCGTGAATCGAAAATTGATTCATATGACTTCATTGATTTTGGGTGGATTAGGATTTATTTTTATGAAGTTCATTCCAGACCCATCCTATCTTTGGATTTGTTTTTCACTCATTGGAATTTCCTGGGGTAGTATCTTATCCATGCCATATGCCATGCTTTCGAGTTCGGTAGATTCGAAAAAAATGGGATTAATGATGGGCTTATTTAACATGTTTATTGTGATTCCGCAAATTTGTGCAGCTCTAGGAGGGATTAATTTCTTCGCTCAATTTTTTGGTGCAGATGCCATTGCACCAATGATGTTAGCTGGTACAGCGCTCCTTATTGCCGGTTTCTGTAACCTTTTCATTACCGATCAAAATGCCATTCATGGATAAAATTAAAGGATTGATATTTGACCTCGACGGTGTGATTGTGACAACAGAGCACAACCATTTCATCGCTTGGCAACGAACGGCAAACGCTTTGGGGATCGACTTTCAAGAAGAGCACAACGAACTACTCAAAGGCGTGAGTCGTGCAGATTCATTGAAGAAAATACTTGATCTTGGTTCTAAATCTATTTCGTCAGAGGAATTTGAAGCTTTACTAAAAAGTAAAAATGATTTTTACGTCGACTCCATTCAGGAACTGAATCAATCAGATTTACTTCCCGGAGTTTTAGATTTATTGTTGAAAGCTAAATCAAAGGGCGTTCAACTAGGAATAGGATCCTCTAGTAAAAATGCAAAGTTTATTTTAACGTTATTGAAGATCGATCACCTTTTTGATGTAGTCATCGATGGCAACGGTGTAACCGATCCAAAGCCTCACCCTGAGGTGTTTTTAAACGGAGCGAATGCCTTAGGTTTAAAACCATCTGAATGCATTGTATTTGAGGATGCAGCGAGTGGAATTACAGCAGCGAAAGCAGGTGGATTTCATGCATTTGCCGTGGGGAATCCGCATATTGCTGAAATGGCAGAAAAATATTTTAATGATTTAACGGAATTTAGTTTAGAAGCGTATGCGTAATTTGTTTGAAATTGATGCTTGGAAAATAGTAGAAAATAAATTTGATCCAAGTAAACAACAACAAGCGGAAAGTATCTTCAGTATTGGGAATGGTTCCTTTGGTCAACGTGCCAATTTTGAAGAGCAGTACTCAGGTGATTCCTTACAGGGAAGCTATGTTGGAGGTGTTTATTATCCCGATAAAACACGTGTGGGTTGGTGGAAAAATGGGTATCCAGAGTATTTCGCAAAAGTGCTTAATTCATGCAATTGGATCGGAATTAACATCGAAGTAGATGGCATTCCATTGGATTTGAATTCCTGTGAAGTCAAATCTTTTCACCGAGAATTGGACATGCAACATGGTTTGCTAACGCGTCATTTCAAGGTGAAATTGTCAAACGGAAAAGAATTGGAAGTGCAATCCATTCGTTTTTGCTCGATGGCAAAAGAGGAAGTCGCTGCAATCTCCTATTCGGTTACTCCCATTAATTTTAGTGGAAATGTAAAATTTACTCCATACTTGGATGGGAAAGTAAGTAACCACGACGCCAATTACGATGAGTTTTTCTGGATTGAGGATAGCCGCAAGGTTGATGCGCAAAAAGGAATCATATGCGGTCGTACCAAAAAGACGAATTTTTCAGTTGCCACTGCCATGCGTTTTTCATTCTGGAAAGAGTCTGAATTGTTGACCATTCATCCGAATGTCGCAGAACGCGATTTTTACGTGGAAAATAATTTTGAGCATTACCTAGAGAAAGGAATTTCATACACCTTGAAAAAGTATGTGGCGATTACGTCGACGATGAATCATTCCGATTTTGAATTGGCAGCGAAAGCGATTTCAAGAGTACGCGATGCTTATACCGGAGGATTTGACAAATTGCGTCAGGACCACGAACAAGCTTGGTTGAAAATATGGGAAAATGCGGACATTGTCATCAAAGGCGATACAGCAGCTCAACAAGGAATTCGTTTCAATATTTTCCATTTGTATCAAACATACACAGGGAAAAATGCCAAATTAAACATTGGACCCAAAGGATTCACTGGAGAAAAATACGGTGGAGCAACCTATTGGGATACGGAAGCCTATTGTTTGCCTTTCTATTTGAAAACGGCTGACCCGAAAATCGCTCGTCAATTGTTGGTATATCGTTACAACCATTTAAATGCGGCCATTGAAAATGCTGAAAAATTAGGATTCAAAGATGGTGCGGCTCTTTATCCAATGGTAACCATGAACGGTGAAGAATGTCACAACGAATGGGAAATTACGTTTGAAGAAATACACCGTAACGGAGCCATTGCGTTTGGTATTTATAACTACGTTCGACATACGGGTGACCGCGAATATTTAAAGCAATATGGATTCCCAGTTCTTTTAGGAATTGCACGATTCTGGACGCAACGTTTTAACTGGTCTGAAAGTAAAAATGCATATGTGATGTTGGGTGTAACTGGACCGAACGAATACGAAAACAACGTCAACAATAACTGGTATACGAATTACATCGCGCGTTGGTGTATCGATTATTGTTTGAAAATAAACGAAGAAATTGGTGGTTCAAACAATAAACTGATGTCCGAAAAGGAGATCAAAGCGATGAGGCATATTGTTGAGAATGTGTATTTCCCTGTTTTGGAAGGAACGAATATCTTCCTCCAACAAGATGGATTCATGGATAAAGAACAATTATCGGCGCATGATTTACCATTAACGGAACGTCCAATTAACCAACATTGGTCGTGGGACCGCATTCTTCGATCAATCTTCATCAAACAAGCAGATGTCCTTCAGGGATTGTATTTATTCGAAGACCATTTTGATATAGAAACCATTCGTGAAAACTTTGATTTCTATGAACCAAAAACGGTACACGAATCATCTTTGTCTCCTTGTGTTCACGTGATTCTTGCCGCGAAAATTGGAAATTTGGCGAAAGCATATGAATTGTATTTACGAACTTCTCGTTTGGATTTAGATGACTACAATCACGAAGCGGATGAAGGCCTACACATTACAAGTATGGCTGGAACTTGGATGGCCGTTGTAGAAGGCATGGCAGGGGTTCGTGTCCATGAATCAGGTTTGGAAATCAATCCAACTATTCCGGAAGCATGGCAATCGTACACTTTCCGAATCCTATATCAAACAGTGCCATTAGAAATTTCAATTGATAAACAACAGGTTTCTGTGAAAAACATCGGCACAAATGACGTTTCTTGCTCCGTTATGGGTCAAGTAGTTCAAATAAGTGCTGGAGAAGCGTACCTTGCTAGCATTTAAGCGAGCTGCGAAAAATTGAGTTTGCACTCAATCTACGTTTAACTCGACTTTTGCATAGATGAACAATTGTTTTCTTTTGGAAACTTCCTTCATGAAATATTGAAGCTGACCTTTCGTTTGAAACCGTTTCTTGTGTTGTCCAAAAAGCAAGATGTTCCATACTTTACGGCCAAACGAAAGTTTTGGTAGAAATTCCTCGTCAATGCGCTCCAATTGTGACATCGTTTCGTGAATGCTGTCGTTTAAGCGCATTTTAACCAAATGTTGACGTATTTCCTCCGAACGCTCATTGAATTTATGAAGGTGATCTAAATCCAAACGCTTTGATTTTAAAATGCGCGTTGCTTGGAAATCAATGTCGTTGAATGCTTTGTATAATTCGTCAATAGTCATAATGAATGCAAAGAAACTTATTTTCGTTTAAAATAACCTAAAAATTCTTTATTTCCATCGCCACCAAGAATAGGGGAGTCGATGTATGCTTGCCATTGAAGTTGATTTCGTTCACACATGGATTTGATTGTTTCCAATAAAATGGGGTATTGTCGAACATCCTTTACAATTCCACCTTTGGATAAAAATGCACGTCCTAATTCGAACTGTGGCTTGATTAATAAGACCACCTCTGCATTTGGTTTCAAAAATCGAATCACAAAAGGAATGACCTTTTCCAAACTTATAAAAGAGACATCTACCACCAATCCATCGATTTCCTCGGTGATTTGTTTCTCTGTTAAATCGCGCGCATGTGTTTTTTCTAAATTGATAACGCGCTCGTCTGTTTTGATGCGTTCATGCATTTGGTTTGATCCAACGTCTACTCCAAATACTTTTTTCGCTCCTTTTGATAAAAGCACTTCTGTAAATCCACCAGTACTTGCACCCAAATCGATGAATACTTTATCTGTGCAGTTAAATGACCATTCATCAATCGCTGCAACTAATTTTAATGCGCCCTTAGATACCCAAGGAATTTCTTCCGAAATCAACTCGATTTCGGCATCTACCGGAACTTTTTTTCCTGGTTTGGAAATCAGTTTTCCATTGACAAGTACACCAAATTTTCGAATGAGCTCTTCGGCCCGAACACGTGATGAAACAAGTGCGCGTTCCATGATGATTTTGTCAATTCGTTCTTCTTCCATTATTGATAGGTATATAAGAGGCGTTCATTCGCTCCCTCAAATTGTAGGTAAATTTGTGATCCAGACTCTTTTTTGTAGGCTAATTCGCTTATGTCAAAATACATCGTAAGTTCCTTCTGTGTTAAGTTTCCAGATTTAGAAGTAACAGGGATGAAATCAGTGCTCAATTGGATGCTTCGAATTGGAGGAAGGGATTTCGCTAAGGTGCTATCGCCCGTTAACGTGAAAGCAGTGGTGTTTAAATCAGAAAACGTTGTCACGATAATTTGGATTTGATTCCCAGTGATTTTAGCCGATTGAATGACAAAAGGATCCGCATATACTTTTTCCTTTTTCGTTTCTATAATAGTGGCTTTTTGCACGTCAATTTCTTTCATGTTAGAATGTGTGAGGTTTTTTTGACTACCGCAAGCAAATAAAAATAGAACAAGGGGTGCTAAATAACGCATAATCTCAGGTTTTTTAATTTACGAAGGGTCAAAAATAATACCATTTCGCTAAAGTGTCCTATTTTTGTGCACGCAATGAAAACAAAAACACTTAAAAAGAACAAAGTAAACGTCGTGACGTTGGGTTGTTCAAAAAATACCTACGATTCCGAAGTTATGATGGCGCAGCTAAAAGCGAATCATTTTGACGTCGAACACGAGTCAATGGAAGATGATGCTGAAATCGTTATCATCAATACATGTGGATTCATTGATAACGCCAAACAAGAATCAATTGATACGATTATTCGCTATGCGGAAGCAAAAGCAGAAGGTTTGGTCGATAAAGTATATGTGACGGGTTGTTTGTCCGAACGCTACAAAGACGATTTGGAAAAAGAAATTCCGGAAGTAGATGCTTATTTTGGCACGAGGGATTTACCTCGTTTGCTAAAAACCTTGAAGGCTGATTACAAGCATGAATTGGTAGGTGAACGTCTTTTAACGACACCCAACCATTATGCTTATTTTAAAATTGCAGAAGGTTGTGATCGCCCGTGTTCGTTTTGTGCGATTCCGATCATGCGTGGGAATCACCTTTCCACTCCAATGGAGGACTTGGTACTGCAAGCAAAAAATCTTGCCGCAAAAGGAGTAAAGGAATTGATGTTAATCGCTCAGGATTTAACGTATTACGGATTAGATCTATACAAAAAAAGAGCTTTGTCCGATTTGATTAAACGCCTTTCCGATGTGGAAGGAATCGAATGGATCCGACTGCATTACGCTTATCCTTCAGGATTCCCTATGGATGTGTTGGATGTGATGAACGAACGAGACAATGTCTGCAAATACTTGGACATGCCTTTGCAACATGGTTCAACAAAAATTTTACAAGCCATGCGTCGTGGGATTACCCGCGAAAAAACGGAAGAACTGATTCAAACCATTCGTCAAAAAGTGCCCGGAATCGCATTAAGAACAACCTTGATTGCTGGATATCCCGGTGAAACGGCAGCTGAATTCAAGGAGATGTATGAATTCGTGGAGAAAAGTCGTTTCGACCGCTTAGGAATCTTTACTTACTCTCACGAAGAGAATACACATGCGTTTCAATTCACAGATGATGTTTCAGCAAAGCTCAAAAAGAAACGTGCCGATGAAATCATGGAACTACAGTCTGGGATTAGCTACGAATTGAATCAGCAGAAAGTTGGTAAGGAGTTCAAAGTGCTTTTCGATCGCGTGGAAGGTGATTACTTCATTGGTCGCACCGAATTTGATTCTCCTGAAGTGGACAATGAGGTGTTAATCAAAAAATCAGAGTCTTTTGTTCGATTAGGGGATTTTGAGCGTATTTTAATTACGAGTGCGGATCATTATGATTTGTACGGACAAGTAGTGAAATAAACATGCATTCATTAAAAAAGACATCAGCATTTGTTCTCCTCATTCTTTGGATGGTTCTTCCTTCATGCAATACGGATCGGACTGCCGAGAATGAGCGCTTGAACTTGGTATCAAGATCCTTTCATGAGCCGCAACTTTCGTCGAAGCAGAAAGATGTTCAATTAAATACCATTCATTTAAATTACCCGAAATTCCTATCTAAGCCATTTAATTCCTTGATCCTTGATTTGGTGAAAAAAGACACCATTGGGGTCTTCTGTGCAGAACAGGAATACTTAGATATTTCGTATAAAGTCGAACATTATAGCAAAAGCTTGCTGTGCATGTCTAAGATCGTGAAAGTAACGTGTCCCATGGGAAACAAAGATTTTCAATTCAAGGAAGTACAGACTTATTTCTTAAAAAATGATTCCCTTTTTACCGTTATTTTCGAGCCGCATGCGGATTTCAAACGAAACATCACATCTCGCTTAGAGAACCGAATTCAGCGTCGTTGTACAAAACCAGATTTGAATCGCATCGATATCCTATTACGAAAAGGATCCTTTTTCGTTCATGTTCCTTACGATTACCCACTTTGCGACACCCTGATGCCTTTCAATTTTGGTAAAAATACAGTAAAAGTAAAGTCCTTAATTTCGCTTAAGTAGTTACAGGAATTAATCTTCCTCTTGAGTTTTGTTTTGTTGTTGATTCAGGTTAGAACGCTGTTCTGTTTTAAGATTTTGTCGCCTGAAAAAACCAAATATTACTTTTCCAATTAAGTAAATAATGATGTGTAATCCAGTTGCAATTGTAACGAGGATGCTATACATCCCTCCGTTTGAATGGTTTCCATCGTTCATTTGCCAATAAGCATTAACAAAATAGCTTAAAAAAATAATCCCATGAAAATATTTCCATCCAATCGGTGGTTTTGAATAGAGCATAACGAGGCCAAAAAGGATTCCCATTCCCCAGAAATAAAGCAAGTCTTCGTTCATGATTTAAAATTACCATAAATTCTTGTCAGCTTTGACAGAATTATTGAAGTGCCATAAAATTCTTATCTTCGCCAAAACTTCGATATGCGTGTGTATTTAGATAATGCAGCGACAACACCTGTCGCTCCTGAAGTGGTAGAAGCCATGATTCCTGTTTTAAGAGAAACTTTTGGTAATCCTTCTTCTACTCATTCGTTTGGACGAAATGCAAAAGCATTGTTGGAAACGTCTCGTCGAACGGTCGCCAAGCATCTTAATTGTTCACCTTCAGAGATTATTTTTACTTCAGGCGGAACAGAAGCGGACAACATGGCCATTCATTCGGCGGTTACACAACTAGGAGTCAAACGCATCATTACAAGCGCAATCGAACACCATGCTGTCGGACATACGGCAGATGCCATTTCCCTGCATGAAAAAATTGAATTGGTTCTGGTCAACTTGGACTCAAAAGGAAATGTTGATTTAGCACATTTGGAAACCTTGCTAAAGGAGAATAAACCAACCTTGGTCTCATTAATGCACGCCAATAATGAGATTGCGACCATGATTCCCTTGAAAAAGGTTGCTGATTTATGTCGTCAATACAACGCTTATTTTCATTCAGATACCGTTCAAACGATGGCTCACTACGCTTTTGACTTAAAGGAACTAGACATAGACTTCATCACATGTGCTGCGCATAAATTCCATGGTCCAAAAGGAATTGGATTTTTATATGTGAACAAGAAAACCAGAGTTTCTTCGTTTATCCATGGTGGCGCTCAAGAAAGAGGCTTACGTGGGGGAACAGAGAACATCGCTGGTATTGTCGGTTTAGCAAAAGCAATGGACTTAGCGTACGAAGATGTGGAAGGACATCAAAAACATGTATATGAATTGAAGTCGTTCATGATCCAAGAATTGAAAACAATGTTTACGACAGTAGCCTTCCATGGGGAAACGGATTCCGATAAAGCGCTATACACAGTGCTCAATGTTTGCTTGCCTGCAACGGATAAAACAAGCATGTTACTATTTACCTTGGATTTAAAAGGTGTCGCAGTGAGTGGAGGAAGTGCTTGTACTTCTGGCGCAACAAAAGGTTCTCACGTCTTGGAGGGAATTGGTGCGGATATGTCTCGTCCAAATGTTCGCTTCTCTTTTTCACGTTACACCACAAAAGAAGAAATCGAATATGCGTTGTTGCAATTGCAGAGAGCATACGAACAAAACCTGAGTTAGAAAACAGCCATAAGGCATGCAGAAAAGGAACGTCTTATTCCTATCAAGTTGGTATCCGAATCGGATAAAACCTACCCATGGGAATTTTGTGTTTCAACATGCATTTGCTTCTGCAAAATTCAACCATGTTCATTTGATTTATGTTTGTTTGGATGAAAGCCTTAAACACGGTCAAGAACTTGTTTATTCTAGCGAACCTTTTCCGACAAGCATCATTTATCTATCCAAATCTCGTATCCCGATTTTAGGTTCAATCTGGAATTACCTACGCATCCTATTATGCTACCTTCGTTACCTTAAAAAGTTGAAAAAAGATGGATTCCATCCGGACATCGTTCATGCGAATGTGGTTTATCCAATTGGATTTGTCGCATGGTTGGTGAAGAAAATCCACCGCATTCCTTACGTCATTACAGAGCATTGGACGGTTTACCATCATTCTGCACAAGCAAAGTTGGGTTTTTGGCAACGCAAGATGACCATTTTTTCAGCGAATCGAGCAGCAAGCATTTTGCCGGTAAGTGAAAATCTTGCTAAGGCCATGAGATCGTTTGGCATCAATAGCGAAATGAAAGTGGTTTATAATGCCATTGACACCGATGTTTTTGTACCAAAAGAGAAAATAATAAACGAAGGCATTCAGTTGGTTCATGTTTCATCACTAGATCCAATTCAGAAAAACCCACTTTTGTTGCTAGAGGCATTTCAACAAATGCTACTCACGCACCCGAAGGCAAAACTAAACATCATAAGTGATGGTGATTACCATTTTTTTCAACCAGAAATTCAGCGTCTCGGTATAAGCGGTAATGTGATCTTTCATGGCATCAAGGATGCGAAAGGCATTGCTCAACTTCTTCAACAAGCAAACTTGTTTGTTCTGACAAGTCGTTTCGAGAATTTGCCCTGTGTATTGATAGAAGCGCGTTCCTGTGGCGTTCCTGTCGTTTCCACAAACGTTGGCGGCATCGATGAAATCATCCAAGCAAACGATGGTGTTTTGGTTCCCTCGGAGGACCTCGGAGCACTTGTTACTGCAATAAATCAGCAAATTGAACGTTTGTCCAGCTATCAGTCGGACGATATGCACAAAAGAGCCTCAGAATTATTTAGTTACAACGCCATTGGAAAAGAGTTTACACAGATTTACGAATCCATTTTGACGGAACATGCTTCGTAAAATACTCGGTAATTTTGGTGTAAGGCTATTGACTGCGGTCCTCAATCTTTTGATTGCTGTGATCGTTTCGCAGTACATTGGAGCATCAGGAAAAGGGGAGCAGAGCCTTGTCCTAACCATGATTGCCTTAATCACCATCTTTGACAACATGGTTGGTGGTGCATCCATCGTTTATTTAGCCAATAAACTCCAAATAAAGGAGCTTTTTATTGCCTCTTATTTATGGACGATTTTTGTAGGAGTCTTAACGTTTTTCCTGCTTGTATTCGTCGATTTAATTCCGACCAAATTTATTCTTTCCGTTGTGCTTTTGAGCACCATGTCATCCGTTATTTCCATTCATAGTTCCGTACTTCTGGGCAAAGAAAATTTACGGCATTTTAACTTGTTGAGCTTTTTAATTCCCGTCCTGACTTTTGGGAGTTTGTGTGTTCAGTTCCTGTTGAATTGGGATCGCACAGTAGATGCTTATGTTAATGCCCTATTTTTTGCTTATGGGTTCACTTTACTTCAAAGTATATTGTTCATTCGTCCAACGGTAAAAAGCGAAGTTGCTCATGATTGGAGTCAAACCTGGCCGACTTTCAAATCATTGATTTATTATGGTTTTCAAAATCAATTGGCGCATGTTTTTCAATTGCTAAGTTTTCGAATCAGCTATTTCTTTTTAGAAAAGGATTGTGGAACCGCTCAAGTAGGTATTTATTCCAATGCCGTCTCCGTGATTGAGTCCATTTGGATGATTTCCACGAGTATTTCCTTGTGGCAATATGCAACCATTTCCAATTCCAAGGATGTCAATTACACAAAGAAAATCACGGAGCAATTGACGAAGTATGGCTTGTTAATTGCCTTTGTAGGCTTGTTCATTCTGGTCATGATTCCAAGTGCGTTTTTTTCTTGGTTATTCGGCAAAGAATTCAACGAATTGAACCAATTGTTTTGGTATTTAGCACCGGGTATCTGGGTGTTTAATTATGCTTTGATCATTGGGCATTATTTTTCTGGGCATGGAAAGTACTATGTGAATGCGGTTGCATCTGGGATTGGATTGATTGTAACCTGCATTGCGGCCTATTATTTCATTCCTCTCTTGAAAATTCAAGGAGCTGCAGTTACGGCTAGTATTTCTTATTTCGTTACTTCTTTGGTGGTGATTCTATATTTTCGAAAAGAAGGCGCTACCTTTGTGGTATTCCCAAGCATTTCCGAGTTAAAATCAAACCTCGGTCAATTGAAGCATCATTTATCAAAGCGCAGCTAGCACATGAGTAAGTTCCGTAAGTTTTTTAAGGCCCTCAAATTAATCATCCGAAAACCGTATTTGTTGAATAATGTGTTAAACGATGAATCCGTTTTAAAAGAAGATTTTCAAGGTGCATTTCCTGGACTAGCATTAAAACAAATTCGTTTGTTGGACTTAATGAAAAGCGAAGAAGTAATCGTTTCACCCTATGCCTTTCTTTCTGGATCATCCTTAGCAACGGATTTCGCGTTATTGCAATTGCTGTGTCGACAATACCAGGTGAAAGATTACTTAGAGATTGGAACGTGGAGAGGGGAAAGTGCGGCAAATGTTGCTCCTTATGTCGATTCTGTTTACACGTTTAACTTGGGTGATGACCAGTTGTTGGAACTTGGACTTGAAAAAAACTATGTCGATTCACACCGGTTTTTCTCCAAAAAAGTCGAAAACATTCACCATGTTTTTGGTGATTCTCAAACGTATAACTTCGCTCAATTAAATAAAACATTTGACTTAATTTTCATCGATGGTGACCATTCAACGGATGCTGTTTACCGCGACACAAAAAAAATGCTTTCTTACCTCAAAAGCGACAAGTCTATTCTTGTATGGCACGATGCTAAAAAGGATACGGAGTATCCAAGATTTGATGTTTTAACGGGAATTTACCGTGCCTTACCAAAAGAAATGCATGCACATGTTTACTTGGTTGAAAACAGCTTGTGTGCAGTTTATTTGCCTTTTGATGTGGCATCGGAGTCCATTGAGTTGAACCGTTTGCCTCGCGGTTCTTTTGAACTAGCTTTGAAATACAAATCGGTGAACTAAGCTCACTTAAAGCTGAATTTACGCTGCATTAAATAACTGATGGTTACGACAACGCAGGATGCGAAAACATTCGCTATCGATGGGAAAACACCCAATCCTAATACCAAAATTTTTAAAAGTCCCCAGTTCGTGGTAGAAGTGATGATCGCACTTAATCCATAACGTAAGAATTGAGATCTGCCACGCAATTGACTTTCCGTAAACACAACATAGCGCATCAAGAGAAAGCCAATGACAAAGGAAATGCATGCGCATATCAGCGAGCTAAGCGTTAAGGCGGAAAGGGTTTTTGTCTCCATGCCAAACGGTAAATTTGACAAGGTGAAATCTTGTTTCTGGAAAATAAATTGAAAGAAGACAAAGAATAAGACCCAACTAAGCACCAAATTTCCTGTCCCGCAAGCAGCGTAATAGTAGGTAGTCTTGTCAAGAAATCGCCTGACAAGCGGATAGAAAAAATCCAAAACTTTATGAATGAAAAGTACCATTATGCGTTAAATTCAATTTCATATCCCGTATGCCTTCTGATATTGATGACTTTATGGTCGTCGAAATACAAGTATTGGCCACGAATTCCACTTAGTTTCCCTGAGATACATGCTTCTTTGTCGAAGGTCATGGATTGAACTTTACTTGGATAATTCATTACCGGATAGTTAAAAGTAAGAATTTCATCGTTTTCAAGCCAATATTGAGCTAAGTCCGACGGTAATTCGTCGCAAACTTGCCATTTTTCTTCGATTAAATCAATGGTTTCGTCTTGCATGTTGCGCAACATATTCTGCCAATTCGTTTTGTCGGCAAAGAAATCTTTTAATGCTACCTCAATGACTCCGGCTAAATAACGATTTGGAACCTCAGCCAATAAAATCGCCTTTCCAGCTCCTTGGTCAATCCACCGTGTGGGAATTTGAGTGGACCTCGTTACTCCAACTTTCACAATGTCGGTTGCGGCAAGGTAAACATAGTGCGGTTGATTGTGGTTCTTTAATTCGTATTCAATGTCACGTCCTTTCCCTAAATGTGCTTCACACAATTCGGGATGTAAAATGCATGGACTCGCTTCGGCTGCCGTACTGAAGCAAGAAAAACAAAATCCTTCACCAAAAGACTTTTTTGTGCGCTTTTGGCAAGTTCGACATGTGATGACTCCTGTCCAATTGAGCTGAATTTCTTGACCGATGAAGTCATTTAAACAAGTGTTTTCTGTTTCTGTAGTTAAGAAATATTGAACCGTGTCTAAATGCTTGGTGCGCATTTTTTCTAATGTGAATTTCATTCCTCCGGTAGGATTTCCATTTTTGTCGCAAAATGGTAGCAATAATCCCTTAAATCCTCGCTAATCAAATGTTCTCCCGTTGCTTTTTCAAACGTATCTGCCATCGTGAGTAAGGTCTGATGAAAGAACTGTTTCATCTCTTCTATGCTCATGTCTTTTGTCCATAAGTCAATTTTCATCGTGTTTTTCTCCTTTGGATCCCAAATAGACAGTAAAAAAGCGGAAGCTTCTGCATTGGAAACATTGGTGTCAATGGCACTCCATTTAATGGCTGCTGGAATTTGATTGGCATCTAATCCAACGCTGAGAATGATGTCTGATTTTTTTGTGATTTGATCGCTCATAATTAGTTGACTTGATATTTTTGAAGGATTTTATTATACGGGATGTTGACCAATTCCTTCGGGCTTACATCGTTGTTTTCCATGTATTGTTTGACAATTTGATAACCTAGAAATCGCCCCATCCTGTCTGGACTTTCTTTTGGGAGTCCTGTAGTGAAAGGTCCCTCGTGGAGCAAATTCATGCGGGTTTCTTCATCGGTTTTAAATAACAATTCCTCGTCCACCAAATAAGTCCAAAATGCCTTTTCACTGGCAACGGCCCAATCGAAATCTTTTTTAGAATAACGAACGATTTGCGCCTCTGATAATTCAGGGAGGCAAATATGCGTTAGAAACAGCATTTTCCCCCAACGAATCATTTCGCTTGCATAGTTTTCTGTTGTTTCTTCTATTCCGTGTGAACTAATCCAAACTAGTAGGACATCTGAACTAACGAAAGATGGTTGCATGGCTTCTTTTATCCATCCATAAAATTGGGATGGAGGTAAAGCTTGCACCAGTTTGTCTTTTGGACCAAGGTAGCGATCTTCACCAATCGCAATGGATTTATTTGAGCAATAGGCACTTGCGGCAAAACGGCTATTGATGAAATAGATGGATTTTGGTTTTTTCCATTTTGGTAAAAAGTAGGACAAACGTTTGAATCCGTTCAGTAATTGTTGACTCGTTTCCTTTCTCCATTTACCTTTTTGTTGAATTTTATTCTCCAACGAAACGATGTATGGATTGCTATAAAATCGGTCAATTCCATTTCTAAATGCAGTGTCAGAGGCCAAGGAAACTTCGATGGCATAAGAGAATGCGTATTGAAAGAGTTCGGGGTCCTTCTTTTTTAAATCCATGAAAAGGACATCTCGTTGGTTCCAACTTGCGTGGTAAGCCATGGAATCCAGGTGAATAAAATCGATGGATAATGGAACTTCATCCACGTTTACTTCGTAAGTGTTCGAGGAACAGGAGGCAAAGATGAAAATGACTAATCCAAAAAGGCTAGTTAGGAATCGAAAGTGTTTCACGATAATTCTTATTTTTGCTCAAAATTAACACTTAAAACAGAATCACATGAGATCAATTTCAATCAAACGATTAGCAAGCGCCATTTTTTCGATTTTTTTGACTTATGGAATCCAAGCTCAAACGGTCGGTGATAAATCCCTGCAAGCAGGAATGGTTGGTGGAGTAGGTGTAAGCATGTTGAAAATGGGTACCAATTATCTTTCGGCGAATGGGGTAGGAGCAACATTTACCGTGGGGACAAATTTTACGAAGGCTTTTAAAGAAAGTAAGAACCTGGCTTATACCTTCGGATTGGAATTTGACATTGAAAACTTAAAGTTCAAAAAAGAAGATGCAAATGTATTTTACCGTTACACGGATAAGGTAATTAAAAGTCAGAAAGAAACTGTTGCGACAACCGATAAATATTTTTTAATGAGTGAGCGCACTTATAATCCTGTATACATCAGCCTGCCAATCTACTTGAATTTCAGAACAGAATTCATAGGTGATTTTCGATACTTTGCCAATTTCGGCTTGCGAAATCGCTTTTTAGTATCCAATAAAATCAACGATACGGGTTTTTCGCTTGATAATCTGAATGATCCACTTGCATTGTGGAAAAATCAAGATAACATTGATATGTCCTCCAAAGGAGAATTATTCATTTTTAATTCGAACATTGGTTTTTCCGCAGGAGCAGAATGGAATTTTGCAGGAACGACCGTTTTAAAAGCGGAAATAGGGTATTATTATGGATTTGTGCCTTTGTTTTTGGATCGATCCGACGACAAAAAGTCTTTATTCATTTTAGATAATGATTTGAATAAAGTTTACTTCTCTAATAAGTCAACTCAAAATCAAGTGGCCTTGAAATTTTCAATCCTGTTCTAATTGAATCCAATCGTTTCTCATATTGTAGCTTGGTTAAAAGCTTACCAACAACAGGCAAAGGTTGAAGGATTTATTGTCGGAGTTTCAGGTGGAATCGATTCTGCTTTGACATCAACGCTGTGTGCGTTAACAGGTGCAGATGTCATTTTATTGAACATGCCCATTCGTCAAACCACCGCAGAATATCAACGCGCGCAAGAACACATTCAAGATTTGAAAAGTCGTTTTGCAAACGTTCGATCCTATGAGCTTCCTTTGACAAAGGTTTTCTCTGAATTCGAATCACTCATGCCTTTTGAGGTAAAAGAACAATCCTTAGCGATGGCAAATTCACGTGCACGTTTACGCATGATGACCTTGTACGCGATCGGTCAGGCCAATCGTTGCTTGGTTGCAGGTACAGGAAATCGTGTGGAAGATTTTGGCGTTGGATTCTTTACGAAATACGGTGATGGCGGTGTAGATATAAGTCCAATCGCTGATTTAACCAAAACAGAAGTGTTCAACTTAGCCGAATCGGTACAGGTAGTGAATTCGATATTAACCGCTGCTCCTACAGATGGACTTTGGGAAGATGGAAGAAGTGATGAGGATCAAATTGGCGCGAGTTACCCAGAACTTGAATGGGCAATGGATTACCAGGGTGATTCCTCCGAATTGTCTGTTAGACAAAAAGAAGTTTTGCGTATTTACCATGGATTCCATGCTGCCAATAAGCATAAAATGGAGCCAATTCCCGTTTGCCTCATTCCTTCAGAATTGAAACATGCGAAATAAAAGTGGTGAAAAAGTGAATGTCTGGAAAAGAAACGCGGTTCTGCACTCAATTGTTTTGTGCGTTCAACTTTCATTTTCTGTTTTTGGACAAAGATCCATTGAAAAAGGCTTTGAGGAATTACAAAACAAAAATTTTGGTTTAGCCAATGAGTATTTTCGCTCTGGACTCAAAAAGAGTGGGAGCATTGCCTCTTTTGGACTTTCAAAATTGTTCATTACGAACGATTTTAGGAATTTCGACAGTGCTTATTTTTACGCATTAAAGTCTAAAGCATTGTGGGCTAATGTACCGGAGAAAGTGAAGTTGGCTTGGAAAAGTGACTTTTCCTTTAATGATAGTACCATTGAGTTACAGCAACAGGTTTTGAGTCAATTGGTTTTTGATCAGATAAAAAGCAATCCAACAATAGCTTCTTGGAATCACTTTATTGCAAACCATCCATGGTATAAGTCCTTGAATACGGCCGTGTATTTGCGTGATCAATTGGCTTTTCAAACCGCTAAGGACAAAAAAACGTCTCAGGCATTGGTGTTTTTTATGGATACACTCCCAGAATCAGCATTTGTTCAAGAAGCCCAGTTTCTTTATTATGATTTGGAATATGCAGAAATAACGGCAGATGGACAGTTATCGTCCTTTGTTCAGTTCTATGAAAAATGCCCGAAGAATCCTCATCTATCGGATGCAGCGAAGGAAATTTATCGCTTGTCGACCTTGAACCATTCCCTTCAGGAATATGTTCAGTTTGCTCGTGGATTCCCAGCGAATCCATTCGTGAATGATGCCTGGAGGTATGTGTATCAATTGTATTTTAAGGAGAATTCTGCTGAAAAATATACCACATTTCAAACAGAGTTTCCTGATTATCCTTTTATGCAAGAATTAGCGGTGGATATTGATTTGTTTCAAATGGAGCTTTATCCGGTGTTGAAAAATGGGAAATGGGGTTACATGAATCTTAAGGGGGGCTTGATGGTGCCTGCGGAATACGATGATGCAGGTCCATTCCAGGATGGATTAGCAGTTGTTTCAAAAGAAGATCTTTTTGGTATAATCGATAAGAAAAATCAACTAATCGTTGATTTTCAGTACAATGAAATTTTAGAATTCGTAAACAACCTCGCCATTGTAAAAAAAGAGGAGAAGTACGGCGTCATTAACCGAGCTGGAAAATTAATTTTTCCACTCATTTATGAAGACATTAGCATTGCTAAAAATGATGTGTATGAAACTTTAATAGAAGGAGAAACGCATTATTTCCGGGGCGATTATTCCCCTGTTGTTTACACAGAAGAAGAACTTCCTTTGACTTTTTCAGAAAAAATGGCATCGGTACATCCCGAATTTGAAGTCATAGGAGAACTTGATCGCGCTTCAAATAGGGCAGTAGTGAAAGTTGCAAGTCAACTTAATTACATTGATTCGACTGGTAAACTCTTGTTGGGTATTGCTATGGAATGGTTTTCTGACGCAGCTAATTTAGCAAGCTACCAAGGTGCTTATGCCGTATTTCGTAAAAAAGAAAAATATGGTTTGATGGACATTACGGGAAAAATGGTTCAGAAAAACGTTTATGAAGCGAGTGGACCATTCACCGGGTATTGGCCAGTGCGTGACAAAGGGAATTGGGCGCTTCTGGATGTAAAAGGTAAGGTGATTTTGCCATTTGAATACAGTTTCATTCGTTACTTTGATGATTTAGGTTATTTAATTGAAAAAGGGGGCTTCTTCGGCTTGTTAAATAGTTCTGCGGAAATGCTGTTGCCTGTGTCGTTTTCAACCATTAAAAATTTTAACAACCAGTATTTTTTAGTGTCCATCAATGAAAAATATGGCTTGTACTCGAAAGAAGGAAAAGAAGTTCTACCTTTACAGTACGATCGCATTCAACGCTATGATTCTGAAACCTTGGTTTTATTTGAAGGGGGTAAAGTGACCTATTATTTTCAAAAAGCACATTCATTCTTAAGCTTAATCGAATGAGACGGTTGATTCAAAATCCGGAACAATTCTTTAAAATATTGGTGGCGATATTTACCATATATGTTGGCGTATTTGTTTACCTTGAGTTGACAACTGTTCGAAAAGAAACGGCCATTGAATCGGATGAATTCTCCGTTACGCTGGATGAGGTACCTAAGGAAGTTGAATTAACGCTTGAGCGCGAACAAATCATTCAGGCGAATGGTGAGGTGCGAAACTTAGTTCGGGACGCATCAGACACGCGTGATCGATCTATGAACGACTGGTCTCAAGATGCTCCAAGTGCCACAAGAACGGGAAATCCGGAACAAAGTGCGCATGATTTTGAACGCAGTTTATACGATGAGTTTGGAGGGGCGGGTGAGAGAGAACGCATTCAAAAAGAATCAGCAGAAAGATTGAAAACCTTGAACAATGGATCTCCTAATAAAAACATTCAATCCAGCAACCAAAATGGAAGTCAAAATCAATATGCTGGAAGCGTCATGGTGGACTTCTCTTTGCCTGGAAGAACCGCCTTTGAAAACAAAAAATGGTACGTTCGAAATCCAGGTTATACTTGTGGGTACAACTCAGCTGGTACCGTAGTGGTGAATATCACGGTCAACAATTCAGGAAAAGTGGTCTCAAAATCGTTTGATTCAGGCCGGAGTACGGCAGCAACACCTTGCATGATTGAACAGGCATTAAAATATGCTGGAATTTCTCGTTTCAATGCTGGATCTGGAAATGTAAGCGGATACATTAGTTACCGTTTCGTTTCTCAATGATGAAATATTAATCAAAATATTGATGAGTTATTCGTAATTTGTTATCTTTGAAAACAAATCAACGTATTATGTTCATCGCATCCAACCTCAAATTATTAAGAAAACGATCCGGTAAGTCGCAAGAAGACCTTGCGCAAACCCTTGGATTGAATCGATCAACCTACAGCGGGTATGAGAACGAAGTGGCTCAGCCAAGTTTAGAAATGTTGATTACCATTTCGCAATTTCATAAGGTCAGTTTGGACGAATTAATCGCAAAGGATTTTTCGAAGTTTGCAGAAGCGGATTGGTCGACCATGGAAAATGGTTGGCAAAGCGGTGCGAAAGGATCCAATCTTCGTATTTTAACAACAGTGGTAAATTCCAATAATGAAGAGGAAGTTGAGTTGATTCCTGAAAAAGTAAGGGCTGGATATGTCGCTGGTTATGCAGATCCAGAATACATGAAGGAATTGCCCACCTTGAAGTTACCGTTCTTAACGAAGAATCGAAAATACCGAGCATTTCCAATTGCCGGTGATTCGATGCCACCCGTTTCTCATGGTTCTTATGTCGTGGGTGAATTCGTGCAGGATTGGTTGAGTTTGCCTTCGAATACTCCATGTGTTGTTGTGACAAATAACGACGGCATCGTGTTTAAATATGTCTTCAATCAATTAAAGGAAGCGCAACAATTGCTGTTGGTTTCTTCCAATCCGAGTTATGAACCTTATGCTGTTTCTGTGACGGAGGTTTTGGAGGTTTGGCGCTTTGTTTCTTATATCTCGAAGGAGATTCCTGATGTACAGTTGGATTCCGATGGAATGGGGGCCTCGTTTAGAAACCTTCAAAAGGACATTCAGCAAATACTGGTTCATTTAACCGATCAAAATAGTAAGGCCTAAATCCCTTCGGATTTCAGTGGATATTATTATCTTTGCACTTCTAAAATCGATATATACAGATGATTCAGGTTACTTTTCCAGATGGAACAATTCGAGAATATGCAAAGGGAACTTCCGCATTACAGATTGCAACGTCCATTTCAGAAGGATTAGCACGAAATGTTTTGGCAGCACGTGTGAACGGTCAAGTGAGGGATGCGGTCCTTCCGATTGATGAACATTGCGAACTGCAATTGTTAACCTGGAACGATGCAGATGGGAAATCAACGATGTGGCACTCATCCGCCCATTTGATGGCTGAAGCACTTGAATTCTATTATCCTGGAATCAAATTAGCGATTGGTCCACCCGTAAATAGTGGTTTCTACTACGATGTCGATTTGATGGATCATTCCATTTCTGAAAAAGATTTGGAAAAAATTGAGCAAAAAATGAAGGAGCTTGCGAAGGCAAAGAATCCTTTCGTTCGCCAAGAAATATCAAAAGCAGAGGCAATTGCCTATTTTACCGAAAAACAAGACCCCTATAAATTGGAGTTGTTATCTGAATTAGAGGACGGCACCATTACTTTCTATACGCAAGGAAACTTTACGGATTTATGTCGTGGACCGCACATTCCAGATACTGGATTTATCAAAGCGGTGAAGTTGACAGCTATTGCTGGCGCGTACTGGAGAGGTAATGAGAAAAACAAACAATTAACGCGCATCTACGGTGTCACGTTTCCAAAACAAGCAGAATTAACAGAGCATTTAGAGCGCTTGGAAGAAGCGAAACGAAGAGACCATCGAAAACTTGGAAAAGAATTAGAATTGTTTACTTTTTCACAAAAAGTTGGACAAGGATTACCGATGTGGTTGCCCAAAGGAGCTGCATTGCGCGAGCGTCTAGAGAATTTCTTAAAAACAGCACAGCGCAAGGCTGGATATCAGCAAGTGATTACACCGCATATTGGAAACAAAGAATTGTATGTGACATCAGGTCACTATGAGAAATATGGAGCGGATTCATTTCAACCTATTCGCACTCCAGATCCAAATGAGGAATTTTATTTAAAACCAATGAATTGCCCGCATCACTGCGAGATATTTAGAGCGAAACCAAGGTCTTACAAGGATTTACCAGCGCGTTTCGCGGAATTTGGTACGGTTTATCGTTATGAGCAATCTGGAGAACTGCACGGTTTAACAAGAGTGAGAGGATTTACGCAAGATGATGCACATATTTTCTGTACTCAAGACCAAGTAAAGGATGAATTTAAAAATGTGATTGACATTGTTTTGTATGTACTGAAGACATTAAATTTTCAAAATTTCAAGGCTCAAATTTCATTAAGAGATCAAGTTAATCGCGAAAAATACATTGGTTCAGAAGCGAATTGGGTAAAAGCGGAACAGGCGATTATTGAGGCTGCGGCGGAAAAAGAATTGCCAACTGTTGTGGCGTATGGTGAGGCGGCATTTTATGGTCCAAAATTGGATTTCATGGTGCAAGATGCTTTAGGTCGTGAGTGGCAATTGGGAACCATTCAGGTTGACTATAACTTACCTGAACGATTTGAATTGGAATATGTTGGTGCAGATAACCAAAAACACCGACCGGTCATGATTCACCGAGCACCATTTGGCTCGATGGAGCGATTTGTAGCCGTTTTATTGGAACATTGTGCCGGAGACTTCCCTCTTTGGTTGTCAACAGAGCAATTTATTGTCCTCCCAATTTCAGATAAATACAACGAGTACGCAGAAAAAGTTTTAGAATTCCTAAATAATTACGATATTCGCGGACTTGTTGACGACCGAAATGAAAAAATTGGTAAGAAAATTCGTGATGCAGAGTTGGCAAAAGTGCCATTTATGCTGATTGTCGGAGAGAAAGAGTTTGAATCAAACCAAGTATCAGTAAGGCAAAGAGGCGCTGGAGATCACGGATCAATTACTCAAGAGGCGTTTGTTGCAATGGTGCAAGAAGCAATCGCAGCGGAATTGTCATAAGTATTTAAATTATTGAATGAGAAGAAATTCGAGACCATTTGTAAAAAGAGAAGAAGAAGCGCAACACAGAATTAATGACAAAATTGTTGCTGCTGAAATTCGATTAGTGATTGAAGGTGAAGAGCCTCAAGTTATGTCCGTTTCTAAAGGTATTGCCTTAGCGGAAGAACAAGAATTAGATTTGGTTGAGATTTCTCCAAATGCGAAGCCACCGGTGTGTAAAATTATGGACTATAAAAAGTTCCTTTACAACCAAAAGCGTAAGCAAAAAGAATTGAAAGCAAAACAAAGTAAAATCGTCGTAAAAGAGATTCGCTTTGGACCAAATACCGATGACCACGATTTCAATTTCAAATTGGCCCATGCCAAAAAGTTTTTGGAAGAGGGAAGCAAGGTGAAAGCGTATGTGTTCTTTAGAGGACGTACTATTGTGTTTAAGGATAGGGGTGAAATTTTACTCTTGAAATTTGCGCAAGAATTAGCTGATTGCGGTGTGATTGAACAACTGCCGAAATTGGAAGGAAAAAAGATGATCTTGATGATCAACTCGAAAAAGAAATAAGGAAGCTGATATAGATGTTTAACTTTTAAAAAAGTAGAAATGCCTAAAATGAAAACAAAATCCAGTGCAAAGAAGAGATTCACCATCACTGGAAGTGGAAAAATCAAGCGTAAACACGCTTTTAAAAGCCACATTTTAACAAAGAAGGCTACGAAACGTAAGCGTAACTTGACACATGCTGGATTGGTACATAGTGCCGATTTATCAAATGTGAAGTTGCAATTGTGCATGAAATAGTCCCTTTGTTGGTTTGAAAATTGTTTAACCCGGTAACGAGTAACTAAGTCTTCCATGGTGAAGCACTCCTTATCAAAAAACGTAAAATTATGCCAAGATCAGTAAATCACGTTGCATCAAGAGCAAGAAGAAAAAACTTGATGAAACTAGCCAAAGGTTACTTTGGAAGAAGAAAAAATGTTTGGACCGTAGCAAAAAATGCTATAGAAAAAGGGATGCTTTATGCATACTCTGGTCGTAAACAAAAGAAAAGAAATTTCCGTTCGTTGTGGATCACACGTATCAATGCAGGTGCACGCCTTCATGGTATGAGTTATTCTCAGTTCATGGGATTAGTACACAAAAGTGGAATCGAGTTGAATCGCAAAGTACTTGCTGATTTAGCAATGAACCACCCAGAGGCTTTCAAAGCCGTTGTGGATTCTGTAAAAAAATAAGATTAATCTATGTCAGCTTAAAGCCATTAGTCTTTTGATTAATGGCTTTTTTTTAATCTTTTTGTTGCAATTATGTTGAAAATAGGCGTTGTAGGAACCGGTCACTTAGGTAAAATTCACCTTCAAAATTTGTTAAACTTAACAACAGAGTTTGAAGTCATGGGTTTTTATGATACCAATGCGTCAACATCTGCGGCGATAGAAGAACAATTAAATGTCACCGCCTATTCCGATCTTACGGATCTTCTCAATAAAGTGGATGCGCTCGTCGTATCTAGTCCAACAGAAACACATTATACCATAGCCGTTCGTGCAATGAAAGAAGGCAAACACGTGTTTATCGAAAAACCAGTTTGCTTTTCGGTTGAAGAATCAAAAAAATTATTGACATACAGTCAAGAAGCTGGGGTACTGGTTCAGGTTGGACATGTTGAACAATTTAATCCTGCATTTACACATGCGCTTCCTTACATTGAATTTCCTGTTTTTATTGAAACCCACCGCTTAGCACCTTTTCAATCCAGAGGTTCCGATGTGTCCGTGGTATTGGATTTAATGATCCATGACATCGATATCGCATTGAAAGTTGCGCGTTCAAATGTGAAACGTATTTCTGCGACTGGAATGGAAGTGTTGAGTCGAACCATTGACATCGCATCTGTTCGACTAGAATTTGAAAATGGTTGCGTCGCAAATTTAACAGCATCGCGCATCGCACAGCATAAAGTTCGTAAATCACGGTTTTTTATGAAGGATTCAAATGTGGTGGTCGATTTTTTAAGCAGGCAAGCACATAGGAGTAAAGTAAATCATTCATTGATGGATGATTCACGCTCACTTCAGCACAACCCCATTGAAGTAGAGGACGCAAATGCGATTCAATTGGAATTAAAATCCTTCGCTTGGGCAATTTCGGAAAACAAACCTCCCTTGGTTGGTTTAACAGATGCGCATCGTGCTTTGCAAATTGCAGAATTGATTTCGGAGCAAATTCACGCTTCTAATCAATTTGTAAAATAAAAAGTGTTTTTATACGTTAGCGATATGATGAGAGTTTTATGGTATTTTGCATTGGTGATTACGCTTTCTGCTTGCATTAAGAATAATCCGAGTCCTTCTTGGATTCAGGTAAATTCCGTATCTCTTTTATCCAACCCTAGTCTTTCAGGTGCTGAAGGACAACTTACCCAAGATTTTCGGGATGTTTGGCTTTACATTGACGACCAATTAATTGGTTGTTTTCAAACCCCATTTAAAATTCCCATACTCAAAGAGGGCGCGGTGAATGTAAAAGTTTATCCTGCTGTTCGAAACAATGGCATTGCAGGAAGTAAAATGATTTATCCTTTAGTTAATTATTACGAGGTAAACACACAATTAACGCGGAACGAAACCACCACCATCAATCCGGTGACAAGTTACGTGTTCAACGCAAACTTTTGGATTGAGGATTTTGAGGATGCCTCCATAAAGATTCAGGATGATCCGAATACGAGCTTGGCTTCCTTGTTTACAACAAGTGAAAATGCCCTTCCATTTAATGGCTTCAATTATGGTAAGGTCCTTCTAAATAAAACAGATTCTGTATGGGTGGCAAATACCACAGAGCAACTGTTTATCGCGAAAAATCGACCATGTTTCATGGAGATCGATTACTACAACACAAATTCCTTTGTACAAGGATTTTTAGCCGTAAGTCCACTTGGAAGTGTCTATCAAGATAATGCTGGATTTAATGATCAGGCTCCTTCCAATGTAAAATGGAAGAAGATGTACATTGAATTAACGGAGCTAATTGGCAATTCGACCAATGGATCCAATTTTGTTCAGGCCTTTAAAGCCAATCTTGATTCGAGTCAGACTTCGACGTTCATCTGTATAGATAACATTAAAATTATTTATAAGTAGATGAAAGATCGTTTTTGGGCTTCGTGTTTGCTTGTCATTGATTTCTGCTTTGCGGCAAGCGCATGGGGCTTATTCTTTTATGTCAGGAAAACACAAATTGAAAACCAGGCCTTTATTGCCGATTCCAAATTTTATTTGGGATTGTTATTGATTCCCTTGTTTTGGGTCTTTTTCTATTTCATTCAAGGTACATACCATGACATTCGACGCATGTTTCGCTTGAAATTAATTAACCTGAGTTTGATCGCATCACTGCTAGGTACCATTACACTTTTCTTTGCATTGTTGATTGACGATGACGTAAAGTCTTATCAAAATTACTACCGCTCCATCTTTTTCTTATTTGGAATTCACTTTATTTTCACGGTCATTCCACGATTGGTGTTCAATACGGTGTTGATTCAAAACATTCGAAAAAATGGACATGGTTTTACAACCTTAATAATAGGAGGGAATGAAAAGGCTGTTGAAATTTACATGGAATTGATGCAGCAAAAACAAAATACGAATTCGTTTATTGGCTACGTCAATGTGAATGGGAAAGATAAATTGTTGGATGGAACCTTGCCTTATTTAGGACACGCAACGGATCTCGAAGAAACCTTGAATAAGTACGAAGTGGAGGAAGTCATTATTGCGGTGGAAAATTCAGATCATAACCGCTTAAAGGACATTATTTCGCGGATTGACAATGGAAACATTCGCATTAAAATTCTTCCGGATATGTATGCGATCCTATCGGGCTCTGTAGAGATGATGAATATTTATGGAGCGCTCTTAATTGAAATCATACCAGATGTTATGCCTTTTTGGCAACAAACCGTGAAACGTTTTATGGACGTTTTGATTTCATTGATTGCAGTTGTTTGTTTGATTCCTTTCTATGTTTTTTCCGCATTAGCCGTCAAACTTTCTTCCCCTGGACCGATCTTTTACCTTCAAGATAGGGTAGGTATGAATGGAAAAATTTTCCGCATCATTAAATTTCGAACGATGTATGTGAATGCAGAGCTTCAAGGTCCCCAATTATCTTCGGAAGGAGATCCTCGCATCACGAGGGTAGGTAGGTTCATGCGCAAAACCAGGTTGGATGAATTTCCTCAATTCATTAATGTCTTACTCGGACAAATGTCCCTTGTTGGACCTCGACCGGAACGTCAGTTTTACATTGATCAAATCGTAAAAGTAGAACCGCAATACAATCACTTGACGAAAGTTAGGCCAGGAATCACATCTTGGGGACAAGTGAAATACGGATATGCAGAAAACGTTGATCAAATGTTGCAACGGATGAAGTTTGACCTCATCTATTTGAAAAACCGAAGTTTGGCGTTGGACATAAAGATCATGTTTTATACGGTGATCATTGTCATAAAAGCAAAGGGTAAATAGAAACTTCACTTGGAAGTTTAGTAATTCAAAAAACCTTTGTATCTTTGCACCCTAAAATCATTTATAAACGTAGGTTTCGTACCTCAAATTGTAAAAATTATGGCAACAAGAATTAGATTACAAAGACACGGAAAAAAAGGTAAACCATTTTTTCATTTGGTAGCAGCAGACAGTCGTGCAAAAAGAGATGGTAAATTCATCGAGAAATTAGGAACGTACAATCCAACAGCAAATCCAGCAGTGATTGACATCAACTTCGAAGCAACTTTGAATTGGGTTCAAACAGGAGCGGAGATGTCGGATACGGCACGTGCGATTTTGTCTTACAAAGGTGTTTTGTACAAAAATCACTTATTGAACGGAGTTAAAAAAGGTGCGTTAACAGCAGAGCAAGTGGAAGAGAAATTTGCAAAATGGTTAGCGGATAAAGATGCGAAAGTTCAAAACAAAGTAGCTGGTTTAGTTAAAAATGCTGAACAAGAAAAAGTAGCTCGTCATCAAGCAGAAGAAGCAGCGAAGGCAGCGAAGGCAGCAGTAGTTGCAGCGAAAAATGCGCCAGTTGTAGAAGAAGTTGCTGAAGAAGTAGCATCTGAAGAAGCGGTTGCTGAGGTAGCATCTGAAGAAGCTCCAGTTGCAGTAGAAGAGGCTCCAGTAGCTGAAGAAGTTGCAGTAGAAGAGGCTCCAGCAGTGGAAGAAGTTGCAGTTGAAGAAGCTCCAGTGGCAGAAGAAGTTGCAGTTGAAGAAGCTCCAGTAGCAGAAGAAGTTGCAGCAGAAGAAGCTCCAGCAGCAGAAGCAGCAACGGAAGCAACAGAAGAGCCTGCAGCTGAATAAGCTATATGCAAAAAAAAGATTGTTTTTATTTAGGAATAATAGCGAAACTTCACGGATTTAAAGGTGAAGTTTCGTTGTTTTTAGACGTTTCTAATCCGTCTGATTACACAACGCTCGATGCTGTTTTTATCGAAATAGATGGTGGATTAATCCCCTTTTTTGTTCAGCATATTAAAATCAAGACGAAAGGATTCGTCGCGGTAAAATTCCAAGGAATTGAAACCGAAAAAGATGCTCAACGCATTTTAAAAAAGCCTGTTTACCTTCCAGAGACATTTCTACAAGAATTGGATCAGACTACATTCTATGATCATGAGATTATTGGCTACACCGTAATCGATGAAGTTCACGGCGATGTTGGAATTGTTGAGAATGTCATTGATATGGCAGCAAACCCACTATTGCAATTAAACAAGGATGGGATAGAGGTACTCATTCCAATTTTTGAGGGACTTGTGCAGAAAGTTCAGCGCAAAAAAAAGGAGCTCTATGTAAAAGCTCCTGAAGGATTGATCGATTTATATTTGAATTAATTCGCGTAGAGTAAATCCATCGCTAATTTCATTCGAATCACTTTCTTAGCTGATTCATCCAGTTTCTTTTTGAATGCAGCATTGGTTCGGTAAGCGCTAAGTAGTTCTTCATGTGCTTTCTTCGCATCCAGCGGCATTAAAATAATGTCACATCCTGCGTTTACAGCCATGAAAACTGCGTTTGGAACGTTTGTCACACCTCCCATATTCATCGCGTCTGTGACGATTAATCCTTTGAATCCTAGGCTATCTTTTAATAAATTGGTCACAATTTTCTCGGAACAGGTTGATGGAAGTCCGTCCGTGTTGTACTTCGCATTATTTTGAACGGCCAAGTGACCAACCATGATTGATAACACGCCATTTGCAATCAATGTTGGATAGTTGCATACTTCTTTCATTTCTCCATCGATGACTTGCAGGGCTTTGTGTGTATCTCCACTTACCAATCCATGTCCAGGAAAATGTTTGGCAGTTGCGATGATGTTGTTCTTTTGTGTTTCTTGAATGAAGGCATCTGACCATGGAATGATGTTTGCAGGAACAGCTCCGAAACTTCTAAATCCAACGGTTTTATTTGGAGCCATGTCCACTACAGGTGAGAAATTATAATTGATGCCAATTTTCGTTAAATCATTGGAGATGGTGGTTGCACATGAAATCACCTCTGCTACATTCGTCAATTCATTCGCTTTTTTGACCACTGTCGAACCGATAATCTTTCGGTTCACCAAACTTGGCTCCGCATCTGCACTGTACAGGAAGGGTAGGTTGCCATATTTCTTGTTTTTGGATTCAAAATCTTTAATCCATCCTGAGAATTCTTCTTTGGTACCGTTCAGCATTAAAACACCACCAATAATCCGTGCTTTGATGTGTTCATCAATCGTTTCTTTGCTTTGACCCAAGCGACCTACCGCAGGCATGATCAATTGCGCAACAACTGCTGTGTCATCCATTAATTTGAAAATGCGTTCAACTTCATTATCCAATTTAGCATTCGATTTTAAATAATCAGCAAGTTCAAATGCAATGTTAGTCGAAAGTTGAATAGTGGATTCAGGAGCAATGGAAATTTTAGCCTCTGAAGATTGCGCGCATCCTTGAAACAAAAGTCCCGCTAAAAATAATGGTGTGATGAATTTTTTCATAAAAAAATAATTTCTCAAATATACGCATCTCCTACAATGGAAAATTTCCTTTCGGCGCAAGAAATAAGCAAGGACTTGTCAATAACTGTGCCGAATCCAGAAAATCGAGAAGTACATCGATGAAAAAAATTAACTTTGAATTCATCTTGTATTCACATTGCGCAATTTTCCCTTTGATTAAGCATCAAAAGAAAATACAACATAAAATCATTCGAAATGAATAAACGAATCACCCTACTTTTTTTACATCTTTCCTTTTTCGGATTCTCACAAGTTCAAAATTTTTATGACCGTTCAACCATTCAAACCATTGAGGTGTTTTTTGGTTTTTCTAATTGGGATGTGCAATTGGATGCGGCATTTGCAACAGAGTCCTATATCATCGCCGACTCAGTCCGCATCAATGGCATTACATATGATAGTTGTGGGGTGAAATACAAGGGCAACAGTTCGTATAATCCTACCAACCAGAAGAATCCATTGCACATCGAATTGGATCACATAAAAGGAAACCAAGATTATCAAGGTTACAAGGACATTAAATTACAAAACGGCTACAAAGATCCGTCAATGATTCGTGAAGTTTTATCCTACGCCGTTTTAGAGCAATACATGGATTGTCCAAAAGCAAATTTTGCCAATGTATACATCAATGGAACCTATAGAGGGATTTATTCCAGTGCAGAAAGCATCAGCAAAACCTTTAACGCGAACAATTACTACCAAAGTGGTGACACCTATTTTAAATGCAATCCCATCGGTGGTGCTGGACCTGGTTCCTCTGTTAGTCCGGATTTAAAATACATTAGCATGGATAGTTCCGCCTACGCAAATGGCTATGAATTACGCACAACGTATGGTTGGAATCGCTTGGTGGATTTAATCAATACTTTGAACAACGACTTTACAAACATCGAGTCGAAATTGGACATCGATCGCGCAATCTGGATGTTAGCATTTAATAATGTTCTCGTGAATTTGGATTCGTATAGCGGAGCATTTCGTCAAAATTACTACCTGACTTGGGACAATAATTCACGATTCGTTCCAACCGTTTGGGATTTAAACATGAGTTTTGGCGGATTTCCTGGTGGAACCGGTTCTGGCACGACCACCTCAACCACGTTGGATCCAATGTCCAATAGTACATCAAACATACATCCTCTGATTGTAAAAATCCTGGGTGATCCAATGTATAAAAGAATGTATATGGCCCACGTTCGGACCATTGTTCAAGAGACCTTTGCGAATGATTATTACTTGACAATTGCCAACCAATTACGCACAACCATTGATGCATCCGTTAATTCAGATCCATATAAATTTTACACCTATACACAGTTTCAAAACAGTTTAACTACCGCTGTTACTGGTGGAGGTGGACCGGGTGGAGGGGCAAGTATACCGGGAATTCAAGCGTTAATGGCTGCTCGAGTTTCTTATTTTAACACGAATACCAATTATGTTTTGGTTCCTCCTACGATCTCAAGTTTTTCTTCATCGGTTGCGAGTCCTGTTTACAATCAAACAATAACCATTAATGCCACATGTGCGAATGAAACTTCGGTCTTTTTGGGCTACCGTACCAATCATCAATTAAAATTCAATCGTGTTGCCATGTTTGATGATGGCTTACACAATGATGGAGCTGCTGGAGACCATGTATATGGTGTTGATGCTTTGGTGGATGGCATTGTTTTTGAATATTATATTTATACAGAGAATGCAAGTGCTGGTTTGTTTAGTCCGCAACGAGCAGAACATGAATACCACTCCTTGATCATTAGTGTTCCTTTTCCATTGCCAGGTGCGGTGTTAATCAACGAGGTGATGGCTTCAAACGGGACTAGTGTTCTTGATCAAAATGGCGAAGATGATGATTGGATAGAGTTATATAATACAACACCAAATCCAATTGATTTATCAGGGATGTACCTTACGGACGATGCATTGGTTTTAATGAAATGGTCATTTCCTGTTCCAACAACCATTCCAGCGAATGGATACTTGGTAGTTTGGGCAGATAACGATGTCTTTCAAAGTGGACTTCATGCTTCCTTTAAACTAAATGCTTCGGGCGAAAGCGTGATTTTCTCCACGGGAGCATCCATTTATGATCAGGTGAACTATGGTGTACAAACAACGGATATTTCCTATGCGCGTTGTCCGGATGGGGGAGTCACTTTTGCTTTTGTTGCACCAACCTATTTGGCATCAAACAATTGCTTTGCAACGGTGACATCTGCTAGCTTCGATGTGAAGGTATTCCCGAATCCCTTTAATGATTTCATCACCATTCAATTGGATGAGCAACTTACTTCCTTCATTTCCATAACAGATGTCAATGGAAAGACCTTGTGCAACGAAGAAGTAACGAAACCTGAAATACAATTGTCGACTTCAAACTGGGCGAATGGCATGTACATTATGACCATTCAGAATGAACGCGGATTGAAATCCTTAAAATTGATCAAATAAAAAAAAGGATGTATAAAAAAAGTCCCTGACGATACTGTCAGGGACTTTTTTTATGGTTTTGAATTCGATTAATGTTCTTTTTGTTCGGAAAGCACTTTTTCTAATTTAGCATATTGTTCCGGAGTCAAGATGTTTTTCAACATCATTAATCTTGCCGTTTCGTTTGATTGGATAATGGCATTTTTTTGCTCTTCCGAATAATTCGAAGCCAAAATACCTTGATTTTTTTGAGCAATACCTAAATGTATGGTGTACACTTGTTCTTGTTGAGCTGCAGTCAATTTCAACATGGTCGTTTGACTTTGTGTTAATGCTTGCGCATTTTGTTCAGGAGATTGTGCTTGTTGCGCAACAGCAGTTAATCCTAAGAAAAATGAAAAACATAAAATTTTAATTGCCTTCATGGGTATTGTTTTTTGTAATTAGTTCAAATTTACGAAACGAAGTTAAGAAAAAAGAGAAAGTTCCCCATTCTTTATTCTTCGAAGAGACTAAAACTGAATTTATTCCGTTAATTTCGTTTAAAATTCACAATTGAAACTTCTTGCCTCGCAACATATAGACAAACGAAAATGGGATCAAATGGTTGCTTCGGATGAGCAATTAGATTTTTTTTCTTTGTCTTGGGTTCAAGATATTTTGCATAATGAATGGGAAATGCTGTGTGATGATGATGGGGATTACATCTTGAATATTCCCAAAGGATCAAAATTCGGCTTTTTATATCGCTTACAACCTTTCTTCATTCGATACCTCCAGGTGTCATCGAAACATCAAGGAGATTTAAAAGAAATTATCGAATTTTTAAAAGCATCAGCGAGTTATATTCAATTGAATATAGATTCCGAAAATCATCATGTCTTTCATTCCTTTGGCAAATTTCAACTGCTCGATTTATCGAAAGATCTTGAAGGAATCAAAGCGAAATACACAACCAATGCGAAACGGATTTTAAAGAAAATTCCTGCTGAATTTATTCTTGGTGAGTCAACAGATGTATCTGAATTCATTTCCTTTTTCAGAAAACAAAAAGGGGAGGAGTTACTTGGTTTCACTCCAGCGGTTTGGCAACGATTAACAACCGTGTTGGAAGAAACACAGCGTCGCGGAATGTTAAGGATACGAACCATTCACCTGAATGGCCTTCTCATTGCCTCTGGAGCATTCATTTCATACAAAGGCACATCTTACTTTTTAAAAGGAACGGCAACGCCAGAAGGGAAAAAGTTGGGAGCGATGTACGCAATGATCGATCACGAAATTTCTTCCATTCAAGAAACACACCACACCTTGGATTTTGTTGGTTCAAACAACGAAGCGATTGCCCAATTTTACCGAAAGTTTGGTGCTGTCGACAAATCCTATGGGATAGTAAAGCAGAATAACCTTCCAGCTATACTGCGTCTGTTCAAGGCTTAATTGAAGATTAGCTCATCAATAAATAACCAAGTTGGATTTCCTGCTCCAAGATGCCAATCTGGACAATTACCTGGATTGACAATCGTGTATCGGATGCTTTTAATTTTTAAGCTTACATAAGGTTGCTCATACACTGTGAATTTCTTGTTGTATGGATTTTTATCCATGTTCGTGGCGGATGGGATGGAAATTACTCGCGGCGCTTGGTAGGTGATGCCATCAAATGAAATTTCATAACGAATTTCTTTCGGGAAGAAAATCCATGATTTCTGATCGCGGATGCATGAAGCACCAAATTCATGAACCACTTCAGGTTCTTTAAAGGTCACAGTTGCAACAATATCCTGACCGTAATAACCTTGCCAATCGCCGGTTCTGAATTCATTCCCTCCAAAAAGTCCGTCGATAAGGGCATTTTCGCCTGATGCTGCGTATTGATTTGAATACTTCGTGTCGAGTGTCAAGCTTACATTTGGATTCTTTCGAATAAATTGACTAGAAACAATCGCACTTTCAGTACTTATTCCAGCGGCATTTTTTCGGAGCAATTGCAAGTCGACAGTCGTTGTTTCTTTGATTTTGATGGGTTGCGTATAACTATTCCAAGGACCATTGTTCAAACGGTATTTCAATTCATAGTTGTCCGTTGGACTCAAGACCACATGTCCCATTTCCAAGTACAGTTCTTGGTCAAAAATGCGTTGTTCCGTTTTGATGAAAGGAGCGGGAACAACCTCGGAAGGAAGATCCACAGTGTTCATTTGTGGGTAGTTCGATTTCGCTGGTTTTTTATCGGTCATTTCAAATTCTAATTTCCCACCAAGCATCAACGTTTTATGGTCAATTTGAAAATCGGGAATCAATTTCCCATTCCATTTAACGGAAGCGACATAACAATTCGCTGCACCCTGATTGTTGCAAATGATGTCAATTTTTGTGTTGCTTTGATTGTCTACATTTATCGTTGCTTTGCTGAACAAAGGCCTTCCAATTTGGTACATGGTATTTCCTGGAGCAATGGGATAAAGTCCGAGTGAACTTAATACATACCAAGCGCTCATTTGTCCACAGTCTTCGTTTCCGGAAAGTCCATCTGGTTTCGCGTGATACATTTCTTTCAATATGCGATCGATGTAATATTGCGTTTTATAAGGAGCATTGGTGAAGTTGTACAAATATGCCATGTGATGCGAAGGTTCGTTTCCATGTGCATATTGACCGATTAATCCGGTTATATCCGCCTGTTCGCGTCCCGACAATTTCATTTCCGTCGTAAATAAACGATCCAACCAAGCTTCCAAGGAATCTCTTCCACCCAATAAATTTGTTAACACTTCAATTTCATGCGGAGCATACAAAGAATACTGCCAACTATTCGCTTCGGTGTAGTTGAAATTCACTTCAGAAGGATCAAAGGGTCCATACCATTGAGCGCCGCGCCGCGCACGCATGAATTTCGTGTTAGGATCGAATAAATTAACGAAGGAAAAACTACGTTTGCGGTACGTTTTCGCCATTTCGTCATTTCCCAATGCTGCTGCCATTTCTGCGATGCAAAAATCGTCATAGGCATATTCTAAGGTTTTCGAAACAGATTCTGGTTCATCGCTCGAACTTAAATAACCATTGTTCGCATAGGTTTGTTTTCCAAGTTCATTGATGTTAGCCGTAACGTGCATATCGTTTAGTGCTTTTTTAGCATCGTAGGACATTCCCGCAACTTTTGTTTTACCATCCAATCCTTTCATGTAAGCATCAGAAATGACACTAACACTGTGGTATCCGATCATACATTCTGTTTCGCAGGCTGCTAATTCCCAAACGGGAAGATCGCCACCTTCATCAAATTGACGTAAGAAGGTACGAATGAATTGAGTCGTGCGTTCTTGTTGAATTAACGTAAATAAGGGGTGATTTCCTCGATAGGTATCCCAAAGTGAAAACACCGTGTATTGATTGTCCTTCACTAATTGATGAATTTTCTGATCGCGTCCACGGTAACGTCCATCTAGGTCACTCATCAAATTTGGTGCAACCATGCAGTGGTATAAACTCGTATAGAAGATTATTGCATCTTCGAAATTCAATGATTCTATCTTGATTTTACTCAGCTCGTTGTTCCATTTTTCAATGTTTTTTGAATAAACTTGCATGAAATCGAAGCCTGGAATTTCCATCTGTAAATTATGAGCTGCTCCTTTTTGATCCACATGTGACATACCAACCTTCACATATAGCACCTTCGTATCTTTAGGAAATTCGAGTAATAACTTATGTGTCCCGGCAATTTTGACTGTTTTCGACGAACTGAAAGGGATGGAAGTTTCTAGGTGAAAATAAAAATGCTGTTCATTTGCCCATGCTTCTGAAACGCGTTTCCCGGAGATAGTTGTATTATCGATGACCTCGAATCCTGCGTCTAGAACTTTGTCTCGGTAATCTAAATCCAACAAAATGTATTTTTTGCCTTTCACATTCGCAAACGTATATTCATGTATACCAGAACGTTCACTTGTTGTTAAGCGTACATTGATTTGTTCATCCTCCAAGTAAACCTCATAGTATCCAGCGCGCGCTTTTTCTTTGTTGTGAGAGAATGTTGAGCCATAACCATTTTTTGCATCTTGGTATTTTGGTAGAAGTTTTGCTTTCTTTCCGGATTGAGGCACGATTAATAAATCCGCATAGTCTGGAACTCCAGTTCCGCTTAAGTGTGTATGACTGAAGCCATAAATGACGGAGTCGGAGTAATGGTAACCACCGCAACCATCCCAGCCATCATGCCGAGTATCTGGACTTAATTGCATCATTCCGAATGGAGCACAAACGCCAGGAAAAGTATGTCCGTGTCCACCCGTGCCAATAGTTGGCATCACGTAAACGTATGGATTAAATGGAGTTTCGATTTTCCCCACCACGTTTTGAGCCTTATCACTTGCTTGCATTAAGTTATTCAATTGTGAGAAAGAATTCGAGCTCAAAAGGATTGAAAGTACGAAGATGAATCGTTTCATTAGTTGAATTTTCGTTTATTTAGCGACGTGTACACCTTGTTTTTCAAGAAGTAATAATCCCAAATAATTCGTCCATTATAGCGGAAGAATTTTCTTGATTTGGTATTGATTTGACGTCTTTTTTTGTAAAATCGTCCAAATTGTGCGTAGACGTTCATGTGTGCCAAGAAGACCATCCAGGTTAAGGAGAATTTACCCGTTAATAAAAACTTAACTCCTGCAATTCCATCCAAACACATGCGAATGAATAAACTTGGAAGCAGCCAGCCAGCATGATTTTTCATCAACATAAAAAGGCTGTTTCTGAAATTTAAGTACACTTTCTTCGGTGATTCATAACCAAGTGTCCCTCCGCCAAAATGGTAAACAGTACTCGACGGTACGCAATAAAATTGATGTCCCTTGTTTCCCAAGCGCAAGCAAAGATCAATTTCTTCCATGTGTGCAAAAAAATCAGAATCAAATCCTTTCACTTCATGGTAAAGCGAAGCGCGTATCAGCATGGCAGCTCCAGAAGTCCATGTGACAGGTGCATCGTAATCGTATTGCGTCGCATCCATTTCCAGAGAGTCAAAAATCCTCCCTCGGCAAAAGGGAAAGTAATGCAAATCGACGTATCCACCAGAAGCGCCAGCATGTTCAAAGGAGTCCTTGTTAAGCCAAGATTTTATCTTTGGTTGAACCGCAGCTACTTGTGCATTCTGTTCCA
Source organism: Crocinitomicaceae bacterium (assembly GCA_030727405.1). GTDB lineage: Bacteria > Bacteroidota > Bacteroidia > Flavobacteriales_D > Crocinitomicaceae > UBA952. The sequence continues at coordinate 71,073 of JANRBR010000035.1, read as the reverse complement.
TAAACGCATGAAGTGGTTCGATCCAATTTTCGGTGACTTCAACGTCACTATTTAAAAGAAGGTAATAGTCAAATTGACCTTTTATTTCTTCCAGCGCAAGGTTGTATCCACCAGCAAAACCAAAATTTCGATTTTGTTGAATGAGTTTCACTTCTGGGAAGTGTTGCATGAGGTAAGAGACGGAATCGTCCGTACTGGCATTGTCCGCAACGATAATCGTGTGATTTTCTGAGTGAGCACAAACGCTTGGTAGGTACGTTTCTAGGTGTTTGCGACCATTAAAATTTAGAATGACAATTGCAATTGATTTTTTCATCGACTAGTATTGACGAAATAAATCGTTGCTTTCCCCGCCCCAATGGTTTACGTTGTTTTGGTTTGGATCATCAACATTGCCATTGTATGTATTTCGTTTTGCTAAAATTTGAGGCCAAGCTGGATTTTTTAATTCACCCAACATGTCAGAATGCAGCAATCGATAAGCATTGTTGACCAAATCTGGATTGTAAAAAATGAATCGTTTGTTGCTGTAAATTCCGATTTTATTGTAAGTCCAAATTTCATAAGGATATTCCGACGGGGAAGATTCACGAGCATTTACTTGGTTTGGAGCGCCGTATTTCAAATAGACTCTTCCGCGATCCGTCTCAAATCCTTCTTGAAAATTATTCCCATAAATGTCTTGAACAAAAACCACTTGAGCTTTGTATTTTAACCAGGACTCGTATGAATTTGTGGGTGAAGTGATGACCCAATATCCCTGAAGGTGTTTGCGGGCATTCTCGACATTTTTAGATTTCAATGTTTCGATGATGTTTTTTATTTCAGCTGGTTTTGAAATGGGAATTAAACTTTCCAAAAAATACAAAACTGAATCTGTCGGAATAGACGTTTGAAAAGCTGGGTCTAGTTGGAGATTCTCCATCGTAAACATGGAGTTGTTTTCATTGCTTCGTTCGAAATCATAGGTTTGAACCGCTAAGATCTCGTTGCTTGAACGACTCACCCTTACTTCCAGCTGGTAATTTCCCGTGCTTAAGTCTTCAATGTTAATGGATTCGAAAACGGGAATAACAGGTCCTTTTTTGTACGAGAAAGTTTTAGAGAAACCTTGCATTTCAGTTGCGTCCTTTGTGTTGATCATCCGGTAGGAGAGAAGGAAAGTGCTGTCCATGATTTCTTCGGTTCCATACAATTCCAAATAAATGGGCAGGTTTTTTGAATCTGTGGCATAAAAACTGGACAACATTGGAATGATGTGGTATCCTGATTTGTCGAAATTGGTTTGTTCATCACTTGGATAGGCAAATTCTGCAACAATGATGTCTGATATTTTCGTGTTTTTCGAAAAGTCCTCAATCGTAATGGGTAAATTTCCTGAAATCTCTGATCCTTCTTTGTTGACATCGAGCAGATTCAATTTCATGGTGTATTTCCCTGGATTCAATTGAATGCGCAATACTTCGTAAAAATCATCCTGAATGCTATCGATTGCCTCTGGTGACTCTAAAACATACCGATCAGAGAAAACTGTTTGAGTGGTATCGGCAATTTCTACTGAAATCAGAACTTTTGATCGTAGTCCATTCCCTTCATTTTTATAAAGAACAGAGTAAGAAACGAACTGCATATAGACCTCAAGGTAATTGCCAATGCCAGGTGCATAAAATTGCTTGGTATCAATGTATGTTTTCAATTTGGATCCTTGCGAATAGGAAAAGCTTTGCAGAAAACAAAAGAGGATAAGTATGGTATTTTTCATGTGCTTTTAAAATTACAGAAAAAGCATCAATCTTCAATATTCAACCTGATTTTTTGCGCCAATTGACGGTTGTAAGTTTCGAGTAAGTATTTGAAATAGTTATCCGTACTCTTTGAAATGCATTTGGTGTAATGCTTTAAGCGATGCTCGATGTGATCTTGTATAACATGCATTAAATCAAGGGCGTGATCAAGGTTTTGTGCCGAAGATTCAATGGCTTTGAAGTGATTCTCAATGGATAAATCGATGGCATTTTTTCCTTTTTCTCCTCGGTCTAAACATTCGTAATAACAATCTTTTATGTTGAATTCCTCCAGAATGGCAGAAGGCATGTGTTTGTCAAATCCTTTTGGAAATTCAAACTCAACTTCAAATTCCATGTCTTCAAGTTCTGAAATACGCGATTCTAAAAAGCGGTCCGGGAATTTAAATGCATCTTGCCAATTGATGTAATCCTGCCAATAGCCAAATCGACGTACATTGTTCCCTAAATCGATGATTTGAAACTCACTTTTGTTTGGGAGTTTCCTTGAGCCCCTACCAATCATTTGATGGTACAGCGTTAAGGATCGTGTCGCGCGGTTAATGATGATGGATTCCACTGTTGGCTCATCGAATCCTGTCGTAAGAATTCCGACTGAAGTCAAGATTGCTCCAGGAGTGACCTTAAACCATTGAATGACGTCTTTTCGATCTTTGTCACTGAAGGTTGAGTCCAGGTGACGAATGTTGTACTTTAATTTTTTAAACGATTCCTCCACGCGTCTGGAAGTTTCGATTCCCGCGTTGAAGATTAAGGTTTTCTTTCCTAGGCTGACTTCTTCGTATGCAAAAATCAATTTTTCTTGCATAAAGAAATTGCTATAAAGCAAATCTGAACTACTCACGGTAAAATCGCCGTTGGTGCCAATTTTTAGTCCATGTAAATTCACATCGTATTGATAGGTCTCCGCATTGGACAAGTATCCGCCTTCAATGAGGTTTGAAATCGATTCACCGACAAGAAGTTTGTTGTAATTATCCTTGAGCGGTAAATTTCGGTTTGAACTAAGTGGGGTAGCAGTTACGCCAAGGATGTTGGCATCCTCATAAAATTGAAATATTTTTCTAAAACTGTTATAATGCGCTTCATCGACGATGACCAGACCAACATCAGCGATGAAATTGTCGTTTTCATTCAAACGATTGTTCAAGGTTTCAACCATGGCAATAAAGCATTGGTATTCATCTTGGTCGTCCAAAAGTTTCACTTCCGAATTAATCACTTTGTTCGCAACGTTAATGGCTGAAAGCTGTTTGGAAGTTTGAACAGATAATTCGATTCGATGGGTAAGGATCAAGACCTTTTTATTCCATTGTTCGATGAATCGTCTTGCAATTTCTGAGAATATGACAGTTTTACCACCCCCGGTTGGAAGTTGGTAGAGCAAATTAAAATTCGTTCCATTTTTCCGAAGTTCGTCTAGAACCTGGTTAACGGTTTGCTCTTGAAAAGGGTAAAGCTTCTTTGCTTCGTATAAGTCGAAATCAATCATTTTCGCAGTTGGGATTTGCAAAAATACAGCCTTTTCTTTGATTTAACTCATTTCCTTTCAGATTGACTCCAATGATATAGAAAAATACCGGTTGCCATTGAGACATTTAGGGACTCGGCTTGACCAAATCCAGGTATGGTAACTGCTTGATTGATATGCGCTTGAAGCCTTTCTGAAATCCCTTTTCCTTCATTGCCCATGACCAGGATTTTTATTTCATTTGCTTGAACATCTTTTAAATTTTTACCATTCAACAACGCTCCGTGAATGGTAATTCCCAGTTTAGGCAGAAATTCAATCAGGTTTTCGTAAAATACAGGGATGCGAAAAGCACTCCCCATGGATGCTTGAATGACCTTTGAGTTTAAATGATGCACGGAATCTTCCGAACAAACAATTTGTTGTATTCCAAACCAATCGGCCGTGCGAATGATGGTGCCTAAATTCCCTGGATCTTGTATGCTTTCCAATACTAAAATGCGTTCATCGATATTGAATTCTTTCCAAGTAGGCTCTTTAAAAACGCCAATCATGCTTGGTGCAGAATGGAAATGGGTAATTCGCTCCATTTCATTTGTTGAACACAAAAATCCGTTTAAGGATAATAATGCCGGTTCTGACTGAGGAATTGTGGTGTAAAAGGAATGAAGAAGGTCCGGGTATTGTTCGATTAATTCAAGCACAAGTTTGGCACCCTCTACGATGATTAAACCTTCCTTTTCCCTGTTTTTTTTGAGTTGAAGGCTTTTAATCCATTTTATCTTTTGCAGTGAAATTTTTTCCAACTTGATTATTGTTATTTTTGCACTTAGGCATGAAACATCAAGCGAAATTACTAATTATTGTGCTTATCTCCCTGATTGGATTCACGGCGTGTGATTTGACGCGCAATGTTCCGGATGGAAAATATTTGTTGAGATCGAATAACATTGATGTAACAGATAACAGGAACATCGATAAATACGACCTTGGGTTAATCATTCGTCAGCAACCCAATCAACGTAATTTCTACATGAATGTCAAATTACGCATTTACAACTCCATCGATTCCGCTAAAGTTGCTCATAAAAGGGAGCTCAAGTACCAAGCATTTGAACGCAAGCAAGAGAAAAGAAAAAACCACATTGCGCATATTAATGAGAAAAGAAATGCGAAAGCCTACAAACGTGGGGATACCACTTTCATTCCAAAAGAATTTCATGAGTCCACGTTTTCAAAAGTCATTTGGAAGGAAAAAGTTAAATATAAATTTGGTCAGAAGCCGATAGTATTTGATACACTTTTGTACGAAAAGAGCATCGAACAACTTGGTTTTTATCTTCGTAAGCGAGGTTTTTATTATGGGAATGTAAGAGGTGATTTGACATACAATGAAAAAAAACGTTTTGCTTATCCAACTTACCACATTCAAACTGGTCCTCAATACATCATTGATTCCGTTACTTATAAAGGAGCAAGCTTATTGAAACAAAAACACAACGCTTATGTGAAGGAAAATATAGAGAAAACGGGTGAACATCCTTTAATTAACAAGCCATTTGACACCGATTACTTGAACAATTACCGGGAATTGGTTGCAAAACACTTTAGAGATGACCAAGTGTATAAATTCTCTTCAAGTAGCATTAGTTTTTCGGCCGATACAAATAAACGAACCATGCGGGTTCTTTTAACGGTTCAATTCGATGATCGATATGTTCCCTCTGAAAAAAACAAGGATAGCCTAATTCGCATTCCTTATGTCGAAATGGAAATATCGAAAGTTTATTTTCACCTTTCAGATACCATGAATGTGGACCATAACTTTGTGGCTCAAATGAAGGAAAAACAACTTAGTGTCTACGATCCAATCGCGCCACAGTTTTTAAGAACGACGAACGAAATCATCTATGATGAAGTACCCTATTCTAAAAAACAACTTGCTGAAAATAATGCCTTGCCTGGTACCCCTCATCCTTTCCGTAAGATTACAGTAACTTACAATGGTGATGAACCATGGATCAAACCGTCTATTCTTGAATTACAAAATTACCTTGAGCAGAACAATAAGTTTAAGGAATATTACCTTGATAGAAGTTACCGTTCCATTGTTCAACTAGGTGTTTTTAGTTCCGTGAAACCCATTATTATCGAACAACCAGGCAACAAACTAGAAGTACACTATTTTCTTGAACCAGCAAAAAAACAAACGTATGGATTCGATCCAAGGTTCACATCGAGTGCTGGATTGCTTGGTGCAAATGCTTCCTTCAACTATACAAACAAAAACATCCGTCGTGGTTCAGGGAAAATGGTACTTGCTTTCGGTGGTGGTTTTGAATCTCAACCGCTGGTCTTTCAAGACGAATTAGGTCAAACCGTTGGTGCAGGGCAGGGCCGAACGTTTAACACCTTTGAATTTGGTCCAAGTTTAAAATTTGACTTACCAGGTTTATTTCCAACTCCGGTTACGCTTCTTGGGAAACGTCAAAAACCTCGAACCGTTTTAACAACGGCTTACAATATTGAAAAACGGAATATTTTTGACCGAAGTGTTTTTCAATTGAATTACATGTGGAAATTTCTTGTTGGAAAAACGCAGGTTTTTCAAATGGGTCTTCCGGGGGCTTCTGTTATCAAATATGTTGAAATCAAAAAAAGCGCGGCATTTCAGAATCAGTTGAATCAAATCAATGATGTATTCTTGGACGCAACTTATAGCAACCAATTTATTTGGCAGGATTTCAAGTTTTCTTATGAATACAATAACAAGGAGAAAGATTTCACAGAAGGTGATGGTCGAAAAAAACGCTTAAACACTTCTGTATATTTCAACTCTACTTTTGATGCCGCAGGAAATTTATTGTATCAATTCCGAGCCCGTCAAGACACCTTAAATGGACAATACCTATTAAGAAATCAGCCTTATTCGCAATTTATTCGTTTGGATAATCAATTGATTGTGAGCAAGCGTGTTTTGTCAGGATCTTCCTTACACATGAAATTATCGGCAGGAGCAGGTTTGCCGTATAAAAACTCAGCCACTTCCATGCCTTATGACTATAGTTTCTTTGGTGGTGGATCGAATGATAACCGCGGGTGGAGGGCACGTGCTTTAGGTCCTGGAGCCTATAAATTCCACTTGGATACGAATCGTTTGGCGACACAAATCGCTGATATTCGCTTTGCCGGGTCATTGGAATACCGATTCAATTTAGGTTCTACGTTGAAAGGAGCACTCTTCACAGATTTTGGAAATATTTGGACATTTAGGGAAGATCAAAGCAGGTTAGGTAGTCAATTTCAATGGAATACCTTTATCCCACAAATTGCCATTTCTTCTGGACTTGGTTTTCGTTTAGATTTGGAATATTTCATCATTCGTTTGGATGTCGGCTTCCCAATGTATAATCCTGCCTACGCTAAAGGAGCAAAATGGGTTTTTCAAGATATGGGTTCGCGTGAACTTTATTACCAAGAAGGAATGAACTTCTTTAACATGGACCTCGATCAAGTCAAAAAAATAATGCCTAAACCGTTTCTTCCAAACTACCTGAATTTTGGTATTGGTTATCCTTTCTAATCACACATTATGTTGAAGTTTACTGCTCCGTTTTTGGGAATAATGATTGTTCTCTCCTCTTGCATGAAGGGTCAAAAAGTAGATTTAGTCATTCACAATGCGAAGATACATGTGATGGATGATGCAAATTCCGTTCATGAAGCAATGGCCATACGCGATGGTAAAATTGTGGAAGTTGGACCAGAAAGACAAATACTAAATAAATACCGTAGCGATGAGGAAATTGATGCCTTAGGTAAAGATGTTTATCCGGGATTAACGGATGCACATGGACACCTTTTGATGTACGCCAATCAGAAATTAGGGGTGGATTTAACAGGTGCAAAATCGATGGAAGAAGTCATTTACCGATGTGAAAAACACCTGGCCAAATCAACGAATAAATTCCTTATTGGAAATGGCTGGGATCAATCGCTTTGGGACAACGATTCCATGCCGCATAATAAAAAACTTTCAAAAACATTTCCAAACATACCGGTGATTCTATACCGAGTAGATGGACATGCTGCCTTAGTAAATGAATGCTTATGGAAGAAAGCGGCCGTATCCAAAATGACCGTGGACGGTGGTCAAATTTGCTTAGAAAATGGTGTTCCAAATGGATTACTCATTGATAATGCCATAAATTTGGTTTCGAAGCATGTGCCAAAATACAGCTTGAAACAAGTTGAATCCGCGATTCTTGACATTCAAGAGGAATTATTTCAATATGGAATAACTGGTGTGCATGAAGCTGGAATTGAAAACAAGCACATCGGAATGTTTAAGTCCATGGTGTCCAAGGGGAAATTGAAGTTGGAGGTGTATGCCATGTTAATGAATTCGAAAGAAAATCTAGCTTTTGCAAGCAAAAATGGACCATATCGCTATAGAAACTTAGACATACGAAGTTTTAAGGTTTTTGCAGATGGTTCATTGGGTTCGCGCGGTGCTCTGTTGAAAAAACCATATTCGGATGATCCTCATTCACATGGTTTATTATTGACATCGATTGATGAAATGAAAAAAGTTTCAAGATTTTGCTTGGATCACGGCTATCAGATGAACACGCATGGTATAGGTGATTCTGCAAATGCAATTGTACTCTCCATCTACAAATACGCTTTTAGCCGTAAACCAGACCATCGCTTTCGAATCGAACATGCTCAAGTGATTGATCCGATCGATTTTGCGAAATTTGCCGAATACGCTGTGTTTCCATCGGTTCAACCCACGCATGCAACGAGTGATTTTCGCTGGGCAGAAAAACGCCTCGGAAAATCAAGGCTAAAAGGAGCTTATGCCTACAAAACCTTGTTAAGTCAATTTGGTATGATGGCTATTGGAACGGATTTTCCGGTTGAGTCCACTAATCCTTTTTTCACCATTCATGCATCTGTTCAGCGAAAAAATAGTTCCGGTGAGCCAACAGCACCTTTTTTACCTGAAGAAGGCTTGACTTTTGATGAGGTTGTGAAAGGAATGACTATTTGGGCAGCATTTGCCTCGTTTCGAGAAAAGGATTTCGGTAGTTTGGAAAAAAACAAAAAAGCAAATTTTGTCATCTTTGATAAACCAATGAGTAGCAGCGTTGCCTTTGTGCAAAACTACGCTTGGAGAACGTTTATTGAGGGAAAAATTGTTTTTGCACTCGATGAATTGTAAGTTTTTATGATACCAAATCACTTCCTTGGCGTTAAATTTTTATATTTGAAAAAAAAGCACATGAACACATCTAAATTATTTTTGCTTACTCTTGGATTCTATATCCCTCAGGTATTTGCTCAAGCGGTTCCTGGAACCTTAAATTGGTATAATGGCGATGGACAAGGGATGCATACCGATCAAGCATATAAAATGCTAAAAAAGAAAAAATCTCAACCGGTAGTTGTTGCTGTGATTGACTCGGGTGTGGACATTGAACACGAAGATTTACAAGGTAAAATTTGGGTAAACACGAAAGAAATTCCTGGAAATAAAATTGATGACGATCAAAATGGTTACGTGGATGATGTACATGGCTGGAACTTTTTAGGGAATGCCAATGGGGAGAATCAAGAAAATGCACGCCTGGAAATGACCAGAATTTATGCGAAATACAAAGATAAATACGATGGAGTTGATCGAGCTAGTTTATTCGATGCTACGGAGTTTTTTATGTTTAATGAGGCAAGAGCAAAAGTTGAAGGTGAATTGGAAAACTTGTTGCAATACAAAGAGGCCTTGGATAATGGGCTGTTTGATGAAGAGACAAAAAAATACATCGAAGATCAGTTGAACTACAACCTAAATATCTATTACGATGATCGTAGTTTGATTGGAGACAATCCAGATGACTTTTCTGATACAAACTATGGCAATAGCGATGTGGAAGGTCCAGATGCTTTGCATGGTACGCATGTCTCTGGAATCATTGCAGCTGTTCGTGGAAACGATAAAGGAGGAGATGGTGTCGCGGAAAATGTTAAAATCATGTCAGTTAGAGCCGTTCCAAACGGGGATGAGCAGGACAAGGATGTGGCTTTGGCCATTCGTTATGCCGTGGACAATGGTGCGCAAGTAATCAATATGTCTTTTGGAAAGTCTTTTTCCTTGCATCAAAATGAAGTGTATGAAGCCATGGCATATGCCGATTCAATGGGTGTTTTAATGATTCATGCTGCTGGTAATGATGCGAAGGATGTGGATGTTGAACCGAATTTCCCAACCTCACGTTATGAATTTCAAGAGAAGCCATTTACTCATTTATTAACCATTGGCGCATCTACGCGAATGGAAGGAGAAGCTAGAGTAGCTGATTTCTCCAATTTTGGACTAGAAACAGTGGATGTATTTGCTCCTGGATTGGAAATATACAATACTGTACCACAAAGTGCTTACATGAATTTACAGGGAACTTCCATGGCCGCTCCAATGGTAGCAGGTGCAGCAGCGATGTTAAAATCCTATTTCCCGTCGCTTAGTATGTGGGAAATCAAAACCATACTTTTACAAACGTCTACACGCTACAAGGATTTTGGCTTTCCAATGAAATCAGTGACGGGTGGAATTGTAAATTTAAAATCGGCAGTGAAGGCTTGTCAAAAAGCAGCTAAGTCGAAAAAATAAGATGCGCACATCGATACTCTTCCTTTTTTTATTTTTTTCCTATTTTAGTTGGTCGCAGTGGGAAGTTACTTTTCGTCTGAATCAACTGGTAGATAACTGGCATTTATCAGCAACAAATGCGGACTTTCAAAAGTACTTCAATTCAACAACGGAAGATTTTGTTTTCCTAGGTACCGCTCCTGGGGAACGCTGGAATAAAGTCGATTTTCAATCATTTTGTAAACCTTATTTCGACAAAGGAAAGGCTTGGGATTTTAAACCGAGCAATCGAATTTGGAATTTTACAGCGAACGGTGCAGTTGCATATTTCGATGAGGATCTTGAAACTTGGATGGAATCCTGTCGCGGAAGTGGTATATGTGTATTGGATGCAAACGGAGAATGGAAGATAGCTTATTACAATTTGACGGTTTTAATCGAAAATGAAAAAATCAAGAAATTCATCAAGCTTCGCAAAAAATAATGTTCGTTTCTGACAATACTTTAAAGTCCGCCAAAAAATACTTTTACGAGCGACTTTCTACACAATTTTCTTCCACTGAACTAAAAAACATGTGGACGCAAATCATTTGCAAACGCATGGAATGGAATGCGACAGAATTGATGCTTCAACAGGACGCTAGGCTTTCGGAGTCCGACTTGCTTCATGTAAGAAGTTTTGTTAAGAAACTCATCGATCAGGTTCCCTTTCAATATTTAATGGGTGAAACAAGTTTCTATGGCCTAACGATTTTGTGTGACAAGCGTGCACTAATACCTAGACCAGAAACCGAAGAGTTGGTTCAATGGATTATCGAAAGTTCGGGGCAACCAACAAGAATCATGGATTTGTGCACGGGTTCGGGTTGCATTGCATTGGCGTTGAAATCCAATTATGCAAAAGCAGATGTGTATGCTTTAGATGTTTCTTCTGAGGCTTTGTCCTTATGTCAAGAGAATGCAGACGCTTTGAAGTTAACAATCACAACGATTCAGGATGATTTACTGCAACCGAGTGATTCTTTTGGTGAGGGACAGTTTGATGTGGTCGCATCGAATCCACCCTATATTCCTCACAAGGAAAAAGAAGTCATGTCTGCACATGTACTAAATCACGAGCCTTCTTTGGCCTTGTTTGTAGATGATGCTGACCCCATCATTTTTTATAAAAAAATCGCGCAGTTCGCTGAAAAGAAGTTAGTAGATGGTGGATTTTTGTTTTTCGAATTGCATGAATCTTATAGTCAAGAAGTTTGTGAAATGTTAAACGATTTTAGCTTTCACGAAATTGAAATTCGGAAAGATTTACAAGGCAAATTGCGCATGTTGAAAGCACAAAAAGTGTAACTTTATCCTATGGACCATTTAGGGGTAAAAACGGAAATTGATCGATTGGTGAATGAGTTAAATCATCACAATCAGTTGTATTATATCCAAAACAATCCAATTATTTCAGATATTGAATTTGACCAATTGCTCAAAAAGTTAGAGCAATTAGAAAAAGAACACCCAGAATATGCTTCTGAAAATAGTCCGACCAAAAGGGTGGGAGGTGACCTCACGAAAAAATTCACCGCAGTGGCTCACCGCTTGCCAATGTTGTCCTTGTCAAACACCTATTCAGAAGAGGAAATTGAAGAATGGGAAAACCGTATCAAGAAATCAATCGACGAAGAAATTTCGTACGTATGTGAGTTAAAATATGATGGCGTTGCCATCGGCATTCGCTATGAGAATGGTGCTATGACGGCAGCAGTGACTCGAGGAGACGGAGAAAAGGGGGAGTTGGTCACGACGAATGTTCGGACCATTCGCACCATTCCGCTCCAATTGCAGAATGACTTTCCCTCCGATTTTGAAATTCGTGGAGAGATATTTATGCCGCATGAACAGTTTGAGGCATTAAATCAAGAGCGTGAAGAAGCTGGTGAAGCCCTTTATGCAAATCCTAGAAATACCGCCTCTGGCACCTTGAAATCTTTGGATTCTAAAGTAGTAGCAGATCGTAAACTCGATTGTTATTTATATGGACTTTACGGACTAAGTGATTTACAAGCGGGACATTTTGAATCCGTATTGAAAGCAAAGGAATGGGGATTTAGAATTCCGCCTCCAGAAAAAAGATTCATCGAAAAAACGTCAAGTATTCAAGGCATCATGGAATTCATTCATTATTGGAATGAGGCAAGAAATGCATTGCCTTTTGACATTGATGGGATCGTGATAAAAGTAAATTCCTATGAGCAACAACGAAAACTTGGGTTTACTGCTAAGTCCCCACGTTGGGCCATTGCCTATAAGTTTAAAACGAGTCAGGTTGAAACGGTTTTGGAATCGGTAAGTTATCAAGTCGGCAGAACGGGGGCAATTACACCGGTAGCCAATTTGAACCCTGTTCAACTGGGTGGGACAACAGTGAAAAGAGCTTCGTTGCATAACGCCGATCAAATTGAAAAATTGGATTTGCATTTGGGTGATTTCGTTCAAGTAGAAAAAGGAGGAGAAATCATCCCTAAAATTGTTGGCGTCAATCTTGGAAAGAGAACTTCAATGGAAAAGGTCATGTTCATCGACCAATGTCCCGAATGCCAGTCAAATTTGGTTCGAAAAGAAGGAGAAGCCCAGCATTACTGTCCCAATGAAACGGCTTGTCCACCTCAAGTCAAAGGTAAAATTGCCCATTTCATCAGTCGAAAAGCCATGAACATTGATGGAATAGGAGAGGAGACTATTGAAGTGCTGTTTGAAAAAGAATTAATAAAAGATATTAGTGATTTATACCGACTGACATTTGATCAACTCGTGGATTTGGAGCGAATGGGAGAAAAGTCTGCGAACAACATGCTAAAAGGCATTGAAGCATCGAAAAGCATTCCTTTTGAGCGAGTTTTATTTGGATTGGGCATTCGATTTGTAGGAGAAACGGTTGCGAAAAAGTTAGCGCAATCCTTTCAAAACATGGATGCTTTGCAAGCGGCTAGTTATGATGAATTGATCGATGTCGAAGAAATTGGTGAAAAAATAGCGATATCTGTACAGCTCTATTTCCAAGATTCAGCTAATTTAGCTTTAATTCTTCGTTTGAAAGAAGTTGGTTTAATGTTTGAATCCGTAAAAAAGGAGCAAGTTTCTAGTGTTCTACTTGGTAAAGTACTAGTTGTTTCAGGTACTTTTGAGACGTTTTCAAGGGATGAAATCAAAGAATTAATTGAGCGTAATGGAGGCAAAGTAGGTTCTTCTGTTTCAAGTAAAACTCATTACTTGATTGCAGGAGCAAACATGGGACCTGCAAAACTTAAAACCGCTACGAATTTGGGAGTGGTGATTATAAGTGAGGATGAATTTATAAAATTGATAAGTTAGTGAACAGTAAAAATATTTGGGAATCAACACGATCCTTGCTCGTTGCTTTCAATTATGAAAATGATGAGCAGCTAAAAGATTTTAGAAAATCATTAGATGGTATGCTCAATGCGAGCAATGTCGATCGATTAATTATTGTTGTATCCGTTCCGAAGGAAGTGGACAAAAACACCCTTCCCCCACATTTTTTAATCTATTACAATTCTCCAACTGATTTTAATTTCTGGAGCAAACTAAAAGATGTACAATTAGAAACGGAATTGCAGAGAAATTATGATTTGATGATTTGGTTTGGGAATACAGAGTCAAAAATTTTCCCTTATGTTCAAGAAGCTTCCATTCGTCGGAAAATCATCGTGAATGAAAAAGATGCCTCTTTTGATTTACAGTTAAACGCTGAGTCAGAATTGCCTTCTGAAATGCTACAATTTGTTATCGATACACTTAAAAAAATTACAAGCAATGAATAATCCGTTCACGGGTGCTGGTGTGGCCCTAGTCACACCCTTTTTGGCAAATGAAAACATTGATTTTGATGCGTTGCGTGCGCTTGTTCGTTTGCAAATTGATGGAGGTACAGATTTTTTAGTTGTTCAAGGAACGACTGGAGAATCCCCTGTGTTGTCGCAAGCGGAAAAAATGGAAGTGTTGAATGCAGTCATAGATGAAAACAAGGGACAGCTTCCCATCGTTTATGGAGTTGGCGGAAATAATACCCGTGCTTTAGAAGCAATTTTTGCTTCACTTCCAAAGGGAGTCGATGGCATTCTATCTGTTTCACCCTATTACAATAAACCCATTCAAAAAGGAATAGTAGAACATTTTAAAATGGTCGCTTCCTATACAGATTTGCCCATTATTTTGTACAATGTTCCTGGAAGAACAGGTTCAAATATGTCACCTGAGACAACCTTGTTGTTGAGTGAAATTCCAAACATCGTTGCGGTGAAGGAAGCTTCAGGTAATATGGAGCAAATCATGGAAATCATTCGCTTAAGACGTCCCGATTTCGGTGTGTTGTCGGGAGATGACAATTTGACCATGCCATTGATCGCTGCCGGTGCGGATGGGGTGATCTCCGTTGTTGCCAATGCTTTTCCTGAAAAATTTGCTTCCATGGTTCATGCTTCCATGGCTGGTGATTTAGATACCGCTAGGAAAGAACATTACGATTTATTCAACATAACGAAAATGTTCTTTGAAGAAGGAAATCCAGGTGGAGTCAAAGTTGCCTTGAACGTTCGGGGATTGATGACGGAGAAAATGCGTATGCCTTTACATCCTGTTTCAGATGGATTGCGCCAAAGAATCACCGCTGAAACGCAGGCTTTACTAGCATGAATCTCATTCAATATGGACTTCTGTTGATTGTATTCCTTTCATGTTCGAATGCAACACCAAAGAAAAGGCTTTATAAAACGAATTCAAAAGTAGTCCTTGCGCCTCAAGTGACCACAGCACCAGAAGATACGGCCATTCTGGCTAAGATGAATTTGGTTGATGTGCAAACCTTGAATCCAGCTATTCTTGTTGATATAAAATATTCTACAGCGGATAATTTCATGAAAATTGTTCTCTATGAGCGCATGAAGAAAGCTTATTTACAAAAGGATGTAGCTGAAAGATTGTCAAGGGTTCAAGACTACTTAACAAAATTATACCCTGGTTACCACTTACTCATTTATGATGCCTTAAGACCGGTGAGTGTCCAGCAAAAAATGTGGGATGCTCTGGATTCATTGCCTCCAGCTCGTAGAGCCAAGTTTGTCTCCAATCCAAAAAACCTCAGCCTTCATAACTTGGGCGCTGCCGTTGACATCACCATCGTTGACGAAAAATTAATTCCACTCGACATGGGGGCAGGATTCGATGAAATCAGACAAATCGCTTATCCATCCATGGAAAAACAATTTGTAGCGGAAGGAAAATTGACAGTAAACCACATCAAGAATAGGGACCTTTTAAGAAAGGTCATGTTCTCTCAGGGATTCAGGCAGTTAGAGACCGAATGGTGGCATTTTAATGCTTGCTCAAGACCGGAAGGAGTATCAAAGTACAAAGTCCTTCAAACGGAGCCCTAAGCACTCAATAACTCAAATAAATCTGCGTCGTATCAAAAGCATGGGTGGTTGCTTCTAAATAGCCCTGGTTGGTTGTGTTCATGATCCAATATAAAATCGAATACACGGTGTTTCCTTTGTTGATGCAGTAAATCGAAGTGTCCACTGCGCCATAAAAGTTTTGTGCTTGATTGGGGCAACATCCCTCGCATGCTGTGTCCCCAGCTTGTTTTATATAAACAAAATGATCTTGGTTTTGTGGATTGAGGTTCACGAATTTTAATTCCACCCATGATTTTGCCCAAGTAACTAAATTGTAAATATTTTCCTCTTTTAACTTTAAGGCAGAAAAATAAATCGTTTTCTCAATCGGGAAATACTTGTTTTTCGTTACCCGAATAACGTATTTTTCCATGCGTTCTCTTGGAACAGTAAATTCGTATTTGCCATCCGCTCCAATGGTTTGACTTTCTATGTATTGCTCGGTGCTTGATGCAACAGGAACCTTATAAATGGATACATCAGCACCAACTAACGATTGACCGAAGGTCTCATCCGTAATCACGCCTTTAATGATGAATTCACCCGCTCCTTTTTCACATGAAAACAAGCTGAGCAAAAGCGCTAGGGAGAAAATAGAAATTAAGCGTTCCATTCGTTCACCAAGAAAGTTTTTTCGGATGGGATGAATAAATAATCTCCTTGTTCGGCTTGTAGACCATCTTCCATGATGCACTTTCCATGTGAAATACCATGTTGAACATACTTAAGGTCCTTGAAAAATGATAACAAGGTTTCTGTGTTACTTGAATCGATTTCAATTTGCACGATTGGTCTTTTTTGATTCAAAACCTCACCTAATTGACTGAATACTTCCCATTCATGTCCTTCAATGTCACATTTTATGTAGTCTATTCGCTCAAAGGTACTGAAGAAGGCAGAGGTATTCACCATTTGAACGTTTTGCGTCGTTTGATGTTGACCTTCTTTTTCATTTCTCATGATGTGAGGCAAGCCTGTGCGCATCATTCCATTTGTTTTTGGAAGAACCATGGTAATGGAACCAGAGGTTTTTCCCAAAGCCACATTGTGCAATTCGACGTTTTCTTTTTTTCCAATAAAGTAATCTAAAATCGCATGGAATTGAGGGAGCGGTTCGATTGCAATTAACTTTCCGTTTGGAACCAAACGCGAAAAGGTTTTGGCGAAATACCCAAGAT
Source organism: Crocinitomicaceae bacterium (assembly GCA_030727405.1). Taxonomy (GTDB): domain Bacteria; phylum Bacteroidota; class Bacteroidia; order Flavobacteriales_D; family Crocinitomicaceae; genus UBA952. The sequence goes on along the minus strand of JANRBR010000035.1, from coordinate 54,505 downwards.
TTGCACCAATATCAATCACGACAAAATCATCTTTGATGATTTTTTGAATGAAATAATGGAATTTGAAGGAGGGTTTGTTTTTCAATAAGCCAAGGCGGTACATGAAGTAAAAACTTCGATGCAATGTCATGAGGTATTGTCGTTCACTCAATAAGAAATATAACAGTCTTTTCAATTCGCCTTTATTTGAATAACGAAGTTACATTTTTCCACCTTGACATCCTTGTTTTTTACTTAAAAATGCACATTTTGAGGAGAGAATTGTAATTTTAAACCATGAAAAAAATACTCATTGGATTTATTTGCATTTATGTAGGTGTGTTTGAGACCAAGGCGCAGTTGGACCTTAAACAAATCATGACAGGAAACGACTTTATAGGGAATTCTCCAGATTCTTATTATTGGTCTTTGGATGGAAAATCCATTTATTTTTATTGGAATCCAGAAAACAACTTATCTAGTTCGCTTTATGAGTATCAGTTGAAAGAAAAAAAGCACCATAAATTATCCGATGAGAAATCCCAGTCAGTGGTATTCTATGATCCAACCCAACGTGATTTTCAACGTCAATTTATGTGTAACGATGGAGTTCTATGGAGCGTAGATAAACAGACCGGGGATCGAATCATTCACCTGCAGACAAGCTCAGATGTGTATCACTTGCAGCGAACGATGAATCCAAATGTAGTTGTGTATAATCAATTTGATCAAGCTTTTTCTTTGGATATCTCCTCAGGGAGCATTCATCAACTCACCAATTTTAAGACAGGTGAACAAAAGTCAAGCACCATCGATAGTAACTTTTTACAAAAACAACAGCTTGAACTTTTTCAATATGTTCAAGATCGAAATGAACGTTCTGAATTTGCCAAAAAACAGGCCTTGAAAACAAAGTTTAAATTTCCAAAGGAGCAATACATTGGCGCGAATGAATGGAGTGAAATCCAAGTAGATCCAACCGTTCAATATGCAATTCTTCGTTTAACGGAAAGTGCCGATGGAAAACCAACCAATGTTGAGCAATTCATTACCAATGACGGTTTTACAAAGCATCAAATGGCACGTGATAAAGTCAGTTCAAATGAACCAAATCAGCGCATGCTATTGTATCAAATGGAAAAGGATACCTTGATTCAATTAGACTTTTCGGCTTTGTCGGACATTCGTTTAAAACCGGCATATCTCAGGGAAAAAGATAGTGTCCCAAACTTTAAAAAGGACAGATCTTTATTTTTACATGCGGTTAAATTCTCCCAGTCAAACCATCTTGCATTATGTGATGTACGCAGTGCAGACAACAAAGACCGATGGATAACGCTCATCAATTTAGAGAATGGAAGTGTGAAGGAATTGGAACATCAACACGACGATGCTTGGATTGGCGGACCTGGAATCTCTTCATGGAATGAAGAAGATGGAAACATGGAATGGATTGTCGATGGAGAATCGTTTTATTTTCAATCGGAAGAATCGGGATATTCCACGATTTATCAATTTGAAATTTCGAAAATGTTAAAGTCTTGTCTATGGCCCGCTCCTAAAACGGAAGTGTATAGTGTCCATTTGTCCAAGGATAAAAAATGCCTTTATTTGGAATACAATCAATGTCAAACTGGATTCAATGGAAATCACTCCTTTGGTAGATTCGACCTCGCTGCGCTTAAGTTTGTTCCCTATCAGCAACTTGGAAAAGGTTACAATGAAGTTCTTTTGTCTCCATACGAAAAAAACATCCTTGTGAGGAAATCTTCTTCGAATCAACCTTGGGAATTATATGTGGGCTTGAACAATCCTTCAAAAACGGAACTCACTCAAATAACTCATTCGACCACCAAAAGGTTTGATGATTATGCATGGGTGGATCCAGAAGTGATTTCCATCAAGGCATCTGATGGATTGGATATTTATGCCCGTTTGTATGAGCCAACGAAAGAAGTTAAAAATGGTGCGTCCATCTTTTTCGTACATGGTGCTGGATATTTGCAAAATGCACATCATTATTGGAGCAATTATTACCGAGAATACATGTTTCATCACTTGTTGAGGGAAAAAGGATATACCATTATTGACTTGGATTATCGTGCGAGTGAAGGATACGGTAGAGATTACCGAACGGCTATTTACAGGTATATGGGAGGAAGGGACTTGGAAGATTTTATCGATGCAAAATCTTTCGTTGTTAAAAATTACGGAATCGATTCAACTCGCATCGGAATGTACGGTGGATCTTATGGTGGATTCATCACCTTGATGGCGCTTCTCACGAAACCAAATGAATTTGCTTGTGGAGCCGCGTTGAGATCGGTAACGGATTGGGCTCATTACAACCATGAATACACGAGTAACATTCTCAATAGTCCAGAAACAGATCCCGAAGCATACCGTAAAAGTTCACCCATTTATTTCGCGGAAAACTTGCAAGATCCTTTGCTGATGTTACATGGTATGGTCGATGACAATGTTCAATTTCAGGATGTTGTCCGCTTGAGTCAGCGCTTCATTGAATTAGGTAAAGAAGATTGGGAATTAGCTGTTTATCCAGTCGAATCCCATGGATTTAAAGAGTCTTATTCTTGGTACGATGAATACCGACGCATTTTAGAATTAATGGAAACAAATTTAAAGTAACCTTATGTTAGTAAGAGAGTTAGTCGATAAAGCGGAAATGTTGAAGCACCTTTCGGTGTTGAATGAACTCTATCCAAATTTGACAGAGGAGGAGTATGCTCGTGAATTAGATGAGATGCTTCCACATCGCTATGGACAAATCGCTGTTTTTGACGGAGAGGTTTGTGTTGCCATTTCTGGATTTTGGATCGGAAACAAGTTGTGGATCGGAAAATATTTAGAGCTGGACAACATCGTTGTTCTTTCGGAATACCGTAGTCAGGGTATAGGTAAAATGCTATTTGACTTTTTGGAAAGAAAGGCGATTGAAAATGATTGCAAGATGCTCTCCTTGGATTCGTACACGAGTAATTTCAAGGCACATAAGTTTTTCTATAACGAAGGATATGTACCCAAAGGATTTCATTTTGTGAAGATTTTGGATAACGAAGCGATAAAGTAAAAAAAAACCGAGTTTAACTCGGTTTTTTTATTTCTTATTTGAAGGAATTAACCGTGTTTAGCAGATAAATAGCGTTCTGCATCGAGTGCGGCCATACAACCAGTTCCTGCTGCTGTAATGGCTTGACGATAGGTTTTGTCCGCAGCATCTCCAGCTACAAAAACGCCAGGTACATTTGTCTTGGAACTTCCAGGTTGCGCATATTTGATGTATCCCGTTTCATCTAAATCGATGTATTCTTTGAAAATTTCGGTGTTTGGTTGGTGTCCAATCGCTACAAAGAATCCAGTAGCTGGGATTATTTTTTCTTCTTTGGTGAGCATGTTTTGAACACGGGCACCCGTTACTAATTGACCGTCACCTAATACTTCAAGGGTTTCTGTATTGAATAATATTTCGATGTTTGGTGTTTTCTTCACGCGCTCGGCCATGATTTTTGACGCTCTAAACTGATCCTTACGAACCAACATCGTTACTTTCGTGCAAAGTTTTGAAAGGTAATGCGCTTCTTCACATGCTGAATCTCCTGCACCGACAATGATGGTTTCTTGGTTGCGGTAAAAGAATCCGTCGCAAACGGCGCAAGCCGAAACACCTCCACCTAATTTTAAGTATTTTTGTTCACTTTCTAATCCGAGGTATTTTGCAGATGCTCCAGTCGAAATAATGACCGTTTCAGCATGTATTTCTGTTCCGTTCTCTGTCCAACATTTGTGTACAGAACCACTGAAATCAACCTTTGTAATAAATCCAGAACGGATATCGGTATTGAAACGTTTTGCTTGTTCTTCAAGTTGCATCATCATTTCAGGACCTGTAATTCCTTGCGGATAACCAGGGAAATTTTCAACTTCATTGGTGGTGGTCAATTGACCTCCAGGTTGTAATCCTTGATACATAACAGGTTTCATGTCTGCACGTGCAGCATAAATAGCAGCTGTATATCCTGCTGGACCTGATCCAATAATTAAGCATTCTAGGTGTTCAATAGTACTCATGTCTTCATTGTTTTTGCTCAACAAAATTAATGGAATGATCCTTAATTTGGTGGCTTTACACGTACATATTCTGAACAACTTCTCAACAATGAGTAACCTTACATTCCTGTGTTCGTCCTTCAAAATAAATCTGTATTTTCGCAATCCAAAATGATGAATATGAACAAGAGAATTATTTTATATGTGTGTTCGACACTTGTATTTACAAGTTTTGCACAAAAAAAAGAAGAGGCTCCCAACCATGCGCCTTTAAATTGGTATTTAAATGATCCTAAAACGGACGGAGGAATTTATGGAGTAGGAGCGGAGCGCGCTTACGAGTTGCTCAACGCTGCAGGTAAAAAACCAAAACAAGTCATTGTAGCGGTCATTGACAGTGGGGTGGAAACCGATCATCCAGATTTAAAAGATGTGATTTGGGTGAATGAAGATGAAATCCCTGGAAACGGAATCGATGATGACAAAAATGGTTACGTAGATGATGTTCATGGCTGGTCGTTTTTAGGAGGAGCTACAGAGGACATTAACAATGAAGCTTCTGAATTGTCACGTATGTACCACAGTGAGTCCATGTATTTTAATGGAAAGAGCGGATCAACGTTAACAGAAGCAGATAAAGAGCGTTATGAAGCTTTCTTGAAGTTGAAGAAAAGTTTTGAGGATGATTTGAAAAATTCCCAACAACAACTCGCTTCCATGAATGCTTTTATGGGTTACGTCAATAATGTTAAGAATGCCTCTAATGGTGTTTTTACGAAAAAGACGAATAAAGATTACACTCCAATAACGGATCAAGAAAAACGCATTCAAAACCGCTTAAAAGTGATTTTGTTGACGATGTCTCCAGCAACTTTAGAATCAGAAATCCAACATGCCATGGAATCTGTACAGGGAAGCATTAAAATGGCGAATGTCAATGCAGATAGCATTCGTGCAGTCATCGTGGGAGATAATCCAAATGATTTAACGGAAAAATATTACGGGTGTAACCGATATGAAGGTCCAGATGCTATGCATGGAACACACGTTTCAGGAATCATCGCAGCATCGCGAGGGAACGGAATCGGAATTGATGGGATTGCAAATTGTGCACGCATTATGGTCGTAAGAGCAGTTCCAAACGGAGACGAACGCGACAAAGATGTTGCCAATGCGATTTATTATGCGGTAGATAACGGTGCGACAGTCATCAATATGTCCTTCGGGAAATACTACACGCCAAACAAAGAATTAGTGGATGCGGCCATTCGCTATGCAGAAAGCAAGGATGTGTTATTGGTTCATGCTGCTGGTAATGATGCGAAAAACAAAGATGTGGAAGATTCATATCCTACGCGCATTTTAAACGATGGAAAATGGGCGTCGAATTGGATTGATGTTGGTGCAAGCAGTTCTTCTAAAAAAGGAAAAAAATTACTAGCGGATTTCTCGAATTACGGAGCAAAATCTGTTGATTTCTTTGCACCAGGTGTAGATATTTATTCGACCGTTCCAGATGCGAAATACGAGGATGCTTCAGGTACGTCCATGGCTTGTCCTGCAACCGCTGGTGTTGCTGCAATCATTCGTGGTTACTTCCCTGAATTGTCCGCTTCTGAAGTGCGTGACGTATTGATGAAAACCGTTGTGGTTTATTCGAAGGAAATCCTTATTCCAAGTGCAAACAAATCAGCGAAAATGAATGAGACGTGCATAACAGGTGGTTTCGTTAACGCTGCTGAGGCGGTTGAATACCTACTGAAAAAATAAGCTCATTTGAGAGAAGTAAAAAAGCCGCCTAATCAAGCGGCTTTTTTTTTGTATCGTGTCTTTTGATTCCATCATTCTGCAGAAGTAAATCGATTCCATTTCTGATAATTTCTTACTTTTGTCCACATCGAATTAAACCAATCTCATGACCGACAATCCTATTTTAATCGTTCTTTTTGCAGTGATCATTGTCTTCATGTTGTTGTTGGACTTGGGCGTTGTAAATAAGCGCAGTCATGAGATTACGAACAAAGAGGCGCTTAAATGGACCTTTATCTGGGTGTCCGTTTCGATGTTATTTAGCCTTGTTGTTTATTGGCAATCTGGTTTTGCCAAGTTTGCAGATTATCAATCGGCCTATTGGATTGAAGAAGCACTGTCTGTTGACAACATGTTTGTGTTTATCCTGGTTTTCCGTTTCTTCAGACTAGAAGGCAAGTTTCAACATAAAGTCTTGTTTTGGGGAATCTTGGGGGCAATCATCTTCAGAGCGATTTTCATATTTTCCGGTATCGGACTCATCAATTTAACCTATTTACCGGAGTTTAGCATTGGTTCTTGGCACTTCTCGTTGGATCAAGAGGCGGATAGACACCTCGCTGAAAATGCAGGAAAATTCTTCCGACCAAATGCTATTTTAACCATTTTTGGTCTATTCTTAGTTTATGCTGGAATTAAGTCCCTTTTTGCGAATGAAGACGAAGATGATAAGCAAGATTACAGTACAAGTTTTGGTGCTCGAATGGCAAGGAAAGTTTTTCCAGTATCGAAAAATTATTACGGGGATAAGTTTTTTGTCTCTTGGAATAAAAAACGATTTGCGACCAAGTTATTCCTTGTGTTGGTGGTGATTGAATCAACAGATTTAGTATTTGCAATTGATTCCATTCCTGCGATATTTGCCATCGCGCCAAACGACCCCATCATTCTTTACACGTCCAATATATTCGCGATTTTAGGATTAAGGTCGATGTATTTCTTATTAGCGAACTCCATTCACATGTTCTCTAAATTAAAATATGGTTTAGCGTTTATTTTATCCTTTATCGGATTGAAAATGCTCTTGTCTCCATTCATTCACATACCATCCTCGGTTTCTCTACCGATCGTAATTGGCGCCTTGTTTTTATCCATTTTGGCTTCCATTTACTGGAAAGAAAAAGAAGTGGTTTAGAACAAGAAACTTGCTCCCTCTTCACTTTTAGTAACCAACTTCCGAACATTGGAAAACAACTCACGACCAAAGGCGAAAGTGTCCTCGTTGGAAATATAGCTTGCTTCTCTGGAAGTAACTTCTGCTTCGTTTAAAACGGTCAGTTCTCCGCGATAAGAGTCTAGTCGAATGACATCCCCAGTGCGAATTTTAGCAATCATGCCACCATCTTTTGCTTCTGGAGTTAAATGTATCGCAGCTGGAACTTTTCCTGATGCACCAGACATTCTTCCGTCCGTAACCAAGGCCACTTTAAATCCTTTCTTCTGAAGAATGGTTAGGGTAGGGGTTAATTGGTGCAATTCAGGCATCCCATTGTGCTTTGGTCCTTGGAATGGCAATACAGCAATAAAGTCTTTTTCTAATTCACCATTTTTAAATGCTTTGATCAAGTCGCTTTGCTCGTGAAAGACAATTGCAGGAGCTTCGATGATACGTTGATCGTCTGAAACAGCGGCTGTTTTTATTACGGATCTTCCCAAATTCCCTTTCAGGATTTTAATCCCTCCGTCTGCTGAAAATGGCTGATTTACAGACCGAATGATAGACTCATTTAAACTTTCAGTTGCGCCATCAACCCAAATAAGTTGATGATTATCAATTTTTGGTTCTTGTTTGTATTTTGACAATCCTTTTCCTAGAATGGTATATACATCTTCGTGAAGAATGCCGTGATCAAGCAAGGTTCGAATCACAAATCCCATTCCTCCGGCAGCATGGAAATGGTTAACATCTGCCGCTCCATTCGGATACATGCGTGTCAATAATGGAACTACATCGGATAAGTCTGACATGTCTTCCCAATTGATGGTGATTCCTGCAGCGCGCGCGATTGCGATTAAGTGAATGGTGTGATTGGTGGAACCACCCGTAGCTAGTAAGCCAATGATACCGTTGACGATAACTTTTTCGTCGACGATATTTGCGATGGAGCGCTCGAAACCAAGTTTGCTGTTTTCAATGGCAATGCGAACAGCTTCTTCGTTTAATAAGTCGCGTAATTCCGTTCCTGGATTAACAAAACTCGATCCTGGCAGTTGCATGCCCATGATTTCCATGAGCATTTGATTGCTGTTTGCTGTGCCGTAAAAAGTACAGGTTCCAGGTGAATGATAAGAATCTGATTCGCCTTTCAATAATTCTTCCCTTCCAATTTTTCCTTCAGCAAATAATTGTCGGATGCGTCCTTTTTCCTCATTGCTAATTCCACTTGGCATAGGTCCACCAGGAAGAAATATGGTTGGCAAATGCCCGAAGCGTAGAGCACCCATCATTAAACCGGGTACGATTTTATCACAAATTCCTAAGCACAATGTGGCGTCAAACATGTTGTGAGACAAACCGATTGCCGTGGCCATTGCAATGACATCTCTTGAGTACAAAGAAAGTTCCATTCCGGGCTGACCTTGAGTTACACCATCACACATAGCAGGAACAGCTCCGGCAACTTGTGCTATTCCTTGGTGCTTGTTTGCATATAATCGGATGTTTTTCGGGTAGTCTTCGTATACTTTGTGAGCGGAAAGCATGTCGTTGTATGCGGTAATCACGCCTAGATTTGGAAGGCGATTTTGTGCTAATTCCGATTTATCATGAGTATCACAAGCCGCGAAGGCATGTGCCAAATTACCACAACTCATTGCTTGCCTTGAGACTCCTTCTTGATGAGCACTCTTCATTTGAGTAAGGTAAGTGCTTCGGCTTTCCTTGCTGCGTTCAATGATTCGCTGCGTGATTTCTAATACTTTCGCATTCATACGTTTATACGTTTTCAGTGTAATAAATCCCTTCTAAAACCGACATGAATTGGTTAATTGGGTAATTTTTTTCTTGGCTTTCAATCAATACCTTTTTTTTGTTTTCACCAGTAATCATTAAGAAATTATGTTTTCCTGATGATAAAATAGGGCCGCAAAAGGTAATGCGTTGGGTTGGATGATTTGGAGCATTCGTGTTTGCTAATAAATCATAGGAATGAGACGCGTTCTCTGAATTTAAATCATTTGGAAAAAGAGAGGCTGTGTGTCCGTCATCACCCATTCCTAAAACAATGACATCCGGCGTTTGAAAAATGCTATTTTCCCTTGTCGCCAACTTTAAATTTTCTTCATAATCCAATGAATCAATTACCATTGGATGGAATTGCGCTTTGCTCGCAAATGAATGCATCAAGCTTTCACGAATCAATGTTTCGTTTGAGAAAGGACTTTCTTGTGGAACAAATCGTTCGTCCACTAAGCCCACGTGAACGCGTGACCAATCCATTTGAATTGAGCCTAATTCTTGGTATAATTTTTTTGGCGTGCTACCACCTGATAATAGCATGCTTGCAGATCCTTTTGAATCTATTTCTTTCGCTAAAATTTCAGCGATTCGTTTGGCTAAAACTTTTTCTAGTTCCTCTTTTGAGTCAAATTGAATTATTCTCTCCATGATTTTGTAATCCAAGATTCGTTTTCGTTTAATACGGCATCTCCAGGTCCCCAAGTTCCAGCCTCGTATAGCACATTTTGCATGTTACTTGATTTCCATGAGTTGGTGATAGACTCAATATACGTCCAAGCGGCTTGTAATTCATCTTGGCGCATAAACAAGGTTTGATTCCCACGGATCACATCAATGATCAATCGTTCGTAAGCATCTGGGAAACGTTCTTTAAAGGAATCTACATAATCCAGTTTTAAAGCGATTGGTTTGTAACGATATCCACCTGGACCAGGGATTTTGGTCATTTGGATGAGTTCAATGCGTTCCTCTGGTTGAAGACGAATGATTAATTTGTTGTTATTCAGTTTTTCTTTTGAAGGAAAAATGTTGTGACGAACTTCTTTGAAATTGATAACGATTTCGGAATAACGTTTGATCATGCGTTTTCCTGTGCGCAAATAGAAAGGTACATTTTTCCATCTCCAATTATCCACATACGCTTTCATGGCAACAAAAGTCTCTGTTTTGGATTCGTATTTTTCGATGTCCTCCAGGTATGAATTTACCTGAATTCCGTTGATTTTTCCTCGCGTGTATTGTCCTTTTACGGTATCTGTTTGTACACTTTTCTTGTTGAGTGGGCGCAGCGCACGAAGTACTTTTAATTTTTCGTTCCTTACTTCATCAGCTTCAAGGGAAACAGGTGGTTCCATGGCAACCAAACACAACAATTGCAACAAGTGATTTTGCACCATGTCTAACAGTGCACCGGAGTTATCATAGTAGGAGGCGCGTTTTTCAACTCCCAAACTTTCGGAAACTGTAATTTGAATGCTGTCGATGTTTTCAGAATTCCATGCGCGTTCAAATAGGTTGTTTGCAAAGCGTAAGACCATTAAGTTTTGTACGGTTTCTTTTCCCAGGTAATGATCAATGCGGTAAATTTGATGTTCATCAAATGCCTGTGTGATTTCATCGTTGATGGCATTGGAAGATTCTAGGCTGTATCCAAGTGGTTTTTCAATGACAACTTTGCTCGTTTCATCTACCAAGTCACAAGCTTTCAATGTGCGCGCAATTGGGCCAAATGCGGAAGATGGTGTAGAAAAGTAATAGATGTTCTGGAAACCGGGGAATTGTTTTATGTACGTTCTTAACTCAGAATAATCCTCGATGGTAGCATCGGCTATTTTAATTAATTTGATCTTTTTTAAGAACTTTTCGATTTCATCCTTATGGTATCGATGGTGGTCGCTATTTTCAAGAAACGGAATTAATTTTTCAAAAAAATCTTTTTCATCTGGATCTTTACGCGTCACTCCAACTATGTTGTAATCGATGTTTATTTGTCCATCAAGGTCTCTGTGAAAAAGTGCTGGATATATTTTTCGAATAGCTAAGTCCCCGTCGCCACCGAATACAACAATATTAAACGACTGAAAACGTTCTGTATTGTAATTGGTTTTTTTGTTGTTTGCATTCATAGATTGAACAGCATTAGTTTGTGTCAAAAATACACTAAGTAAATGAAAAGCGCAATAATTTTACCTAAATTTAGCAACTATTTAATGTTTATAACGTCTTTTGTTCGATGATGAAAAAAACGAGATTTTTATTTTTTTTGTTTCTATTGATTTCCAATCGTCAATGGGCACAAACTTATGTGTTTGGGCAGTTAACTGGAACGCCAAATATGGTAACAACTGGTTGGAATTTAAATGGCAACGCATACATCGGCGATACGCCAGGAGATATCGATAATTTCCCAAATGAATTGATCTTAACAAATGCACAGTTAACTCAAAGCGGTGGTATCTTTTATGCACAGCCTTTGAATTTGGGTATGTGTCAAAAATGGACAGTTGAATTTGAATACCGTATGTGGGGCGGGAATGGTGCTGACGGTTTAGCGTTTTGTTTTTTAAGTGTGCCTCCTGTCGGTTTTGTAAGTGGTGGTGGTGTTGGTATACCGGGAACAGCTAACGGATTAAAAGTTGTACTTGATACCTATGACAATGGTTGTGGGGCAAATCCTGAAATTCAAATTTACAGTGGCATTGGGTACAATGAGTGCATTGCAGGGATTGTAAAAGCTACGAATATCGCAGGATCTTTGGGCTTCGTTCGAAGTCCAAATTATCAAACGTGTAAAATAACATTTAATAATGGTCTTGTTACCGTATTAATAAATAATACCCCTTATCTGACCGCTAATTTCCCCATTAGTTTTTCTGGTTACATGGGATTTACTTCAGCGACTGGGGGATTGTATGATTTGCATTCCATTCGAAACGTAATCATTTACACGGATCAAGCGGTTTCTAACGCAGGAGTTGATGTGAATACTTGTTCCAATAGTGGAGTCTCAATAGGTGCGGCACCCAACCCGTTGAATGTTTACTCATGGTCTCCATCTATCGGTTTGTCATCCACAACTGTTGCGAATCCAATCGTAACGTTACCTAATACAACTGGTGCGCCAATAACACAAATTTACACGGTTACAACTTCTTTAGCAACAAATCCTGGTCTTTGTCCCACAACTGATCAAATTTCGGTAACGATTTTACCTGAGTACTCTAGTACTGTAAATCAAACGGTCTGTAATGCGAGTTCCTACTCTTTTAATGGTCAAGTGTTGACTCAGGCTGGCACCTATGTTGATACGTTTACGACAAGTCAAGGGTGTGACTCCATAGTTACATTGAATCTTCAATTTGGTAACACAATTGCCGATGCAGGTCCGGATATTTTCATTTGTTCGAATGAAGTAGGGAACTTGGGGCAAAGCCCAATTGCTGGGTATAATTATTCTTGGTCGCCTGCCACCAATTTATCGGCCTCCAATGTTTCAAATCCTTTGGTCTCTGCCAACAATGTGAGTGGATTGCCGATTATACAAAATTACACATTGACAGTCACCTCCATTGCCAATCCAAGCCTATGTCCGGCAACGGATCAAGTCCAAGCAACGATTTATCCGAAATATACCACCAATTTAACCGATACAATCTGTACGGGTGGACCGTATCTATTCAATGGTCAAACCATTTCACAAACGGGAATCTATGTTGATAGTTTAAGTTCAATCAACGGATGTGATTCGATTGTTAATTTGAACATTGTCATTTCCACAGAACCTCAGTTTACAATTAATGACACCACTCTTTGTTCTGGAAACCCATTAACATTAGCACCGCTAAATAGTCAAGGAATCTACACATATACTTGGAGTCCTCAAATGTCCATTCCAAGTTCAAATGGTGCAATGACATGGAATCCAACGACTTCCAACGAATATTTCTTGTTGGCAACAAATAATGTAGGCTGTACACACCTTGATTCACTCAATTTAACCGTGAATCCGCTTCCGGTGATGGCCTTGCAGTCATCCGCATCTGCTTTGTGTCCAAATGAAACGTTGACACTTACGGCATCTGGTGCTGCGTCGTATTCTTGGAGTGGTCCAGGGGTGGTCAATTCAACTGGTAATAGTCAATCCATGGTCCCAACTGGATCTGGAGTGTTTCAGGTAATTGGATACACAAATGCTGGATGTGTGGATTCCATTCAGGCAAATTTTTTATTAAACCCAGAGCCCGTTTTAACAGCAACACCTGACCAAGAAATTTGCCTAGGTGAAATGGCGGTCATTTCAGTTTCAGGTGCGGACACATATGATTGGACTCCTGCCACACTTTCAGGTGCTCAAGCATTTTTTTACCCTACTTTGACAACAGCTTATCAAATCATTGGATTCAATCAATTCAATTGTACGGATACGGTTCTTTCAACGGTGGTCGTTCATCCAAATCCTGTTGCTCAAATTGGAGCAGAGCCTTATTTATTAACTAGTGATTCACCAATAGTGACTTTCTCAAACCTTTCTAGTGGACAGGAGATTTCCACTTGGGATTTTGGTGATGGTGTCATTACAGAAGATCCAAGTTCAAGCATTGAATACCAATATCCATTCGAAGAGGGAGATTACTATGTTGAGCTCTTGGTGATTAGTGAATTTGGTTGTAGGGATTCCATTTCTCAATTGATTCAAGTCAAAGGGGATGTTTTATATTATGTTCCGAATGCATTTACTCCCGACGGTGATGAGCACAACAATCAATTTATGCCTGTGTTTACCTCTGGTTTTGTTCCGGATAGTTATCAATTCGATGTGTTTAATCGTTGGGGAGAATTGGTGTTTACTTCCCAAAATCCTCAAATTGGCTGGGATGGATACCTGAACTTTGTGAAATGTCAAGAAGGTATTTATACTTATTCCATTCGATTTAAATTAACAATGACAGATGAGATCAGAACGATCTCTGGTCATGTGAACCTCATGAAATAATTTTTATCATTTATGAAAAGATTTATAGTACTTGCTTGTTTTTTCCTTGCCACTCAACTAAGTCAAAGTCTTTACGCACAGAACATTTTCGGAACAGTTAATTCCTACGCAGCAGTGAATGCTGTCACGCCGAATTCTGCCACGCTCGTAGCCATTGGTCCTTTTCAGGTAGGGGATAAAGTACTCATCATTCAAATGAAAGGTGCATTGATCACGGCCACGAATACAGCTGGATTCGGCACCATTACGAACCTGGGAAACGCAGGGAATTTTGAATTTGCCATCATTGGATCCATTACAGGAAATACCGTTACGTTTACAACAAATCTATGTAAAAGTTATTCTGTTAGTGGGAAAGTGCAATTGGTGCGTGTTCCGGTGTACACCAATGCCAACATCGCAGGAACCGTTACGGCTCAACCTTGGAACGGTACCACAGGTGGAATTGTGGCCATCGAAGCTACGAATAGCATTAGCTTTAATGCAAACATCAATGTTTCTGGACAAGGTTTTGTTGGTGGAGCGGTATTTACGGGTTGGTTTGCTTGTGGAGATCCCAATTATGCGAATCAAAATGCTGGTAAAAAAGGAGAAGGCATTGCTATTCCTCCGGTTACCATGGATGCGAATCGAGCACCACTAGCGAATGGTGGGGGAGGTTCGAATACAGGAAATCCTGGCGCAGGTGGTGGAGCAAATGGTGGGATTGGCGGAAGAGGTGGAAATGAATTCTACGGAGGATGTCAATTGAATGTGTCTTACGGACTTGGTGGATACGCACCAAGTTATGCAAGTTACAAAGCTTTTCTTGGCGGCGGCGGCGGCGGCGGATACAAAGATAATGGGCTCAATGCCTCGGCTGGTTCAAACGGTGGGGGAATGGTTTTTCTCATTTCACCAACCATCAATGGAAATAATTTCACCGTTGATGCAAAAGGAGCAAATGTCATCGGTAATACTGATTCGGAAGGAGCAGGTGGCGGAGGAGCTGGTGGATACATTTATTACATGTGTCCAAATACGAGTTCAAACATCAACCTCGATGCGCGAGGTGGGACTGGTGGAAATATTTTTAGTACCATGTGGTCTTCTGCTTGTCACGGACCTGGCGGTGGTGGAGGTGGTGGTGCCATCGCTTTTCAACAAGCTGCCGTCCCATCTAATGTGACAAATTTATTAGCTGGTGGAAATCCTGGGATGGTACTTCATACTGGTCCAGCTTGTGCAGGAACCTCTCATGGTGCTGCTGGCGGAGCTCCTGGTATTCCAATCTTTAATTTCCCCTTGCCGGTAGCGCCTGTTCTCCCTAACCTTGGTCTTGACACGTCCATTTGTCCTGGTCAGTCCATCAGTTTGCAATCAAGCACTTCGTTTAATTCATATGTGTGGAACAATGGTCAAACAACGGCTTCGATCACAGTAAATACCCCAGGTGTATATTGGGTGGATGTTCCTAGTGGGTGTACAACAGTACGTGATTCCATTGTTGTTGGATTGTACAATTTTCCATTTTCAATCGGTCCAGACTTGACGATTTGCCAAGGCGATGTTGCGAACGTAATTGCGACCGGACAATTTTCCTCCGTGACCTGGAGCAACGGATCAAGTTCTAACTCGATTCAAGTGGCTGGACCTGGTATTTATTCCGCTTCGGCCGTAAGTTCCAATGGCTGTGTTGCGCAAGATACCATGCTTGTTTCACAGAATCCAAGTGTTTTTTCTGCATACAGCGATTCTGTTTGTTTGGGGTATAACTATTCTTTCAATGGACAGCAACTCAATCAAGCGGGAGTTTATGTGGACACCTTGCAGAATGTACTAGGATGTGATTCCATTGTGACCTTGCAATTATCCATCGTTCAACCTCTTTCTAGCAATATTTCTGCATCCATCTGTTCGGGGGACACGTATTTGTTTAATGGTCAAAGCATTACGAATGCAGGGCAGTACTCCGTGACAATACCTTCTGCGTTCGGATGCGATTCTACTGTTCAATTGACTTTAAGCCTAAATCCTTTGCCTATTGTAAACGTTGAAGATACCTTGGTGTGTTCAGGTACGAATTTAACCTTGTTTGCATCTGGTGCACAATCCTATGTTTGGAATGTTCCACAGAATCCTAATGGAAGCATAACCGTTGCACCTGCACAAACAACCGCATATGAAGTGTATGGGATAGATGCACTTGGATGTATATCAGCAATCGAAACATTGACCGTTGACATTGATCCGACTCCAATGCCTAATTTTTATATGGATCCGGATCAAGTTGAAATCGATGATCCTACCATTACTATATTTAACGTGACAATAGGAAACAATCAAAGTACGTGGACGATCTTGGGGAATAGTTTTGTAAATAATCAATCCTCCTTTGATTACCAATTGCCTTTTCAAGAAGGGAATTACCCTGTGCAATTACTCAGCGAAACCGCCATCGGATGTAGGGATTCTTTGACCTTATCTGCAAGTGTTCAAGACAACATTTCCTTGTATGTGCCCAATTGCTTTACGCCGGATGTAGAAGAGTACAATAATACTTTTTTGCCAGTCTTCTCCACTGGTTTTGAGCCGAAAAATTACGCGTTAGTCGTCTTGAATCGCTGGGGTGAAGTTGTTTTTGAATCTTATGATCATGCCATTGGTTGGGACGGCCGAATGAACTATTTACTTTGTCCTGACGGGATGTATACGTACCGCATCAGTTACCAGCGAAAAGATGGTGAAACTCCTATTGTCGTGCTTGGACATGTGAATTTATTGCATTAAAAATTCCTTCCGAGCATCGGACATAAATTCTTGAAATACCTCTTCAATTTGTCCTTCCATTTGGTCAAAAACCAAGTGTGCTAAAGGTAATTTAGTTTCGAAGGAAATGCGTTTTGCCACACCTTCGCATGATTTCATTAAACCATATTTACTTGGATAATGGTTCATCCATTTGTGAAAACGAAGTTGATTCATGAAGCTTAAGAAGGATTCGGGATAATGTGGTTCGTGAATGGTTTCATGGGCGTAAAACGCATCTAAAAAGCCGTTGTACTCATCCGGATGAAAGTCCTTCCAATTTCGCGCTAATAAATGATCAAAAAACAAGTCAACTGCAACAGGGCCAATTTTGGGGAGGTCATGCATGAGCGAAAGTTTAAGTTTTTTCACTTCTGGATGATGATCGATGTAAAAATCTATTTGCCGGTGTAATTTAATTCCTTGTTGAATGATGCCTGGATAATGATCCAATTTCGAGCCACGGACGAAATCTCCATAAAGATTTGCCAGCATCAATTCTTTATCTGTTCCAGAGAAATAAAGGTGTCCTAAAAAATTCATGGTGAAAAAAAATCCTGCCGGAGCAGGATTTAATTAATATTCATCTTCATTAAAAAGGAAGTCCTCTCTTGATGGATAATCAGGCCAAATCTCTTCAATACTTTCGTACATATCACCTTCATCTTCCAAATCTTGTAGGTTTTCTACTACTTCTAGTGGTGCTCCCGTTCGAATGGCGAAATCAATTAATTCCTCTTTCGTTGCTGGCCATGGAGCATCTTCTAAATAAGAAGCTAGTTCTAAAGTCCAATACATATTTTCGTGTTTTTAGGTGTTATTTTTGGCAAAAGTAATTTTTATTTCGAATAATGCAAATTAAAAATGTGATCTAAGAAAAAAAGCAACATTAATTTAATAGCGAGGTTTCCATTCTTTTTCTTGAATATTCAAGTCTTGAGCAATTTTTCTCCCTAAAACGAATAGGTAATCACTTAGTCGATTTAAGTATATAAGCACCAGTGGAGCAACAAAATCGTGTTCGTCTAAATTTACAACGAGTCGTTCCGTTCTTCGACAAACGCAGCGGCAAACGTGAATGTGTCCAATGAATGGGTGTCCACCAGGTAGTACAAAACTCGTCAACGGTGGAAGTGCTGCATCCATTTCATCCATCCAATCTTCTAATTTCTCTACATCCGCATCGATTAAATCGGGAATTTTCATGTTCGATTTTTCTGGGTCTGAAGCAAGGCTAGATCCGATGGTAAACAAGCGATCTTGAATTTCGATGAGCTGATGAATCGAAGTAGCATTGATGTCAAACGAACGAATTAATCCAACATAGGAATTTAATTCGTCCACTGTACCATAGGCTTCTATGCGCAATTCTCCTTTAGAAACGCGTGTTCCACCAATTAATCCAGTGTGACCTTGATCGCCTTTTTTTGTATAGATTTTCATTGAAAAGAAGTTAAAAACGAATGAATGTCTTCGCTTGAATAATAAAATGATAGAATTTTCATCATGACACCATCTACAATGGAATCAGGACAAGAGGCGCCTGAGGTTAGAATGATTCGTTGAGTTTTCTGTTCCGTTAAAAAAGGAAGTTTTTTCTCTTCCTTTGAGTGAATATCGAAGGATTGAATCCATTGTTTGGAATCAATCTCATCTGCATCTTTAATGAAGAAACAATTGAATTTTTGTTCTAATAATTCAACCAGATGGGTAGTGTTTGAACTATTGTATCCACCTACAACCATGGCCAAATCGGCATTTCCTTCCATTAAACTTAAGGTAGCTGTTTGGTTGTCATTGGTGGCGTAGCAAAGTGTGTCCCGCGTGTCTGCGATGTGCTCTTTAATCTGCTCTTCGCCATGCTTTTTTATCATGACCTCACGTAAATACAAGGTAATTTCTTGTGTTTCACTCGCGAGCATCGTGGTTTGATTGACTACGCCAATCTTTTGTAAATCCGTTTCCGGATCAAAATGGACGGAGGTTTTATTTTTAAAAGTAGCTAAAAACGTGTCTAAAGGAATTTCTCCTAGAATATAAGCACCCAAGATTTTTGCTTCGTTGATGTCCTTCACGATGAGTGAAGGTGCATTGGTTGAACTATGCGAAAAAGTAGCCCTTGTTTCTTCGTGTTGGTGTTTTCCGTGGATGATGATCGTATGGTTTGTCTCACCTAGTTTTTCGGATCGATTCCAAACTTTTTCCACAAAGGGACAGGTGGTGTTGTAAGTCGTAATATCGACCCCAATATTTGTTAGCTTTTTCTCAATTTCTAAGGTTGTTCCAAAGGCAGGAATAATGACTAAATCATCTTTCGTTAGTGTTTCAAAAGGAATGAGCTGTTTTCCTTCTGTATCTTGAAGAAATTGGAGTCCATGACTCATTAAATCTTCATTTACCGCTGGATTGTGAATCATTTGACTTAACAAATAAATTCGCTTGGATGGATTTTCATGAATGGCCTTGTAGCTTTTTTCAATCGCGTTTTCCACACCGTAACAAAAGCCAAAATGGCGTGCAATGACAAACGTGATGTCTCCAAAATGCAGTTCTGTTGGCGTAAAATCTTTCTTTCGAGGATCTTCTAATTTACGTTTCGCCTTCACTTTTGAAATGATGGGCGATCGGTAAAATGAAGGTACTTCAAATTGTTTCATATGCTTAACTCAACGATTGAATAAGGAATTGGTTCATTTGGGTTTGTACATTTTTTCATAAAGATCAATCCAGTCTTGAACGCTCATTTTTTGTGCTAGCTGTCCAATCAATTCATAGGGAATTGGATGACCGTGTTTGAACCGAATACAGGATTTTCCCATATCCAGTTTTTTTGAACTATGTTTTGGGAATTCAGCAACAAACCAATTCAATAATTCCTCATCGCTGTAAATTCCCATATGATAAACGGCTATAAAGTTTTTCTTACAAGCAATGTTTAAAAAAGGCAAAGGAAGTTTAGGTGTGCAATGGTATCCGTCAGGATAAATAGCATGCGGTACGACATACCCAATCATGTTGTAGCTTTCAGTCTCGTGAAATCCTTCCGGAATATGCTGCTGAATGACTTCCATTAAACGCAGAAAGTCCGGACGATGTGCTTCTGGAATTCCAGCGATATATGAATCGATTGACATGACTATAGATTTGTTCTACCTGGATAAACTTGCAATGCTACGCGTAAACATTCCACCGCTTTTTTCAGTGAATCTTGGTTGAGGACATAGGCAATTCTTGCTTCTTGTAACCCGGAACCAGGCGTTGAATAGAATCCGTTCGCTGGAGCCATCATCACTGTTTGACCTTCAAATTCGAAATCTTCTAACAGCCATTGGCAGAATTTCTCTGCGTCATCTACCGGAAATTTAGCCACACAATAAAAAGCTCCACTAGGTTTTGGACAGAATACTCCTGGGATGCTATTGAGTCCATCAACCATGATGTTGCGGCGAGTCACATATTCACTCACGACATTGTCGAAATACGATTGAGGAGTGTCTAGCGCCGCTTCAGCAGCAATTTGATCAACCGTTGGGGGAGATAAACGCGCTTGCCCGAATTTTAAAGCGGCACCCATGACCTCTGTATTTTTCGTAATCAAGGCGCCAATTCTTGCTCCACACATGGAATAGCGTTTTGAGACAGAGTCAATCATGATGACATTGTTTTCAATGCCTTTTAAGTTCATCACAGAAAAAGGAATGGCTCCATCGTAGCAAAATTCGCGGTATACTTCATCTGCAAATAAATAGAGGTCGTGTTTTAAAACGATTTCTCTTAATTGTTCTAATTCTTCTTGTGAGTATAAGTATCCGGTAGGATTCCCTGGATTGCAAATGACAATCGCTTTTGTTTTTGAAGTGATTTTCTTTTCAAATTCTTCAACGGGAGGCAAGGCAAATCCGGACTCAATCGAAGATGCAACGGGAACGACGTTCAATCCAGCGGTAACGGCAAATCCGTTGTAGTTGGCATAGAATGGTTCGGGGATAATCACTTCATCTCCTGGGTCGCATGTACACATGAATCCAAAAATAAGGGCTTCAGATCCACCTGTGGTAATAAGGATGTCTTCGCTGTTTACTGGAATTCCGCTTTTCTGATAAGATAAAGCAAGTTTGTTTCGGTAGCTTTCAAATCCAGCAGAGTGACTATATTCCAATACTTTTCGATCCAAATTATGAATCGCGTTCAATGCCGTTTCTGGTGTTTCAATATCTGGCTGACCAATATTTAAATGGTAAACAATTTTACACGCTTTCTTTGCAGTTTCTGCGTAGGGAACAAGTTTTCGAATCGGAGAAGCAGGCATTTGTATGGCCTTATCTGAAATTTTTGGCATGTGTGAGTTTTTGTTGTTTCAAAATTAATCATTCTTACTAAATGAGCATCGAATCACTGTTCTTTACCATCCAATAATGGGGTGCGTTTCAAAAAGACGAATCCGCCTTTGGCGCCAATTTGTTTTAATTCAGGGTAATTTGACAAGAATTCTGCTCTTTGCTGTGTTTTCACCACGAAATACGCTGGCTTTTTTATTTCCCCAGTGGCTAGTTCTTTTTCATTTTGGCTCAGTTCATTACCAGGTTGTACATTTCCATAAAAAAGGTGTGCGTAGGATTTGAATCCCAGTGTGGTAAAGTAAGCATCCTCGTGCTGGTGTCGTTGATAGAAGTCAATGGCTGCACCCTGTGAGATGTCTTCAATTTTAGGAACCACAAAGGCATTGATGCTTACGAGACTTAGAATGATTCCAATGCCAAGCGAAAGGTAATATTTTATATAAAAATCCTTTTTTAAGTAATTGTAGCATAAGATAATAGTTGTAATCAATAAAACAAATGGTATAAGTTGTAAATAGGACCATGAGTAAGTTTCTTTCATGGCTTGTACAGCGAATGGATCGTTGACGTGTACGTTCTCTAAAATGAAATGAGTGTGTCCAACAAGGTATCCTAAAACACCAAAAATCAGCGCAAGAAGGAGGAGGAAGGACAAGATGAAATAGTGGATGCGTTTGCTTAAATGAAATCCGTTTTCCCACTGGTGAATGACAAAACGTGCCCCAAAGTAGGTGATGGGGAAGTAGCAAAAACTGGAGTAATGAACGATTTTCGTTTTGACAATCGAAAACAAAATCAAGGTAAACCAAAGCATGGCGTGCATGATGATGTCGAGGTTTGTTCGTTTAATATCCTTGTTTATCAAGTATCCAATCAGAAAAAAGGAAGCCGGAAATACGCCAAAAAGCAAGATGATCCAATGGTAATAAAGGGGGCCACCATGTCCTGCGTCTTGTGTTTGAAACAAACGCACTTGATAAGTGATGAATTCCTGAATAATTTCTTGGTGACCAGTTGCCATCAAGAGCATAAACCAAAGTGAACCAATAAAAAGCGTGGTTAGGAGGAACCAAGTAAGCTTGATAAGCGATGGGAAATCTTTGAATCGATTTAAGACGAAATAAACCGCAAATGCGCCGCCGATTAATAGTAGTCCAACAGGACCTTTGGTTAAAATAGCGAGGCCGATGAATAAGCCGGATAATAAAAAGTTCCGTGTTTGATGCTGCGTACTTCCCTTGTAGAATTGGATGATGCCGTAAAATATAAAGAAATTAAACCATGGGTCGATGATGCCAGAATTGAAATACATGAATGGTAGAATGGAACAAGCGTAGAGCGCGGTCCATGCAATGCCAAATTTTTCACCGAAAAATTCTTTCCCGAATCGATGTAAGGTTAACAAAGTAAAAACGGCAGCGAGGACATTTGGAAACCGAGCGGCAAATTCGTTTATGCCAAAAATCTGCATGGAAAGGGCTTGCATCCAAATGAAAAGGGGTGGTTTTTCCCAAAACGCTTCGTAATTGATGGTGACATTGAAGTAATCATGGGAAACAATCATTTCGCGCGCACACTCGGCAAAATTCACTTCGTCCCAATCAAATAAGGCGGACAAACCAATCACCGGTAAACAGGCGATGAAAACAAAAAGGACGATGAACCAGTGAAAGTGTTTGGTCATTTTCTTCGTTTCAATGGTTGATCTAAATGTTGCCATTTATTTTCTAAAAAGACTTGGGTGTATTTCATGAATAAAAATCCAATCATGGCTCCTGCAAAAATATCTTCGAAATAATGTTGTGAAAGGTACACGCGCGAATAGGCAACAAAAAAGGCGGAAATAAAACAAAGGATTTGCCACTTCCAATTTTTGGCGTAATTGGTCGCAAGAAATGTGAAAAGCACAAACGAACTTGTGGAATGTCCAGATGGAAAGCTTTGAGAAAGGTGGTGCTTGAAGCCGTAAATGGTATGAAATCCTTTGACATGCTGAAAAAGATACATCGGTCTCATGTGGTTTTCGAAAATAAAGTGTTTTAAAAACTGCACGATTCCAGATGAAAGGAGAAAGCCAATCATTAAAAAGATGGCTAAACGCTTGCTGCCAAACAAAAAGACAAGAACCGTAATGAAAAGTAAAAACAATCCATCTCCAATGTTTGTCAAATGTGGCATGATTAAATCACCAAAAGAGCTGTAAAATGAACTAAGATAGAGGTGGAGCGAAAACTTATCCGTTTGAAGGATGATTAAAAGTGCTAAGATCCAAAAGACATAATTGCACCAATCGTAAAGACTCGATTTCACTTTCATGCGTCAAATTTACACAATCTTGAGGTTGGTGTGCTTAAAAAAGTTTGGAACTCTTTTTCTTTTCTTGAATCATCATGACGAACAAAACAGCATCGTAGGCAAAATGTGCCGCTATGGAAAACCAAAGTCCAAAGTGAATGAATCCAAAGGATAAAATGAAAATAAATGGCAACACAATAATGCCGTATAATGAAAATGTTAAGTTCCATGGATTTAAATAACCGTGAAGCGCCACAAAAAGAACGGAAGTGATCCATGGTCCGAGTAGGGGTTGTATTCCGGCTCTAAACAACAATTCTTCCCCAATTCCAGCGCAGAGTGAAAGGAAGATTCCGTCTGCATACGTCAATGGAAGCTTGTCTAGAATTCGATCAACTTTATTTGGGAGTGAATCAAAAATGGGTGCTTTCATGAATAGGTAGGCCAGAAAGGCGTAAGCAAATCCAAATTCTAAGCCGTAGCCAATGGAAATGGGATTTATTTTGTTTAAATCACAAAATTGTTGCCAATTGGTTTGTTCAAAATATTGGAGTAGAAAGTATCCGGGAAGGGGAAAAATCAATAATGTAACCAATCCCAAAATGCGAATTCTATTAATATTTGTCAATTTTTTTCGATTCCTTGTTTGGTGGGTAAAAAAAATAATTCTATATTCGTCCCTACTAAACCTAAAAGAACGCCTATAGATCAAATTTACTTTTAATTGTTGACTTTTCAGCAGAAATTGTAAGTTATGGTTTTATCATCGTTAAGCGATTCAGAACTCATCCGTTTGTACATTAATGATCAAGAAAGTGCTTTTGAAGTACTTCTAAATCGTTATAAAAATCAACTTTTTAAATTCATCTACATGAAGGTGAAGGATGTTGATTTAGCGAATGACATTTTTCAAGACACCTTTATTAAGGTCATTCAGAATGTGAAATCTGGAAAATACAACGAAGAAGGTAAGTTTTTACCTTGGGCAACGCGCATTGCGCACAACCTTGTCATCGATTACTTTAGAAAACAAAGCAAAGTCCGGATTTATTCGGAACGAAACAGCTTCAACGAGGACTTTGGTATTTTTCAGCGAATTGCTTCCGAAGAGAAGAATTACTTGCAAGAAAAATCATCGGAAGAATTGCATGCGCAATTGCTACAAATGCTGTTTCACTTACCTAAAGTGCAACGTGAAATTGTCGAAAAACGCATTTTCCAAGATTTGTCGTTCAAAGAAATTGCTGAAGCAGAAAACATTAGCATCAATACAGCGCTTGGTCGAATGCGCTATGCCTTGATTAACCTACGTAAAATCATGGCGGAAAAAGAGATAGTGACGGAAATTATGTAAGTGCATTTTCAGGTGATTTTTCCTTCATTCAACAAGGCTTTTCATCCTAAATTGGCTATCTTTGTCACTTAATATTATTGGATTGCTATGTTTGAAAATTTAACAGATAAGTTTGAGCGCGCGTTTAAAGTTCTAAAAGGACAAGGACAAATCACAGAAATCAATGTCGCTGAGACACTCAAAGAAGTGCGTCGTGCCTTGTTGGACGCCGATGTTAACTTTAACACAGCAAAGCAATTCACGAATACCGTTAAGGAAAAAGCCCTAGGTCGCGATGTATTAAACGCGGTTTCTCCAGGTCAATTAATGATCAAAATCTGCCACGAAGAATTGGTGGAGTTGATGGGAGGTAACGAATCGGAAATCAATTTAAAAGGAAATCCTTCCATCGTCTTAATGTCTGGACTTCAAGGTTCTGGAAAGACAACTTTTACAGGGAAATTAGGTTCCTTCCTCAAAAATAAAAAAGGCAAGAAAGTTTTATTGGTTGCTTGTGATGTTTACCGTCCGGCAGCGATTGATCAATTGCACGTTTTAGGTGAGCAGTTGGACATTGAAGTGTATTCGAATCGCGAGGATAAAAATCCGGTTTCCATATCAACCAGTGCTATTCAATACGCAAAAAGCAAAGCATTTAATGTTGTCATCATCGATACCGCGGGACGTCTAGCAATAGATGAGCAGATGATGAATGAAATTGCTCAAGTGAAAGCAGCTGTTCAACCGAATGAAACCCTGTTCGTGGTGGATTCCATGACTGGACAAGATGCAGTGAATACAGCGAAAGCATTTAATGACCGCATCGATTTTGATGGGGTAGTGCTGACCAAATTAGATGGTGATACACGCGGTGGTGCGGCCTTGTCCATCAAAGCGATTGTCAACAAACCAATCAAATTCGTTGGTACAGGTGAGAAAATGGATGCGCTTGACGTATTCTATCCTTCTCGTATGGCGGACAGAATTCTCGGAATGGGAGATGTTGTTTCCTTAGTGGAACGTGCTCAGGAACAATTCGACGAGGAGGAAGCGCGCAAATTGCAAAAGAAGATCATGAAGGATCAATTTGACTTCAATGATTTCTTAGCGCAATTGCAACAAATTAAAAAAATGGGGAACGTTAAGGACTTAATGGGGATGATTCCAGGAATGGGAAAAACCATGAAGGACGTCGATGTTCCAGACGATGCGTTTAATGGCGTAGAGGCCATTATTCTATCCATGACACCTAAGGAGCGATCCAATCCAGGATTGTTAAATACAACGCGAAAAGCACGCATTGCGAAAGGAAGTGGAACCAGCTTGCAAGATGTCAATAAATTGATGAAACAATTTGAAGACATGCGTAAAATGATGAAAATGATGAGCAATCCTCGCAACATGATGGGGATGATGAGTAAATTAAAAGGAATGGGCGGAATGCCAGGAATGTAGGATGGAGGAATTTGACCTATATCCACCTAAACCGATCATTGAAAAAGTAAAGGTTGAAAGCAATTGGGGATTGACCTTCTTTTCTATGGTCTTGTTTTTTGGAACCTTCCTCTTCATTTTTAAAGAACAATTAAGTTTCGTACTTTTTTTAATACTAGTCCTTTTTATTCATGAAATGGGACATTACCTCATGATGAAATTATTCAAATACGATAATGTTCGCATGTTGTTTATCCCACTCATGGGTGCATTTGTGCAAGGAAACAAAGAAAAATACTCTCAAAAAGAAAGTTTTTTTGTGATTTCTGCTGGACCTTTTCCTGGTATTTGGATCGGATCAACCTTGCTCGTTTTTGCTTCGATGTATAAGCAAGAATGGATGCTTGAATTCAGTTTTCTGTTTTTATTTCTGAATGTCATTAACTTAATTCCCATCGATCCCTTGGATGGCGGTCAACTTTTTAAACTCTATGTAAACCGCAAAAGGGACTTGTTTTTAATGATTTTCGCGGTGATTTCTTCCATGGCAATGATTGTTGTCGGTTGGTTCATTGATAGTTATGTGATTCTTGCTTTTGGTTTCTTAATGGGCTTTAAAGTGCGCAGCTTTCAACGAAATTATCACCTCCGAACCATTTTGGATCAAAAAGGCATTCGGTATGAGTCCACCTATGATGATTTAAGTAACGAGGAGTATGCCAAAATTAAAGAGGTTCTGATTGAGGAAACACCCGCTTTGAAAAAATACCTCAGTTTATCCGAGGAAAACAACGATGAAATGTTGGCTTCCCATGTGAATGCGGCACTTTTAGCACCCGTTCGCAAGGATGCGTCTAAGCTGTTGAAAATATCCATTGCGCTTCTGTGGTTACTTTCCTTGAGTTTGCCCGTCTATCTATTGACAAGTGACCTGTTGGATTTTAGTTGGTACTTCGAAAAATTATAATGAATTCATTGACAAAAGTATTTTTCTTCCTTTCCATATTAAGCGGACAAGCTTTGTGGAGTCAATGTGAGCAGGTTTTCGTTTCTGGGAAAGTAATGGATACCATGAATGTGGACATGTTTTACAACTTAATGGTGATAAACAAAACGAGTGGACGAGGAGTTTTTGGTCAGCCAGATGGTCATTTTTCAGTGTATGTTCGTCCAGGTGATAAAATTGCCCTTTCAACCAAAGGTTACCCCGTTTATGAATTCATTGCAACTGCAGATGGCGATTGTCAAAATCACATCCTAGCATACATCGAGCGCATTCCACAGGAAATTGAGCAAGTGGTGGTGCGTCCCTTAAAGTCTCTGGAACAAATCAAAGAAGAGCGTCAAGCATTGTCGCAGCGTGAGACTCGAACCGTAACAGGAATCAATGTAATGGAAAGTCCAATTACGGCATTGTATCAGGCTTTTTCAAAAAAGGAACAAAACAAAGCTTGGATTGCGGAACAACAATATAAAGATGACCAACGAAGAATCGTGAAAGAATTACTGCGCTTGTACGTTGCTTTTGAAATCATTGACTTGCCAGAAACAACGTTTGATGATTTTATTACCTTCTTGAACATCGATGAAAATTTCATTAAGACCGCATCCGAAATGGAATTGGTCTTGTTTATCAAAGATAAATACGACCATTTTAAAAGCCTTCGCTAATTATTGAAGTCGTTTGGTTGGTTCCCAAATGCTTGATTTAACGCCACCAAGAAATTTAAAAAAGCCAAGAAACAAGGCAATGTTCATGGATGTGAAATGAACAATGTAACGCAACCATTTTACGTGTACATTGATTTTTTTTCCTAAGTAATCTGGGATGTACAAGGTCAAGGGGATTAAAAACAGCACATGTATCACTCCATAAGCTAGTTGATCGGATAGAAAAGCCGTACTAATGAGTATGTAGGCCATGAAGAATGGCAAAATCCATCGTAGGAACTTGTGGGAAAAGAATGCATACGAAATCCCGTCAAAGCGAAACAACATGGGCCAAAAAACACTTAGGTTTTGAAAGTTACCTGCTGAAATGCGTATTTTGCGTTTGAACTCAATCCACGATTCATTGGAAACGTCTTCAAAAACACGTGCTTTTTGCTCGTTGATGCAATGAAATCCTTTACGAAGGATCAACATGTTTAGGTAGAAATCATCGACCAAAAAATGCGTTGGGATGGGTTCGAAGCATGCTTTTCGAAAAGCAAAACACCCACCGAAGGGTCCCATCATCGCACCCCAAATTTTTCCTTCAGCACTTTTGGTTTGAACCTCATTTGAAATGTAGCCGTTTTCAGCCATGGAAATGCCACTTTCTTTCAGTCCAAAATGCTCCATTCGAGTGTCGACTAATCCAATCTTTGGGTTCTTAAAGTGCTTTACCAGTTCCATTAAGGTGCTTTCCTCCAAAAGAACGTTGGCATCTGTCATGATGATGATTTCGTGCTTTGCTTCTTTAACCAAGCGATTAACGATGTTTATTTTTCCTTGACGTTCACTAAATTCGATTAAACGCACGTCGGGAAATTGACCTTGATAGGATTGGATGATTTCTGCTGTTTGATCTTGACAATTGTCCGCTCCAATTAAAAGTTGAATTTGCGTTAAAGGAAAAGAGGATTTAAGCAAGGTTTCCAATTTTTGACCAATCACTTTTTCTTCATTGTGGGCTGGAATAATGATCGTGATGCTGGGAAAATCCTCGGTATAAACGATGTCATTTATTTTTCGATACCTCGAAAAAAACTGCATCATTTTAGGATAAACCAGATAACTGTGCGCAATCAGTCCAATTCCTAGCCATAAAATGATTTCAATGATGAACATGTTCGTATCCTTAAGTCACAATATTAAACATTATTTACTGATTGACTTTCATATCGAAGTCATTGCCTGTAAATCTTTTTCCAGGATATCTTTCACCATTTGTGTGGAGAATTCGGATGAAATAAATTGCTTTCCTAATGCTCCTCGAAGCTGTTGTTTGCTTTGATCTTGAAGCAATTCAATGATGTCCAAAGCAAAGGATTCGGCATCTTTATGAATAGGCATGTGTTTCGATAGCTCAAGTCCTTCCGCTGCTTTGGTGGTCAAAACACAAGGCGCACCGATGCTCATTGCTTCCAAAACTTTCATTTTAATTCCTGAGCCTGATTGCAAACAAGCAACAAAAAGTCCGTTTTCTGCGATGAAGGCTAATGGATCTTCAACAAAACCATGAATTTTCACCTGATCCTGTCTCCATTCTTCAGGAATGCGTTCGCTTGCTCTACCGGCAATGTGAAATTCAAGGTTTGGAAATTGTTGCTTAATTGTTGGAAGTACATTCTTTATAAACCATTGAACAGCTTCCAAGTTTGGTTCCCAGTCAAAGGCGCCAATGAAGCACATGCGATTTGAACTCCAGTTCATTTGTAATTTATACGAAGGCATGGAGGATGGAAGGTAGTTTACCTTTTTCTGCGTTTTTTGTTGAATAAACGCGGTATCTTCTTTGGATATGGAAAGAATGGCGTCCACTTGATTCCAAATGGCATATTCTTCTTTCTTTAAGGATTTTGTTAATTGTTGGAGGTACCATTTTTTTAAGGGGTTTCCTTGGTTTTTAGCCAATCCTTCCCAGATTTTGTGTTCGATGTTATGGGACCGGTAAAGGATCTTGCCTTGAAATACTTTTCGAACGATGGGTGCATAGATGGCAGCATATAAACTTTCGAAAACAATGAAGTCATACCTTGTGTTGCTTAACATTTCCAGCAAGGTGTTAGAAATGCGTTTATTTAGAAAGCGTTTCGTGTGGTAGGATTCGTGGGCGATCAAGCTGTAAAGTGCCGGTAAAACCTTGATTTTTGTGTCCAGTTCCATTCCGGTAAATGATGCCTTTTCGAGATTCAATGCATCGTAATCCTCCTGTTTAAAAGGGTGTTTGTGTGTACTAAACGTCACGTAATCGATTTTTTCGATTTGATCGATTTCATGAAGGTCAAGTAGAAAACGACTCATTGCCAGGCATCCACCATCGACAATCGGGTAGGGAGGTTTGTGACTAAGTACGAGTACGCGCATTTTTTCTAATGATTTTCAGGGCAAATGCATTCCACATTTCTTTCGAGAATACTTGGGCGTCATTGGCAGCTGCACGTGTAATGATCCATGCAACGGGTGTGAAAAAGAATCCGGCTAACCACATGCCAATAAACGGAGAAACGGTGTTTGTTTCTGCTAAATTTTGACCAATACTATTCAGCATAAAATAGACCATGAATGTTAATGCAGCAACGACAACAGGAGTACCAAAGCCTCCTTTTCGAATGATGGCGCCTAATGGTCCACCAACGAAAAACAAGACGATTACCGCGTATGTTAAGGCCAGTTTTTTATGAAATTCAATCCAGTACAAGTCTGATTCTTTCTCCATCACCAAAATGAATTGATCTTGATTTTCAATGGTTTCATTGGTTCGTCTTAATCGAGAGATGACGGTGTTTCGAGCCTGTAGTTTGTCGACAGCATTTAAATTTTGATAATCAATGATGGGTACGGTTACGTTGGACAATCCTGTATTGGGATCTTGGTACATGATTTTGTCATTGAAGCTCACAAATTCTTTCCCAATGTTTTTTGCGAAGGTTTCTAGAACCTGTGATTTTTTCTTTTCTAAAGAATCCATCGCAGTACTGATTTGAAAGACATTCATCATTTCGTATTTATCCGTAAATAAATCTTCATCCGTTCGACTTAAATTGAATCCAGCAATGTTTAATTTATAGGTTCCATGTTCGAAATAAGATACGCGTGCTGGACGTCCCGAATGATTCTGCACCGTGCCATCAGGTAGAAAAAGTGGATTCTGGATGTCGAGTTCTTCCAAAATCCTTCCGTTTTTTAAATCAAAGAACATGTATTGTCCATTGGCAGACTTGTAAATCCGCGCTTCATTTGCCTTGACTGTTTTTAATTCGGTTGGATGGCTGTAATCATGGATCGTGATGCCTTTATAAACAGTATCATTGAAGGACTTTACCTTAATGGAATATCCGGCAAAATCTTTTGTGTAGACTCCAGGAGTTAAAATGGAAGATATTTTCGTGTTTTGAATGTCATAAATCAAGGTGTGAAACTTTAAATTAAACACGGGTATGACGTAGTTAGCAAAATAGAATGTACTGATGGAAATGATGGTAACAATAACCATCAATGGTCGCATGATGCGGTAGAGGGAGAGACCACTTGATTTTAAGGCGGTTAATTCATTGTTTTCCGCGAAACTCCCAAAAGTCATCAAGGATGAAAGTAAAATCGCCAGCGGAAGCGCTAAAGGAATCAGGTTAGCTGAAACATAGAAAAGCAATTCAAGAATGACCCAAATACTCAGTCCTTTCCCCATCAAGTCATCCATGTAAACCCAAAAGAATTGAAGAATAAGGATAAACATCGAAATCACCAGTGTCACAATGAAGGGACCGGCAAATGATCGAATGCTAAATAGGTACAGTCTTTTCAATCCTGAAAATTTCGGCAAAGGTAGCTAATAAACGTAGAAATAAGTGAAGAATTGTTTGGTTTAAGAACCAATGACTCTTTTTAAATCACTGACTTGTTGGTTCCATAACATGATTGCACTTTCCTTATCTGCCGGATAAGCAAAGTCGGTGATTTGTAAAGACACAGAAGCCGTCATAGGGTCGACGATGTATGCGATCTCAAAATAAACATCGTTTCCATCTTCTTCATCCGAAAGCCATTTCCAACGGATTTTTGAATTGGGTTTGTTTTGCAATAAGCGCGCCTCTTCTTCGTTGCCATCCCATTCAAATGAATAGACGTCGTCCTTGATGTTGACGTCGTCTGCAAACCATTCTGACAAACCATCCGGCGTGTTGATTAATTTTTCCAATACACGAGGAGAAGTTTTTAGAAGGAATTCTAATTCGTATTTTTCTTTCATGGGACTTACGTAAATAATTCTAATTTTGTTAGGCTTCTGCAATATACAAATAAAATCGTGAATGTCCATGAATTCCAGCACAGAACATCTAGGAAATCAACTTTTTAAGTACCGCGGATTTGTTCCGGTGATTTTTGCCATTTCCGCATTTTCGATTCAGCTATATGATACAGAATGGCATGCCAATGTTCATATTTATGAGCGAACGGCTTTTTCATTGGTATTGTTGGGTCATGTGATTCGTTCGTTCACTGTTGGACACCGTAGCATGCAAACTTCCGGTCGCAACCGCAGTCATCAGGTGGCAGAAGTACTCAATACCACAGGCATGTATTCCATTGTTCGACATCCATTATACCTGGCAAATATCCTTATTTGGATCGGCTGGACAACGTTACTTTGCATTCCATGGTTGATTCTCGCAGCGATGGTTGTTTTTGTCGTTTACTATGGATTCATCATGTATGCGGAAGAGCAGTTTCTAAATCGAAAATTCGGAGAAGACTATGAAAAATGGAAGCGACGAACGCCTCGTTTGATCCCGAATCCTTTTCTCTATTCTGCCAGTTCGAATGATTTTTCGTGGAAGATTGTATTGAAAAACGAATATCCAGGTTGGACTGCTAGTTTGACTATCGGATTGTGTATTTTCACGCTATTTGCTCATAAAAGTTATCCCATTCAGGAAAACCCGGAACTCTACTGGAAAGGTTGGCTTATCTTGGGAGGTGGAATCGCTCTTTTTGGTTTGACGTTTCGATACTTAAAGCACCGAACGAAACTGTTCCATGAGATGGACTAGTTAATTTCCACTTTGAAACACTTGCCGTTGCTGTAAAGAGCGTCCAAGTGTGAGTTCATCCGCGTACTGCAACTCTGATCCCACGGCAATTCCTCTGGAGATCGAGGTAATCAAACAATCGAATCGTTGGAGTTTTTTAAATAAGTAAAAATTGGTCGTGTCTCCTTCCATCGTTGGACTTAGTGCAAAGATGATTTCTTTAGCGGATTCTTTTTCCAATTTCAACATCAAAGATTCAATGTTTAAATCTGCCGGACCAATTCCATCCATTGGAGAGATGATGCCACCTAATACATGATAAATACCTTGGTAAGTCGATGTAGATTCGATTGCCATGACATCTCGAATGTCTTCCACAATGCAAATCGTTCCGTGATCGCGTTTTGGATTGGAACAGATGGCACACACGGGTTCGTCTGTCATGTTTCCACAACTGCTGCAATGCAATACTTTCTGTTTGAAGTCAATCAATGCACTAGTGAAATCCGCGATTTCTACTTCGCTGCGTTTGAATAAGTCCAGGGCTAATCGCAGCGCGGATCGACGTCCAACTCCAGGTAGGGTGGACAATTGATCAACGGCTTTTTCAAAATATTTAGATGGAATATTCACAGGTGAAATTGAGTTTCAAAGTTACTTATTCTTTTCAAAATAGGATGAAATCTTTGCAAATACTCAGTACTAGTTTCAAGTCCCTCGTAACATTTGATTAACTTTGTGTGACCATGGCAGTAAAAGAATTAAACATCCGGAACAAACGTGCCCGCTTCGAGTACCATCTTGAAGAGGAATTTACTGCTGGAATGGTGTTGTCTGGCACGGAAATTAAAAGCATCCGTAACGGAAAAGCCAGTATTCTTGAAGCGTATTGCATTTTCTACAACAATGAGGTCTGGATTCGCAACATGCATGTGACGGAGTACGAGAATGGGTCGTTTTACAACCACAAGCCTCGTGCAGACCGCAAAATATTGTTGAATCGAAAGGAAATCAATCGAATCGAAAAGTTTCTAAAAATCAAAGGGAACACCATCATTCCCTTGAAATTATTTCTATCCGAAAAAGGTTGGGTAAAGATTGAGATCGCTTGTGCGGTAGGTAAAAAACTTCACGACAAACGACACGATTTGAAGGAAAAAGATGACCGCCGAGAAATGGATCGCGCCTTAAAACGCTAGGGAAAACGCCTTAATCTTTGATCACTCGGTATCCAGGAAATTTCGTTTTATCAAATACAAACTTTTTATCGTCGATTTGAGGATTTGCTGTAAATTTCGTCATTGAATAAGTCATAACCGTACCATCTTTCGCTTTTAAAACCGCTTTCTTTAATTCGTTTTTCGTTTTTGAAATGAACAAAACAATGGTATGATAATCTGCTTTTGCGGGTACTTTTGGAAATAAGTTGATGACATAAACCATTTCACCATTCAATTTTTCTTCTCGATCGAATTTATTTTTGAATCCTGTTTCCCAAATGGTCATTAATTTTTTTGGATTCATGCCGTCATCGCTGTTTGTCGCATCCGATTCATATACCGAACGCTCTTCTTTAATGACTGTCCAGGTTTTAACGCCATTGGAAATAATGGTGTTTTCGCCATAAGATGCATAGAATTTATTTCCTTTCACCCATCCTTTTCCAGTTGCATTTTCATTTGTGCCACCGGAATTTTTAATTGTCGCATTGAATTCGATGTAGAAAGACTTCATCGTTTTCATTTTGGAAGAAAGTTTGTTTAGAATTCCCTGTGCTTTTGCATCTTGAGAAAAGGCTGTTCCTACTTGGAGGAAAAGTACCGTTAAAAGGAGGTAAAATGATTTCATAAATTAATTTTCAGTGCAAATATCATAAATTATGCCAAGAACTAAAAATATTCTTAATCAATGATGATAATCGGTTTGTTTAATAATTGTTTTTCGCTAATGATTTGCAAGATATAGTTGCCAGCCGGTGTATTCTCCGGAATTTCGAAGGTGCTTCCTTGAACTTTTTGTGTTCTCTTAATGGATTTCCCATCAGAACTAAACAGGTGTAATTGCTGAATCCCTTCACCTTGAATGGTTAAACATGCGCCCCTTTGTACGGGATTTGGAAAGATAGCAAAATTGCTTTGACTCGGGAATTCATATCCAAGCATGGAACCCAAATTAATGTTGTCTAGGTAAATGTTGTTTCCCCATCCACCAATGTTTCGAAAGGCCACTTGTAAATTAGTTTGACCTAAATAAGCACTTAAATCCACCGAGTCTGTTCGCCATTGAGCTGCAGTAGGAGTAAAAGAACTTTGATTGTCTGGAGAAGTTGCCAATGATGTTCCTCCTTTTAAATAGACTTGTTCAAACGTCAAACCACAATCGCTTGAGATCATTACTGCGAGTGAATCCGAATATCCGCTTCCCCAGCGTGCATATGCGACATCGAAATAAAGAAAGGGTTGAATATCGAGTACACTGGCATCCAAAGGCATCACAAGGTCATCGTACGATTGTTGTGAGTCGATGTCATAATTGTTAAAAATAGCGGACTGACTAGAAGCACCATATCCTCCGGTATTCGTCGATAAACTCCAAGTTCCACCACCATCTTCGTTGTTGATGCTCCAGCCATTGGGTAAAAAAGTACTTTGAAAATCCTCGTTGATTCCAGTTTGCAATTGAAAGAAGGAAACATTCACGGTTAAACTATCGGTATCTGTATTTCCATTTCCATCGGTAATTTGTAGAATGGCTAAATGATCTCCAGCGCTGGAAAATAGGACACTAGGGTTGCGTAAATTGGATGTTGAAGGTGATCCAGTTGGAAAAGTCCAGCTCCAAGAGGCATTCGAATGATTTAAAAACGAATGGTCTTCAAAATAAAAGGAATCCACTTCACACACGGCAACTTGATTCAATTTATCTACTTGAATGCGGCAGATTGGAACGATTGGATTTTCACTAAGGTTGCTTTCAAAGATTCCTTTACCGTAAGAAGCTAAACGGATTTTGGCGTCGCGGTAGAATGGTTTCAAGATGTTTCCGTTGATAAATGTAGGGAGTCCAGCGTTGTCTAACGTAAAAGTGCTTGAATTATTGCGGTAGTACACCGCTTTATTGGTGGCAACGTAAAGTCCACCATTGGTTCCTGCAATGTGCTGGATGGATTGTACGCTCTCATTGTTTAAGACATTGCTTGTCCAATTCTCCCACGTTTGACCACCATTGGATGTTTTAAAGACTTTGTTTCCATTGGATCCACTTGCATAAGCAATCCATAATTCATTTTCATTTGTTGGATTAATGGAAAGCAACATGCGGCGACTGTTTCCACTTGGAATGGTCAATAGGGACCAGGTTTGACCAGCATCTGTTGTTTTCCATAATTTTCCTGTGTTTCCTGAGGCTGGTTGTTGGTTTAAATACATCACATTCGGATTCGATGAAGAAACCTCGATGTACTTGACCTTATCTCCTAGGGCGGTGCCAAAGGTAAAAAGTGCATTAAACGATGCGCCTGCATCCGTTGTTTTGAAAAGGGTATTATCTCTTCCCAAGAAAGCAATCGAAAAACAGTTTGGGTGGAATTCCATTTCACTCGATTCCGCGGCATAATAACTTTCGTTCGGTGACATGCCGAATGGTGCACCTGAAATGGCATCGCCAAGGTTCATGGGGATTCTTCTTCCACCGATGTCTGAAAAGTAGGTCAAGCGATTTCTGCCCGGATTCACATATCCCGTTGGTGCTTCGCCTCCTCCAAGCTCAAGAAAGTTACCGTTTCCGTAATTTTCATGGTAAGCAAGGTTTCCGTTGTGGTATAATCCACCCACAAGAACGTCTTCGTTCCAACCAGAACCAAATCCCCAGTAATCAGAACCGCGCACTCCAGACATCCTAAATTCAGGTTCGCTAGCAAAGAAATCCGATGAATGATAAATGCCTCCATCTGTAGTGATCCACGCATCGTTTCCAAAAACCCGGAAATCTTGGTTGTCGACATGCATGTTTAATGGACCACCAACATAACCAGAAAGTGCTGTGAAGGTTGCTCCACCATCGGTTGATTTATACACATTTAATCCTCCTACCAAAAGTACGTTTGGATCGCTGGGTGACGCCATAATGGCACAGTTGTAAAATCCTTGATGGTATAACCAAGTCGCTGTTCCAATGGCCAAGTTTATGTGCGAAGTGGAGTAGGGTCCACCAACTGGACCATTCGGAAGTGTCCATGAAATCCCTCCGTCATTACTTCGATAAACGCCAATGTATCCTATGTCATTTGGTTTTGATTCACCAATGAGGTAAGCATAAACGCGGTTTGGATCAGATGGTGTTACGGCAATGCGTGCTCCACCGTCGTTGCGAGCTGCATCGGTTGAAGTATACCATCCGTTTGTTTGAACAGTCCAGTTTAAGCCAGCGTCGGTTGAACGCAAGAATTCGCAATTTAAGCTCGTTGCATTGTGTTTTACTAAATACAAAACAGCACTATTTCCTGTATTGACTTTGATGTCGTAGGAAGCTTCCGTATAGATCGGAGCCCAATTGTTTCCACCGTCCGTACTCTTGAAAAGTCCTTTGTCCGTTGCTGCGAAAACCAAACTTCCGTTGCTCGGGTGAATAAGGATTTCATTGACTCCAAAATTGGTGTTGGGCAGGACATTTGTCCAAGTTGTTCCGCCGTCTAGAGAACGAAATACGCCTTTGTTTCCACCGGCAAAAATGACATTCGGATTGGAATAATCAACTTCCACAGCTGTAACACCACTTCCAAAGTCGAGTGACATTGAAACGCAGGTCCAATTGAGTCCGGCATCGATGCTTTTGTACACTTCGCCAGGTTCGGTTCCACAATAACAAACATTAGGTGAATTTAAACACTGATCGAAGCTGTAGGTGTTTGTTTGACCCGAACCGGGTGTTAATCCTTCTTGAAAATTGGTGATTGGTCCTACCACACTCCAATTGGAACTTTTAGCCGGATGTTGCTTGTTTAAAAAATCTTTCTCGATGCGTGTTCGTTCTTCTTCACTAGGTAGTTGAATGAATCCTGAATCATCGATAAAGGGTAATATGGAACGCTTCCATCTTTTGTAATATTGAGTGTGGTATGATTTAATCCATTCATTGGACGCATAGTAGGATTTGTATTGCTGGTCCACTTCAAACACATTTGGATTTTCCGCATACATCAATTTTGCCCATTCTGGCAATTGAGCGATTTCCACAGCGCTGGGTTTTTTGAGGTTTTGAGCTGAAGGAAAAAGGAAGAATCCGAAGATAAAAAAGGTAAAAAGTAGTGTGTTACGCATGCTTTAGTCATTAAGAATCAAGCTAATTTACTACTTTTTGTGAAGAAATATGGACTTACAAAAAACGATCAGACCATTCTGGATCTGGGACCATGCATGACTCACGCATGCCAAAAACACGGTAGCGCCTGCGCGCACAAAAGCGATACATGGCATTTCGAATAAAAGGAGGAACAAGTTTGAAAAGGACGAATAATCGCCACATTCCACCTAAATCGGTCAAAATACTCAAAATGGCGGTGCTTTCAGTTAAAACACGTCCGTTTTGGAGGTAGATCACAGAGTCCAATGAACTCATTGGAAAAGGCTTCGTTTTGTTTAATTCTTCTGCGAAGTTTGATTGCGCAGTGGTAAAATAAAAATGTTTGGACTTGTCTCTTTTGAGTAGAAACTGGACAAAGGAATTGCATAAAAGGCAAATTCCGTCAAAAACAATGATTTTTTTATCCTCCATTACTTTGCTTTCGGAAGTTCAATTTTCTTTGCGTTTTTTACTTTGTCTTTCGTGAGTGCGAGTTCTAGTACTTCCGACATTTTCTGTACAAAGTGAAAACGAATTCCTTTCAGGTATTCCTCTTTGATTTCGTCGATGTCTTGTTTGTTTTTAGTACAAAGAATGATTTCTTTGATTCCTGCACGTTTCGCAGCAAGGATTTTCTCTTTAATCCCACCAACAGGAAGCACATCACCACGCAAGGTGATTTCGCCGGTCATGGCCAAGTTGAGTTTCACTTTACGTTGCGTAAATACAGAAGCCAAGGAAGTTAGCATGGTAATACCAGCACTTGGACCATCTTTCGGTGTAGCGCCCTCTGGAACGTGTACGTGAATGTTGTGCTCATCAAATACTTCTTGTTCGATTCCTAATAAATCACTGTGTCCTTTCAAATATTCTAGAGCGATTACTGCAGATTCTTTCATCACATCGCCTAGATTACCGGTTAAGGTCAATTTTCCTTTTCCTTTGGTAATGGAAGATTCGATGAATAGAATGTCCCCACCAACAGATGTCCAAGCGAGTCCAGTTACCACACCGGCTGTTTCATTATTAAGGTATTTCGTTCGTGCTCTTCCTGCGCCGAGGAACGTAAAAAGATCTGCCATGCTGATGTTCGACTCAAAAGATTCTTCCATGGCAATTTGACGCGCGCGATTGCGCACAAGTTTCGCCGTGACTTTGTCCAATCCGCGCACACCAGATTCATTCGTATATTCCTCGACAATTTTCTCCCACACTTTTCGATCCACTTTAATGTCATCTTTTGTAATGCCATGTTCCGCTATTTGCTTAGGAAGCAGGTGTCGTTTCGCAATTTCGATCTTCTCCTCGATGGTGTATCCATTCACCTCAATGATTTCCATTCGGTCCAATAGAGGTGTTTGAACGGTGCTAAGGTTATTTGCCGTAGCGATAAACAGAACTTTAGATAAATCGAATTCCGTTTCCACGTAATTATCGTAAAATGCACTGTTTTGTTCTGGATCAAGTACTTCGAGCAGGGCAGAGGAAGGGTCTCCGTGGTTGTTTCTTCCGAGTTTATCGATTTCATCTAGGACAAAAACGGGGTTTGCTGTTTCCGCTTTTTTCAAATTTTGCATGACGCGACCAGGCATCGCTCCGATGTAGGTTTTTCTGTGTCCTCGAATTTCTGCTTCGTCGTGGAGCCCTCCGAGGGACATTCGAATGTATTTTCTTCCTAATGCTTCGGCAATGGATTTACCAAGAGACGTTTTTCCAACTCCCGGAGGACCGTAAAAGCAAAGAATCGGAGATTTCATGTTGCCTTTCAACTTTAAGACAGCCAGGTATTCCAAGATGCGTTCTTTGACTTTTTCCATCCCAAAATGATCCCTCTCAAGAATTTTTTTGGCACGATTCAGATCCAATTTATCTTTGGTGTAAATTCCCCAAGGAAGGTCTAAGAGCACATCCAAATAGTTCATTTGAACGGTGTACTCAGCTCCTTGTGGATTCATGCGTTGCAATTTCTCTAATTCCTTGTAAAACAATTTTTCAACGCGGTCATCCCATTTTTTTGTTTTCGCACGTTCTTCAAATTCGCGCACATCTTGAATTTGAGGATTGTCCCCCAATTCATCTTGGATGGTACGCATTTGCTGATGTAGAAAATATTCGCGTTGTTGTTTGTCAAGGTCCTTCCGCACGCGGTTTTGAATTTCGTTGCGCATTTCAAGCATTTGAACTTCCAATGTCAAATGCTCCATGACCATCATGACCCTTTTTTTGACGTCCATTTCTTCGAGCATTTCTTGCTTTTTAGCAACATCCGCATTCATATTGGAAGAAATGAAATTTACGAGAAAGGTTGGGCTATCGATGTTTCCGATGGCAAATTGTGCTTCCGATGGAATGTTTGGACTTTCACGGATGATTTGAAGCGCTAAATCCTTGATTGTTTTGAACATGACATCCAATTCTTGGTTGCCTTTTTCAAATGGAACCTCTTTAAAAATGTTCACCGTAGCACGCATGTAAGGCTCCGTTTGGATCGGATTTACGATTTCAAAGCGCCGTTTTCCTTGTAGGATGACGGTTGAACTTCCATCAGGCATTTTGAGCAAACGAACGATTTGAGCGACTGTACCAATGCGGTGTAAATCATCAAAGGAAGGGGATTCTTCTTCTTGGTTTTTTTGAGATACAACCCCAATGATTTTATTTCCTTTATTCGCTTCTTGGATGAGTTTAATCGATTTATCACGACCAACTGTAATGGGAATGACAACACCAGGGAACAAAACATTGTTCCTCAAAGGCAATATTGGCAATTCCGAAGGGAATTCTTGATTATTGACATTTTCCTCCTCCTCTGCGGTAATTAAGGGAATGAATTCCGCATCTGATTCCATGCCAGATACCCCAAAAAAACCGTGTTCAAATAAATCACTCATATCTTAAGTTTTGCGACAGATTGTCAGTGTTAATCATGGGGGTTTCAAAATCATCCCCATGTAAGCTAAGTCTCCTTAGTTGGACAAGCATTGTGCCATGCTTCCCTCTTCTGAAAAATAGTCAGTTTATGGACGGATATGATGCAGGTGTTCAAAGATCTTTTGATCAGCTTGACTCCATTCAATGTGTCGACGTTCCATCATCGCTTTTGCTGCTTGGATGCTTTTTTCTAGTCGAAAAACTTCCTGATCCTTTCCATTTAACCAAGTAAAAGAAGGAAGGTGTTTTGGAGGAAAGGAATCCGCAAATACATTCACTGCAAATCCAATGACCGTAGCAGTGTTAAACATGGTGTTAATGGCGCTTTTGGAATGGTCTCCCATGCACAACCCCATAAATTGGGTATCACAAGATTCCATGCTTTTTGATTCGTAATTGTAGCTAGAAACGGAACTGTAATTGTTCTTTAAATTAGATGAATTCGTATCCGCTCCGAGGTTACACCATTCCCCAATAACAGAATTTCCTAAGAATCCATCGTGGCCTTTATTTGAATAAGCCATCAGGATGACATTGCTTACTTCACCACCAACACGGCAATGAGGTCCTATTGTCGTGGCTCCATAGATTTTCGCTCCCATTTTTACCACTGCGTCTTCGCAAAGCACAAAAGAACCCCGGATCATCGACCCCTCCATCACTTCAGCATGTTCACCAATGTAAATTGGACCATGCGTCGTGTTCAGGATGCTTCCTTCCACTAGTGCACCTTCTTCCATGAAAAGCAACTCACTTGGACCAATGAGTGTGTTCGTTTTGGATAATTCTTGTGATGCTCGACCTTCCGTAATTAAGCGGAAATCCAATTGAATGGCTGCTTCGTTTTGTTGAAATAAATCCCAACGATTTTCAATTACAATAGGTGGATTTCCAAGGTATTCGATTTTGGTTTTTCCAGTGCCATTTTCAGCGATGAAAAGGCCGTTCATGTAGAGCGAACATCCTTCTTCTAAAGCAAATAGGGAAGCTGCGACTTCTTCGTTTGGTATAACTTGAGCATTCACGCGAATTTCTGTATCCAATTTCGGGAACTGGTACTGAAGGAATGGTTCCGTGATGAATCCAACTTCACAATCCGGAAGCAAGCGTTCCCAACGTTCATCGTTGGTGTAGATTCCCATGCGTAAATTCCCCACCGGTCGACTCAAGGTCAATGGAGCAAAGCGTAAGTGTAATCCGTTGTCGTCTAGGTTGATTTTCATGCTGCTGCTTTTTCAGTTGTAGTTGAACTCGTTAAGTAAAGTAAGGCAAAGGTCAGTCCACCATTTAAAATGAGCATTTCATGTCCAAAGGCATAGCCTCCAAGCCATTGTTTTGGGTCGTAATTTGGGTTGAAATACGTGAGAATCATTGGTCCATAAGTAATTCCTAGGCAAACGAGCGGAGCCAGAATGCATACGATGGGAACCATGTAGTTTTTGATGTTGCGTTTTGTTAAAATACCAAAGGCAAAGAGTCCCAGTAATGGACCGTAGGTAAATCCAGCAATGGTAAAAATGAGGTCTACGATGCTTTTGTTATCCATCCATTTAAAATAGAAGACAAGTAGCATGAAGAGGAACGCAAAGGAAAGGTGCACGCCTTTTCGGAGGAAGTTTCGTCGTTGTTCATCTAAATCTTGCCGGCGTTCAAACCCTAAAATATCAATGCAGAAGGAAGAAGTTAAGGCTGTAATGGCCCCATCAACCGAAGGAAAAAGTGCTGAAATCAGACCGATGATGAAAATAATGAAAATCCCAAAAGGCAAGTGTTGTTGCACGATGGAAGGGAATAAATCATCCGGTTTGAATTCCCAACCATTTTGGGTGGCAAATAATTGCAGCATTCCACCCATTAAAAGAAACAAGGCATTCACAAAAAGCAAGATAAAACTAAATACCACCATGTTCTTTTGCGCATCTTTTAAATTTTTCACACTGATGTTTTTTTGCATCATTTCTTGGTCCAAACCAGTCATGGTAATGGTAATAAATGCTCCTCCAATGATGTGTTTCCATAGGAAATCTTTGCGCAACGGATCGGTACTCCATAATTTCGTCATGCCTCCTTCAGACATTTCGTTCCAAATATGTGACCACGACCAATTTAATTCACCTTGAATGGAAATGATGCACACCACCAAAGCCAATAACATGAAAATGGTTTGAAGCGTGTCGGTCCAAACAATCGTTTTAACCCCGCCGCGAAAGGTGTATGCAATGATCATGGCAATAATGATGATGGTGGAAAGCCAAA
Source organism: Crocinitomicaceae bacterium (assembly GCA_030727405.1). Classification (GTDB taxonomy): domain Bacteria; phylum Bacteroidota; class Bacteroidia; order Flavobacteriales_D; family Crocinitomicaceae; genus UBA952. Next base: position 11,247 of record JANRBR010000035.1, on the reverse strand, counting down.
AAGGAATGCCGACATCATCAAATACAAAAAGCTGGAGCACATTGATTACTAGGTAGAGTCGAACGGTTGCTCCTAAAGTCCTGGATAAGATAAAATACCCAGCGCCCCATTTGTAAGCGGAAAATCCAAGTCGGTACTCCAAATAACGGTAAATTGAACTTAAATTGTATTTGTAATAGAGTGGAAGCAGGACATAAGCAACGATAAAATAGCCAATGAAAAATCCGAGAACCATTTGGTAATAATAGAATCCGTTCGCGCTGACCGTTCCTGGAACGGAAACAAAAGTGACCCCGGAAAGGGACGTTCCAATCATTCCAAAAGCCACCAAATACCATGGACTTTTTTTATCACCAGTGAAAAAACTTTGCGAAGTAGAATTCTTGGAAGTATAATGTGAAATCAACAATAAAATGCCGAAATAGGCAATTAATATTGCGATGATATATGCTTGATTCATGCCAATTGTTTGAAACGTAAAAATAATCGAAAGCAGGATATGTGAAGAGAATTTTACTCATTACTTTTCAATCGAATGTTATCTTTGTGCAAAACAACGCTTATGGAACTGTGGATCTTTCTTTTATTTTTGGTATTCTTTGGCATAACCATCATCACTTTAGTGTATTTCTTTTTAAAGCGTCAAGAAGACCAAGAATTGGTCAAGTTGCAACTAGAATTACGCAGAGGAAGACAGGAGTTTTTCTTACCAGCTCGCTTAGAGGCATATCAGCGTGCAATCTTGTTGATGGAACGCATTCATCCAAATAGTTTGGTCATGCGTGCACATCAAGGAAATGTTTCTGCGCTGGCTCAACAAGGAATATTATTAAAAACAATTCGAGACGAATTTGATCACAATGTAGCGCAACAATTGTTTATTTCGGAAGCGGGTTGGAAAATGATGCGCGACTCGAAAGAAGAATCCATCAGACTCATTAACCTAGCGGCTTCTCAAATGGGAGAGCAATCAAGTTCCTTGGATTTATCAGCAAAAATCATGGAGATCATGGCGCAGTTGGAGACAATGCCATCCGAGGTAGCTGTATCCTTCTTAAAACAAGAGTTTCAAGCCTTATTTTGATCCGAGTTTCGCCCTCAAAATTTCAAATACCATCGGTACAAGTGATAGGCCAATGATGCCGAAAATCACCAGTTCAAAGTTCTTCTGAACAAAGCTTTGTTTGCCGAAAAAATAACCAAGTAGGGTGAGTCCACATACCCAAGCAATTCCTCCTATGATGTTGAATTTTAGAAATTTTGAATAACTCATTGCACCAATTCCTGCAACAAAAGGGGCGAAGGTTCTTACAATGGGAACGAAACGAGCTATGATGATGGTTTTCGATCCGTGTTTTTCATAAAAAGCCTGAGTCTGATCAATGTATTTCTGTTTCACCAATTGGCGTTTTCCAATTTTCCATTGAAGCACTTTTGCGCCAATGGTTTTCCCGAGAAAATAATTGACTCCATCTCCAAGTATGGCTGCGATAATGAGAAGCAAGAGCACAAGCCAAAGGTTTAATTCGGTTATTTCAGTTTCTTTCGGGAATCCAGCACAGAAGGTCCCTGCAACAAATAGCAAGGAATCACCAGGCAAAAATGGCATGACCACTAGTCCGGTTTCTACAAAAATGATGAGAAAAAGAATGGCATAAATCCAGATACCATAATCTTGAATCAACACAAATAAATGATCGTCAAGGTGAAGGAAAAAATCCAGAAAATCTTTGAGTAAGGTCATTAGTCTTGTTTTAATGAGGGATCAACTTGCTCAATCCATCCATTTATTCCGCCTTCCATCACAAAAACATGTGGAAAATGGTATTCTGTTTCTAACAAATTTACAACGGCTTCCGCTCGACGTCCACTTTGACACATGATGACAATTTCTTTTTCCATTGGGATTTCGTCATGTCGAACAGAAATTTCTCCCATGGGAATGTGAATGAATCCAGTGTTGCATTGTTGATATTCATAGTCTTCACGAATATCGATGATGGTCAAATTGTCTTGTTTCAACAATCTTTCTTGACAGCTTTTGGGATCGATGTAGCGCATAATTTGTTTTCACAAAGATAAGATTTGCTTTTAATTCATGGCTATCGGGATGATTTTTGCTCCGTGATTTAGGGAGAGAGGGTGATTTACCCATGGCATGAAGAAGGAATGAGTGTCCGTTTTATGGACTGGAATTTCCTTAAATTGAATCTTCCAACTGTGTTTATCCCAATAAATGATTCGTTGGCCTTTCCCTTGCTTGATTTGAAATAGGTGTTGCCCCAGTTTTAATGAAATTTCTTTCTTCCGAATGGACACATAACGGATTTCTGCAGGATGCACTTTCAAATAATTCGAAACATTAAAGGCGATTTTATCCCTTCGTTCGTCATCGAAAAAACACCACGTTTTATCCTTGGATTTCAATAGAATGGTCAATTTATTTTCGTTTAAAATACACACGTGTGATTCCATGCTATTCCGGTAGCGTTCAAAATTGATCCAACTGAGAATGAGTAGGAATTGAAAAGCACCAATTTTCCAATAGGTACGTTTGACTTCGCCTAATACAAGTACACATGCAAGTATGAACAAGATGGGAATGAATGATTGTTCTAATTCAAATCCGTAAACCAATGCACCAGGCCAGGATTCAATCCATTGAATGAATTCAAACATCCAATAAAGAGATAAGTACAAGATGAGTGCATTTATGGCACCGACAAAGGGAACATAATGCAATCCCAAAATGAAAATCCCAGCACCTAGAACGATTGTGGAAAGCCCCATCAATCCAAGATTGGCAATAGCAAAGTAATTGGGGAATTGGTGGAAGTAATAAAGTGTTAAAGGTGTGGTGGCGATTTGTGCAGCGAATCCAATTGCCGTTCCTTCCCATAAATAAGCAAGGACCTTGTTTTTTGGAAGCCAAAGCTTTGAAATCTTTTGGTAAAATAGAAAGATTCCGATCATGGCTAAGTAGGAAAGTTGAAATCCAATGTCGAAAAAGTACAAGGGTTTCCAAAGCACAATGACAAATGCGGTAAAGAAAAGGGTGTTGATGGAGGAGGATTGCCAACCCTTCCATTGAGCCCATGTTAAAACCGAAAACATAAAAACGGCTCTTATGACGGAGGGAGAAAATCCGGTCATTAGAGCATAAAACCAAAGGAGTAAAATTACCAGGAGAAGCGCATTTGATCGATTAACCCAACGCGCACCGATCTTGATGATGTAGATAAGTAATTGTAAGATGAGTCCAATGTGTAAACCTGAAACAGCTAAGATATGCATCGCTCCCGTTGCAGTGAAAGCACTGCGGATTTCTTGGTCCAACATGGATTTGTCTCCTAGAATTAATGCTTGAGCAATTGCGAGTTCTTTGCCACTTAAATGAGCGGAAAGGATCTCCATGCATTTTTGTTGACTCGATCGAATCATGGAATTCAGAAAGGATGCTTGACTGTATTTTAGGTGTTTGAATTCATGTTCATTGACAAAGAATTGTCCTTTTATTCCTTTTGTCTCCCAATATTGTTTCATGTCGAATTCCCCGGGATTTCCTTTGTTCACTATTGGAATAACGGTTGTCCTGACGTAAATCCATTCGTCTAACCTGGGTTTTCGATTGCTTTTCATATAAAACCGAACGGGGGTTATACATGGTTGATGTTGCTTCCTCCAATGAATTTCTCCGCTTCCTTTCATCCAAGGGGAACCATGTTGTAGCTCGGTGATTTGCATAACGAAGGCTGTTTTTCCTTTGTGAAACGGCCACGATTCCCAAGCAGTTTGTCTAATTTGCTCGCGAGTAGCAACGAAACCTAAGCAACTAAACAGTACAAATAAGAAAAGATGTTTAGCTAAGGATTTTCGTTTTGAAGAGGTAAATAAAATCGTTGAAAGAATGAGGCTTTGACAAGCGATGAGGAGCGCAAAGTCGCTATTCGAGTAGAACTTGGCAGCGCAAATGATTCCCAGAAAGAAATACAAACAAACGTAAAAAAAAGGAAAGCGCGAAAAGGCTGGACGAAAATCCGGCGAAACCTGTGACATGGTAAGAAAAGTTTAGTTCAGGTAAAACTTTCCCTCCATCCAAATGATTTGTTCTTTATTGATTAAGTTTCTCAAAGCGGCCTCTGTCTCTTGCTCACTTGCACCTAACTTGGTAGATAGATCTATGAGGCTTGCAGGTGTTTCTAAAACGGTTAAAATCTCCTGTTCCATCGAGTTTTCAGGAAAAGCGTTTTTGAGGCAAACATCGCATGTGCCGCATGGATCAGAATCTTGTCCAAAGTATGCCAATACCTGTTGCGTTCGACACGTTGAAGCAAGGCAAAATTCGATCATCGATTCCGCTTTTTGGATGGCATTGTCTCTTCGCTCCTTGTAAATGCTAGGTTTCAAGTAGATGTGTGTATCCGGAAGTCTTTCGGTGATGTACGTCACGGTAGGTAAATTGCTTCTTAAGTTTAAATCAATGATTCCATGTAGTTGCATGAACTCTAACTGTTGAGTTAAACGCTCAGAATTGATTTTTAGTCTTTTGCAGATTTCATCTTCATGGATGGCATGGAAATATTCAAAGATTCCGGGGTACGACCGTACTAAAAGGGTGGAAAGCGGGTGGATCGATTCGTATTGAATTTGAAAATTGTACAATTCGCGGTTTGTTACAAGAAAGCGCAGTTTCGTTGGATGAAATGTGCCTTCTGAAAACAACAAATTTTCATTTAATTCTAAGATTTTTAAGGAGTGAAATGTTGTCTCGTAGTCCAGTTTATACACTTGACACATTTTTTTTAGGTCCAAAGGATAGGTTTCTTCTTTCCCGGAGCCAATGGCAATTTTCAGAAAATTTGAAATGGCGCGGTATGAATTGAGAACATCTTCTTTTGCTGGGAATTTTTTTAAGGTGGCAGATCGAAGGTTTTCTAAGTCTTTGTCCTCGAAAAACATCCATGCTTTGGAAATTTCTCCGTCTCTTCCTCCGCGTCCAGCTTCTTGGAAATAGGCTTCGAGAGAGGAGGGGACTTCATAGTGTAACACAAAGCGCACATTGGACTTATCAATTCCCATTCCGAAAGCGTTTGTTGCAACCATGATTTGACGTTTTTCCGTCATCCAATCCTTCAACATCTGTTCCCGTTCCAATTTGGTGAGTCCACCATGGTAAATGCCGCACGAAATGTTGTTTGCCATTAAGGCTTTTGCCATTTCTTTGACGGACCTTCTTGTTTGACAATAAACGATGCCAATCGCTTTTGAGGTTCGACAATAAGCCAGAATGGATTCCAATTTATTGTCCGTTTTTTTCACTTGATAATGCAAGTTGGAACGGACAAACGAAGCTTCATGCGTGCGAACTTTTTTCAGTTCGAGTTGCGAAATGATGTCGGCTTTGACACGTTCCGTTGCCGTGGCGGTCAAGGCCAAAATGGGAAGTTCTGGTTTTAATGTACGCAGGTTTTTTAGTTGCAGAAAGCTTGGTCGAAAATCGTGTCCCCATTCAGAAATACAATGCGCTTCATCCACGACAAGTAATCCGACGTGCATGGCTTTAAAACGCTCAATAAATAAAGTGGATTGACAGCGTTCGGGAGAAGTATATAAAAAATCCAAGCCACCAAACCGTGCATTGTCAAGGATGTAATCAATTTCTTTGTAGCTCATTCCTGATGTAATGGCTTTTGCGCGCAGTCCTCGTTTGTTCAAGTTTTCTACTTGGTCTTGCATGAGTGCGATGAGCGGCGAAATGACTACGGTAATTCCTTCACGGATCAATCCGGGTATTTGAAAACAAATCGATTTCCCTCCGCCCGTTGGTAAAAGTGCCAGCACATCGTGACCTGCGATCGCGTCCTCCACAATGGCTTGTTGGTTCGGTCTAAAATGATCGAAACCCCAATATTGCTTTAAAACTACTTCGCTTTGACTCACTATTTTTGCTTTACATGCAAATGTACGAGAAATGTCTTGTGTATAAAATAAGTTGTAGAGGAGGAATAGAAGCCGTATATTCGCGCAACAAAATACGCTTATGTCAACTACATCTCTCAATTTTTCAGTTGAAAAAAACACTCAATCTAGTCTAGCTCAAGTTGATTGGGATAACTTACCTTTTGGTCGAATTTTCTCAGATCACATGTTCATTATGGAATATGCAGACGGAAAATGGCAAGAAGGGAAAATCGTTCCATTTCAACCGATTCCAATGCATCCAGCGATGTCCGCTTTGCATTATGGTCAATCTATTTTCGAGGGATTGAAAGCGTATAAAAATATTGATGACGAAGTGGTTTTGTTTCGTCCGGATATGAATGCGAAACGTTTTGCAGAATCAGCAGCACGCATGTGTATGCCGGAAGTTCCTGAAGAAATTTTCATTGAAGCGATCAAACAATTGGTGGCTGTGGACAAAGATTGGGTAACCGATCGCCCGGGATATTCATTATACATTCGTCCATTTTTGTTTGGAACGGATGAATTGGTTGGCATCAAACCATCAGACACCTATAAATTCATGGTAATTACTTCACCCGTTGGAGCGTACTATGCGGAACCGGTTCGTGTTAAAATCGAAGAATATTACACACGCGCTGCCAAAGGTGGTGTTGGTCGTGCAAAAGCTGCTGGAAATTACGGTGCATCGTTGTATCCAGCAAAACAATGTCAGATGCAAGGATTCGACCAGTTGGTTTGGACGGATGCGAAAGAGCATTTGTACATCGAGGAATCTGGAACGATGAACATTATTTTCCAAATCGGTGGAAAGTTGATTACGCCTTCAGAGGATGAAGACACGATTTTACGTGGGATCACAAAACGTTCTGTTTTAGAACTTGCCGCAAGTTGGGGAGTGGAAATTGAGGAACGTCAAGTTTCAGTTGAAGAAATTGTAACTGCAGCGAAAAACGGAACCTTGGAAGACGCCTTTGGAGCTGGAACAGCCGCAACCATCGCACAGATCATTGTCATTGGGTACCGTGGTGAAATCTTGGAATTGCCTGCATTCGAAACACGTACGCTTTCCAATCGCATCAAACAACATATGGATGATTTGAAAACGGGCAAAGAGGTGGATGTATTCAATTGGAACGTTATCGTTTAATTCCTTGTGGAATTTTACTTTTCTTTGCGTCTCACTTGAGTCATGAGATTCTATCTTTTATTTTTTTTAACCCTTACCGTCTATTCTGCTGATGCTCAATTGCTTCGTGTAACTTGTTACGACAAACGCACGGGAGATTTAGTTTCTAATGTCGGAATTTCGATGTCCCAAAATCTTAGAGGTGATTCCATTGTCTATCAAACCACGGTCAGTGGAATTTCGGATTACCAGTTAAAAGGGATTGAACTTGGAAGGACCTTGTATTTTGAATTTCGTCATGCCATTTATCAAACCACGACCATTGAGTTCCATTACAAAGAGCGCGAGGATACGATTCAATTGAAAGTCTTTTTGAATCCTATGCGGATCCAAACGTCAAAGGAAGTCATAGTGAAATCGGTGGGCGTGCCAGATACTGTTTTTGGTTCCAAACGTTTGAGTGTGGCCGATTTTGAATTACAGGCGAATGGAGATGTGGTGATTCTTGCTTATCCCAAACAACTGCAAAAAGGAAGTGAATTGCTCCTTTACAATGGAGATGAGACCAAATCTAGTGTGCTTCTGAACGATGCAGCCATTGAATTAAAACGGGATTTTCGTGGAAATTCACACGTCATTTGCAAGGATCATGTCTATGGCGTTTATACGGATGGCGAACAGATCGAAATAGGACAAATTCCCAAGGATTATTATTTTAAGTACATTGAACCAATTGTTGACACCAATACCTCAAAGATTTTCTTTTCCGATTTCAGTAAAATTTATCCAGCATTTGAATACTTTGTCTACGATCAATTAGATTCATCGTATAAATCCATCGTAAATATTAAAGATGATTTAATGATGGAGCTTTATCGTTCCGAATACAAATGGATGGATGTCCGGACAAAATTATGGGCCAAGAACAAGGAAATGGAAACGGGAATTGATGCGGAGATATACATTGGTGCAAATTATTTTACGCAATCCATCTATTACCAAGAAGTCTATGCTCCCATGTTTCATCGAAACGACTCCATCATTGTATTTAATTATCCAAAGGATGTTCTTTTGATCTATTCCATTGATGGCAGTCGCATGGATTCCATTCCTATTTACCACCATTACCAAGCCAAGGAAACAGGGTGGAGGCGCAACGTACTTCAAGATCGCGTGACAGGTTCCATTTACACATGCTACGAGAAAGATGGCTATAGTTACCTAGGATTAGTCAACATCAAAACGGGTGAAATCAGTGAAAAAGTCAAGTTAACGTTTCGCTACGTAGATAAAATCCGCGTTCACAATAATTACGTTTACTACGTTTATCGTCCCTTTGAATCCATTCAAAAGAAATTCCTGTACAAGGAAAAACTTCCGTATCAATTCAAGGGAATGGATAAAAACTACGGGACTAAAATCTCGATTGATACTGGAAAGTGATCGCTGTATCCACCTAGAAATTTATCGCCAGCATAGGTCCTGAAAGGAACTTTATTTCCTTTATATTCGGTAATCAAATAAGGGAAAGAAGAGATTTTTCCAGAATTTTCTTTCATGCGCACTTTTCCGCTTGATAGGCCTTTGGAAACATAGATGTGATCTAAGATTCCCCATTCTTCTTTGTAATTGTAAGAGCCACCAAATTCTCCGGATTGAGCGGTTATAACTGGATTTAACCGTGCTTCAATGATTTTAGGAGCTTTGTCCTGCGGATGGTCATTTAAATCGCCCAGAAAAACAATTTTTGCATTTGGATTCACAGAAAGAATGGAATCAATAAAGTGCGCTCCAGTTTCCGCTGCTTTGATGCGTTTGGGTTCACTCGCATCTGCTCCAGAACGCCTGCTTGGCCAATGGTTGACCATCACGTAGATGCTTTCCTTGTTGCATTTGAATTTCGCCCAAACGATGTCTCGGGTGAGGGGAGTGCTGTCACCCGGAAGGACAAAACGGATGTTTCCAGATTCTTTTAAACTGAGGAGTTTCTTGTCGTAGATCATTCCGACGTCAATTCCACGCAAGTCAGGACTTTCGTAATGTACGATTCCGTAGTTGGAGTATCCGTCTTGAATTAAATCCGTTAGAACGCTTTTGTTTTCAATTTCACTGAATCCAACAATCATCGGACGATTTAAGTCGTTCATCACTTGGCGAATGTGTGTCAGTTTTTCATTGTAACGCGCTCCGTTCCATTGCGCTTTGGATTGCGGCAAAAACTCGGCATCGTCATTTGGACCATCGATGGTATCGAATAGGTTTTCGGTATTATAGAAGGCAATTTTGTACGTCTTTTGAGCAAGTGTGCATTGAACAAATAGAACTAGGATAAGTAAACTTTTCAATTTCATCATTAATTTTTTTAATTACCAACTTCCTCCGGAGCCGCCACCACCGAAACTTCCTCCGCCGAATCCACCGAAACCGCCGCCTGAGCCACCACTTCCAAATCCGCCGCCAAATCCGCTTCCGAAACCACCAACGAAGAATCCACCTCGTCCAAAGGTTGTGCCATTTCCACCTCGTCCACCTTTTTTAATGAGCAGGATGACGATGATTAAAATGATGACGAAGCCAATAATGGAGCTACGTAGGTCGTTTTTATGGTTTTCTTTGCGGTACGACTTTTCATTTATTTCACCTTTCGCCATTTTTTCTAAAACGACAATCGCTTTCTGAATTCCCGTGAAATAATCCCCTTTTTTAAAATGGGGAATCATTTCGTTATCGATGATTTCACCACATGAAATATCCGTTACTGCACCCTCTAAACCTCTTCCGGGAGCAATAAACACTTGGTGTCCACCTTTTTCCTTGGTCGGTTTGACTAGAATAACAATTCCGTTGTCTTTGTCCGCTTTTCCGACACCCCATTTTTTTCCAAGTTCCGCAGCAAAGTGCCATGCTTCATCACCCTTGATGTCGTCGATGATGACAACGGTAATTTCATTGCTGGTTTCTTGTTCGAATTGGTCCAATAGCTTTTCCAATTCTGCTCCCTGGGCAGAACTAATGACGTCCGTTTGAGAAAAGTTATTGAAAAAACGTGGAGGATTTGGAGCGTCGGGAACTTGACTCCAAGCGAAAAGTACGGTGAACGAAACAAAGAAAAGGCTTAGTATTTTTCTCATGCTTCCGTACTGATTTCGTTGGATAATTCGTTTTCGTCGTTTTCCATGTACGGAAAAAACCTTTTCAATTGTTCTCCAGCTTCCGTAATGGCTGCGATGATGCCATCGGCAAAACGATTTTCCTTGAAGTGGTGAATCATTTTGTCCTTGGTGCTCAACCAGAAATCCGCAGGAACAACCGAATCGATTCCTTGATCACCAATAATAGCAAGCTTTCGGTCGCTGAAAGAAACATAGATGAGTACACCATTTCTTAGGGCTGTCTTGTGCATGCCTAGTTTTTCAAATACTTGAACGGCTCGTTTAACTGGATCCGAGGCACATTTTTGATCGATGTGCACGCGAATTTCACCAGAGGTTTGCATTTCAGCTTTTTGAATCGCCGATACAATCAGGTCGTTTTCTACTTGATTGATCATTCCAATTCGAAATCAGGTGTGTCTTCACTTCCTTTTTTTGCTTTAAATCCATCTTTCTTAGGGAATTCCTCGCGGTTTAAGAACATGCTTGCAAAAAAGCTACGAATGTGTGTGTTGTAGGTTTTCACAGAGCCGTTGTACTCGTCACGTGCATAATTGATCCTGTTTTCAGTTCCTTCTAGGGCACGACCAAAGTCCACAAATAATTTCGTAGAAGTCAATTCTGGATATGCTTCGTACGCCAAATTAATAGCGGTGTTGATTTTTCTACCCATCAATTCTAAATCGTCTGGCGTTTGCGCATTCACGATGCCGGCTCTTGCTTGCGTCACTTGTGTCAGGATTTCACGTTCGTTTTTCGATCCAGCTTTCACTTGTTTTACCAAGGCAGGAATCAAATCCGCGCGACGTTGGTAGGCTGACTGTACGTTGGACCATTTTTCATCCACTGTTTCTTGGTATCCAACAGCGTTGTTGAATATGCTACGGTAACCTAAAAAGGAGAAAAGGATAATTGCTCCAATACTTGCTAATACAATGTAAATCGGTTTCATAATCGTTGTTTTTGTTGTTTATTTACTGTTATCTGTCAATTTGTGTTCCAAGA
>JANRBR010000034.1:8687-14947 GCA_030727405.1 Crocinitomicaceae bacterium | reverse complement strand
AGTATACCTATTACTGTGTGAATCAAAACTGCGATTCAGTCTTCAATACATACGAAGCAGCAGATGGCAATCACTTACCGGGGCCACATGACTACATATTTAATAATGATTCACTTATTATTGATTTGAACTTTGGAAATACATTTATTTCACCTGTACAATTTGAATGTGATGGGAACATTGCACAGTTTCTATCAAATGGCTCACAGTGGATTCGATTAAATACCAATCTAAACGATTGCATCTCTGCAGGAAATAATATTCAACAGCTAAATGAGCCCAATATTTACCCTAACCCAGCAAAAGATCAAATCAATGTATCTTTTGAAACACCGATTCATGGAAAAATCACCTTACTTGACCTTTCTGGCAAAGTGTTTTTGGCTGAGCAAATTGATGGTTTAGATCTTGCAATAGATCTCTCAGGATGCAATGCTGGAATTTACACACTTGCTATTCAAACTGATCATTTTTCGATTCAGAAAAAGATCGTATTGGTGAAGTAAAACGGAACCGAAAAGTTTGTTCTACCGCTTAGCTAAGCGATTTTACCGTTACGATGTGGACAATAGCAATGAATAAATTGCTAATGACGAAGGGATGTTTTAGGGTTTTAACCGTAAATGGCGTCAATAACTTATAAACGATTTGCACAAGCAAAAGTGCAATGGCAAATTTAATGTCTGGAAAAATCAAAAGGTAAATTGACCCGAATAGAATCGTTGCATACATCGCCAAGAGAATGCCTCTAGCAGGATTAAATTCCCCCAATGTTTTGACCATTCTAACATTATTGGTCAGCATTAAAAAACAGATGGGAATTAGGACGAGGATGTTGAGAAGGAGGGAGATGGTGAGCATATTCATATTTAATATGTTGATTCTTGGTTATTCATTTCAAAACAAAACAATCGGTTCACACCCCACTTCAAAGTTGACCGAATTCGCTATGTAACAAATTTCGTGTGCCTTGTGGTGTAGTTCGATGGCCTTTGCGACCATAGATTCTTCCTCCACTTGAACCTGTGGGTTGAGTTGGACATCCTTAAAACTTCCGCCGCCATTCGCGTTTTCGATCATGATTCCTGTCGCTTTGTCGGTATAGGCCGTTACCACAATTCCGTCCATTGCACATAAGTATAAATAAGATAGCATGTGGCAAGATGAGATCGCAGCTACCAATAAGTCCTCCGGATTTAATTTGGATGGATCTCCAACAGCAGCATTATCCGTAGTGAGCAATAATTCTGGTTTACCTTTAATCGAAACGGTGTGGCTTCTATCATAGGTTCGTACATTTTTGGTTCCGTCTCCATTATTTCCAGTCCAGAAAGTGGTCAATTCGTATGTGTGTTGATGTTTCATTTTCTCATAAAAAATTATTGTTCCTCAATGATGGATGTGCCTTTAGATTTATCTCCGGACGTCCACTCCCATTGTTCGTGAAGTCGAATCTTTCCATTGGGTAATAGTTCAGGTGTGGATCGACAAATTCCAGTCATTAATTCGCCTTTGTCATTTACTTGATGGTAACGCATATCAATATTACCGAGTTCATCCACCAAGCCAATTAAATGACCCTTTATAATTTCCCCACCGGCATATTCAGCTGTCAAAATAGTGCCTGTTTGCCTGTAATGAAAAACCGTTTGCTCAGACGTTTCTCCATTGGCAGTATTGGAGATGGGGCGGAATATTTTGTTGTGATAGTTCATCGCATCGCTTTTCTAAATTTTAATTCCAAAAGTTAAATAATCCCCAATATCCAAAGCCCAGCAGTAGCATGAAATATATGGAATGATTTAATACAAAGATCGTTTTAACCCAAACCTTCGTTTTATTTGATTTCAGTCTGTTTCTTGTATGAATTACTATGGGCATGAATACTCCTAACAACAGAAAGGGCGTGTAGGAAGAGGCACTTATCAAACTTGAATGGTAATGTTGAAATGGAACATCGAAGTAGAAAATGCTGTTATTTGTCAGTAACACTACTATGTATGCAATTAGGATGAAGTTCAACAAAACGATCCCAATGACTGATTTTAGTGTAAGAGTAGTTGTTTTATTTTTCTGAATGTGTGACAAAAACAACGCAAATGAAATAAAAGCTAATAAACCAGCACTCAGAACAAGTAAAATTCTTAGTTCCGGTGTATTCGAAGGTGTTTTAAAGTCGATAAGTCGTTCAAATTCAGGATTTCTTGGAAATATTTCAGCAATATTTAACATGTGGTCGCCTTTAGAGAGCTCATTGATTAAGTTAAATTGCACCAAGGTATCAAAGTTGTGGTAAAAGTAGATGCTGACTACTTTTTCTTTGGTGTCAAATATGGAAGTGATCAGGGTACCATCGCCATTTCTGCTTCTGCAAACAGACATCGTATCGGAGAGGGCAGTGCTAAAGTCTATGGAGGCGTGCGCTTTATGTCTTTTTAAAAAATCCGTGCCATTTCGGTACCTTTCAAGTTTTCGGGCTTGCTGATTATTTGTGATGGAAGGACAAAAATTAGCTAAAACATAATTGGGATTGTTGCCTTCAATCAGCTTGTATGGTTCTACAATCAAATAATCTCCTGAGCGGTCGATGTAGATAAACACGTCGTTTAAAAAGAAGCTGTGATCGTATTGCTGAATGTATTTTTTCACGTCTTTTACGGTTGCACAACGATGAAGTATCTCTGACAAGTAGTCGGCTTCATTGGTTATTTTTCGTCTGTCTTTAAATCGCTTATTTTGTTTTGGGTAGAATGATGACAATCGAGAAAATACAAGACCCGCCGTGTTCATGCCTGATTGTGGGGTTGTTCTGTTTGGTGAAACTTGCCTTGACCCGGTGAAGACGGTTCCATACGCATTGTTTTGTTTGGTATTCTCAAACCAAATTTTGGGTGTAGACAACCAAGCATCGTGATTACAGCCAACCATTGTTTTCCCATCTACTGTAATTTTATACATACTACAAGCCTTCATATTGTTTTGATACATTGTCAAAACAAGCGACACAAGCAGAAATATAAAGGATTTTTTACTGGTCATTTTTCTTTAGTACGATTCTTTTATTTGCATTGAGCATTTTTAGGCTTGGTGAAATGGCGGATTTTCTACTCAAAATTTCAATAGAATGCGTGCATTTGAACATTGCATCAATCTTTCAGGGGGGCATTTCAGTGGCCAAAATGCCAAACTAATGTTATAGTCATTGATTCGTTCTCGCCCATTAGTTTTCATTGTATCCAACTTGTCTGCTTTGTAAAACTTCTTTCCACCAATTTTCCCTATCAAGGATAATTTGGTCTTCCGTTGTCGATTTGTAAATGTCAAGGATTGAGTATCTGAAATTTTGTTTTATATGGTCAAAGGTAAGTTTTTTAAGACCGACGTTTCCACCATGACCAGTTGAAATATAAGCTCTCCAACGACCTAAAATCATATTTTCTCCATATGCCGATCCAACATACATTTTGCCATTAGATTTATCGGTCAGTAGATAAACTCCTTTTTGGTTTTCCAATGCCGTTTTCCAATTATCCTTCTCTAAAACACGCCTCATTTCGTCCCAAGAAATATGAACTTTTTCATAGCCTGGAAATAAATCATTGTCGAATGTGTCCGGTAAAATTTGAGAAATATAACAGTCGTCAAATACTGATTCAGCATTGCGAATCATTGTCTGCGCCTTGTTCTTAAATTTTACGATTAATCGTCCTACGTATTTTTCATATTCGCGTAAGTCTTGATATTCGTAACCAACACCATTTAGTAAATTCAAATCCTTAGTTACTTGTCCGATATGAAAAAGTAACCAAAAATCTTCGTTCGGCTTTATCTTAACAAGTCCAATGGTGATTTGTCCTTCTTTATAGGATTTGTTTTTATTATAATTCCAATATTGTCCAGCAAGCATTGTAGTAATGTCACCATTTTTAAATAGTTCTATCGGATTCCAATTTTGGGCGAACATCAAATTGAAACGAATTTTCACGTTCCCAAGATTTTCAAGTCGTAATATGTCGTTTAGTTTTATGCTCTCCATTTTCTATCTTTCATTTGTTTCGGTTGTCGTTCTACCATTGACTAAAACTTTTTATACCAAAGGCAAAAACAAGATTCTGCCTAAATGTACAAAAAATGGCTGCTTAGGTGTATGAGAATTTTGTGGTCGTTCAGATAAAATTAGAACGATTCTCAAAGCACTTGTCGGCGTTCGATCGCAAATTTACCATGCCTTCGATTTTTATTTAATTTTACATTCACTTCGTACGCTAATTCTATTGAAGTGAATGTCTACGAAGGAAAACATTAAAATGATGCCAATGAACAAGTCCAAAATAGTTTACTACTGGTTCAGCATTTTTGCCATTTGCTTCCTCTGTTTTCAGGGTGTTTCTTACTATTTACGCCCCCATTATTCAGGTGACAACGCACTCATCAGCTATTTCTTAGGGATTGCGCCAAATTTCTTTCCGGCGATTGGAATACCAGCCTTGTTTGTCGTGTTCCTGATGCAATTAATGACTTCCAGCAAATGGTTAAACGAGAAAAACTACCTAACGGCTAACCTCATCTCCTTATCAGGACTAATTGCTTGGGAATTCATGCAATTCAATTCTAGGAAATTGCATTTCGACTGGAATGACGTGCTTTGGACCATCATCGGAGCCGGAATTTTTCAATTGATTTGGGTGCTCACACCAGCGAAATTCAAAGAAAAATAAGACTAACGCTGGCTTACCTCCTCTTGATTTTAGTACTTTCACCGTATGAAATCTTTGTGCCTGCTTTTCATGATCGCGTTAAATGCTGCTTGCTTTTCCCAAAATCTGTGGGAAATTAAGTTGTCTACGAGTCTTCCTGAAACGCGCATGGGGAAATGGATCGTTGGGGATTATACCGTTTCTGTTTCGCTAGATACCATTGCTGTGATGCTTAGAAAAGATCAGGAAAGCATGATAAAGGCTATTACATACTATGGAGATCAAGATTCGAACTTAGTCAATTATTACATGGCAACGGAAAAACGATACGGCATTGCGATTACTCAACTTGAACAAGCAAAAAATGGCTTTGACTTACAGTCACTGAACATCTATGAGGGCCGAGAGGACATTAGACAAAACAATGGAAATTCTCGGTTTCTAAAGGATCAAATCAATCACTTTGTGCAGCGGGGAAACGCAATCGTCTACTACCAAGGGAAGCGGATATTTACCCTATGTAGAAGTGCTGAACAAAGCAATCAAGGCCGCATGGAATCGCCTAGCGATATTCTGAATAGTGGTTACGAAATAAGAACATTCTACGATGAACCCGAGAATTGCTTATTCTTTGAATATTACCACTTAGGATGGTGATGAGAGCGTTTCAACGGATTGTAAATACGGTTATGCATTGTAGGAATAGCATGCTCTACTTATCGTTTCACAAAACTCTTTCGGACTGCTTGCTGGTCGACAGCTGTCAAAACATAGAATCCTGCAGGAAGGGTTGATACATCAAAATGATTGAATCCAGTGCTTGTGAAAACCAACGATTTTCCGCTTAAATCGGTAACCTTAATGCTTGTGAATTCCGTAACACCCAATAAGGATAATTCGGTATTAACTGGGTTTTCAAAACGTACTTCAACCGTTAATTCATCTATTCCAGCACCTTGTCCATATTTCAAAACCGTTCCTAATAAAACCGTACAACTAGAATCGTAAATTTGGTAGTTGATCAATCCCTTTGTAATATCGTCATAACCATCAATGATCATTGCTTCGATTCCAGCAGAATCCAAATCACAAAAACAATTGCTTAACAAGGAATAATTCATGTTCGTGTTATTGTTCACAGCAAAATTGATGTTCCCACAAATTTCGTTGTTGTAAATCGAAGGGCTATCTTGTACATTGGTGACATATTCGATACGTACAGCTCCCATGTTATTATTGATTTGATTGTTGTGGATGTCTGCATTTACAGAAGCTTGAATGGCTAGTTCGTTGTACAAGAATTCATTGTTCACGATTTCACACTTATATGCCGATTGAATGGCTGTGCCATTGTCGCTAAAAAGGCAGTTTTCAACCTTTCCTTCGTTTGGATAATTAAGTGCGAGTCCGTTATTCAGAAATTGACATTCCGAAATGTAAACCGAATCAAAAACATTGGAATTAAAGGTGAGGCCGATTTGATTGTCGATAAAATCCGTATTGGTCATTGTCAATACCGAAGCATAAGCGTAGATGGAAGTCGTATTGTCTTTGAACAAGCAA
>JANRBR010000034.1:0-8587 GCA_030727405.1 Crocinitomicaceae bacterium | reverse complement strand
TGTCAATACCGAAGCATAAGCGTAGATGGAAGTCGTATTGTCTTTGAACAAGCAATTATCAAGCGTAAAGTTAGCCCAGCCGTATACTCCCACTTCGTTGTCGATAAACTGACAATTCGATAGATTCACTGACTCTGCTACCGTAACTGCTTGAAAACAGCGTTTGAAAGTACAATTTGTGTAATTATAGTTGGTCAAAGGGGTTTCATATGCAAAGGGGAAATAGGCATTGGAAATTTGGAAACGATCGGCATTTAGTACTCCTCCTTGTAAACTGGTGCAAACGAATCCTTGCCATGCAACACTACTCATGGTGTCATACATGGCGTGAATTTTAATCGGAAGCGCATCCGTTCCAATGCAATTCAAGGTCCCCCGTGTTTCAATGTAAATTTCGCTGCTGGTTTGATTGTTGATGCGGATTTCCACACCTGGCTGAATATTCAAGGTTACACCAGGAAATACGACCACTGGTCCATTCACAATGTAGGGACTCGCAGCTAAGGTCCAAGTGGCATTTTGGTAGATTCCACCCGAAACATTGGTTTGTGCTATGGAACCATTGGTCACTAAGTACAAAGAAATGATAAGGAAAAAGAGTTTGGACATCGTTGAGTTTGAGTGCTAAACAAAGCCTAGCATGAAATGTTCCATATAACAAGAAACTTCACGATGAATTAAGCAATTTACAGAGCGATATGCACAAGCAACTTGTTGGATTTGCTATTTTTATGCCATGAAACGAATCATTTTCCTTTTAACCTTCATCGCCTTTTCAGGCGTTCATTCTGAGTCCTACAGTCAAACCAATTGGTGTGGTGATTTTTCGATTACCGGCATCACTAACGACAGCATTGATCCAAATATCCTTCAAATTTCCATCGCATTTTCTGCATCAACGAGTACGTTTGCAAATTATCCTTACATCTCAGAAATCATTGATTGCCAAGGGGATACATTGGCTACTGGAAACATGTTTTGGTTTGGACAATTCGGACAAAGTACCATCGACTATCCTGTTCTTTCGAATGGCACAAGTCCATGTGAGCCTTACACAGCCGTATTTTTATATTCAGACAATTCCGGTCTAACGGATACGTGTTTCCTCAACAGCAATGGAACCAATTCCTTGGATAACGAAGTTGAACAGTCCTGGAAGATATACCCAAATCCAACGGAGGATGTATTGCTGCTTCAGATGCCGCAATTAGCCTTGGGAGCTGAACTTCAACTTATGGACATTGCCGGAAAATTAATGCTCGAAAAACATGTCTCGGAATTAAGCATGTCCATCAACATCTCAGAAATTCCGAGGGGAACGTATTTCATTCGGCTTAAGCATCCTTTGAATCCCGATGTCGAAGGAATCTTTCATTCAAAACTTTCCATCCATTGACCGCGTTATTCAAGAACTATGTTTATTCGGATGGATTAATCTCCAACAGAATTCGTACCCAATTCTTGAGTGAAGAGGACATCATACCTTGGGCGCCTTTTTTTGAAAATTCAGAGGCCATACGTTTTTTAGGTATTTCCGCATTGAAGCTTTCCAGCAAGGAAGAAATTTCCGCACACATGATCGGCAAACAATTAGACCGTTACGCTTCGAAGCGATTTGGACTACAAAAACTCCTGCTAAAGGATACGAATACATTCATTGGTTTGTGTGGTTTATTGCTCCAAGAATTGGATGGAGAACACGTCATCGAAATCGGATACCATTTATTCCCTGCACATTGGGGAAATGGATACGCCACAGAAGCAGCGGCGCTCTTTGAAGTATATGCATTTGATCAGTTGAATTGTCCATTTGTCGTTTCCGTCATTGATAAAGAAAACCACCGTTCGCAGAGCGTTGCTCTTAGAAATGGTTTTGAAATAGAAAAAGAAACGACCTGGATGGAAGGCGAACAAGTGTACATTTACAAAAAACAAAATACACATTCCTCCAGCGAAATGTAAGGTGTAACCAAAACGAGAATTGGTGTTTATTGGGTATGATAAAACCACAAAAATTACTACTCGCCACTTTATTGATTTTCGCACAGTCTAACTTCTTTGCACAAGAAGTAAATGCAGACCTAGTCACCATCGCTTGTGGAAATAATTATTTTTCAAATACCGGAACTTCACAACCTCCATTAATTGTTAGTGGTTGGTGGTGCGGTGATTCCTATATGTGGACACCTGTAAGCATTGGAGACACGTTAAGGGAATTAGGCTATGTGGACGATGCACTTTATACAGGTAAAGCCATTTCATACGATTCGCTTGGAAACATGCTCGCCTGGTATACTTTCGACGAAGGGTACCTGCAACACATTGAAGAATTCATAGGGAAAGATACGCTACGGAATTCCCTGAACCTTAAAAATGGCATTCCACATGGTACACAGCGAAATTACGATTGGGATGGACAGCTGTGGATGGAAAAAACCTTTGAAGATGGCATCTTGAATGGACCCTTTTTTTGGCGTCAAGATCGACGCGATTTTGGTCTAGATCCTTGCATCGAAACCGGGATTTTCCGAAACGGTGTCTATGAACGTACCAGTGAGCCTTGTGAAGTTGGTGATAACTGAATATTTAACTAGGTTGGATTGAATACATCAACATAGTCGAATATTCTATTCTTTACAAAATCTTAACAAAAGGAGTAAGGACTTTCGCGTTCTTTTCGTGAAATTTGTCCTATGAATATTATCAATCGAGAATTGAGTTGGCTTTCCTTTAACGAACGTGTTTTGCAAGAGGCGATGGATCCAACAGTTCCCCTGACCGAACGCATGCGCTTTTTAGGAATTTATTCCAACAACATGGATGAGTTTTTCCGTGTGCGCGTTGCAAACTTGAAACGCATGTCGGTCCTTAGAAAACAAAAAGTCGAAGGTTTTAAAGGTGATGCAGAAGAATTGTACCAAGAAATCCGCAAGGTTGTCATGAAACAACAAAAGAAGTTTGAAGAGGCGTTTTCCCTCATTCAAGCAGACTTTGAAAAAGACCAAATCTTCATGATCAACGAGCAGGAAGTCAATACGGACCAACTGTTAGTGCTTAAGAATTACTTCAATGAGCACTTAAAGCATGTCATCTTCCCAATCGTACTCGACAAGAAAAATCCACTTCCTAAATTGCGCGATTATGCCATATACCTCGCCGTAAAAATTGTGGAGAATAAAAACAAAACACGCTTTGCACTGATTCAAATCCCAAGTGAATATTCACGCTTTTTTCAACTCAAAGGATTGAACCGAATCGATTACATATTAATTGATGACATCATTCGATTGCAACTCAAAGAAATCTTCAGCATTTTTGAACCACATGAGATTTCCGCCTTTACTTTTAAGTTCACTCGCGACGCGGAATTGGACTTAGATGATGACCTTTCCTTGTCTTTCTTTGAGAAAATCGAAAAGAGCCTCAAACAACGTCGAAAAGGCGATCCCGTTCGCTTTGTATACGACGCCAAAATGCCGAAAGATTTACTCAATTTCTTATTGAAATCGTTGGACCTCAGCATAGGTACGAACACCATTCCTGGCGGACGTTACCACAACTTCAAAGATTTCATGTCCTTTCCGGATTTCGGGATTGACAAATACCGTTACAACCCTGAAACACCACAAGCACATCCGGCATTTTCGCATGGCAAAAGTCACTTAGATGTCATTTTTGAAAAAGATGTACTCTTGCACTTTCCCTATCAAAAATTTGATCATGTTGTTGATATACTGCGGGAAGCAGCCTTGGATCCCAAGGTAAAGGACATCAAAATCAATATTTACCGAGTGGCGAAAAACTCAGAGGTCATGAATGCACTACTAGCATGTGTATTCAATGGGAAAGAAGTGACTGTCATTTTTGAATTGCAAGCACGTTTTGATGAGGAAAATAACCTTTGGTGGAGCAACCGTTTGAAAGAATTTGGCGCCAATGTGATTTATGGTGTACCCAATTTAAAAGTGCATTCCAAACTGATGCAAATCCGAAAAGTAAAGGATGGGAAAGATCAATTCATCACCTTCGTTGGGACAGGGAATTTCAATGAAAAAACCGCTACCATTTATTCCGATTTGGCGATCCTAAGCTCTGATCGTGTATTATCCTTAGAAGTTAATAAGGTATTCAAGTTACTAGAAAACAACCTCGAACGTCACCAATTCAGGAATTTGTTGGTCTCTCCGTTTAACACGCGCCGCAAGTTATTTGCATTAATTGACAAAGAAATTGCACATGTAAAAGCCAAAAAAGCAGCGAGCATTAAAATAAAAATCAACAATTTGACCGATGTTAAAATGATTGATAAACTTTACGCTGCAAGTCGAGCAGGTGTTAAAATTGAACTCATCGTTCGCGGAATTTGTTGCTTGAAACCTGGGGTAAAAGGACTGAGTGACAACATCGAAGCAATCAGTTTGGTGGATCGTTATTTAGAACATGCGCGTTTCTTCATCTTTGAAAATAATGGTCAGCCCGTTCACATCATCACCAGTGCGGATTGGATGGAGCGCAATTTAGATCAACGTATTGAGGTTGGAATGACGGTGAAAAACCCGGAAATTCAATTGGAATTGCAACGCATCTTTGATTTCCAATGGCGGGGAAGCGTGAAGGCAAGAAACATTAGTGCGGACTTGAAAAACCGTTATAACGAACGCAACCTTCCTCCTTTTCATGCACAACGGGAATTGTACAGAAGTTACATCGAAAAAGGCGAACTGTAAGCCCTAAAACAAGTACCTTAAAACCGAAAGTTTTTCGAAGGTTGATTTTTCTGTGAGCAGTGATTTTCTGACTTCATGGTTTTTTCGCTCAAAATCAGCGAATACCGTTTGAACGATTTGTTCTGTCTCATCTTGGTAGTCTACTGGAACAATCGTGCCCTGACTTAACCATAAGTTGATTGCGCGGTGGTGTAAAAGATTTAAGCCATCAATCATGGTTGCTCCCATCTGTTTTGCCGCTTCCGCATTGCACAATTGCTCATATTGTCCCTTCATGGGAATAACGAGTAACTTTTTTTGAAGAAACATGGCTTCGGCCGGCAATTCGAATCCAGCACCACATAACACACCATCACAATGCGCAAAACTACGCGTAAATCCATCGTGATCTATCGGATGAAAAGCCACATTTGACACCGTGTATTTATCCTTCGTGAATTTCGAAAACACCTCCCATTTGACCGGGAATTGCTTTAAAAACTGAAGCAAAACCTCATCGTGGAATGCGGGAAGGTATACGGTGTAGTGACCATCCTTCTTGGCATCAATTAATCGAATGCTTTTCCGGATAACTGGCGTGTGCACCTGATCTCCATAACGATCAAAATGAAAGCCAATTTTCTCTTTTGTAGGACAATAGTGATTCAAAATGTATGCGCCAATGCGATTCTTAGATTCGGATTTTGGGGCATTTGGGTGTATGACCGCCGCTTGATGACTCATCTCAATGCATGGAACGCCATGCATGAGCGCTGACCAGGCAGAAACGGGTTCAAAATCCGTTATGACCAAATCAAATTGTTTGACCGGAAAGGTGCGGATTTCATTGAAAAAATCAATGGGGTGTGACTTAAATACCGTTCGCAATAAGTCAATCTTTCCCGTTTTTCCACTGAGGAAGGTTAAACCCGTTTTTTGATAATTGATGTCAAAACTCGCTTGTATTTGCGATTGATTCCCACTGACCAAAACGGCTGTATCTGCATACTTATTAATGATTGGGACAATTTCTTGAGCCCGGCTCAAATGTCCATTTCCCGTTCCTTGAATGGCGTAAAGTACCTTCATTGTGCATCAAAATTTAAACCTGAAACCACTTCTTTCAGCAATTGATCATAACTCAAGGCACTTTTAATGGATGCTGCTTCCTGTTTGACAGTGAAATCTCCCGATTTAGGCACGTGCTTGTAGAGTGTCCATTCCCCTTGATCATACTCCAACGCCGTTGAATTTTCCACCCAATCACCCGAATTTAAATAGAGCACCGATTCACCTTGTTCATTGGTCATCTTTTTAATTTGAGGATGGTGAATGTGACCACAGACAACAAATTGGTAACCATTGTTTATGGCAATGTCCGCCGCTGTTTCTTCGAAATTGTTCACGAACTTAATCACCCCTTTTACACTGTCTTTTACTTTTTTAGATAAGGAAATCCTGCCTCGTCCCAGTTTTTCACTGAACCAATTGACAATGGTATTGAGCATGATCAACAAGTCGTATCCTTTTCCTCCAAGTTTGGCAATCCATTTGGAATGCTTCATGGTGGTATCAAATACGTCTCCGTGGAAAATCCAGGCTGTCCCGGTACTTAATGGAAGAACTAATTTATTCTGGATTTCAAAATTCCCCATGCTGAATCCTTTGAACTTGCGAAGCATTTCGTCGTGGTTTCCGGTGATGTAATACACTTTGGTTCCCTTGGAAAGCAGTGAAGTGATTTCCTTCAATACTTGCATGTGATCAACCGGAAAATAATGCTTGCTAAATTGCCAAATGTCGATGATGTCACCATTTAAGACCAAGGTTTTTGGTTGTATGGACCTTAAGTAACTCACCAATTCACTCGCTCGTGCACCGTAGGTTCCTAAATGCACATCCGAAATAACCACTAATTCAACGTCACGTTTTTGCATCGCTTTAATTTTAGTCAAAGTTGCCTAGTTCATGTTTCTTTAATCTTAAGCCAAGTTTAACTTATACTAAGCTTATCAAACTCCTATTGTGAATAGTAATGTTGCCTTGATGTTCCCTTAATCTTGGTATTTATTTTGAATGTTTGCGGGAGGATTTGCAAGCATAACATCATGTGGAGCTCTTTATTCTCTTATCTTTGCAGCACAAACCGAGAAATGAAATTTGGAGCGATAGACATAGGGACCAATGCCGCAAGATTACTCATTGGAGAAGTGTGTTACGACGGCGACCACGCCTACGTCAAAAAACATTCCTATTCACGCATTCCCTTGCGTCTTGGAGACGAAGTATTTGACCAAGGTCGCATTTCAAAAAAGAAAACAGAACAGTTTGTCGATTGCATTCAAGCCTTTAAATTAATTGCCCATATTTTTGAAGTGGAGCAGCTCCGTGCGGTGGCAACCTCAGCGATGCGAGAAGCCAAAAATGGAGAAAAGGTTCAAGAAAAAATCAAAGAAAAAACGGGAGTAAACATCGAAATCATTTCTGGTCAAATCGAGGCAGAATTAATATTTGGCACTTTCTTTTTGGTCGATTTCGACAAAACACAGCCCTTCTTGGTCATCGATGTTGGAGGAGGAAGCACTGAAATAAGCGTCTTTGAAAACGGACAAAAAAGAGCTTCTCGATCCTTTGAACTCGGAACCATCCGCATGTTGCGCGGAAAAGTTTCAAAGAAAATCTGGAGCGACATTGCCGCATGGATTGAAACAGAAGTAGACGCAAAGATTCCACATCGCTTGTTTGGAACGGGAGGAAACATCAATAAAATTCACAAGATTGTTGGATTGAAGGACAAAGACACATTGAGCACCAGCAAGATGCATGACTTGTTGAACGATTTAGAGAAACTTAGCGTGGAGGAACGCATCGATCAATTTCAGTTGAAACCTGACCGTGCCGATGTCATTGTGCCAGCTTTGGAAATTTACTTGTTTGTGATGAAACATCTGGAAATTCAAGAGATTGCTGTTCCAAAGATTGGATTATCTGATGGCATGATCTACGACATGTACCTGAAATCTCAGGGCTAATTCAAGCCCGAAAACGCAACATATTGTGCGGTTTTTTTGGAATCTAACTAAATTTATCTGTATCTTTGCACCCTGAATGCCCCGGTGGCGGAACTGGTAGACGCGCTGGATTCAAAATCCTGTTCTTTCGGGAGTGCCGGTTCGATTCCGGCCCGGGGTACTAAAAACCAGAGTGAGTGTGAGAGCGAAAGCGGATACATGAACTCTGGTTTTTTTATTTCAATACGTTTTTGAAATCCCAATGTTATCCGAGTTTTGGTTTTATTTGGATTCAAGCAAAGACAAAACCCAAAAACAACTTCCCTTATTCCTTCACAAAACGAATGCTTTTCGTCGTGTTTGAAAATTGAAGTTCAAGGATGTATATTCCTTTTTGAAGGTGGGAAACATCGAAACTTTGTCCTGGGTTGTTTGACCATTCTCCTGGCATTTCTTGTCCAACTGCATTCACGATTCTCATGTTTGACGGAGTCTGTTGCATGTTGATCTTCAAGACGTATTGCGCTGGATTTGGTGCGATTTGCACGTTTAAATCATTGGCTTGTTCCATCCCAGCGGAAGGATTCAACCGTGTGGGATAGGCTTCGAAACAATCACTGTCAATTCGAAACATATCGAAGTAGTTGCCTGCGGGAATTTCAACGGAAGAAACAATGGATCCATCCACAAGGGAAAGTCCAATCATGGTCACACCATTGCCCAACATGCTTTCGAAATAATAAATGCCGTTGATGGGATCAATGGATGCGGCATTCATGATGTAATTCGGTAAGTTCAACTGAACGGGAAGCGCAGTCACGGCATCGTTCCATCTGCATTTTTAGCAATCCTTTCTTTTCACTAAATTTG
>JANRBR010000033.1 GCA_030727405.1 Crocinitomicaceae bacterium | reverse complement strand
CCGATCCCGGTTGAGTAACGATTCCACTGTAGGTTGAAGTACAAGCGTTCGCGTCAGTAACAACGACGGAATAGGTTCCCGCGGTTAAATCAAAAATATCTTGAGCAGTTGCCCCATTATTCCATAAATAACTATAAGTAGGTGTTCCTCCCGTTATGGTTAAATCAACAATTCCATTTGTATCCCCAAGGCACACTACATCGTATTCTGTTCCGTTGATGGTTAATGGCATGGAGGGTTGAGTGACATTGAAACTCATAAACATCCCACAACCAAGTACATCTTCGACATTCACATAATATTGGCCCTGAGCTAAATTTGTCACATCTTCTTCTACTGCTCCAGTGCCCCAATCAAAGACGTATCCTGGGAAACCACCGCTAGGGGTTAAGTTTATGTTTCCATCCGCCCCACCGTAGCAATTCACATTAGAAACAACTGAAGAGACTGCAACTGTATTAGAAGGATCTAAAATCGGAACGATCAGTGTTTCAAGGCAACCATTGGAATCAAATACAGATACTTCGTAGATTCCATTTTGCAAGGATGTAATATCTTGAGTAGTTGCCCCGTTATTCCAGCTATACGTATAACCAGGCGTTCCACCTGACACCGTTATATTGATGGATCCAGCAACAGAATCAAGGCAATTTGCATTGGTATGCATTTCACTAATAACCGTTGAAGAATTTGGTTCAGTTAAAGTGATGGAGATGGTTTCTGTACAATTATTGGCATCCGTTACCGTCACAGAATAACTTCCAGCAGGTGCTTGAGTTAAATCCTCTTGGGTAGTTCCGTTGGACCATGCAAAAGAAAAAGGTTGAACTCCACCTGTTACTACTAAATCAGCGGATCCTGTAGAATCATACTGACACAATATATTTTGACCGGATAAACTTAAATTGATTGGAATGGCTAAATTTAATATGGTTACGGTTAAGGAATCTGAACAACCATTTCCATCCTGTACTTGAACTTCATACGTTCCTGATGGCACCGTTAATTGATCCTCAACGAACACCAAATTATCCCAGAAAAAGGAATAAGGAGCTGTTCCACCGCTCGTGGTAAGATCAATTGATCCCGGACCAAAACAACCAGCATCTTCATGTATTTCAGTCAATAATAAAGGAGATTGAGGTTGAATAACTACAAAATTTCCATTTAATAAGCAGTTGTGGTCATCCGTTATGACAACAGCATAATTTCCTGCTGTTAATGTGTTGATGTTTTGCGTTGTTTGACCATTATTCCATAAATACGTATAATTTGGGGTTCCTCCAGAAACCGCAATGTTTACGGCTCCAGTTGCATCTCCAAAACAACCAATCGGCGTAACTAATCCAGAAAAGGATAAAGGAGCTGTTGGTTGTTGAATAGTTACGCCATAGGTCACAGAACAGTTGTTAGCATCCGTAACACTAACCGAGTAAAAACCCGTTGGAAGGTTTGTTAAATCCTCCGTAGTTTGTGCTGTTGACCAAGAGAACTGATAGCCCGGTGTTCCTCCGTTGACTGTTAAATCGATTGATCCAGTTGATTCACCATAACATAAAACATCCACTTGAGTGTGTGAACAAGAAAGCGGTTGAGCAGGTTGCAATACATTCGATTCCAAAGAATCAACACAACCATTGATGTCTGTTACGGTAATTTGATATTGTCCGGCGGTAAGGTCATTGATCGACTGATTGACAGGGCCATTTGACCAAAGAATGGAATATGGAAAAACTCCCCCTGTAATACTCGCATTGACCGATCCATTATTGCCCCCAAAACATAAAACATTTTGAATGGTTGACGTCAATTGGATGGGAGCAGGATGGGTGATGGTTATCGACGAAATGGCTGTACAACCGTTTGCATCCGTAACCGTTACAGTATAACTTCCAGCTGAAAGTCCAGTTAAAACAGATGTGGTTTGTCCGTTTGACCAAGCATAAGTGTAGGGTTGCGTTCCACCAGTTGCAGTAACATTAATTGACCCATTCGAATAATTATGGCATGAAATATCATATCCATTGTAATCAATTAAACTTGCTGTTGTAGCGATGAGTGTGTCCGGTTGAGTTATGGAAAAGGTTGTATCCGAAATACATGTATTTACATCTTGAACCTCTAGGTTATAAGATCCTGGAGTTAAGCTTGAAATGGTATTGGTTGTATTGGTATTACTCCATAAATAGCTTATCGGATTAGATCCTTGTACACTCGTTTGAATGGAGCCATTCCCTGCATTGTAGCAGGTAACATTATTCAAGTCAAGTAAGGAGATTGTAGGCAAAGGATTGACGATGATGCTGTTCGTTAAGTTATTAAAGGTACAAGCCGAACCATTAAATGAAATATCGAGTTCATAAACCCCAGAATTCAACAATCCAATATTCGAAATAGTTGGATTATGAATGGTTGATGTAAAACCTTGAGGTCCTGTCCAGAAATAATTAGCCCATTGGGAGTATGCAGCTGTTAATTGCATCGCATCTCCTGGACACAAGGGGTCATTTACGGTAAAATCTACTGGTGGACAATTGGCGGTTGAAATGGTTACCTCATTATTTGAAGATGTTGGACAGCCAAAGGCATCATAAACATCAGAGGTTCCGTTGTTTGTAACAGCATTCCCCGACAAGTTTCCTGTTCCAAAAATATACGCTTTGTTTTCCAAGGTACTATCGCAAGATAGAATTAAACAGTCAGAAGACACTTGAACTCGGAATCGAATAGCAGTACTATCTTGTCCTGTTGGAGAATTTACCATTTGTCCTCCAATCAAGGCATTCGCACCGGTACCAACACGGGTTTTTATCACACGACTTACAGCATCATATTCTGCTTGATCATCATTTGCCATATCCGTTTTTGGTCCAGCAAATGGTCCATTTAAGAAGGAAATTGTATTTGGGACATAGGCAGTTCGAATATCCAAGGTATCCGTGATAAAGGTATTTAAGGAAATATCAGATCCAATATTTTTACCAATAACCGTGTATTCCAGAATATCTCCCGGTGAAACAACTCCACCATTTAAATCATTTACATAAACGGTTGCCCTTAAATCAGGCTCGTATATATCTATTGCAGAGGTAATTACGCGGGTTAGGATTGTTTCAAAAGACGTAGTGACTCGAATATTGGCCGAGGATGCGCCATTATTTAAATAATTTTGAGTCGCATTATTGGGTATGTAAACCGTTGCATCATAGCCCAATGTATTGTTATAACTTGGATTTCGAAAAGGAGTAATGACTCCATTGTAAGCAATCGTACTGTTGAACATGTCGGTTGCTGTATGCAATCCATCAGAGACCTGAACATAATTTGACCCAACACCATTAAAAAGCAATTGATCACCCGTTTGAGAACGGTCACCATCGTACGCGATTACACCCAACTCAAAATTTACCCCACCAGAAAGTGGCGTTAAAAACCCAGAAATTGGAATGGTAACGGTATTTGAAGCCGTTCCTTGACTCACATTTGCTAAACCATCAAAAACGGTTAAGTTTTTGTAGGACTCAGCTGTATTTTTATATACTACAACGATGGTCCAACCTCCGAATAAATTAGTGGAATTGGTTTGATTGATTTGATTGGCTATGGTAAACCTAGCTTTAATTCCAGCTGATTGTACAATCGAGGTAATTTCTTTAAAACAGAAATAGGTCACTGCTCCTGTTGTATTATTAAGGGTTTGATCGGCTGAAAGTTGCTGATAGCTTCCATTACCAACCTTTATTTTAATTTGACTCCGGTTGGCATAATTGGATGTTGAGGTGGATATTTTTCCTCCCCAATACAAACCCGCCCATGTAATTTCAGAACAATTTGAAAGGTTTAAACTGTCACTAGAGGACATAAAAGTTGTCGGATCTCCATCCACATCCACATAACCCATGAAAAAACTATTGTTTTGACCTGTGCCAGATGGAGGCACTTGGTTTTGAGCCGTGGTACAATTGGTGGAGGAATTACATGATACTGAGACA
Organism: Crocinitomicaceae bacterium; assembly: GCA_030727405.1. Classification (GTDB taxonomy): domain Bacteria; phylum Bacteroidota; class Bacteroidia; order Flavobacteriales_D; family Crocinitomicaceae; genus UBA952. The sequence continues at coordinate 54,878 of JANRBR010000033.1, read as the reverse complement.
TTTGAGACAAAACGAATGCCTCCTTTTTGTTGAATTTGATTTCGAATGGCAAATGGACTTACTACTTGAGCATAAGCATCAAAAAGAAAGAGCCCTGCAAAGAAAGCTAGCGCGAAAAAGAGAAATCTAAATCTAAGAACTGTGTAATTTTTCAATTCATTCATAGCTTTTAGGAGAGTTATAGCTTGATTATAACGGATTTGAAAGAAAAAGGTTGCCTTAGGATTAGATGACGGTAAGATCTTTTTCTTGTTCCAGTTTACAAAGGAATATTTCCATGCTTCTTTCTTGGCAAAGTTTCTGCCTTTTTTTCAAGCATTTTGTATCCATTGATGAGCTTTTGACGGGTTTCAGATGGGGAAATGACATCGTCAATTATACCACGTTCTGCAGCGCGATAGGGGTTTGCAAATGTATCCGCATATTCTGCCTCTTTTTCCAACCATTTTTCCTGCGGATTTTCAGCGGAAGATATTTCCCTTTTAAAGATGATTTCTGCAGCACCTTTAGCGCCCATCACCGCAATTTCGGCTGTTGGCCAAGCAAAACTTAAATCAGCACCAAGGCTTTTTGAATTCATCACACAGTATGCTCCACCATATGCTTTTCTGGTAATTACCGTAATTTTTGGTACCGTTGCCTCTGCAAATGCGTACAATAATTTTGCTCCGTGGGTAATGATTCCTCGCCATTCTTGATCCGTTCCGGGTAAGAAACCAGGAACATCTTCGATGACTAATAATGGGATGTTAAATGAATCACAAAAGCGCACAAAACGAGCCCCTTTTCGAGAGGCATCAATGTCCAACACTCCTGCCATCGAAGCTGGTTGATTGGCGATAATTCCAATTGTTTTTCCTTCAAGACGTGCAAATCCGACCACAATATTTTTTGCAAAGTCCTCTTGAACTTCCCGAAAACTTTGGTCATCGATGATGCAATCAATCACACGTTTGATGTCGTATGGTGTATTCGTATTATCTGGGATTATTTTTTCAATTTGACTAGATTTCGAAGCAGTGAAATCAAAAACAGTCGGCTCAGGTGCTAATTCATAGGAGTTTTGAGGCAAGTAAGTAATTAAATCCCGTGCTTTTTTGATGCATTCCATATCATTTGTTGCCGTAAAATGATTTACCCCCGATTTTTCAGCATGTGTTTTTGCACCACCCAAATCTTCGGATGTCACCTCTTCATGGGTAACAGTTTTAACCACATTTGGTCCGGTCACAAACATATAGGAAGTTTCTTCCACCATGAAAATAAAATCGGTTAATGCAGGAGAGTAAACTGCTCCACCCGCACATGGACCCATTATCAAGGAAAGTTGAGGGACAACACCTGATGCTCTTGTGTTGCGAAAGAAAATATCGGCATAACCGCTCAAGGAAACAACTCCTTCTTGAATGCGCGCACCTCCAGAATCGTTCATTCCAATGATGGGCGCACCATTTTTCATGGCAAGGTCCATCACTCGGCAGATTTTTGCCGCTTGTGTTTCGGACAAGGATCCACCTAGTACAGTGAAATCTTGAGAATATACATACACCAAGCGACCATGAACCGTTCCAAATCCAGTGATGACTCCATCACCTGGAAACTTTTGTTTTTCTAGTCCGAAATTTGTTGATCGGTGTTCGACATAAGCACCGATTTCATTGAAAGAATTTTCGTCTAACAGGAGCGTTACACGCTCTCTTGCCGTTAATTTTCCTTGCTGATGTTGCTTGTCAATTCGTTCTTTTCCGCCTGCTTGATGTAGCTCTGCTCGCTTTTGAGCCAAAAGTATATTTTTGTCCATAAATTACCACTAAGTATGACAAATTTAAGGGAAATTAACGCGGGAAAAAAGCACTTAGTTTATCTGATGATAAAGTAACCAATGCGAAGCCAAAGATCAAAGACAAAAAGCTCGATGTTTCACCCATTTTGAATAGCGGTTGAATCAGGCAGAGGACTAAAAAAAGTAGCAAATATGTAGCCATTTGAACGGTGTGCATTTTCCATTGAGCGCGGTGCATTTCGGCGGAAAATGTCTTCATGTACATTTTATGCTTTGTTCGCTCAACAAAAATCAATAGCGGGAACAAAATAAATCCTTGAGCGACACCTGCATCTTTGTACCAGAAAAAATCATTCATCTCCTTTAAGAAATGGATCGATGGATGCAGCAAATAATTAAACAGATGAATCACCAATATTAAGGCAATAAAGATCAAAAAATGAAGGGAAAATGCTTTTTTCGAAGCGTCAATTTGATTTTTCAATTTACCTAAGCGGAACAATTGCCCAGTTTCTTTCGCTACTTGATCCAAGATGAAAAAAAGAGAAATGAAATAAATGTTCCAATCCCATAGAAAAAATCCAAGCGAGGGGATTAAAACATCTCCAAGAATGGTGCTTATTTTTTCTGGACGAGTCATCTTTTCTTTTTCAGAATCTCGACGCGGTCTTTTGTGAGCTTATATTCCGGATCGATTTTAAGCACTTTAGCATAAGTAAAAAGTGCAAGGGTGATGTCGTTTTTTTCCTCGTAAACCAAGCCCAAATTATGGTAAGAAGGCACATGTTCTTGATTCGCTTTGATTGCTTTTTTGTAATAAAATATGGCGGAGTCAAGCTGTGGTAAATCGTACTGGTATATTCGAGCAATGTGGAAAAAGGCATCGGCGTAAGTTGAATCTACTCGCGCCATTTTACGGTATAAATTCATTGCATCTTTCGTTTGACCTTGGTTTTCCTTTGCAAATGCCAAGGCATAAATTACTTCGGTATTTTTAGGCTCCAATTGATAGGCCGTTGTGTATTTTTCAATGGCTAATTTAGGATCTCCATTTAATTCATATAATACCGCCAATTGAAGGTAAGCCATGGTGCATTTTGGGTCGATTTGAACCGCCGTTTCATAAGATGAAATAGCTAATTTTAAATTTTGTTCGAGTCGGTAATTCGTTCCTTTTAGAATATAGGCATCTCTATACCTTGGATTGATTCTTAAGGCCTTATTTATATAGAGAAATGAATTCGTCATGTCCTCCAACATCGTATAAGTATTTGCAAGCCCAACGAAGGCTTTTTCACTTTTTGGATTGGCTTTAACAAGTGTTTTGTACATTAAATGACCACGCAACATATCATCTGCAGTTCTTGATGGTTTATTGATGAGTGCTTCCGCATACAACACACGTGTATCAAATGTAACACTATCCAGTCGATACGCTTTGGCCGCGATTTCAAGTGCTTTTTGGTAATCCGATTTTTCAATGTACTCATTTCCTTTTCTGACAAGGAGTTCAACACTATCTGGATAGAGGACAATCAAACTATCCAAAGAAAGCTTGGAATGATCCACCTTTTTTGTTGCGTCGCCGCAACTTGTCATTTGCCATAAAAGGGCCGTCGAAAAAAGTACTAATAATAAACGCATAAGCAAAAGTAAGTATTTTGAATTGGAATTAAACTTAGCTACATTTGTAAACGAAAATTTCACTTATGAAGGTTAAACTAACTGGTCTTTTTTTGTTCTTAATTACCCTGTCCCAGCAATCATTTGCGCAAGGTTGTTCGCAATGTAAGTTGTTGGCTGAGCAAAATGCATCTTTGGATGAAAATTCTTTTGGATCAAACATCAATGGAGGAATCCTTTATTTAATGATCATTCCCTATTTATTATTGATGTTTCTATTTAGAAAACAAATTCTGGGTTTTTTAAAAACGTTCTTTTCCAAAAAGGCTTAATCCCAGCGCACCGTTATCTTTCCCATGGATTTACCGCTTTCGAGTAAATCATGCGCGGCATTCAACTCATTGTGCGAGAACACACCTCCAACATAAGTCGTTATTTTATTCGATTTGTGTAGTTGTACTATTTCTTGAAGGGAAGAGGAAATAATTTCCGGATAAACATCCGCAATCTTCAACATATTGACACCAATGAGGCTTTTTGATTGCATCATTAATCCAATAGGCAAGACCACCCCCATGTCCCATAAGAACTTTAATTTCGAAAAGATTCCAAATTTTCCACCGACCATTTGTGAACCTCCAAATAAATAGAGTCGGCCGTTTGGACCAAGTAATTTTGCGTCTTTTTTAATGGTGTCTCCTGCAACAGGATTAAAACTTGCACTCAATTTATTTGTTCCCAATAATTTTAGTAGGTCTTCTTCGTAATTGGAAGATTTATAATTTAGAACGAAATCCGCCCCTAATTTTTCAACGAGCGGCCGTTTGTCTTCCGAGCCAATTTTGGCGTAAACAATTGCCCCTTTTTCCTTTGCTAATTGAATTAACAAAGACCCTACTCCACCTGCAGCGGCATGTATCAGCACATGTTCACCTTTACGAATGGGTGCAATAACGTTCGACATGTAATAGGCGGTAACCCCTTGGGTGGAAAGCGCCATGGCAATTTCCGCTTCTAAGTCTCCAATCTCAACAATGGCTTTGGCTTTTGTATGAATGTGTTTTGCATAGCCACCAAATCGTGTAAAGGCTAACACGCGTTTTCCAATCCATTCACTTGACACTTCTTTACCGACACTTTTAACTATTCCAACCGCCTCATAGCCAATCACACATGGCATGGGAGGAGCTTCCTTGTATAATCCATGTCGTGCCATGACATCGGCATAATTCAAACCAAATGCCTCGCTTTCGATGCGTACTTCGTCCGCAGCGATTTCAGGAAGGTTGACGCGCCTTTTTTCAAACGCTTTTGAGGAAGGTCCTATTTGGCACAGGACAATTGCTTCGGTTTCCATGGTTTAGAATCGCGCTGTAATACCACCCATCACTTGAAAAGGCTGAACAGGATAATTATACCAACGGTTGTAACGCTGTGCTGCCAAATTATTTAGTTGCAAAAAGGCGGATACCCTTGTATTATAGCGGTATTCGACGCCTAAATTCAAATCAACAATGGTTCCAAGAGAAACGAAATATTGTCCGTTTTCTTCTTTCACACCTTCGCCAGCTACATAAACAAGTGCGTTACGACCTGTCTCAATGGTCCCGTCTAGGTTGATTAAAAACTTCCCATATAGGTTATATGATCCTCTTACTAAACACTGCAGTTGAGGCAAGTTCCATGCCCTAGCTTCGGTATACATCTCGTAAGAATAAAAACGAGCGACTCCATCAATTTTTAGTTTTTCATTCATTTGATAACTCAAGGATCCTTCGATGGTTGTTTGGTTCAACGTGTCGTAAATGACATTGAATTGGTTTTTATAAACGCCAAAAGTATCTGTGATAAACAAGGCTTTATTCTCAATGTGTGCAAAACTAGCCCCGATATTAAAGTTCATTCTTTTACTCAATGTTCCTTTGAAACCTGCATACACATCAAAAGGATTGTGTTCATTTAAGAGTTGTTGATTGACACGAATAAATGGATTTTGGTTGGCTAAACCTTGAATGGTGTTTTGCTTGAGTCCGCCTTTGATTCCGATGTAAGGGATGAAAATGTCATGAAACATCGAATATTTAAATTCCGCCTGAGGATACAAATAAACGGCGTTTTTGTCCGCTTTAAGGTCAGCTGTTATCCCAATTCCAATTTCAATTTTAAGTCGATTATCCAACATTTGGGTCCAAACTCCTGGTTTGAAATCAATGATGGTGTTTTGGGTATAAATTCCTGTGTTTCCTGCAGAAAGTACAGAATCCAAAATACCAAATTTATAGCCATTATAACGAATACCAAGGTCTGTATAAAAGCGTTCATTTCGGTAATTGTACCAAAGCCTTGATTGGAAATTGAAGTGATTTTCTATGGCTCTCCATTCCGATAAAGAATCAGCTATTTTCCTTGATTGGAAATTCGAATAATCTGTTTTGATGTTAAAGTTCAAGCGGGCGCTATCCCCTCGATTTGCACGGTATTCAGCAGAGCCATTGTATACCTGAAAACGCTGTGCTATGGAGTCTTTGGATAAGCTATCGTTCTGCACTCCGTAATAATGGAAGCCATTATTCTGGTAATTGAATTCCCCCAATAGGTTGTAATTCCTTTGATTAATTTTTCCGAAAACAGTCGCGCTTGTTCGGTCAAATTGAGCTGGAGCATAAACTACTTTTTCCCTGTTTTTAATGTCTCCAAAGGATGAAAGGTGCTTAACATTTGCTCCGTACTGATAAGCTCTTGAACGGGTCGAATTGTAATACAATTCCCCTAAGGGCATGATGGTCGATCCAATACCAACTTTGGCATAAAAAGGATAAATCTGTTTCAGTCTTTCAGTCGTTTCAACGGTTGCTGCCTCGATCGTATCCAAGGTAATTTTTGTTGGAACTTGAAAAAACAACAAGGGATATGCCTTTACTTGAGCCGTTTTCACTGTATCGATGATTTTTGGGTGCGCTAGAATTCGGAATGCAGGTTCCACAGTTCTATTCACGCGGATATCTAGCACGTAATCATCCTTTTGTGACCAAAGTACAGAAATGAATAATAGTGCGAATATGGTAGATGCGTATTTCATTCGATTAATTTTCATTGATTTCAATTTTCATTTCAGGCTCTTTTTCTTCCGTTGCCGGAGGATTTTTCAGCTGCATAAGTTCATCCCATAAATCATTTGCTTCCGATTGAATTCCATCTTCCGCATCTGGATAAAAGTCAATGACCGATTTTAATGTTTGTTCCGCTTGGAAAAGATCATCGTTTCGCATGTGGATGCGAGTTTGAAGCATGAGTCCTTTAGCCACCCAATAATTATAACTTGGTTTCATCTTCACTAAGGCCTTGATTTCCGTTTCAGCCATCGCCAACTCATTGTTTTTAAAATAGATGTCCGCCAAAAGGTATTTCGCCTCTGATCCCATAGCAGTGGTGGTATTTTTAACCAACCATTCTAACGAAGGTTTTGCCGTATTGTATTCCTTCAAATTGTAATTACAAAGTCCTATAGCATATTCAGCCTCCATTTTTATTTGAGGCGTTATTCCTGCATTTTCCAAAACGAATTTTGCATTAGCGAGCGAGTTTGTGTAATCTTCAATCAGAAAAGCACAACGCATTTGACCGAGTTTCGCTTCAAAAGTAGTCGTTGGTTTTGAAGCTAATTCATCCAATTTCTTGTAAAAATTATTGGCTTTACTATATTCCTTTTTACCGTAGAAATATGCCGAAAGTTTGACTGCTGCATATTCAGAATAGGTAGTTGTTGGAGTCTCCAAGAATTTTTCGAAATAATTCATCGCATTCAAGGAATCTTTGATTTTAAGGTAGCTATTCCCAAGGTAGAAATAGGTTTCATTCACAAAACGACCATTAGGAAATTTCGTTAAGTAGATTTCGAAATTCGGCGCTGCTTCTGCGTAATTGCTATCCAAATAGCTATTCCAAGCTGGAGAATAAAACATGTTTTCTTTCTCTTCTTTGGAAATATTCGCACATGGGTATTGATCGGCTAGTGAGGAAGCCAATTCTGGGTTTTTTTGTGCATTGTACACATCGATCAATGCTTTTACTACTTTTTCGCACACCTCGCGTTGTTGTTCAAATTCCGCCAAGATGCTTTTGTATGCTGATTCGGCTTTAATGTAGTCCCACTTCTTATAGTAAGCATCTGCCATGTCCAAACGAACATCCAAAACGTATTTCGACCTTGGGTACTCTTTTAGGAAATTCTCGTATGCTATTAATGCTTCGTCAAATTGACGTTCAGACATGTATGTTCGTCCAAGTTCGTAGGAAGCATTCATGCGGTAGATTGACTTTTTATTATTATTTAGTAAATCAACCAAGGTTTTGATTTTATCCTCAGGTTGACCATTGTAACCATAAGATTTTGCCAAATAATACATGGCTTTGTCATTTAATCCACTGTTGAGTGCAAGGGCATTCTTGTAAAATTCAACGGCTAATAAGTTTTGTCGAGTGAGGTAATAACAATCTGCCACCCTAAAAGTAGCATCTAGCACTTTGTTTTTATCCTTCGGTGCAAATTGCAGATACGTACGAAACGACTCAACTGCTTGGTCATACGCCTCTTGTTCTAGATAAGCGTAACCAATATTATAATACGCATCAATTTTTTCTGGAAGTGAATTGGATGCCGGTGAGGAAATAAACTCACGGTACATGGTGATGGCGTTAGTCAACTCCTTTTTGCGGAACAATACATCTGCTACCCAATAACGCGCCAACGCAACCATTTGTGGATCCATTGGGTGCTTCTCCACTAATTTGAATGCGTTCATTGCCTCATCGTAGTCATTCTTTTGAAACAACTCAACACCATAATTAAATGCAATTGTTTGGTAGACTGCTTTTAGTTTAGCGTCCATCGAAGGAAGCTTATCCAAGCTTTCTATCGCTTTGGAATAATTACTTGTTGTGGTATACACGTTTACCAAATATTGAAAGACGTCTGATTTTCTTTTTGTATTGGGATAACGAGAAAGGTAATTCTCAAATGCACGCACTGATTCATCGTAGGGATTAATGTCTACTTTAAAGGAAATCACCGCAAATTGATATAAAGCATCTTCTTGTATGTCCTGAAGACTTTTCATTTCCGATGCTCTTTCAAAAGCACTTCTAGCTGGCAATAGTTTTTCCGCTTTTAAATAAGAATCCCCAATTTGATACATGGCGATGTGACCCAGGCTATCGTCTACACGCGTTACTTTATCATAACTCTTAATGGCCTTATCGAATTGATTTGTTTTATAGTAAGCAAAACCTAATTCGTAATAATCGTCACGCGTTCCTTTCGATTTTGAATGAAATTTCTCAAGAAAGGGTATTGCCTCTGCATATTTTCCGAGTTGGTAATACGCATCACCGATGACATGTTGTATATCTGATTCATTGTTGACTTCTGTGCAACTTAAAACGGTTGGAGCAAAATCTATCACCTCCTGGTACTTTCCTTGTTTATGCAATATTTGAGCAATGTAATATGGAACTACGCCACAAAATGTCGAATCCGTTCGCAGTTTTTGAAATCCTTCTAGTGCTACTTGCAAAGCATTTTTTGTATAACTAATGTGAGAATAGAAATACAAACTTGGTTTCGCATATTGGGTGGTGCCGTCTTTTACATCCCTAAAAGATGTATAGGAAGTTTCCACATCGCCATTTTGATAAGCGGAATAGCCTAATTTGAACAGTGCTTCTTCCTTTTCATCTAATTCAATTTCTCTGACAGGAACATTCGAATAAGCGATTTGCGCCGACTCAAAGTCTTCGTTTTGAAAATGATAATTTCCAATTTTAAGGGCAATTTTATTTTTGTAAATATTATCCGGATATGCTTTGTTAAATGCATTCAATAAAGGGATGGCGTCATTATTATACAATTCCAATGCAGCGATTCCCTCGTAATAATATGCTTTGATCAAAAAGGGATCATTGGAATTCTTATTTGAACGAATACTCCCGTTAATGTACGTACGAAACTCTTGTTTCGCCGCGCTATATTGGGCTTTTTCATACAATTCTTCTGCTCGAAAATAGGCAGCATTTTCACCGGAATATTTAGCAGTTTCCTGTGCCCAAAATTGAATGGGTAAAAGAAATGCAAAGACGAGATGGCGTAAGTTACGATTCATAGTATGTAAAATTACTACAGGCCAGCAGCGGGAATCAGCCACCTTTCAAAAGTTTTAAACCTGAAAGTGTTAAGATATTATCGAGGCTTGACTAAAATGGTTACAGCAAAATCTGCACTTTTGTTTCAAAGATAAGATCGTGTCAAAAGTAATTACCCTCGCAAATGCCCAAATTTATCAGCAAGAAAAGCTGATTCTTAAGAACGTATGGTTCGATTTGGAAGAAACAGAATTCGCATATTTGATTGGTAAAACCGGTAGCGGAAAAAGTAGTTTACTCAAAACACTTTATGGCGAGCTTCCATTGAGGGAAGGAGAAGGACATGTCTCGTCCTATAATCTAAAACGTATTACCAAGAAAGAAATTCCTTTTCTCAGAAGAAAAATTGGGATTGTCTTTCAGGATTTTCAATTGCTTTCTGACCGAACAGTCATTGATAATTTAGCCTTTGTATTGGGTGCAACGGGATGGAAAGATAAGGAGCTGATTCGGAAAAGGGCGATGAGTTGTTTGCAATTAGTAGGGATCGAACAAAAAGCATCCAGTTTTCCGCACACCTTGTCTGGTGGTGAACAACAACGCGTTTCCATCGCTCGTGCCTTGTTAAACCAACCTTCGCTCATTTTAGCCGATGAGCCAACAGGGAATTTGGATCCGGAAACTTCTGAGGAGATCATGCAATTACTTGTCGCAGTTGCTAAAGAAGAGAACACAGCCATTTTAATGGCGACCCATGATATGAACATGGTGGATAAATTTCCTGGAAGGATTATTAAGGTCGAAGAGGGAGAATTAATTGAGCTAAAACACAGTTAATCCATCTCTCCCACTAACGATTCCTGTAGTTTTTCTCGAATGTTTTCACTTGTACTTCCAAGCAGGTACATTAATTTCGTAATCGCCGCTTCACTTGTCAAATTTCTTCCGCTAATCACACCCATGCGTTCAAAAAACGAACTTGTTTGATAAGCCCCTTGTTGCACGGCTCCCGATCCGCACTGTGTGATATTCAAGACAATGCCTCCTCGTTCCAAAAACGAAGTAACTAATTCTTGAAAAAGAACATCGGATGGTGCATTTCCCGAACCATAGGTTTCCAATACAATCGCTTCCACCTGCTGATCCGCAAAAATAGACCGGTAGAATTCGAAATTCATTCCAGGGAACAAGCGAATCAATGCGACATTGTTTTTAAAGGATGTGAAAACCTTAAATTCTGATAATTCCGTTCTAAATAGACGGTCCTTTTGCCATTCTATTTGCACACCTGCTTTGGCTAATTCTGGGTAATTTGGTGACTGAAATGCTTCAAATTGATTTGCTGAAATCTTACTGCTTCGATTTCCACGATAAAGGGAGTATTCAAAGTAAACAGCCACTTCTTGTAGAATTGCCTCGCCCTGACTATCTTTCATTCCAGCGATTTCAATGGCCGTAATTAAATTTTCTTTTCCATCCGTTCTGATTGTTCCAATCGGTAATTGCGATCCGGTAAAAACGATTGGTTTTTTCAATCCTTGCAACATAAAGCTCAAGGCAGATGCTGAAAATGCCATCGTATCCGATCCATGGAGAATCACAAACCCATCGAAAAGATGGTAGTGCTCATCGACTAATTCAGACATCAATCGCCAATGTTCTAGGTTCATTTCTGACGAATCTATAGGTTCATTGAAACTGATGCTTTCAATTTGAACATTCAAACGATTCAATTCAGGAACATGGTCGTGTATGTGTTTAAAATTGAAACTTTCTAACTCGCCAGTTATTGGATTCTTAATCATTCCAATGGTGCCACCCGTATAGATGAGAAGGATTTTAGTCATGGTTTAAATGTATGAAATTTTCCAATTGAAACAATTCAATTGCATTCCTACTGGTCGTTTCTTTGACCTCATCCATGGAAATGCCCAATACGTCCACTATTTTTCCTGCAACCTCAGCGACATATGCTGATTCATTTCGCTTCCCTCGGTAAGGAACAGGACTTAAATAGGGTGCGTCAGTTTCCAAAACAAGGCGGTTTAATGGAATGTGTGGAATGACTTCTTGAAGTCCGGCATTTTTATACGTGAGTACTCCTCCAATACCAAAGTAAAACTGTTCGTATGATAAAATCTTCTTTACTTGTTCTTTGCTTCCAGTATAACAGTGAAATACTCCTTTGAGCGCAGGGGTCCATTCTTGGTCCAAAATTTCAAATAATTCGTCAAACGCTTTTCTCACATGTATGGCAATGGGTAAATTCAATTCTTTTGCCCATTTCACTTGCCTTCTAAAAACTTCTTTTTGTTCTTCGACAAAGGTTTTATCCCAATATAGGTCCATGCCAATTTCTCCTACCGCACAATACTGTTTTGGATTTTCATACAATTTATTTTGAACGATTTCCAATTCCTCCTCCCAGTTTTCTTTGACGTAGGTTGGATGTAGGCCCATCATTTGAATGCAAGAAGGGTGTTGGGAAGCTAATTTTTCCATTGGAGCGATGGAGCTGCTATCTATATTTGGTAGAAGTATGGCTTTTATACCGGCGTCTTTTGCACGTTGCAACATGTCTCCACGATCCTCCTCAAATTCTTCCGCGTATAAATGGGCATGGGTGTCTATTAAAAATGGCATCCTATTTCAATTGGTTTAAGTTCAGTTCCCAGTTCCAAGCGTCGCGAACGGCGTCCTCTATGCTGCGTTTGGTCGTCCATTGAAGCAACTGAAAGGATTTCGATGCATTCGCATAAATTTCTACTACATCCCCTGCTCTTCTGGGTCCAATTTGGTAATTCAAGGATTGATTCGTTTCTTTTTCAAATACGTTAATCAGCTCTAAAACACTTGTTCCTTTTCCCGTTCCTACATTCACTGCCTCCAAACATCCTTGCGTTTGATTGGATAAAAATTGAATGGCTTGTACATGGGCTTCTGCTAAATCCATGACGTGAATGTAATCCCTCACACAGGATCCATCCCGCGTGGGATAATCGTTTCCAAAAACCGTTAAACAATCTTGTTTTCCAATAGCTGTTTGGGTGATAAAGGGAAGTAAATTGGATGGTTTCCCGAGAGGGAATTCCCCTATTTTAGCACTGGGATGCGCTCCAACGGGATTGAAATAACGCAAATTCATTAGGCAAAACTCAGGAGACGATTTAAAGAAATCTTGGATGATTTGTTCCCCAATCCACTTTGTGAATCCATAAGGAGATTCGGGCAAGCTTTTAGGCGTTTCTTCGTCGACTTCCTTCTTTTCCTTTGGTTCCCCATAAACTGTACACGAGGATGAAAAAACAAGGTTTTTCACCTTAAATTCTTCCATTAAGGAAAGCATGTTGATCAATCCAATGAGGTTATTCTGGTAGTATTTAAGTGGTTTTTCCACTGACTCACCAACGGCTTTGTGCGCGGCAAAATGAATGATTCCGTGAAACGAATACGCTTGAAAAATCTCGCGCATTTCTTCTAATTTACAAACATCCACGCGGTGTACAATCGGCTGAAATCCCAAGATTTCACTCAAGCCATTTAAAACAATTTCCGTGGCATTTCGAAAATCATCGACAATTACGGGCGTGTATCCTTTTTCCACCAAGGCCACTACGGTATGGGATCCAATGTACCCTGCTCCTCCTGTGACTAAGACGTGTTGATTCATGTGAGCAAAGTTAGGGATGATTCTGAGGTAAATAGCATTTCGCATCCAAAACCAAACAATTTTTCATTCATGTTGTTAAAGTAACGATGAAGCATTCGATATATTTTGTTTTTTTTCTTTTTACCTCTTTCTGTTGGGAAAAAGATGCTACCAGTGATTTAACTGTAACGGTGACAAATGTATCCAACTCAAAAGGTAAAATTTCCTTTGGTTTGTTTCGCAAAGGAGATTCCTTTCCCATCAAAGGAAAGCAATACAAAGGTGTCTTTATAAAAACGACAAAACCAAGCACCAAATACACGTTTGAGAACCTCAACAACAGTGTATATGCAGTCGCTATTTTTCACGATGAAAATGAGAATGGCATACTCGACAAGAACTTGGTAGGTGCGCCAACTGAGGCTTATGGGTTTTCGCGAAATGCCCGAGGAACTTTTTCAGCGCCTTCTTTTGACGAAGCAAAAATCGATTTAAAGAGCAATAAAGCGATCGAGATCTGGATTAAATAAGTTATTCGAAAGAAACCAGTACCATTCCCTTGTCAACAACATCTCCTTGTTGGACATTCACAGCACTCACCACTCCAATTCCTTCTGCTTTCAGTACATTCTCCATCTTCATTGCCTCCAGCGATAGGATAGCATCTCCTGGGTTAATCGTTTGACCTAACACAATGTGTATATTGGTCACTCGTCCTGGCATTGGTGCAACTAATTCTTTCAATTTTCTCACCTTTGGTTTATCGAAGCCAAGTGAAGCGATAATTTCATCCAATTCTCCTTTGCGTTTAACTTGAAATACCCTGTGGTTTATTTTGATACTTAACTCATGATTCTCGGACTTATCCTGCATGATTTCGCCATGAAACACCACACCGTTGTGCGTGATATCAAAAAAACGGTGGTCATGCCAAGTAATTGCTGCTCCACCTGATGTTGGTGTATCTTTTCCGTCAAAAATCCAATTCATGGTTTAGTTTGATTTTATAATGTTAAAAACAGTATCGCCTTCCGCTTCAATTGCTTCTTTTTGTCCAAGTGAAAGCGTCTTAAACTCAATGATATTCGCTAAAACCTCTGTACAAATATACGTTTCAAATTGTTTAATGGACTGCATAATTGCCTCCGTTGTATCGATTTCTACATCGATGCGATCCGTTACTTCAAATCCGGATTCTTTTCGCATGTTTTGGATGCGGTTAACCACTTCTCTCGCATTTCCCTCCGCTATTAAGTCGTTGCTTAAGGTAATGTCCAATGCCACTGTTATTCCTCCCTCGCTTGCTACAAGCCAACCGGGAATGTCTTGTGCATTGATTTCGAAATCGGCCAAATCTAAGTCTATCTGCAATCCTTCGATTTCACCATTCCATCCAGCATTTTGCTCAACAGCAGCAATGTCCTCTTGAGTGAAACCAGCCACAATTGCAGCAATTGCTTTCATTTGCTTGCCGTATTTCGGACCGATGGTTTTAAAATTCGGTTTAATGCTTTTTACCAGCATTCCAGCACCATCTGTCAACAATTCCAACTCTTTCACATTCACTTCAGAAAGAATGAGCTCCTTGACATGCATTAAATGTGCTGCCACCTCTTGATTCAATACTGGAATCATGATTTTTTGAAGGGGCTGTCGAACGCGTAACATGTGTTTTTTACGCAAGCCAAGTACAAGTGAACATGATTTTTGAGCGAGTTCCATTTGACTTTCTAAAGACTTGTCAATGAAACGTTCATTCACTTTCGGGAAAAGTGCTAAATGCACCGATTCTTCCTGATGTTTTCCTGAAACAGCATTCAAATCTTGAAACAATTGATCCATAAAAAATGGTGCAATCGGGGAAGCTAAAATTGAAACTGTTTCTAAGCAAGTGTATAAAGTTTGGTAAGCTGCCAATTTATCACTTGGATCATCGTTTTTCCAAAAACGTCGGCGACACAAACGCACGTACCAATTTGATAATTGTTCTGTGACAAATTCTTGAATAGCACGTCCCGCTTTTGTTGGCTCGTAATCATGGTAAGCCGCATCTACATCGGCGATTAATGAATGAAGTTTCGAAAGGACCCATCGGTCAATTTCTGGACGTTCTTCCAAAGCGATATCTGCAGCGGAGTAATCAAATTCATCCAAATTCGCGTACAATGCAAAGAATGAATAGGTATTGTAAAGGGTGCCGAAGAATTTACGTTGAACTTCTGTAATTCCTTCTAGGTCGAATTTCAAGTTATCCCAAGGTTGTGCATTGGTAATCATATACCAGCGCGTCGCATCCGGACCATATTTTTCCAAAGTGCTAAATGGATCAATGCCATTTCCAAGACGTTTGGACATTTTTTGTCCATTTTTGTCTAACACCAATCCATTGGAGACCACATTTTTGTAGGCTACTGAATCAAAGACCATGGTAGAAATCGCATGCAAGGTGTAAAACCATCCACGCGTTTGATCGACTCCTTCCGCGATGAAATCAGCAGGATATCCCGTTCTGTTTTCAATGACTTCTTTGTTTTCAAAAGGATAATGCCATTGTGCATAAGGCATGGATCCAGAATCGAACCATACGTCGATGAGGTCCGCCTCGCGTTTCATTGGTTTTCCGGATGGAGAAACCAAAACAACTGCATCCACTTTGTGTTTGTGTAAATCGATTTGTGCATAATTTTCTGCGGACATGTTTCCTGTCTCAAAATTTGCAAAAGGATTTGACTGCATGAATCCGGCAGCTATGGACTTTTCACATTCTGCTTTCAATTGTTGAACAGATTCAATGCAAATTCGTTCGTCTCCTTCTTCTGTCGACCAAATTGGAATAGGAATTCCCCAATACCTTGACCGCGATAAATTCCAATCGTTTGCATTTTCCAACCATTTCCCAAAACGTCCTGTTCCGGTTGATTCTGGCTTCCAATGAATGGTATTGTTCAACTCTACCATCCGTTCTTTTTTATCCGTCACGCGGATGAACCAAGAATCCAGTGGGTAATAAAGAACGGGTTTGTCCGTTCTCCAACAATGTGGGTAGTTGTGTTCGTATTTTTCGACTTTAAAAGCCTTGTTTTCTTCTTTTAGTTTGATGGCTATTTGCACATCTGCTGAACGTTCAGGCTCTTCACCTTCATTGTAATATTCATTCTTTACATACATTCCGGCGAATTCACCCATTTCTGGCCGAAAACGTCCTTGCAAATCCACCAATGGAACCATGTTTCCTCGCTCGTCTGCTACCAACATCGCTGGAACTCCTGCATCCGCTGCCACTTTCGCATCGTCCGCACCAAAGGTTGGCGCCGTATGAACAATTCCCGTTCCGTCCTCGGTTGTTACGAAATCCCCGGGGATTACCACAAATGCTTTTTCAGGATGTTCTGCTGGTAATGCATAAGGCAATAATTGCTCATATGAATTTCCAAGTAGTTCCTTTCCATCACAACTTCCTAAAACAACGTAAGGAATCACTTTTGCACCGGCTTCGTAGCTGGATAAATCTGCTATAGATTCTTTCGCTTCAAATCCTTTACTGAATTGATATCCAATTAAGTTCTTTGCCAAAATGACGTTAATGGGTTCGTAGGTATATTGATTGTACGTCGCTACCAAAGCATATTCAATGTTCGGTCCAACCGTCAATGCTGTGTTTGAAGGAAGTGTCCAAGGAGTTGTGGTCCATGCTAGAAAATGAATGTCTTTCGAATGTTCATTCCATGCTCCACCTACTTGAAAAGTATTCGCAATCGCTGATGGATGATTTCCTTTAAACATTGCCACCACAGTTGTGTCTTTCACATCCTTGTAGCAACCTGGTTGATTCAATTCGTGAGAGGAGAGTCCTGTTCCCGCTTTTGGCGAGTACGGCTGGATGGTGTATCCTTTGTAAATTAAATTTTTCTGGTACAATTGCGCCAGTAACCACCAAACGGATTCCATGTATTTTGGTTCGTAGGTGATGTATGGATTTTCCATGTCCACCCAATACCCCATTTTCACGGTGAGGTCGTTCCAGATATCGGTGTAGCGCATGACTGCTTTTCGGCAGGCATCGTTGTACTCATCGATGCTGATTTTCGTTCCGATGTCTTCTTTGGTAATTCCAAGTTCTTTTTCCACCCCAAGTTCAACCGGTAAACCGTGTGTATCCCATCCAGCTTTACGTTTGACTTGTTTACCTTTTAGGGTTTGATAGCGACAAAAAATATCTTTAATTGCTCGTCCCATCACGTGGTGAATACCAGGTAAGCCATTCGCCGATGGAGGTCCTTCAAAGAAAACATAGGAATCATTGCCTTCTCTAGTGGAAATAGATTTTTCGAAAATAGACGCTTTCTGCCATTTTTCTAAAACCGATTGAGCCACATTGGGCAAATTTAATCCTTTGTATTCCGGATATTTTAAGCGCATCATTCTTGAACTTTTGAGATTGCGAATTTACGATAAATGGACCAAAGGAGCAAGGAATAAAAGACGCGGGATACATGAGCGATAATTGATTATTTTTGTTGGCCAAATTCATTCAAACGAAGCATTCATTTTTGTCCATCTCTTATGCAAAAAACAATTGTTCACCAAGCCCTAACTGAAGTACTTGTTCAAAAGCACGAAGAGTTAACTGCGATACGTTTGGAGGCATCATATGGGAAATCAAACGATGCAAAAAGTTCAGCGGGAGACAAGCATGAAGTTGGCGTTGCCATGGTGCAATTGGAACAAGAAAAACTAGGCAAACAAATTCAAATCATCGAAGAACAACTCACCTTGTTGGCTCGAATCGATTCAACAAAAAAACACTTGAAAGTTAGTATGGGTTCCCTGGTCCAATGTGAGCAGCAATGGTATTATTTTTCAATCGGACATGGCCTTTTAAATGTTGAGAAAGAAACTGTTTTTTGTTTAAATCCTCAAGCACCCTTAGGAACTGCACTTCTCGGTAGATCTGAGAAGGACGAGGTCAGCTTTCAGGGAAGAAAAATGGTGATTCAATCCATATTTTAGGCTAATTTTACCCATCATATGTCGAAACATCACATCATCATTATTGGCGGAGGCGCTGCCGGATTTTTTGCTGCGTTAAGTGCGAAAAAACACCATCCACAAGCACAAGTCAGCATCTTAGAAAAATCTTCAAAGTTACTATCGAAGGTAAAGATTTCAGGCGGTGGACGCTGCAATGTCACACATGCCTGTTTCGACAATAAACAATTAGCTGGCTATTATCCAAGAGGAGAAAACTACCTAAAAAAAGCATTCGACCAATTCAATGTGCAGTCTACCATTGACTGGTTTTCCGAACGAGGAATTCCAATGAAAACCTATCCGGACGGTTGTTTATTCCCAGAAAGCAATGACTCACAGACCATCATCGATTGTTTTTTATCCGAAGCGAATAAACGCGGGATTCATATTTTACTGAACCAAGGCATCAAACGAATTGAAGCCGTCAAAAACGGATTTAAACTTCACGCCGATCAGAAAGTCTTCGATGCCACACGTGTCATTGTCACCACCGGTGGACAACCGAAACGCGGCAATTTCGAATGGTTGGAACAGCTTGGTCACGACATCATTGAGCCACTTCCATCCTTGTTTACCTTCAACATGCCCGAAAATCCGGTTCGTGAATTAATGGGGACCGTGGTTGAAAAAGCAAGTGTTCGTGTGGAAGGAACAAAACTCCTCGGACAAGGACCCTTACTTATCACACACTGGGGAATGAGTGGTCCGGCTGTACTTTTGCTTTCCGCATGGGGAGCCAGAATTTTAGCTGAAAAAAGCTATCATTTTCATGTATTAGTCAATTGGTTACACGATATGAAGGAGGCAGAATTGCGTCAAAAAATTGAGTTGACCGCTCATTTGCACGGCGCCAAAAAGGCACAAAACCTCAATCCATTTCACATAACGAACCGTCTCTGGCATTTTTTGTTGTCAAAAGCGGAGATTCCAAATGAAATACGTTGGCAAGAGCTGGGCAAAAAGAACACCAATAAGCTGGTAAATATCCTACTGAACGATCGTTACGAGGTGAAAGGCAAAACGACCTTCAAAGAAGAATTTGTGACGGCAGGTGGAGTTTCCATGACGAATATTGACATTCGCAACATGGAAAGTAAACGCATTCCAGGCTTGCACTTCGCAGGAGAAATACTAGACATCGATGGAATAACGGGTGGATTCAATTTCCAAGCCGCATGGACCACTGGATTTATCGCCGGGAAAAATTGCCTTGATTAAAACTCAGCGTTCAATGGCGTACGTGGGAAAGGAATGACGTCGCGAATGTTGGACATTCCCGTTACAAACATCACCATACGCTCAAATCCAAGTCCGAATCCAGCATGAGGAACCGTACCAAATTTACGTGTATCCATGTACCACCAAAGTTCTTCCGCTGGAATGTGGAATTCCTCACATTTTTGAAGAAGTACGTCATAACGTTCCTCGCGTTGTGAACCACCAACTATTTCGCCAATTCCAGGGAACAAGACATCCATCGCCGCAACCGTTTTACCATCTTCGTTCAAACGCATGTAAAATGCTTTGATTTTTGCTGGATAATCTGTTAAAATGACTGGGCAATTGAATTCTTTTTCTACCAAATAGCGCTCATGTTCACTTTGAAGATCGATTCCCCATTCCACTGGGTATTTGAATTTCTTCTTTTTGTAGTGATTGGAATTCATTAATACGTCAATCGCTTCTGTATAGGTCAATCGTTTGAATGGATTTTCGATGACAAATTTCAAGCGTTCCAACAAGGTCATCTCGTTGCGCTCATTTTGTGGTTTCTGCGCTTGTTCTTGCGCATCGCGCTCACTTAGGAATTTCACATCCTCGGAACAATGGTTGAGGATGTACGAACAAATGTATTTCAGGAAATCTTCTGTTAAGTCCATGTTGTCTTTCAAATTATTGAAGGCAACTTCGGGTTCAATCATCCAAAATTCAGCAAGGTGTCGAGAGGTATTTGAATTCTCTGCTCGAAACGTTGGTCCAAATGTATAGACTTGACCAAGAGCTGTTGCAGCTAATTCTGCTTCCAACTGTCCAGATACCGTCAAGTTTACTGGTTTACCGAAAAAATCTTGTTTGTAATCAATCGTTCCATCTTCGTTTAAAGGTGGATTTTTAGGGTCTAGTGTGGTCACGCGAAACATTTCACCGGCTCCTTCTGCATCCGAACCCGTAATGATTGGTGTATGCAGGTAATAGAATCCACGCTCATTAAAGAACTGGTGAATGGCAAATGCCACCGAGTGACGAATGCGGAAAACCGCACCAAAAGTATTCGTACGAAAACGCAAATGCGCTTGTTCACGTAAAAAATCCAAACTATGTCGTTTGGGTTGCATAACTGTTTTTTGAACCTCATCCGGATGAGCGTCGCCCAGAATTTCGATGTGTTCCACTTGCAATTCTACTCGTTGGCCTGCACCTTGAGATTCGACTAATTTTCCAGTTAGGGATAATGCTGAAGCCGTCGTGATGCGCTTTAATAAAGCTTCATCCCATTGTTCAAAATCAACAACAGCTTGAATATTTGCCATGCAGGAACCATCGTTCAATTGAATAAAGCGGTTGCTACGGAAGGCACGCACCCATCCTTTTACATTGATTTCTTCACCAATTTTCAGTGGTGAATTTTCAGCTAAAATCTCAGAAATTCGGTATCTTTTCATGGATGCAAAGTTAGTTGATTTCAGCTAAATAGCCGAGCACCTAAATCAATTCCTCCAAGAAATTCCTAGTTTTTGAAGTTCTTCCTCTGAAATCGTTGGAGGAAAGGTTCCTTTTTCCAGTTTGTCAATGACAAGTTCAGCTACTTTTTGAGCATCTGCGGAGCTACTGAATCCTTGATTCCCCGAAATTCCAGGGATGGTTTGTTGGTCAATGATTTGTTTGCCTTTTTCCGAAATCCGATACCCCCAGCCCTCTGGTTGTAAATGGGTAAAAAAGGTAAAGTTTGATGTCGGCTTTGGTTTAATTGGAGTGCTTTTCTCCACTTCTCTTTGTGTTCGGGTATTTCTTTTTTGCTCACCTGGAACTTGGTCTTTTTTGACATTCGGTTTGTCCGCACACGAAAAAAGTAAAAAGAACATGGATAAAATTAGAATCACTCGCATTTCACAAATGTTTTTTGGGTTGGAGTGCCATTGATCTCACAGCTAAAAACATAGGTGCCCGAACTCCAGGTTGAAACATCCATGGAAAATTGCTGATGCGCTTCCGATTCCGCAGCCATTTGTTTTCCATCCATCGCGTAAACAGCTATGTTTTCCATTGTTTGTTCGGATTGAATCCTCAATTGATTTTGAACAGGATTGGGATAAAGACTCACCTTGATTTTTTCGGTAACGCTTAAACCAGCTGTTCCGGAATAAGCCCAGAAGTCTTCCAAGAAGACACCGTTGTATCCACCTCCGACATACGAAACGCCATCAATGTAGAACGCAAATGCATTTTTCCTTCCAGGCGCAGGGATGTTCGCGCGTTGAACCCATGCATTCAAAAAGTAATTGTACTCATAAAGGTCATTGTTAAATGTGCCGTTTAGATCCTCCCCAGTTCCCAAATAAGCAAGGGGCAATGCTCCCCAAGCGACGGCGCCAGCTCGAGCTGTGCCAGGGAAAGGTGCTTTGTCTATCCAAGTATCTGATTGAAAATCATACATCCAAATATCATTTTTTAAGATTCCGTCATCTCCTGTGCCAACAAAACCATACCCATTCAATTCAAAAGCAACGGCATCTCGACGGGCCGTGCCTGCAAAATCCGCTACTTGAGTCCAAGCATTTGACTCAGGATCATAGGCATAAAAATCCTTTTTCAAGCCTGTTAAGCCTTCTCCCGTTCCAACATATGCGTTGTTTGCCGCCGTGAAACACACCGCCTGTCTTCTTGCACTGCCGGTATAATTAGCTTTTTGAGACCATGTTTCCGTTTGAGGGTTAAACTCCCAAAGGTCTTTCATGTAGGCAACTGTTTGCGTTTGTCCCAAGCACACATATGCTTTTTGAATGTTTTCATGGTAAAGTGAAAAAGCGCATGCCGATGCCCGCTCTAATCCATCACCAGAAGCACCACCTAGTGAAACTTCCTCATCCCAGTCATCTTGAAAGGGCGAATAGGAATACATTTTGCGTTTGAACCCGAAATCATCCAAGCCCCCGATGATTAATCCAACTTGATTCAAAGAAACAGCAGCACTTCCGGATTTTGGGGACCCTTTTACTGTATCGCGTGGATACCAATAATCCTGGGACTTCACATCTTGACAAATCCAACAAAGCATCATTGCAAAAAATACGTTTTTCATACCTTATTTAATTATGATTTGTTTTTGCAAGGTCTGACCATGTACAAATAGAATATTCATATGGTATACGCCGGAAGGCAAATGGCTTAAATCCAATGTTATGTTGTTTGAATGAATCCCTATTTTACTAAGACATGACTTTCCAAGTACGTCAAAAAGCTGTAATTCCTGAATGGTTTCTCCGGTTTTGATTTGAAGCATGCCAACGCAGGGATTTGGAAAAATTTGACTGCTCAATTCTACATCCGTTAAGGCGGCATAATCTGGTGCGGCATATTCCTGAATGCTCGCTTTTTTACCCGAATAACCTTTCCCAAGTCCAACAAAGGCGCGCTCGTTAATCACGAATGAAATGGCATTTTTACGTTCACTTCCACCATATGCGCAGCGTATCTCCCACTCATTTAGGATGGGATTATACTCGATTAAATCTCCAAGTAGACCTCCATTGGTGCCTAAACAAATGAATCCTCGATTGTTGATCGAGAACGAACAAGCACCTCCACGTTCACTACCGATGAAGTCAGCAATTTGAGTCCATTGATTAGACCCCGGATTATAACGATAGAAATCCTTTTTATAAATATCTTGATTGGCACCGAGTCCAACAAAGCCTTGATTCCCAATAGAAAAAGAACTTAGTTGATACCTCACTCCACCGGGGAAATTAGCCCGTTGAATCCATTGATCAGAACTTGGTTTGTATTCCCAAAGTTGACTTGAGTATAGGTTTGGGCCCCATTTTCCGCCACAAATGTAGCCCTTGTTATCAGCTGAGAATGCTGTTGCAAAATATATTCCATTTCCACCCGAACCAGGGAAATCTGCTTTTTGGGTCCAACTATTTGTTGCAGGGTCATATTCCCAAAGGTCCTTCAATTTTGTGCCAAGCAATGCGTTGACATGATCAATTCCGGTTCCAACGTATCCCTTTCCATTCACCGTAAAAGCGATAGCATTTCGTCTTGCGGAACCCGGCAAATCAGCTTTTTGCATCCAAGAATCTGTCAAAGGATCGTACTGCCATAAATCCTTCATTAAGGTTTCTGAGGTATCGACACCGGAACAAACGTATCCAAAATCGCCAATAGAGAAAGCGACTGCACGCTCCCGTTTTCCTCCGGTGAAATCTGCTTTTTTCGTCCATTGATTGTATTGGCTAAATGTCAACATCGGTAAAAGACAAACGAGTATCAAGTAGGCTCTTTTTTTCATGTCAAAAGATGTTGATTTGTTTGCTTATTTTCACTCCATTATGTTGCATATAGAAAACATACGTTCCAGGTACTACGGATTGAACATCGACCTCATTTTCCCCTGTAGATAACATCAGACGAAGAACAGACTTACCGGTCATATCGAGCAATTCTCCATAGGTATTTGGCGGAATGTCTTCATTCATTCGAATGTGTAGGAAATCAGCCGTTGGATTCGGGTAGACATTCCATGAGAACGGATTTAATTCCTCCATTCCCGAAGTATTAATCGTGGGATTGTATTGCCAAAAATCGTTCAAGTTAATCCCATTCGTTCCTGTTCCGAAATAACCTCGATCATGAATGGCAAAAGCCACTGGAAACCTTCTACTTGTTCCAGGGAATTCCAATTCCAATTGCCACGAATTTGTTCCGGGGTAAAAGGACCAAACTTGATCCGTTACCGTTCCTAATCCGCCTACATATCCACAAGTAACAAATCCTCGCTGCAGAATGGAAAAACCTGAACTTCCTCCGGAACTAGCGCCAGGAAAATTAGCCCTTTGTGTCCATGTGTTATGAGCAGGTTTATATTCGTACAATTTGTTCCCTGCTTTTACATAGCCACTGCCTTCGATGGTGAATGAACAAGTCCAAGATCCAAAAGCCATAGGTGTTGTTGCTTTTGATTCCCAACTATTCGTCACTGGATCATACTCCGCAAGTTGCGTCCCTAGATAGACGTAACCTTTATTATTGACGGAAAATCCTTGTGTGTCACCTGGATTAAAAAACGGACAAGAAGCAATCGGAGTCCATGTATTTAAGTCGGGGTTAAAGGTGTAGAATTCACCATTTAATGCAGAGCCTCCACCTACGCAAGGTTGATCATTTACAACAAAACTGGTCGCTCCATGATCGTTCACTGGAAAATTTGCTTTTTGGGACCAAGAATCAGACGAAGGATCGTATTCCCACCAATCTTTGTAAGATATATCTACACCCGTTCCATTCACATGACCCAAGCCTAAATATCCTTTATTTTCGGTGGCGCATCCAACTGCGCGGTGTCGACCAACGCCTCCAAAAGAAGACTTTTGGATCCAAAATTGCGCATGGCCTCCAAAGGAAATTGCGCAAACTATTACGACTAGAAAGTGCTTCATTTTACCAAAACGATTTGTTGGGTAACGCGTCCATCCAAGGACCTCAATAAGTAACTTCCTGCTTGATATTCATCTAAATCAATGTTCAAAGATTCATCCGTGTTAAGGGTCGCTAACTTCATTCCATTGATGTGAAACAATTCAGCCTGACCAATCGACTTGCTTAATTGAATGCTCCCGCTCGTTGGATTTGGAAAAACACGAACCATTTCAGTTATTTCTTCATTGATCCCAACATATGCAGCTTCCAGGGTTAGGGTATAATTCCCCATTTCCGTGCCCCATCCTTCTACAATGATATGGACAGACCCTAAACCAGCTGTTTCGAAAGTAAGTTCTGATTGTTCCCCACAATTGGATGCATCATCGTTAAATGCAATCACATTTCCGTTCATGTCGACAACACTTAAGAATGTATCAAAAGAAGAGCCACAAAGAGAGGCCGTAACTGATTCAATTAGCGGGTTTGGCGTGAACTTGTAGTAGATGTCTGGAGAGGGATAAACATAATTATTGTTCGAATAACAAAAAGAATTATCCTTTGAATCTGAATAAGGAAGGCCGTTGATATTAATCGCATCGTTGATATCATCTCCTTCATATCCCGAACAATCGATTCCATTTCCAATGGTAATTCCAAAATCCATAACTGAGCCCCATGTAAAAGTCCCACAAGGATTTAAGGGCAGGGTTCCAGCCTCTCGCTGCATGATTCGGAGTCTAGTTGAGCCGTTTTGTGCATTTACGGGAACTAGAAAGTTAAAGGTTGAAACCGCAACAGGAGGTGTTCCTGTCCATGTTCCTATGGATTCATATGGATCGAAATTCCCATTCTGGTCAAAGTCTATCCAAGCTTCTCCTGCTCCGGCGTAATTTCCACTGCATGTGCCAAATTTAACCGTCAAGGCATAGGAGCTGCCTGCATTTAAAGAAACAGATAATGCTGTTAAATCTTGAACGCCTATGATTCCTGGGCAACCGGCATAATTAATGACTCCTGAAGCTCCTGATAGTTGCACAAGTTCAACATTGGAGTCTACTGTGCTTGTAGGTCCAACTCCGGTCATGCAATATTGGCCAAAAGCGGCAAAGGAAAAGCAGGTAAAAATTCCTAGTAAATAGTTCATCATGTAGTAGTAGATATACTCGAATGTACGAATAATCTTCCGTTAATAAAAATTTAACATTGGAGGTATTTACTTCCCGTTCCAGTTTGTCATGGTCATTTCTAGCCCAACAAAAGAGAAGCTTTTAATAAATTCAGCGGCTGTTTGAATGCGCTCAGGCAGAGATAATTGCTCTTCTTTCCCCCATTCACCAAGTACATAATCTGCCTGACGACCTTTTGAAAAATCATTGCCGACACCAAATCTCAACCGCGCATATACCTCGGTTTTCAAGACGGCTTGAATGTCCTTTAGTCCGTTGTGTCCTCCGTCACTACCTTTTCCTTTCAAACGCAATTTTCCAAAGGGCAAGGCGATATCATCGGTAATAACAAGCAGGTTTTTCAAATCGATTTTTTCTGTTTGGAGCCAATAGTTCACTGCTTTTCCAGAAAGATTCATGTAGGTAATGGGTTTGATGAGAATCAGGGTCCTCCCCTTGTATTTTACCTCGGCACGAAAAGCAGCTTTGTCTAAAACAAACGTTGCTCCAAGTTCCCGGGCGATTTCATCTACCACTTTAAATCCAATGTTGTGGCGAGTTTCTTCGTATTCCTTTCCCGGATTACCTAATCCAACAATTAAAAATTTCATGGCTTACCAATTTGGACAACCGCCACATTTATCGGCTTGGTTTAGGTAAAACAAGGCACCAACCACTATACTTCCCTCACTGTAAACGAAAGCCTGGCGTGCATGGGAATCGTAATCATTTGGACGGGTTTTTACACGTACTTGATCGATGAACCCTGCTGCCAAATTTGTTTGAATGAATACTCTTTTAAAAAACTCAGCCCTGAGTGCAGCATGACCCGAAATACCAAATCCTGAAAGTGAAACGGTTGCTACATTTTTTTGACCAGCGAAGGTAAAATCATTAAAAGATAAAACCGGTCCGGCTCCAAAACCCCAAATCGTAGTTAAGGCAACGCGACCTTTGTCCGAGTTATAAATTTTAAATACATTGGAAAAATCGCCATGAATGTAATTGAGTCCGTTGGTGTTTTCGTAATGAAAAGTATTTCCATTTGTCACAACCGGTTCATTGTCATACGTTCCAGACCAATTGGTAACAGGATCAATTCCCGGACTAATCGTTCCGTTTAAAAAATAGGTTGGTCCAGCTTTTAGCACATATTTCATATGATCATACCCTAAAGAGAAGGCCCAATTTTTTTTAAAATTATAACCGATTCTAAAATTGAATTGAGGAACGGTAAAATCGGTTAAGCTCACATAGGTTTTAAAATCCTGTGATGGGCGGTCATTCGCTTCAACACCTTTCAGGGTGAGGTCATAACCAGGACCAATAAAACGTAAATTACTTTTTGAATAAGCGCTGCGATTATACCCCCAATAGAAGAACATTGTGCCTTTTGCGGTGGACCTTTTATTGTTCTTTGTCACTTGTTGCGCATTGGCTACAGATCCTATTAAAAGGAAAAACATTAATAAGTATTTCATCATCGTGCAATCATTTTAATCCATTCTTGTTGCGTTAGGACTTGTTCCAGTCTGTAATGTATTTTATTATTCAAACTGTGCCATTCAACTAAACCAATTCCTTCGGCAAAATAACTGATTCGTTTTCCTTTTAATACTTCTTCCTTTTGAGTAAACGGATTCAAAATAGTCAATCTTAATTCATCAGAAAAGACGAGTGCTTCTATTTCATCATCCATTACCTGTATGGTTTTCTTCGTTTTTAGTTTGCGCTTTACTTCACTAAACATCACTGTTGAATCAACCACGCCTCTAAATTTTGCCGCAAACCATGTTTTTTCTTTTGAATTCATTGGAAACAGCTTGTCTTTATACAACAAAGTCTTTTCTTTTTCCTTGTTCCTATCCACGACCATATAATCTTGAATATTTAAGGAGTCTATGTTGTAATTAAATGCTTCTCGAATGCGTCCATCACTCGCGTAAACCTCTACGATTATATGGGCTCCTTCGTGATCTTTTAACGAGTAAATGCGGTGAAATTCTTCTTCAAGTCCGCCGGTTACATCTCGGTATAAATAAATTTTTGGCACCGTATCGAAGGCATAAAAATAAGTGGCATTTGGATTCTTAGATAAGAAATCATTTGAATCACCACATGAAGTGATCGTCAATAAAACGGATGAAATTAAAGCTACATAAACACCGAAGCGCATCATTATTTTGTCATTTTTAAGAAGGAAACTTCTTGTTCTGTTAAATGTCTATAGTATCCACGTGGAAGGTCTTTTTTGGTTAGTCCAGCAAATTGAACACGGTCTAATTTGACAACCACATAACCCATTGCTTCAAAAAGACGTCGCACAATGCGGTTTTTTCCTGAATGAATTTCCACTCCAACTTCTGTTGAATTCCCATTTTCAATGTAAGATACCTCATCCACACGGGTTTTACCATCTTCCAAATCGACACCACGCAACAAACGTTCCATGTCTTCCTTTGTTACGGGTTTATTTAATTCAACATGGTATATTTTCTTTGCTTGGTAGCGCGGATGGGTTAACTTTTTCGCCATGTCGCCATCGTTTGTAAACAGCAATAGACCAGTTGTTTCCCTGTCTAATCTACCAACAGGATAAATTCGCTCACGGCATGCTTTTTTGACAAGTGACATGACAGTTTTTCTACCTCTTGGATCATCCATGGTGGTAATAAAGCCTTTCGGCTTGTTCAACAAAACGTATCGTTTAGTTTCAGCATTTATGGTTTCTCCATCGTATTGGACCACGTCTTCTGGAGCAATTTTATATCCCAATTCCGTAACGATCGTTCCATTGACGGAAACAACACCTGTTTGGATCAATACATCTGCCTCACGTCGCGAGCAAATGCCCGCATTGGATAAATATTTATTCAATCTCACTTGATCCTCGTTAAACGATGGAAGTGGATCTCCCTTTTTTACTTTGATTTTAAAGTCAATGTATTTTCTTTTATCGCGATCTGTAACTGTTTTTTTATCTGTCGGAGCTTTCTTATCTGTTGATGCTCGTTTTGTGGCAACTGGTTTTCTTCCAGCCGCAGCAGGACGCTTATCCGTTGATTGATTTCCTCTTGATGTACCGCGTGTATTTTTCATAATTCAAGCAAAGATAGAGAAAAGTGTTCGGTATTAGTGTCAATCACTCATTTTGAAGGCGCTTGATGTCTGAAATTAATTGATTGACCTCTTTCGCTGAGGTTCCATCATAATAACCTCGGATCTGCAGTTGCTTGTCGATGAGCACAAAATTATTGGTGTGAATGAAATCACTTCCGGCATCACCCAAGTTTTGAGCTTCAGCAGGTTTCAGAACGAAAAATGATTTTCGAGCAAGGCTATAGAGTGCTGATTTTTCCCCCGTCAAGAAATGCCATTTCCCCGCAATGGCATCATGACTTTGGGCATACCGTTTCATTTGTTCCACTGAATCCGTTTCCGGATCAACCGTAAAACTGAAAAGTTTTATGTCCTTTTCTTGCGAAAACGCTTTATTGACGCGCTGCATTTGTCGGTTCATGATGGGACAGATGCTTTTACAGGTCGTGAAAAAATATTCAACAACTGAAATATTTCCATTCATCTCTTTATCGGTAATCCATTCCCCATCTTGATTTTGAAATTTGAATGCCCCAATGTGATGATCAAAACCAATGCGCAATAATTCTGGGTCGACCATTTCCTCGTTTACATCAACGGGGTTTATGATGGGCAATGGCTTTTCTTTTTTGGTCGACATGAGGTAGTAGCCTATCGGCACACAGATCAAAAGCAACAAGGCTACAAAGAAGATGCGTTTCATGAAGCAAAGTTAGGCAATTAAAAGCCTTTGAGTACATCTTCAACCACTTTTTGACGCGCTTCCAGCGTTCCTGAAAGAATCGTAAACGCACGTTTTGATTGGATTAATTCCGCTTGATACAAAAGGAATAAACTTTCTCGTTCTTCTGGATGCTCACGCAGCGGATCTGGTTCCCAAGGAATATCAGGTGCACACAAAAAATAATGGTCAAATTGTTGCTTTGTAAAAGCGGTTTGAATGGTGTCAGAGCAAGCTTTATAACGAAATTCCGACCATATCTTCATAACGGTCATTTCGGTGTCAGCGATGAAATGCTCCCCCGTTTTTTTCCAGATGTCCAGTTGACCCATGGCAATGGCGTCCAAATCACTTTGTGTGTATTCGGGGTTATCCATTAAATATTCACGCGCAAATTCTTCACACAAGGGTAGCTTAAAGTGCTCGGAACACCAACTAGCCATGGTGGATTTGCCGCAGGATTCCGGACCAGTGAATGCTATTTTCATGATTTTTGGATGGGTTTATTCCATTCTCGAAGTCCATAAATGCCAAGGATGAAGTAAGCGGCATATAAAATTGACGTCGCATACAAGGCCGCATTCAAATACAAAAGAATGCAAGCAAGGTTAATAAATATCCAATAAATCCAATTTGACTTCTCCTTTAAAACCCCTAAAATGGTCGCAAATAAAGAAAATAAGGCAATGAAGAGGTCCAAAAGAAAGGTTTCCTTGTCGGAGAAAGATTGAATCATTGGAAGTTTCACCCATGCAATTCCACCACCGATGAAAAAAATGAGCTGCATTGAAAAGAGGTGTTTTCGGATTTTCCATTTGACCAAAGTAATTTCTCCTTCGCGGTTCCAGGACCAAAAAGCATAGACACTCAGTAGCACATATGCAAATGACAAGAGTGCTTGAGCGGGTAAGTTTGACGCATAAAAAACAAAAATGAAAAGAAAGGAACTTATGCCTCCGGCTAACCAAGCCCATTTATTTTTTTTCGCAACAAGGAACAAGTAACCTGCACCAAAAGCAGATGCAATCCACTCAAGGATCAATTGCGTTAAATCCATTTAGTATAAGAGGTGCTTTTTCGCGGAGTTTCTCCAACCAGCTTGGTTTTCATAGTCGACAAAATAAATTTTGATGTCGGCTTGATTTTCATATTGAACAAAATAGATGGATTTTTTTGCTTGGTTTTCATATTTCGTAAAAAACCACTTTCCGTTGTTGTCACCTGCTTGGTTTTCGTATTTTACTTTGTAGACTTTTAAGTCTGCTTGGTTTTCGTATTTAACGACGTAAACCTTTACATCCGCTTGGTTTTCATAATTAACGGAGAACACTTTTTGAGAAAAGCTGAAATGTGCCAAGCACAAAAAGAAGAAACTAAAAAGGTATTTTTTCATGGCATTGATTTTATTCAAAAATAAACAAGCTTTTGGAAAATGTCTAACGAATCACCATTACTTTTCCAACTTTGCGATCGCGTCCTTCACTATTCGTTGCCGTCCAGATCAGGTAAACTCCTGTTGGGACTTTTTCTCCTTGTACGTTTTCGCCATTCCAAGTTGCGGTGCCACCATTCGAGGTCGTTCGGTAAATTAAATTTCCTGCGATATCGGTCACTTTTACGTCGGAGTCATAGCGAATTCCTTGAATGGTTACTGGACCAAAATAATTAGGTTTTACTGGATTTGGAAAGACTTTGACATCCGAATATTCCGGATCTTCATACGAGGCATTCGTGCGGTATGAAACAAGTCCTTTATCTGTAATGATGTACAACTCCCCTGTTTCCTGATTCAATTGCAAATCATAGATGGTATTTGAAATGATGGGAGAATTTTCCATGGTATGTTGTTCGAGAATCTCAGATCCATCGGCAGACATCAGAATGATTCCGGCATTAGCTGTTGCCATCCATTTACGGTTACCACCATCAACCTCAATGTCTGTAATGTGCGTTTTACCCAAAACGAATTCAACATTTCCCTCAAAATTTACTTTGATTTGTTGCGCATTGTAATCACCTGGTTGCGCATCGAATGCTCCAAGTGCGTTGTACAAAATGGCGAAACCCGTTTCAGTACCAATCCATAATTCTCCGTCAAAATCTGCCGCAATTGCCGTGACAGCAGAAGAAGGCAGGTTTCCTGAGAAGGCCCCCTCGTCGATCGTAATTACTTGATCGTCGCTAGCATCCGAAATGGTTCCATTGTGCTTGTATCCAATGACACCATCCGATTTCGTTACAAACCATAAAATTTCATCAAAATCTTGAATCATTTTGGTGGTATACTTGTTTTTGGCATCTGGACCACAATCAAAACTATACCAAATACCATTTTTATCACGTACGGTTAAAGGTCGGTCCGTATATCCATTTAAGGCCCACAGGTTGCCCTTTTGATCGAAAAGCACGTCCGATACCAAACTCCATCCGTTTCCGGCGCTTGTTGGTTTAATCGGAGAATTAGTCGCGTCAAAACCTAGGGTATCGGTCGCATTCAGAATGGTGAGTGGACGAATGGAAAAGGTTGCCATGGCTATTTCCGAAGTGTCAGCTGGATTGATTGCCACATCGATGAAGTCCCACGTCTCACTTTCAGGCATCTGAGAAATTTCATTGACATTCAGCAAAGACCAATTGGCATCTTGGTAAATGTGTACCCCATTTCGAGAAAAGTCAGGCTGACCTTCGTTTAAGCGTCCTGAAGCGATCGCCAATTTCCCTTTTTGGGCATCAATGGAATAAAAGAAATTGTTTTTTGCTCCGTTTATTGGATATGCTTTAAATGCGAACTCTGTGGGATACATGACTAAACCGTACTTCAAATCGGCTGACCATAGTCCAGCTTGTGTACGAGCGGTGCGAGCGGAAGAAAACCATTCTACGAAATTCCCGGAGCCATAAGATTTCGGGATTTGTAAATAATCATTATACAAGTTAATGACCCCATCAATATTCACGGAGAGGTAGTCGTCCACCACATTGATTGAGTTAATTTCGACCGTAAAGGAATAGTTTGTGACGATTTCAAGATCAGATGCATTGATGCGATACACCGTGTCAGAACCGTAAGCATCCGACTTTTTTAATATCACTAAACGGCTTTGAAAAAGTTCCATTTCCGTATAATTATGAGCGGTTTGAAATGGCAGCCGAAGGTCTCTAACCCACTGTGAATAATCTGTTAGAATTGGATTGGGGAGGTAGCCTTTTAATAATTGTGTAGGCGTTAATGCGTAAATAGAATCCTGATAAATTGCTAGATCCACGATTCGTTCTGTTGAATTGGTGGGATAAAACGTTTCCTTTACCTCATCCTTTGCGGCATCTAATTGTACAATGGAAAAATCATTCGCAGCATAAACATAAGGACCTTTCCTTTCAAAATGATTGATGCGTTTTGAAACAGCTATTTGCGCCAATTTTATGGCCGGAATGTTTGATATTTCGCCATGATGGTACTTATCGATGTTGCCATTTTTATAGCCAATGTAGACGGCATCTTGCACTTCATCATAAAACAGACAGGAAATTTCGATGTCTGATAAGCCGTTTAAAGCAGTGAGTAGACGGTGCTCCTCGGTATCGATGTCATAAACAGATAATCCATTGACATATGCCGCAAAAACTTCCTTTTCTGACGCAACCACATCAATGGCTTTTGAGGTCGCCACATGAAGCTTCCATGTACCCATGCCAATTTGTGCCTTCAAAAAAAAGGGAGCAACGGCAAACAATAGGAAGAAAAGAGTTTTCATGGTGATGGTATAACGCAGGTATTGCTTTTAAATTTGTTTTTCCTTTTATTTATTCAAACGAAAGGGACGCAGATCAAAAATACGAATGTTTTGCTTTTTATAAACCTCATGTTTCAAGAACATTTCCCAATCTTTCCGAAGAGGTTCATTTGGTTCTGTCATCAGCACAGCAAAATTCGCGCCTTTTTGAATCAATGCTGCCAATTGATTCGTTTCTTCCTCAGAGGGTTCTTGAAAACTGTAATGAGAGAATCCAATGCGATTCAGGGTGTACAATTGAATGTTTGGGGAAGGATCCGATAAACAAATAATGGTGTCTGATTTCGGAATTACTGTCTGGATTTCAGGTGAAAGGACTTGCAATTGCTTAAGGTGATTGTTGTGATAGAAATGGAAATAACCCCAATTTCCTTTCACAAATTGACTTACAAACGGAGTGTTTTTTGTCAGGATGTTCTCTTTTCCAAAAGACCAATGAACCAAGGAAATGGCTTGTGCTAAAGTCAGGCCTATCCAAAGACCGAATAACACACGTTTCTTTTTCTTCGTTGTAAATAAACGATCCCCAAATTGAATGGCAATATAGAACAAGATTAAGGGGAAAAACAACATTTCAATGAGGTAATAATCGTGGACATCGAAGACCCAAAACCACAAAATGAAATAAGCAAAAAGCCCTAATAAAGCGGTGAAAATCAACCAAAAAACAAAGGGAGAAATCCATTTTTTCCAAGCTGCGTAAACAAAAAACAAGGTGGACAAAAGCATTATGCTCGGATGATACAATCCGGGAAGCATGTATTTCCAGAATTTTTGCCAAATCGCTTTACGCGCTTCGGCATCCACTTCCCATATAGGTCGAATGGTTGTAGAAAATAAATCTGACCCGACGCGTTCGTTGTATCGAATGGCATAGGAGTACCAGAGGTAACAGCTTAATAATATGAATCCAAAGGAAAGAACGAACGTCAACCAAAAATACCCATGTGCTTTAAAGGAGTTCCTTGAATGAACTAGGGTATATAAAAAATAAGCACCCCCAAAGGATAATAAACAAATGAGCGCGGTAATTTTGATTAAAACCGCCAGCGAAAAAAACAACGTGAGGAAGCCCAGCCAAAAAACATGCTTAGATTTCAGGAATTTAAAGGTTCCATAAGCTCCCAGAAGAACAAACGAAAAAGCGTAGACGTTGGGCAAGATGCTATCCGCATAAAAGATTAGCACGGGTGAACTTGCTAGCGTAATCACGAACAATAGGGCTTTGCTTTTTCCTTGAAAAAGATGCTCCATTACCTCACTAAAAAAAGAAATGCTTAAAAAGAGAATCGAGATAGATAAAGCCTTGGAGATCCATTCATGCATGCCAAATAAGTACCATAGCTTTCCCAGAATGTAATAAATGATTGGGAATTCTGCCGCGGCATTTCGTGTTCCATTTGCCGAAATCCATTGAGTCTGCGGCTCAAGAAAAGGAGCGCCCTTCGCATAATTTAATGCGATGGAGAGGGAATCCGTTTTCCGCCACTCATGAATGGGGAACACCCCTTGGAAAAAATGATCAAAGACTCCATACAGCGCAAAAAGCAAAAAGAGTACCAACAAAGATTGATACCTAATGGGTAATTTTCGCAAGGCGGAAATCATTCGTCAAGTTCTTTTTCAGTGATTAAATACAAAGGCCTGTTTTTACTTTGAATAAACAATTTTCCAAGGTAAATCCCTACAATTCCAATCATAATCAATTGAATGCCTCCGATAAATAAAATGGACGCAATGATGGATGTCCAACCAGTGATGGCTTCATGCGTAAATGCGGCAATATAGATGGCGTAGATTCCGTATAAAAATGCAAGTGCGGCAAAAAACAAGCCAACGTAAATGGAGAAATACAAAGGTTTTGCACTGGATGAAGTAATCCCATTCAGGGCAAAACGCAACATTTTAGAGAACGAGTACTTGGTTGTACCGGAAACCCGGGCATGTGGAACGTAAGGGATTCCGATTTGTTTGAACCCTAGCGAAGGGATGATTCCTCGTAAAAATAAGTGCGATTCGGTAAACTTTTTTAGTGCTTCCACCACTTTTCGGTCCAACAAACGAAAGTCTGCTGTCCCTTCTTCCATGGGAATTTCTGCTAATTTATTCGTGATTTTGTAGAACCCTTTTGATGTCCATTTCTTCAATAACGGAACTTTTTGATCATCTTTTCGGATGGTATAAACGACTTCGAAGCCCGCCTTCCATTTTTCCACAAGAGTTGGAATGAGTTCAGGTGGGTGTTGTAAATCGGCATCCATGCTAATGACTCCAGCTCCTTGTGCGTGGTCCAATCCTGCCTTAAGGGCATTTTGATGTCCAAAATTCCGACTCAACTGGATGAATTTTACCCGTGAATCTTTGGCTCTTAGTTCTTGAATGCGAGAGAGCGAAGCATCTGAACTTCCGTCATCCACAAAAATGAATTCAAATTTTGAGCATGAACATTGTGCCATAACAGCCACTAGGCGCTCGTACATAGCAAAAATATTACCTTCCTCGTTACAAGTAGGAATCACTACAGAAAGCTCAATTTGCTGAGAATGTTGTTCCATGTAGAGCGAAGTTACATAATTATCTGAAAGTATCCGTTTGACAATCGGTGTTTGCAGACAAAATCGATTGGTTTTAGTATATTTGCGGAAAGATAGAGAAATGTCAGATCAAATACGTATTTCCACCACTAAAGCACCAAAACCTGTTGGATTGTATCCACATGCACGCCGTGTTGGCAACTTGCTTTTTTTATCTGGGGTAGGTCCTAGAGTTGCTGGTTCAGATGACACCGATTCAGCCGTTCCGGGATTGAAATTGGATAAAAACGGTAATTTCATTGACTTTGACTTTGAAGCACAATGCCGCAGTGTTTTTGATAATGTTCGCATCATTTTGGAAGAATCGGGGTCTAGTTGGGATCAACTTGTTGATGTTACGGTTTTCTTGGTAAACATGAAACGAGACTTTCATACCTACAACCGCGTGTATGCCGAATACTTCAAAGATAATTTGCCTTGTCGAACTACGGTAGAAATCAACTCTCTTCCAACACCTATTGCCATTGAATTGAAGTGCATTGCCACCATTCAATAAACTTGACACTTTATAACACAACATTATGATTGCTTTTATCATCCGCATTGTCCTAGCTGTAGTTGCAACAGGATTCAACGTTTACCTTTTTTACACCAACCATTGGGGCTGGGGAATCACTTTTATATTTGTTACGGCATTAATCGTATTGTCCTTTTTTCGAAATGAAAACGTCCTTCTCGCTTTAAATCAAATGCGCGTTGGAAATACGGATAAGGCGAAAAAGCACATTGACAAAATCACACATCCGCAGTTTCTTCCAAAAAGACAACATGCGTACGTCTTGTTTTTAAAGGCGGTCATGGGAGGACAAGAACTTGGATTTGCTCAAAGCGAAAAATTATTAAGAAGAGCCATGGAATTGGGTTTGCGCACACCGGAAGATAATGCCGTAGCGCGCATGCACTTAGCAGGAATTTGTGCCCAAACGGGTAGAAAAAGCGATGCAGTGTCCCTATTAGCAGAAGCAAAAAAATTGGACAAAAGTGGAATGATGCGCGACCAAATCAAAATGATGCAAAATCAATTGCAGATGGCGCCTTCGAAAAACCAAATGCGCATGGCCCAAATGATGGGTGGACGTAAGAAAACGCCAAAAATGCGTTAATCAATGAGCGAAATCCCGAAAATTTTTGCCCAACCTTGGGCTGACTATGAATTGCTAGATGCTGGCGGTGGAAAAAAATTAGAGCGATGGGGCAAGATCATTACGATTCGTCCCGAAGTTCAGGCCTATTTTCACAGCGGTCTTCCATTCACCGAGTGGAGAAACATGGCACATTGGGAATTCGTTGAAGGAAAAGGTCAGCAAGGAAAGTGGAAATGTTTGAAAAAAGATGCCCCAAGTGAGTGGAGCATCAAATACAAACGCCTTCAATTTTCATTGTCTCTCACAAAATTCAAACACATCGGCTTGTTTCCTGAACAGGAAGCCAATTGGCGCTTCATTGAAGAAAACATAGCTAGCGATGATAAATTCTTAAACCTTTTTGCATATACCGGAGCGGCATCCTGTGTAGCGCGCTTAAAAGGGGCGGAAACTTACCACGTTGATTCAGCAAAATCTACCTTGAACTGGGCAAAAAAGAACATGGAAGAATGTAAGATGATGAACATTAAATGGGTACATGACGATGCATTGAAATTTGCCGCAAGGGAAGTTAAAAGAGGCCATCGTTACAAAGGAATCATCATGGATCCACCAGCTTGGGGCATTGGAGCAAATGGCGAAAAATGGAAACTCGAAGATAAAATCGACGAACTGATGATGGCAGCGGCGAGTTTAGTGGATGAAAATGGCTTCATCATTATGAATACCTATTCCCCCACCGTTGACAGTGATTTTCTTACAGAACTGATCAGTATTTATTTTCCCGATAAGACAAGCTCTATTTCACAATTGTACATGGATTCCAAAACGGATAAGCACATGTACTTCGGTGAACTTGTTCGCATTCAGTAATTTATAATAAATCGTTCGCTAAGTTCGCTAATTCCGAACGTTCTCCTTTCTCCAACTTCACATGAGCAAAGAGTGATTCTCCTTTCAGTCGGTCAATCAAATAAGCCAGGCCATTACTGTTTTCATCGAGGTAAGGCGTATCGATTTGATGCACATCGCCCGTAAATACAATTTTTGTGTTCTCACCTGCTCGCGTGATGATTGTTTTAACTTCATGCGGAGTCAAGTTTTGAGCTTCATCAATAATGAACATGATGTTGGAAAGGCTTCTCCCCCTGATAAAGGCAAGCGGGGTGATGATGATTTTACCCGATTCTTGCATTTCCATGATGGCCTTATGTTTCTTTTCATTCTCACCAAATTGGGATTTGATGAATTTCAAGTTGTCCCATAACGGCTCCATGTAGGGACCAATTTTGTCATTGGCATCACCAGGTAAAAATCCGATTTCCTTATTGGATAAGGGTACAATGGGACGTGCTAAAATCACTTGATTAAACAACTTTTGTTGTTCCAAAGCAGCCGCCAATGCGAGTAACGTTTTTCCTGTCCCAGCGACACCCTGCAATGCCACTAGTTTGACGTCATTATTCAGAAGTGCATGAAACGCGAAGGCTTGTTCAGCATTTTTCGGTTTGATTCCATACACAAATTCTTTTTCAATCCGATCGATGCGGTCAGTGAGGTGGTTGTAAAAAGCCAATGCGGAGGTTTTTCCATTTTTTAAAATGTAGTACCCATTGACTTCTTTTTTTTCACCAAGGTGTCCTTCCTCTAGCACACTTCCTTTGGTGAAAATTTCACGAATCAATGACGATTCGAGTCCATCGATGTTATAGGTGCTTGATGCTTGGATTTCATCGGAATGTACTTTCCCTGTTTGATAATCTTCTGCTACCAAACCAAGTGCTTTTGCTTTGATGCGCAGGTTGATGTCCTTGGTAATAAGCACAACAGACTTGCGTTTTTCCTTTTCTTGTAAAACGAGAGCGGCATTGATGATTTTATGGTCATTTTTATGGGATCCGTATACCTCTTCTGCATTCGTTTTAAGGGGAGTGTGCTCCATGACGATTTTAAAATTCCCTAATCCGGGACCTAAAGGAATCCAATCTTGAAGAGAGCCATTTCCAGATAGCTTGTCAATAAACCTTATGACTTCCCGAGCTGAAAAGTTTTTGGTGTCATTGCCGACTTTAAATTTGTCCAATTCTTCCAATACGGTGATTGGAATGGCAACAAAATGTTCGTCAAAATTTGAAATTGAATCAAAGTCATGTAATAAAACAGAGGTGTCTAGTACAAAGATTTTTTGAGATTTAGCCATTCGTTTTTTTCTTGAAAGTAGTTTTTTATCCTATTCAAGATGCTTTTTTGAATGTTAAATAATAAACAATTATTTCTGAAAGATGGCTTTTAATGCGTCTGTAAGTTGCTCAAATTGAAACTGGAAGCCGGTTTTTTTAATTTTGTCATTCGAGACTTGTAGGTCCGACAAAACCAACATGGACCTTTCTCCAAGGATCATTTTTAATAGAAAGGCGGGGACAGCAGGCAAAAAGAATGGTCTTTTCATTTGACGTGAAATTGCTTTCATCATGGTTCTATTTTGATCGCAATTTGCCACTGCGTGGTAGGTGCCGGTCAAGTGTTGTTCCATCCCGAATAAAATCATTCGCGACAAATCATCGATGTGAATCCATGGATGGTATTGCGTTCCTTTTCCCAGAGGAGAACCAAGTCCGAATGAAATGGGTTTTTTCATCGCTTCTAGCGAGCCGCCTTCACCAGAAAGAACCATGGCAATGCGCAACTTCATGTAGGGACAATGTGCTTGAAATTGGTCACTTGCGGCCTCCCAATCACGTACGAGTGTACTTAAAAAATCGCTGCCAAAAGCATCGCTTTCGCTCACGATCCTTTTTGGTATGAGTTCGTAGCAATTTACCCCTGAAGCACCCACGTAATAACTTAATGCAGGCATTTTTGCCGCTATTTCACTTAGAAAAAGGGTCGAATCAATTCGAGAAGCGATCAATTCTTTTTTGCGAGCGTCGGTCCAATTACGGTCCCCAATATTGGCCCCAGCTAAATTAACGACCACATCGACATCGATTAATTCTTGAAGGTCAATTTCCTTCGTTTTTGGGCTCCAATGAATCAGGGAATCATTGCTTTTTTGACGTGTTAAAAATTTTACGGAATAACCCTTATCCCGGAGTAAACTTGCGAGGTTGGTGCCGACTAGGCCTGAGCCACCAGCAATTAAAACGGTTTTAGGTTTGTTCATGTTATTTACAGTCTTCTGTAAGTAGGAACAACTCTTCCCCGTTTTTTGTTTCATAATCTTCGCACAATTCGCGTTTCTTCAAAAGCAACTTCTTCAGTTTCAAACTATCGGATTGTGTTCCATCTTGTCCCCATATTTTTTCTGTCAGTTGGTTAACCTCCTTGCTTTTGTCGAGGCAGGAACAAAATTTCTCATCTTTTCTGTGACAAGAAAGAAGGATGAGCGTTAAGGATAATAGGAGAAAGAAACTTTTTTGCATTTGGAATGGTGCTTTAATCGTTTCAAAATTAGCATTTATTAAACGAAATAACTTATCTTCGAGACACTCTTTCATGCGACAATACATCCTTTTAATCACATTTAGTGCTATTCTCCATTTTGTTGGGAATGCACAAGATTGTTTGTCTTATTTTCAGTATAGCAAATACGAAATTAGTGAAGCAAAAATGTGTCCAGAATCCATGACGGCAGACATCAAAGCATTGCACGAGCACATTTTAAATACCCATCCGAATCCAACGCTCTATTGCAGTGTGGAAGATTTTGTTCAGGCTTATAAAAAAGCATTGGCTGCCTGTTCTACGGAAAAAACCATGATTCAGTTCATCCAAATCATCACAGAGTATTTGTCTGTCATGAAAGATTCGCACACCAATTTAAATCCGAAGGATTACTTATTTCTCGGTCCTAAGGAACGAGCGGTGCTTCCTTTTTTCATTCTAAAAATCGACGGGAAATTTTACCTTGATGGAATCTATAAAAACAAAGCAGAAATTGGATCAGAGTTACTCAGCGTAAATGGCATTACGATGGATAGTTTGTTCCAAGTGAGCAAGAAATTGAGTTTTACCGAAGGAAATGCCCATGATGCACAAGAAGAAATTGCGCTTCAAATGATGGGAGCAACGTTTAATTTGATTCAACACGCAACATTAAGTGACAAGGCCCAGTTTAAATTGGTGAATTTGAAAGGTGATACGGTAATTTTTGCCGCTTCTTATGTCAAATCCATTGATTACTTGAAAGACCGAGGTGGAAGAAAAGAAGAAGCAGTATCGTATTTTATCGACTCAAAAAACCGTTGTGTACTAACGATTCAATCCTTTGATCCTTATTCGTACAATAAATTCACCAGACGCATCGATGCCTGCTTTGCAGAGGTAAAGAAACGAGGGGTATCCGATGTTTATATTGACTTACGCGATAATTTGGGGGGTATGCTTCGCGCCCAAGAATACGTTTTGAGTTATTTAAATAAAAGTGGGGGTCCGATTCAAATGAATTATTTATACAAACGGAGTCGTTACGACCGTTTTGCACTGTTGTCATTTTACCAAGAATGGCAGTTCAAAAACAGAGCTGAACGTGTTTACCCAAATGGCTTAATTAGTCAAGAATTTGACTTTTATAAATCGCCGCTTGGGACCACGAAAACCATTTTGTACGAGTATCCGCTGCAAAATAATTTGTCTTATACGTATCCTTGGAAATGCACCTTAATGATGAATGGATCTTCGATGTCTGCATCGGTTTTATTTGCCGGTTGGTTTAAGCAAATGAATCGAGGAGAAATCATTGGAAGTCCCTGTATGGGAAGTGTTTGTGGGACGTTTGGCAATAGTGCGCCATATACGCTGCGATACTCGAATCTACATGTTTCCGTATCCACGTTAAAATTTACCCCAAAAAATAAGTCCAATATTGAACTCAACGCCATTCAACCGAATCATTGTATACGCATGACGCGGCAACAACTCATCGATCAGAAAGATCCGATTTATGAGTTCCTCGGAATTGAAAAGAATCAAAAAAGAAAATAAAGAAGGATAATTACGCAGTAGCGCACAAATTTTCCAATGGTAAAAAACACAAATGTGGGTACTTTTGGTGCACGAAAGAAGCCCAGTGCAACGCCAATTAAATCTCCCACTATTGGCAGCCACGATAATAGTGCTAACCATACGCCATACGTTTGCACCCGTTGTTTCCAACGTTCAATTTGCGCAAATTTCACGCCAATTTTATTCAACCATTTAGGATTTCCGATGTAACCAATGAAGTAATTCAAAATGGCACCTAAAGAATTGCCTAGTGTTGCCAGAATCAAACAAAGAACTGGGTCAAACCCTAATTTAAGCATAGCAAGAAGGAAAACTTCTGAGGCAACAGGAAGTATGGTCGCGGCAAGAAACGCGCTTAAAAACAATCCTAGGTAGCCAAATTCAAATTCCCACATAACACAAAAAAGGCCGGTAAAACCGGCCTTTCACATTTAAGTTCAATGATTATTTTTTAACGAATTTTTTCGTCATTGTTGTTCCGTTCGAAACAATTGTTACGAAATATACTCCGCTATTCCATTTTGTTGACTCAAGAGTCACATCGTGTGTTCCAGCTGTCAATTGATTCATTTGTGTATTTTGTACTTCTTTTCCAGAAACATCTAATACTGAAATGGCAACATCTGATGGGTTTAACAAATCAAATTGCAACGATGCTACTCCATTAGATGGATTAGGCATGATCACTACTTGCTGCACTTGCTCTTGGTTATCCAATC
Organism: Crocinitomicaceae bacterium; assembly: GCA_030727405.1. Lineage (GTDB taxonomy): Bacteria > Bacteroidota > Bacteroidia > Flavobacteriales_D > Crocinitomicaceae > UBA952. The sequence continues at coordinate 11,827 of JANRBR010000033.1, read as the reverse complement.
CTAAAACTGGGTCAAAGTTCAAACGTACGTAAGGAGTTGATGTTTGGTAAAACAAGGTAGAAGTGGTGATATCATTTCCGTCAAGTAAAAAAGACGTTTGTGCTGGTGATGTACCTGCATTAGACACCCTTAATCCACTTGAATAAGCACCAACAACTGCCAAATACGTTGTTCCTGCAGTTACATTTACATATGGATCTAATTCAATCACTAAGTTGGTGTTTAGGTTATTTGCAGCTAATACCAATGGAGATGATTCTGATTCGAAAACAAAATCACCTGAAACAGGATCAATGGAATACAAACGCGTGTAAATCTCTGTCCCTACCGTTGCGCCATTTGTCCCATTTGGTAGGCGAACATTGATTGCTTTTAATTCTGCATCTTGGAAAATATCATAAAGGTTCCCTGTTTCAAAAGGATCAGTACCGTTTGATGTGCTTCCTGCAATCGTGTTGTTGTCCCTTGCATAAATAAAATTCGTTACGTTGAAGGAGAGATCAGCTAATTGATTGTTTGTTGGAACATCATCGGTTGAATCAGCTGTAATGTTTCTTGTCACAGTATACGTTCCAACAGTTGCAGCAGGAGTAAATTGTGTTGCAACGGTAACTGTCGCCGTATCCAAAGAAACAATGGAAACTGGCGCACTTGAACCAAGGAATTGGCCACTGTTTACGTTCACGTTTAATTTCACGTTTGATTGATTGTTTATACCACCGTTAAAAATATCAGCAGAGAAATCAATAGGTGCTACCTGTGCCGTTGGGATTTGGTAATAATGCAAACCAACTGATCCCCAATCAGATCCTGTAATGGCTAAATCATTTGTTGGGTTCGTTACTAATTTCACATCATCAATGTACCAACCATAAGTAATCCAAACATTTGGGTTTGTTGCTGAATTAGGATAGTTTGTTGTCCATTGAAAACGAACCCACAATTGTGTAGGTGTTACACCTGGAGATAATTGAGTCAATGCAGCGGCTAAATTGATGGTTTTGTTATCTGGATTGGAGTAAGCAGAACCACCTGAAGCAGATAACACGGGTTTATCTGAGTTATTTCCTACAGAAACCCAAGTTGTACCATTCACACTAATCAACATTTCTTGAAGGTCGTTGAATCGTGCTCCGTATTGTTCGAACTGTAAAGAAATTTGGTTTGACCCTCCTAACGCAGCAACATCAATTGGAGCAGCTGTAGTCAAGGAATAGACAACGTTTAAGGCTTGGGTCGCAGCTTGTGCATCGCCATTTACTAATTCAGCGTAGTTTCCACCTGAAGTTGAGTTAATTCCGGCAGTTGACCACCATCCATCAGAAACATTGTTTATGTTCCAACCGAAGTCGATTCCAGCTTGACCATTATTGTCCACTGTCCAGTTTGCCGGTGTAGAGAAATCGTCTGACCAAATTGTCACACCCAACGATTTTTCATTTGAAGCAATAGGTCCAGCATGTGTTGGCACCTTCACTAAGTCTTGAAAAGTCTCTAATTTCGGAGCTTTTTGAGCATTTGCTAGCATCGAAGAGGCCAATACAACTGCTGAGAGTATAACTTTTTTCATTTTTTGAATTTTATCTTAGATACCAAATATACGAACTATTTCCTATCCTTCAAAAAAGGCAGTGAACGACGTAAATCGATTAAATCTTGCTGTTTTAAAGCAAACGAAGCAAGGCCTTCTTGATCATTCATGGCAACGATGGTTTGACCCAATCCATCATAGGCAGCGGAGGAGCCCGAATAATGTAAGTCCATCCCGTCTATACCTACGCGGTTCACACCGAGTGCATAACACTGGTTCTCAATCGCACGCGCTTGAAGCAAGGTAGTCCAATGTGTAACCCTTTTCTGTGGCCAATTAGCGACGTATAAAAGCACATCATATGCTGGCAATCCATTTTCATCTAATCTATTTCGAATCAACTCAGGAAAGCGTAAATCATAACAAATTTGTAGGTTAAATTTCCAACCTAAGTATTCGACAATGGTTTCCTGAATTCCAGGAGAAAACACAAGGTCTTCGCCCCCTAAGCCGAATGCTTTTCGCTTGTCATAGCTTGAAACGTGACCATTCGGTTGCACAAATACGCCTCGATTAAAAAAACTGCTATTCTCTTTGACCATCATCGAGGTATAAATTGCTGCTTGCTTCTGTTTAGACCAAGCGCACAAATTTGCCAAAATTGGGTTGTCTATCCATTCCTCAGCCAAAGCCACATTCATGGAAAAGGAAGTGTGAAACATCTCAGGAAGGACGATTAAATCGCAGTCTTCGATGCTATCCATGAACTGCGAAACTTTCGAAACATTGGCTTCTATGTTTTCCCATGATTGATCGAATTGAACGAAAGTAATTCTTAGATCTTGCATAAGCGTTGCGCTGCTTCAGTGAGTGTTTCTTCGTCTTTGGCAAAACAAAAACGGATGAGTTTTTGATCTCGATTATCCGCATGAAAAACAGAAAGTGGAATACTTGCCACACCAAATTCTTTCGTGATGCGTTTAGAAAATTCCACATCCGATTCTGAGGATATATTTTTGTATGAAGCCACCTGAAAATAAGATCCCTCCGATGGCAATAAGGTAAAGCGGCTGTTTTTTAACCTTGCACGGAAAAAATCCCTTTTTTGCTGATAGAAAGAACCTAGGTTTGTTAAATCAGTTTCAGGTAAATAGTGCGCTAACGTTGACTGAGCCGGACTGTTCACACAAAACACCAAAAATTGATGTACTTTTTGAATTTCCGTCATCACTTCAGTCGGTGCGGTTAAATAACCTATTTTCCAACCAGTGACGTGAAAGGTTTTTCCGAAAGATGAAACCACGATGGAACGATCCTTTAATCCATCTATTTGATGTGCGGAAATGTGTTTCTTTTCAAACGTGATGAACTCATACACTTCATCGGATAAGACCCAAAGATTCGGGAAATCATTCAATAAGGATTGAAGTTCCTTAAAATCTTCTTTGTCCCAAACCATACCACTTGGATTGTGAGGGTTATTGGTGATGATGAGCTTGGTCCGATCGGATACATTGGATCGGATGCGTTCCCAATCCGGTAAAAAATCTTCCGTTAGTGGAATGCGTACTGGTTTTGCCCCTGATAAAAGCACAGGACTTTCATAGCAATCGTAACTTGGATCCAAAATCACCACTTCTTCACCTGGATGAACCATGGCTTGAATGGTAGCAAAAATTGCTTGAGTTGCCCCAGCCGTGATTAACACGTTGGACGCATTGAGTTCGCGTTGATAATGCAAGAATATTTTCCGCGTGATTTGCTCCCTCAATTCCACTAATCCGGACAAAGGAGCGTATTGATGTACGTTTAAATCAAGTTGTTCTTTGAACAAATCTTTTAAACGTTGGTCAATAGGAAAATTGGGGAATCCTTGTGATAAATTGATTGCTTGACATTCATTTGCCAGGGCAGACATGACCGAAAATATGGTCGTACCTACATGTGGTAATTTGGATTTCACAACTGAAAGGGGATCAAAAAGCGTTAGCTATTCTTTCGTCAGCTTTTTCGCTTCATCCAGACTGATGCGTTTCCCTTGATTGAATGCAATAATGAATGCTTGCGCATAACCATTTGCCCTCATTTTATCTTGAAATGCAACCGCTTCTTTCAATGTTTTGAAAGCACCACCTAGACAATACTTATATGAATTATCCATTTGGTATTCATATACATCCTGGGAGTTATATTTCACCGTTGCATTTGGAATTTGAACAGCACTGGATTCAACTTGTACGCGGTAAACCACTCCTTCATTTTGATCAACTGTAGGTGTGATGCGAAAATCTGCGTCACCTGCGTCATTAAATGTAAAGTTCTTACCACCGTTTGATGTTACTACCGCCGTAGCATTTGAATTCACATTCATTGAAGCTGTTGAAATATTCAAACTTTTAATGGTAAATTCTGTACGACGATTCAACTGGTTATCCTGAGCCGTACATTTATCCGCTGTCTTAACATCACAAGGACATTTTGCTTTCTGCATGCTTTCACCATATCCTTTGAACGTAATACGCTCCGCATTAGAAATGCGCGATTTAATGTAGTTAGCTGCAGCAACTGCTCGACGATCAGACAACGCTTGGTTATAAGCATCTGGCCCCATACAATCGGTGTGAGAACCAAGTTCGATTTCGATTTTAGGATGCTTATTCATGAAAGTTACGACCTTATCCAATTCGATGATGGCATCAGCACGTAAATCGGCTTTGTCGAAATCATAATAAATGGATTTCAGTCCTAACAATTCGTTGATGATCATATCGATGGAAAGCGGCTCTAAAGTCAAATCAGCCAAATCGCTCACATTGATGGTATTGGTATCTTTCGCATCAAATGTAAAGGAAACGTCTTTGGAAACATATCCTTCTTTTTTCATTGTAAGCGTGAAGGTATGAATTGAGTTCATTGGAAGACTATCTAAGGTCTGAATGAATTTTCCAAAATCATCCGTTAAACCTTGATAAACAATGACTCCTGTAGAATCATCCACGACTTTTACTTCCACTCCTGAAAGGGGTTCAGATGAGTTCTTATCTTTAACGACATAGGACAACTGTACATCAACAAACAAATCGATTAATTGAAAAGCATAAATGTCATCCGTCACGCCATTATTTGCACGATTGGAAGTGATAAAACCAGACTTTTTATCATTAAACATAATCGCTAAATCGTCGTACTTGGAATTGAACTTATCCCCCATGCTTTTCACCTCAAAGTTTTCCATGTAAAACAAGTCATAACCACCAATTGAATTCGCATCCGAAGAGAAATACAATTTATTGTCAAAAACCAATGGGAAACAATCGTGTCCTTTTGTATTCACAAAACGAACCAATTCTTTCTCGCCGAATTTTTTACCATCAAAGTTTGCACGATAGATGTCCATGCCACCCAATCCACCTGGCATATCAGAAGCAAAGTAAAGTACCTTGTTCTTTTCATCAAAAAAAGGATGAGTTACATTGTACTCGTCATTGTTAAATGGAACTGGCAAAGGTTTGCTCCATTCTCCTTTATCATTTTTAAATGAGTAATGAATGGTTAATTTTTCATTTTCGTTCGAACCAAAGTTGTTCGTGAAAAACAAGATATTCCCAGCTGCATTTGAGCTAATTGGACCATCGAAAAAACAAGAATTGATGTTCAGTGGGCCTTTTGTTTCAGCGCTAATTAATTTTGCGTCTTTTGTTTTACATCCTTCAACCTCGTATAAATCTGAATAAGGTTTTTTGGTATAAGGATCCATCATGACATCCTCACAAGGATCTTTTGAAGCAGATAACACGAACAATCGATCACCCAATTTTCTTGTTCCAAAATCATCGAATGATGTATTGAAACACGCTGGAGTTAATTGTACGTCATACTGTGCCCACAAAGAACTTGCAGCAAGAAAGACAAGAATGGTAGTTAAAACAACACGCATTTGCAGAGGTCTAAAAATCAATTGAAGAATCGTGGTCCTTGACAACGACTCGTATTATTGTTGAAACGGTAACGTAAAGCAATCTCATGAGATTGAACCGTTACTTGATTCATACGGCTTGTAGGAAATGTGTAAGAATAACCTAGGTAAAACTTATTGTTAATGTCGTATCCAACAATTGCACCAATCGCACTTTTAACTTGATAACTTACACCAAAATCCAAACCAATTTTGTGTGTAAAGATCGTGTTGATGTCAACCGTCCAAGGTAAACCTTCCATGTAACGAGCTACCACATTTGGTCTTAGTAATAAAGTAGGACTGATGGTAAACGATCCACCCGCATAACCTAAATAACCACCACGATTATCTACGTAAAGGGACATGTTACGTCCTAAGAAATCCATTTTTCCAACTCTTGGTTGAGCCACTCCCAAATAGAAATTTTTGTGAGAAAGTAAAGCACCCCAACCAGCATTAAACGTCAAACCTGTCGTAAGATTATTCGCCATATCTGGATCCATAGGAACCGTTGTTTGAAGTTCGGTTAGGTTTACATTCAAGTTACCGGCGATTCCACGAATTCCAACAGATAAACGCCATTTGTCGTTTAATTTCAAATGGTAAGCCCCATTTATTGCGAATTGCGTGTTACTCACAGGGCCTAACTCATCCTGTAACAACGTTACTCCAAGTCCAAAATTCTTAAGAATGTTGAAGTTACCAGAAACGGTCATCGTCTTTGGAGCTCCTTTAAATCCACCCCACTGCGAATTCGCGAGGGTGGATATATCGGAATAAGAATTAGCTCCTGCTTGGGCCGGGTTCAACATTAATGCGTTGAACTGATTTTGTCTGTAGTTCGGATCTTGTCCTAGCGCCTGAAAAGAAGCTACTACAATTCCCAATGCTGCGATGATGCTATTTGTCTTTTTCATATCAATTATTCTCTATGAATGATTATTTTTTAACTCGGTTAATGTATACGTAACCATTTACGATTTGGCCATTGTCTAATTTGAATACATAGTAGTATGTACCATCTGGAACTGGGCTTCCACTGTTCAATAGTGTACCATCCCAATCATTATTGTACAAGTTACTTTCATAAACAAGTGTTCCGTAACGGCTGTACACAAATAACTGACGTGTTTCGTATGTTTCGATTCCTGGAACTACAAACAAGTCGTTGTAATTATTTCCATTAGGTGTAAAGGCTTCTGGAACTACTGGACCACATTTGTCTGTGTCTAAGAAGTCATATAAACCATCTTGGTCACAATCTTGACCTGCTTCAGCCAATCCACCGAAATCCCACTCGAAGTCATCGCTCAAGCCATCGCCATCGCTATCCGAATCCAAGTAGTTAGAGATTCCATCTCCGTCTTGGTCGTCTGTTCCTTCAATTACCGTAGGGATACCATCTCCGTCATCGTCAGAATCCAATGTGTTAGGAATTCCATCTCCGTCTGTGTCACCCGCTTCTTCGTCTGAATCAAGGATTCCGTCTCCGTCATCATCTGTGTCACACGCATTCAATAAACCATCGTTGTCCGTATCTGTACCAGAAGTTACAACCGTAATTAGAATCGAAGTTGTAGACACATTACCATTGTTGTCTGTAACGGTAACTGTAACTGTGTTGTCACCGATGTTCGAACAATCAAATGTGTATTGACTTAAGGTCATGCTAGCGATACCACAGTTATCCGTTGTACCATTATCCACATCACTGAACGTAATGGTTGTTGAACCATTGTCATTGATTACCACAGTTAAGTCATTTACATTAATTGTAGGTAAGATGTTGTCTACGATATTTACTAATTGTGTCGCTGTTGATGTATTTCCTGAACCATCTACTACTGTCCAAGTTACCGTTGTCAACCCTAGAGGGAAGATTGCTGGAGCATCATTCGATACACTTGAAACTGAACAATTGTCAGAAGTTACTGGAGCACCAAGGTTTACACCAATTGCTTCACAAGCAAAGTTTGGAGCCATGGTAACATTCGCTGGAGGAACGATTACAGGGTTCGTGTTATCACCAATGAATACTGTCATTGGCAATGACGTTGCAGAACATCCGTTTGCATTCGTTACAGTCACTGAGTAATCACCGGATTGATTTACCGTAATTAATGGTGTTTGAGGACCAGAAGACCATTGGTAATTTGCACCATTCGAAGCAAATAAGATCACTGTTCCACCTGGACACATTGTCGTTGCACCACTTGCCGTAATAGTCGGAACTACTGGTAAGTTCAATACATTCATCGCAGCACTTACGCTACTTGAACAAGCACCGTTTGTTACTGTATATGTGATCGTTGTAGATCCTGCATTCAATCCATTTACTACACCTGTAGAAGATACAGTTGCAATAAAGTTATTTGAACTTGTCCAAATTCCATTTGGCGTAGCAACTGTCAATTGAACTGATGAACTTTCACAAACGTTATTTGCTCCTGTGATAGCCGAAACAACCGGAGGTGTATTCACTGTCACATTTACAATAGAAGACTGTGTTGAACATCCTGCTGCGTTTGTTGCCGTTACGTAATATGCACCAGGCTGATAAACCGTAGTTGAAGCTCCTTGATCACCGTTGCTCCATACATACGTGTCTGCACCAGTAGCATTGATGGTTACTGAACCACCTTGACAGAATATTGTTGGACCATTCGTAGTGACAACAACAGCTGGATTTACATTAAATACAACCGTTTCTGTTGCAGTTGCCGTACAACCTTCAGCACTAGTCACCGTTACGGTATAAGCATCTGAAGATGTAACATTGTTAACCGCTGTAGCTGTACCGTTACTCCAAGCATAAGAAATACCTCCAGTTGCCGTTAACGTTACAGTTGAACCAAGGCAAGATGTAGAACCCGTAGAACTGATTGCTGCTATTGGTGTCTGATTTACCGTTACTACTGTCGCTGTTGATGTTGAAGAACATCCTGAAGCATTCGTTACAGTTACATAATATGAACCACCAGCCGTTACAGTGATCGCTTGTGTTTGTGCACCATTTGACCAAGCATAGCTAGATCCTGTACTCGCAGTCAAGACTACCGAACCGCCAGAACAGAAGGTCGTTGCGCCTCCCGCCGTGATTGTAGCTGTTGCAGCTGTATTTACTGTTACTGAAGCAGTAGCCGCTGCTGTACATCCGTTCCCGTTTGTTACTGTGTAAGTGATTGTTGCAGTTCCTGCAGCAACACCCGTAACTACTCCAGTTGATGATACAGTAGCTACTGTTGCATCACTTGTTGACCATGTACCACCTGTAGTAGCACTTGCCATTGTTGTTGTTGATCCTGCACATACTGTAGTTGCTCCGGTAAGAGCCGCTACCGTTGGTAACGCATTAACCGTTACTACAACCGCAGGTGATATAGTAGTACACCCTGAAGCGTTCCCAACGCTTACATAGTATGTGCCACTTGTTGTTACATTGATAGATTGCGTTTGTGCACCGTTTGACCAAGCATAGCTAGAGCCTGCACTTGCAGTTAAGGTCACAGAACCACCGTCACAGAATGTCGTTGTTCCATTAGCAGAAATTGTACCAGCAGTAATCGCATTCACAGTTACCGTAGCACTTGCCGTTCCTGTACATCCGTTCCCATCTGTTACTGTGTAAGTGATTGTTGCAGTTCCTGCAGCAACACCCGTAACTACTCCAGTTGATGATACAGTAGCTACTGTTGCATCACTTGTTGACCATGTACCACCTGTAGTAGCACTTGCCATTGTTGTTGTTGATCCTGCACATACTGTAGTTGCTCCGGTAAGGGCTGCTACTGTAGGTGTAGCGTTGACAGTAACTACTGTTGCAGCTGATGTTGAAGAACAACCACTCGCATTCGTTACAGTTACATAATATGAACCACCAGCCGTTACGGTGATCGCTTGTGTTTGCGCACCGTTAGACCAATCGTATGTAGAACCTGCATTTGCAGTCAAGACGACAGAACCTCCTTCACAGAATGTTGTTGTACCACCTGCAGTGATCGTTGCCGTAGTTCCAGTATTTACATTTACTGTTGCTGTTACAGCTGATGAACATCCATTTCCGTTTGTTACCGTATATGTTATTGTTGCTGAACCAGCTGCTACGCCAGTTACTACTCCTGTCGTTGAAACAGTAGCAATACTTGCGTCAGATGAAGTCCAAACTCCACCTGTTGTTGCAGATGCCAATTGTGTCGTCAAGCCTGAACATACGTTTGTTGCTCCTGTGATCGCCGCTACCGTAGGTAATGGATTCACTGTTACTGCTGTCGCTGTTGATGTTGCTGAACATCCGCTTGCGTTGGTTACTGTTACGTAGTATGAACCACCTGCTGTTACGGTAATCGACGGTGTTTGTGCACCATTTGACCATAAGTAGCTAGATCCTGTACTCGCTGTTAACGTTACTGAACCTCCCGCACAGAATGTCGTTGCGCCACCTGCCGTGATCGTTGCTGTTGTTCCAGCGTTCACGTTCACTGTTGCAGATGCCGTGTTTGAACATCCGTTTGCGTCTGTTACTGAATATGTGATGGTTGCAGATCCTGCAGCTACTCCCGTTACCACTCCTGTAGTTGATACAGTTGCAACTGTTGCATCAGATGAAGACCATGTACCACCTGTTGTTGCAGATGCCAATTGTGTCGTCAAGCCTGAACATACGTTTGTTGCTCCTGTGATCGCCGCTACCGCTGGCAATGGATTCACCGTAACTACTGTTGCTGCTGAAGTTGCCGAACAACCTGCTGCGTTCGTAACTGTTACGTAGTATGAACCACCTGCAACTACCGTGATCGATGGTGTTTGAGCACCGTTAGACCAATCGTATGTAGAACCTGCACTTGCAGTCAAGACTACAAATCCTCCTGAACAGAATGTTGTTACTCCGGAAGCGGATATTGTTGCGGTAGCACCTGAATTTACATTTACAGTTGCTGTTACTGCTGATGAACATCCGTTTGCATCTGTTACCGTATATGTTATTGTTGTCGAACCAGCTGCTACCCCTGTTACTACTCCTGTAGTTGATACAGTAGCAATAGTTGGGTCAGATGAAGTCCAAACTCCACCTGTTGTAGCTGATGCTAATTGTGTTGTAGAACCTGAACATACGTTCGTTGCTCCTGTAAGTGCTGCAACTGCTGGCAATGGATTCACCGTAACTACTGTTGCTGCTGAAGTTGCTGAACAACCTGCTGCATTAGTTACTGTTACGTAGTATGATCCACCTGCAACTACCGTGATCGATGGTGTTTGAGCACCGTTAGACCAATCGTATGTAGAACCTGCACTTGCAGTCAAGACTACAAATCCTCCTGAACAGAATGTTGTTGTACCACCTGCAGTGATCGTTGCTGTTGTTCCAGCATTTACGTTCACTGTTGCAGATGCCGTGTTTGTACACCCGTTTGATCCAGTTACTGTGTAAGTTATCGTTACTGTACCCGCCGCTACTCCTGTAACAACGCCAGTTGACGAATTAACCGTTGCTACCGCTGTATTTGATGAAGTCCAAACTCCACCAGAAGTTGCCGAAGCTAATTGTGTTGTAGAACCAGTACATACATTTGTTGCGCCTGTAATAGCTGCTACTACCGGGTTCACATTCACACTCACTGTTGCGGTGAACGTTGATCCAGGACAAGAACCAGCAATTGGTGTTACGGTGTAAACTACAATTTGATCTAAGTTGTAGTTGTTTAATACAGTCTGAGAAATAGTACCTTGCGCTGTAAGTTGGTTGGATTCACCTAGAACATAGCTGTTATCCACAACCGTCCAAGTGTAGGTTGTTCCATTCGGCACGAGGTTACCATTTCCGTTTGTCGGTGCTACCGTAAATGGTAAACCAGAACAAATGGACGAAGTAACATTTTGAATTGAGGGAGTTGGATCAACTGAAACGATTACAGTGAATGTATTACCGTTACATCCTGATAAAACTGGAGTTACAGTATAAGTAATTGTTTGTACTGTATTTGTTGTATTTACTAAAGACTGTGAAACACTCGCTTGTGGGGTCGATTGATTCGAAGCACCAGTTACATTGGCATTGTTCGCTACTGTCCAAGTGTATTGCGTACCGTTCGGTATTACATTGCCGTTTCCATTAGATGGCGCAACCGTGAATGCGGTGCCTGAACAAATTGTTGCAGTGGCATTTTGAACAACCAGCGTTGGATTGATTGTCGCAGTAAGGGTGAAAGTTGAACCGATACAAGCACCAGAAGTAGGTGTTACCGTGTAATCAACTTGCTCGTTATTAATTGTCGTATTTGTTAAGGTTTGGCTAATTGCAGACTGTGCTGTTCCGTTTGCCTCACCAGTAATATTCGCAT